>NZ_JABVYQ010000021.1:0-1060 GCF_013357975.1 Parageobacillus sp. VR-IP
GCCGCTACTCAGGGAATCGCGTTTGCTTTCTTCTCCTCCGGGTACTAAGATGTTTCAGTTCCCCGGGTGTGCCCTCCATACCCTATGGATTCAGGTATGGATACTGCCCCATTACGGGCAGTGGGTTCCCCCATTCGGACATCTCCGGATCAACGCTTGCTTACAGCTCCCCGAAGCGTTTCGGCGTTTGCCCCGTCCTTCATCGGCTCCTAGTGCCAAGGCATCCACCGTGCGCCCTTTCTAACTTAACCAACATCAGCGCTTCTCGGCTTCTTCCTTTGTCTAGCTTCGGCGCCTAGCTCTCTTCTGCCAAATAACCTTCCCCCTCGAAGTGCAAGCACTTCTGCGGGTGAAGAACATTTGGCTTCGAGAGCTCACCGCGGCGCCTCCGCTTTTCTTTCCGGTTATCTAGTTTTCAAGGAACGAAGCTGCTTCTTTGCATTCGCTTCTTTGCTGCCTTGCGCCGAGGAATCCAGCTTCTTTGAATTCACTAGAAGACGCAGGCGCAAAATAAATTAAAGTATTTTTTTCGCTAAAATGGTGGAGCCTATCGGGATCGAACCGATGACCTCCTGCGTGCAAAGCAGGCGCTCTCCCAGCTGAGCTAAGGCCCCACACATCAATGGGCCTAAGTGGACTTGAACCACCGACCTCACGCTTATCAGGCGTGCGCTCTAACCAGCTGAGCTATAGGCCCATTATATTATAGATCGAAGGAAAACTCCTTCAAAACTAAACAAAACGACAAGCGTCATTATAAATGATTTTCAACCTATTGTCAAGAAGCTATTACGCTTCCGCTTTTCGTATGTCTAGCTCCAGCGCCTAGCTCTCTTCTACCAAATAACCTTCCCCCTCGAAGTGCAAGCACTTCTGCGGGTGAAGAACATTTGGCGTCGAGAGCTAATCGCGGCGCTTCCGCTTTTCGTGTCATCCTTAGAAAGGAGGTGATCCAGCCGCACCTTCCGGTACGGCTACCTTGTTACGACTTCACCCCAATCACTTGCCCCACCTTCGGCGGCTGGCTCCCAGAAGGGTTACCTCACCGACTTCGGGTGTT
>NZ_JABVYQ010000002.1:0-564319 GCF_013357975.1 Parageobacillus sp. VR-IP
CGAAGCCGCCTTTCAACCAAAGACCATGCGGTCTTTGGTGTTATCCGGTATTAGCTCCGGTTTCCCGGAGTTATCCCGGTCTTACGGGTAGGTTACCCACGTGTTACTCACCCGTCCGCCGCTAACCGAACAAGAGCAAGCTCCTGTTCGGTCCGCTCGACTTGCATGTATTAGGCACGCCGCCAGCGTTCGTCCTGAGCCAGGATCAAACTCTCCATAGAAAGTTGATTGGCTTGTTTTCAGCCTCAGCACCGATACCATAAGGTGTTGCGGTGCTTCCGCTTTTCGCATTGTCCAGCTTCAGCGCCTAGCTCTCTTGCGCCAAATAACCCCCCCTTCGAAGTGCAAGCACTTCTGCGGGTGAAGAACATTTGGCTTCGAGAGCTGATCTCGGCGCTTCCGCTTTTCTATGCTTTTCTATGTGGACGCTTCGTTTTGTTCAGTTTTCAAGGAACATTTCCTCTTTAAAACAGCTCTTTAATGATAACATAGTGTTTTTTTGTTGTCAACTATGTTTTTTATTATCATTTATCATTTTTATGTTGTTTAGCGATCGGAATTTATCGATCGATTAGCGACGCTATTTAATATAACACCTTCTTTTTAAAAATGCAACCCCTTTTTTTAATTTTTTTTTGCCCTTCCACGAAAGCTTTATACCAATCATCAGCATAACCGCTGCAGAGCGCCTTTCACCAACTACACTTACAATTTAATCGAGTACGTGCTAGAAATCAACTACGCTATATTTCCGCAGATGACAGAATAATAAAATGACACACTACATACATATTAAATATACTTAATTCTTATCCTCAAAAACAAAGAATAACCGCTTTCTAAATTTAAAATCCAAGTTACACCAGTAAGCGGATTATTTATTTTGAAGGAGGAAAATATGATTCAAATTCAGCAATCAGCCGTCGACAGCAGTTTATTCGGCCCCTCTTCCCTTTCCAAAAGTCAAGAAAAAATATTTGAAGCGTTATTAAAGTCGCCGAAAACGTATGTATACCAAAATAAACATCAGCTTTTATTCGAGATCATCCTTCGCGACCGCATCATTCATTCCGCTGTTGCTCTCGCCAAAAGCAAAGCAAGATTCGCCATTTTCCGTTTTTCCAAATGCAACGAACAATTTTGGGTACGAAATGAATTAGGCGGGTTTCAATTAAGAAAAGAAGTACTTCCTGCAGATGCAATAAACGATATTTTCGTCAACAGCCATTTGTACGCCTTTGAATGCGCGACCGCCATCGTTATCGTATTTTACAAGGCAGTGCTGGATGTTATTGATCGGCAGACGTTTAATACGTTATTTTCGAATCTTTTATTATACGATTGGCATGTTGATCGAGATTTAGGGATAAAAACAAAAAAGGGAGAAGATTATCTTCCTGGCGACTGTCTTTATTTTAAAAATCCTGAATTCGATCCGCAAACGCCACAATGGCAAGGAGAAAATACAATCTATTTAGGCGACGGCCTGCATTACGGACATGGGATTGGAGTTACAACAACGGAAGGAATCATCGCCGCTCTGAATAGAAGGAGAAAAAAATTCGCGACCAAATCAGCGTATCTAGTTCCGCAAACCACAAGAGTTGATTTTACTTACTTATCGAAATTTGCCAGCAATTTAGAACACTATCGTCTTCCAATGAACAATGAATACTTAATTACAGGGACGCTTGGGTCAGCTACTTTCTTGTATTGGTAGCGACCCTTTCCGATTTTCTCCCCATAAATAAGCCCCGATTCCTGTCAAAATGAAAATTCCTCCGATCCATTGGGACGGCTGAATCAGCTCCCCGAGCAAAAAGTAAGCTAATATGGACGCTCCCACTGGTTCAAATAAAATGCTCATCGAAACGGTTGCCGCGCTTACCCATTTTACCGACCAATTCATTAAGGAATGGCCTAGCAGGGTCGGCACAATGGCCAATAAGACAAAGCAGAGCCAGTCTATTTTTCTATAGGAAAGCAACGGAAGCCGAAACGCGATTACGTAAAGAAAAAGGACGAAAGAACTAATTCCGTAGACAATATATGTATATGTCATCAATGATAGACGTTTGCGTAATTCTTGACCAAATAGCCAATATCCTGTTACCATGGCACATGCTAGCAGTGCCAACATATCACCGAATAATGCTTTGCCGCTGACTTGAAAATCGCCCCAGCTGATGATCACGCTTCCGGTGATTGCTAATAGCGCGCTACACAATGCTCCTGCAGTAAGATGTTCTTTAAAAAACACATATCCACCAGCAAACGCAAATAACGGCTGCAATGTTACAAGTACAACCGAACTGGTTACGGAAGTATAGTTCAGCGACTCAAACCAAAGAATAAAATGAAGTGCTAATAAAACTCCAGAGAAGATTGAAAACGCCCAATCGCGGCAGGAGATTTCTTTTAATTCACTAATATATCTATATCTGATAAAAAATGGTGTCATCAATAGTACCGTAAAAAAAAGCCGATAAAAGGCGATAACGGAAGCAGGAGCATGCGCCCATTTCACAAGAATAGCGGAAGTAGAAACGGAAAGCGCTCCTACAAATAGGGCCAAATATGGTTTGAACATGCTTGATGGCTTCATTATTCATCCCCTTAACCAATGTTTTATCATTATTATACCAATATCGAAACAAAAGAGGTGATTGCCGTGATGTTCGACCCATTCATTAAATTAGGGATATCTGCTGTATTAGGATTAATCATCGGATTGGAAAGAGAATTAAAACGAAAACCTGTCGGCTTAAAAACTTGCTTAGTTATTTCCATTTCCAGCTGTTTGTTGACGATTGTCTCAATCGAATCTGCCTATGTATTCCCGCTAAAAGACCATATTACGATGGATCCACTCCGTCTTGCCGCGCAAATTGTATCAGGCGTTGGTTTTTTAGGAGCTGGGGTTATCTTGCGCCGGGGAAATGATAGTATTACAGGATTAACTACAGCCGCAATCATTTGGGGAGCGGCCGGCATCGGAGTTGCCGTCGGTGCCGGATTTTATTGGGAGTCGGCCTTTGGGGTGGCATTATTAATTGTAAGCGTAGAACTTATTCCTTTTCTCATCAACTTTTTCGGACCGAAACAACTGCGGGAAAAAGAAATTCTGTTGCAAATCACCGTGGCAGATACAAAAAATATTGCCGATGTCATCGAAAAAATAAAGCTGCAGCACATCGATATCAAGACTATGCGCATTAAAGATTTAGAGGACAACCAGCATTTAATTAAATTAAAAGCCGTTATCGATCAAAAGCGGGCTGCTGCCGACATCTATTATGCGATCCGCAGCATCGATTCAATCGTCCATATTGATATTGAGAGCGGCTGATCTGTTTCACCTTTTCCAATAAAAAGCTGCATAAAATACTATTGCATTTCCAAAAAAGCATATATATAATTAAAAACGGACAGAAAATAATTGATGAAGTGGGGCATTAGCTCAGTTGGGAGAGCGTCGTGCTGGCAGCGCGAAGGTCACCGGTTCGAGCCCGGTATGCTCCATTGGAAAAACCCTTGCGTGGCAAGGGTTTTCTTTTTTGCACTACATATGCAAAAGGGCGATCATATAAAAATTGCGCGCTGATTCATATTGAAGGAGGTGTAGACCTGGTTACTAAAATCGTTGTCGTGTACGGACCGATGGAAGGAATGGTGCACGACAGATGCCGTCGCTGACAGCGAACCACGAGGGCTTTCACAGCAGGTGAGACATGAGGGATTCCCTTCCTGGTGGAACTCATGTATTTCATGAGCGGCAAGCAGTTTTGCTAGTTTCATCACGATGAGTCAATTTTTATAGATTTTAGTAACCAGGAAAGAAACAAATGAGAAAGTTAGCAAGTTTGGTGATAGCAGCCTTATTCATTCTCTTTTTTTCAACCAGCAGTTTCGCCCATCCTGGCACGTTGGACGAACTAGGCGGACATTTCCGTAACTCGGACTGCATGTACTTGCTGCATGAGCCGACCGCACTTGCCATGCAGGCCAAAAATAAAGAAGCGCTTGTCCAATTGATCAAAAAATACAATAACAACGCCAAGTGCACCCAGCAGCTGACGGCGGATAAAATTGACCTGGAAGGGCATAGTCTGGGCGGAACCTCTGCAGCGAAATCAGATTCGTCCGCCACATTGCAATTAGGAAAAAAATATGCCGCAACACTAGTGAAGTGCATTGATGGGGATACAGCAAAGTTTATGGTCAACGGCCGCGAATATACGACCCGCTTTCTATTCATTGATACGCCGGAAAGCACGATTGAAGTCGAACCGTACGGGAAAGAAGCAAGCCAGTTTACTTGCTCCCGCTTAAAACAAGGAAATATTACATTAGAAACCGACGGAAGCACGCTGTTTGATAAGTATCATCGCTTGCTCGCCTGGGTGTGGGTAGGAAACAAATTGCTGCAAGAAGAAGTGAGCAAAGCAGGACTGGTCGAAGATTTTTACGATTACGGGGATTATAAATACGAAGGCCGAGTCCGCGCCGCCATGGCAGAGGCGAAACGAAACAGCGCGGGAATGTATAGCCGTTCGTCCGCGCAAAAACCTGATTCTTCCCGTCAGCAGCAAACGGCGAAAGAGAAAGAAGACACAGCAAAACAAGACAACCAACCAAAACAGTCCGATAAACAATCGAACACTAAGCACCCATTTCTTTACTTGTTGATTGGACTGGTCTTAGCTATCATCATTTACACTGTTGTACGCAAATAACATAAGCGGCTGCCTGCAACGGCCGCGCCGAACAAACAAAAGGAGCTAACGACTAGCTCCTTTTTTATTCTATCATGGCGAATCCGGGAGCTGTTACTGCTCCGGCAGCAGCTCTTCAATCACCGACTGCCCGGACGATGGCGCCGCTGTAGAGAAAGAAGCACCGTTTAACCGCTTAAAGCCATATTTCTCTAACCGCTGTATTTGCTCTTCCGTCAGGTCAGCATAAGCAATCACCGAAGGTGTACCGGACGATTTGTAAATTAAATTGCCTGTCACTGGACATTGAAACGCATCGGCAACAAAGCCTTCGCCATCTTGAATCGTAAATAAACGAACCGGCATGACGTTCATATACTTCCCTCTTTCTGCTGGTATCTGTTATTATGACTGTCCTATTTTTTTACGTTCTATACAATTCTTTTTCCAACGATGATTAAATCGCGCTCGATTCCATCCAATTCTGCGACCCGCGGAAGGCGTCCCCATGTTTCAAAGCCAAAGCGAGAGAATAGGCGCAAGCTTGGTTCATTATGGGCAAAGATAAAGCCTAACAGCGTTTTAATATCGAAACTTGGCGCTTCCTCCACTGCTTTTTGAAGCAGCTGCTTTCCGATTCCTTTCCCGCGATATGCTTCGGAAATGTAAATGCTGATTTCCGCTGTATGACGATAGGCCGGTCGTCCATAAAACGATTGGAAACTGAGCCAGGCGCACACGCGGCCATCTTGTTCCATCACCCATAGCGGCCGTGTATGCGAGTCATGAGCAAAAAACCACGCCTCCCTGCTTTCTACCGACACCGGCTCGAGGTCCGCGGTAACCATTCTGGTCGGAATCGTTTCATTATATATTTGCACGATCGCTGGCAAGTCTTCTTTTTTCGCATCCCTGATCATCGTATCTCCACCTTTTTTCATATGCATTCGTTAAGGAAAATTGGTTAAGAAGGAGTATAATTATACATATGTGATGAGAAAGGAGGGTAGCTATGAACCGGACGGTAATCGTTTATCTCGTCTCGCTGGCCGCGTTTCTTGGTCCATTCACACAAAACATTTACACCCCTATTTTACCAGAAGTAACAACCGATTTTGCTACTTCTTCGTTTTTAGTGAATTTAACCATTTCCATTTTCACGTTTTTCTTAGCCATGATGCAAATGGTATACGGACCGTTGACAGACATAAAAGGACGCCGTCATGTTCTCTTGGCTGGCATCCTTCTTTATATCACGGCATCGCTTGGCTGCTTTTTTTCGAACTCTATTTACGTTCTTCTCGCCTTCCGAGCATTGCAGGCAATCGGCATCGCAGCTGGTTCGGTCGTCGCCGCTACCGTTATCGGCGATTTATTTGAAGGAAAAGAACGGGGAAAAGCGATGGGTACTTTCCAAATGATGCTATCGCTTGGTCCAGTCGTCGGACCGATCGTTGGCGGATTTCTTGGCGGCCGATTTAACTTTCATGTCGTATTCCTTGTTCTTGTTTTTGTCGGGGTGCTTATATGGCTCGGCAATTTTGTTTTTCTAAAAGAAACAAAACCGGAAAACCAAACATCGAAAACCTTTCAGATTCGTGATTTTGTCACGATCCTCCGCCACCGGGCCGGTTCCTCGATTATTTTATTAGGGTTTATCCAATATTACGCGCTCTATAATTTTCTCGTTTTTTTGCCTGGCATTTTGACGGAGCGCTATGGGCTATCGGCAGAGGAAAAAGGGCTTGTTTATTTAGCGTTGTCGTGCATGATTGTCGTCGGCAGCTTTATCGGCGGACGCATCCAAGGCTATTGGAAAGATAGACACATTATTTTAGCAACATCGTATTGCACCGTGCTATCCATTTTCCTTTTTCTTCTTGTTTCCTATATATCCATTCCGCTCTTAATCCTTGCGATCGCGTTGTTTGGCCTGTTTTTAGGAACGTCCTTGCCGGTGCAGATGACGCTGCTTACGTATGTATTTCAAGCAAACCGTTCCACCGCCATTGGCGTCTACAATTTCTTCCGCTACATGGGAATGGCATTCGGACCAATGGTCGGGAGCTTGTTATTCTCGTTAGGCAGGTACAGACTCGTATACGGATTTGCGGATGCTGTCTTTCTTGCCTGCTCGCTGCTATTGACCATGCGTGTGGTGCGCCTAGGCAAACAAGCGCCTTCGATATAAAAATCATCAGCAAAAGGGACTGCTCCGTGCCGAAGCAGTCCCTTTTCTTATCTCCATATTGCAGAAATCCCGCTATTATACAAACGCTGAAAAATGGAAAAATGAACGACAAACTCTGTAAACGAATATGCTTCGCCTTCCGGAAACGCGTAGCTCTCAAAAAATGCCGCCAGCACCTCTTCGTCTACTTCCTCCAATAGACGCGATGACAAGAGCGGATAATAAATTTCTTCCCACCAGCGTTCATATCCGTAATCTGCAAACATTTCCTTTATCTGCCCACCCGTCACTTTACATGCTCCTTCCCGCGTTATTTTCTTTCACTGTCAGTATCGGTTTTTTCCAAAAGACGCAAACAAAAAACGCCGAAACACGGCGTTTTTCCTTATTGCCTTATCGTTCTTCACTTAATTCGGCTACCGGCACGTCACGCTGCTCACGAAGGTGGCCATCCCGCAAATGGACCGTAGCCGTTTGCTTTTCTTCATCATAACCGTCAATCCAGACAGATACACCATTATAATAGACAGGAATATCCGCCGGGGACGAAACAATTTGTTTGACACGATTCATATCCATGAAGCCATTCCTCTCCTTTCACATATTCATCATGTAGTATGAAAACGAAAAGGAATTTTTATGCAAAAAAAGGAGCAAAACAGTCAACACTAACTTTGTAAAAACAATGGACCAAACGGAGGAAACCGATGAAAAACTGGGATATACTCATATCGTATTTGCGCCTTCCTGTCTTTATACGATTGCTGCTGGTGGGAAGCGCGCTGCTAATTCTTTTCGGCCTACTTATTCATCTCGTCGAGCCGTCTACATTCCATAACGTATTCGATGGCATATGGTGGGCGATTGTTACCGCGGCGACAATCGGCTATGGCGACATCGTTCCAAAAACGACGGCGGGAAAACTCGTCGCCATTCTCCTTATTTTGTTAGGAACGGGGGTGATTACGACGTATTTCGCGTCCGTATCAGCAGCCGCCGTGGCAAAAGAGACGGCATTATCGAATGGGCAGATGCGCTATGGAAAAAAGGGACATGTGATCATCGTCGGCTGGAATGAGCGGGTGCGCGAAGTGCTGGCACAATTAACGAAATCCCAGCCATCTTTTCGCTGCGTGCTCATTGATTCGACGTTAAACGCGCTGCCGATTTCCTATAAAAATGTTCATTTTATCAAAGGAAACGCCAGCTACGATGATGTGCTGCAGAAAGCAAACGTCACTGAAGCGCAAATGGTTTTAATTACCGCCGACCAGCATAAAAACGAAGTGGAGGCGGACAAAGATTCGATTTTAACGCTTTTGGCCATGAAAAGCTTAAACCCTTCCATCTATGCGATTGTCGAAATATTAACCGGGCAGCACGTCAACAACGCAAGACGGGCGGGCGCTGATGAAGTGATTCAAACCAACTTGCTCTCCAGCTTCACAATGGCAAACAGCCTTCAGTCACCAGGCATATCTAGAGCGATTGAAGCGCTGCTTCGTCAGCTTCACGATAGAAAACTGCAGCTGATCCATGCCGAAGAATGGTGCATCGGCAAAACATTTTCCGAAAGCAGCCAGTTGCTATTGAAAAAGCGAATGATATTAATTGGTGTCGTGAGAGGGGAGGAAGGATATATGAACCCTTCTCCACACTTCATCATTGAAAGAGGCGATCACCTGTTTGTTCTGAGCCCTTAGTCAAGCAGGCGGCGTTCCAGCTCTTGCACAAGCACCTTCCCGACGCTAACATATGTTTCCGGAAATGTCGCATCGGAGTCTTGCGGCTCAGAAAATTGGTTAAAAGCGGCGCCTAGATTGCCGACATCGGCATGGTCATCTAAGCCGCTTTGATATTGATGCGATAATAAAAACGGCCTGCCGATCTCCACCGTTGTTCCATGCGAATCAAGCTGTCCGTCCACTGCTTTAAACGGAATACGCAAAAATTGATATCCGGATTCATCGGCAATTTTATAGTCAAAATAACCATGATCATAATCCCAATTGCCGCCAATCGTATAACCGAGCGGTTTTAACTGCTGTTCTAGCTTATACAGCTGAAATGCTTTTCCTTCCAGACGCGATGGAATTTCAATCATTTTAAACATGCCTCCTTTTTCTTTTATGTTTTCCTATTTGGGTACAATTATTTGTTCGTTTGTTTTGATTTGAACCATAGTCTGAAACATGATGTTTCTTTGGCTATAATGACGTGATAAAAAAAGCGATTCCTGCTGAAGTTAGTCTACGTTAAGAAGCGGCCAGCGTAGGAAAACATTTTAAAAACCGAAAATTTAGGAAAAATCATCACTGAAACCGCACAACCGCTTGATTTATCGTTAAAAACATGCGTAGACAGGTAAACGGCTACAAAGAGGAACGCACTCACAGTTTGTTTGGAAATGGAAATTCATACATCTCCATCGATCCGATAAAATAAAAACGCCTGTCATAGGGACAGACGCACCTATTTAAAGATAAATGTTCTTTTTGTCACGGCAGTTGAAGAAGATCCTGCTCTATAATGCAACATACAATCCAATTCCGACCATTAATGCGACGGCAAGTCCAACATATATAAGTGTAAGACGTGCTATGTTGCTTTTGGTGGAAGAACTATAATCTTCATCACCTTTTCCAGATAGGGATAAGGTTCCAATTAATCCCGCTGCCATTACAAGTATTACTAATATTAATAAAATCTTCATTGCGCTCTCTCCCAGATTATTTTAGTTTTGGAAGAACATTATCAATAATTGTAATTCATTTTTCATGAATACAGTAATTTAAACTATGAAAAAACTGTGAATTTTTCTTGTTTAACCATGCTGTCAGTTAGCTGATTATTTAGAAATAACCAAGCCAGTGATCGCAGATAACCGTCCTAATCCTTTACTCGACTATTTGAAAGCTCATGGCGGTTCGTTTTTCATTGCTGAATTCAAAACTTTGCTTTTTTATAAACCTGACGGGACTAAGTGAAGGGATAGAACGTTTCATACAGCAATTCGAGCAAATCAAAAAAAGCCTCATGATTTACGCCATATTTGGATTGTGCACATTTTAGCGGCTGGCATAGCTTCCGAACAAATCTAGCATGATCCGGATCATGAAAATATTTCCATCAGCGCAGATACGTACCCTTATATCACGGAGAAAATGAAAAAAGAATCGAGAAAAAGATTTTCGGAGTACAGTCGACCAATTACTTTTGAAAAATGTGGTCAAACACCATTTTTGTACCCCGAAAATCGGCTGTTTTTCTCGATTCCCATGAACCTCTCCCACCTACACTCCGTTTAGAGGTGGAAGATAAATCGGTGAATATGTTAAAAAATGCCGTTATTTCAAGCGTTTTTCAAGCTCCGTCTTCTTCTCTTCATAGCCCGGTTTGCCAAGGAGGGCGAACATGTTCACTTTATAAGCTTCCACTCCAGGCTGGTCAAATGGGTTAACACCTAATAAATAGCCGCTCATCGCGCACGCTTTTTCAAAGAAATAGACAAGATAACCAAATGTATATTCGTCTAATTTCGGCAGGGTGATCACTAAATTTGGCACACCGCCATCCGTATGGGCAAGGAGCGTTCCTTCAAACGCCTTGGTGTTCACAAAATCGACCGTTTTGCCTGCCAAATAGTTCAGCCTGTCCAAATCGCTTTCCTCTTCTTCAATAACCAACTCATGACGCGGCGTTTCCACTTTCAACACCGTTTCAAACAAATCGCGGCGTCCTTCTTGAATATATTGCCCTAAGGAATGAAGGTCGGTCGAGAAGTTTGCCGAAGCTGGGAAAATTCCTTTTTGGTCTTTTCCTTCGCTTTCGCCAAACAACTGTTTCCACCATTCCGCGAAATATTGCAGCGCTGGCTCGTAGTTGACCAACAGCTCGATCGTTTTTCCTTTGTTGTATAGAATGTTGCGGATGGCCGCGTATTGGTATGCCGCGTTTTCTTCCAATTCCGAACTGCTGAAGTCTTCGCGCGCTTGCGCTGCCCCTTTCATCATTTCTTCGATGTTTGCGCCGCTGACAGCAATCGGAAGCAGTCCTACCGCCGTCAATACGGAGTAGCGGCCGCCGACATCATCTGGAATGACAAATGTTTCATAGCCTTCTTCCGTCGCCAATGTTCTTAGCGCACCGCGCGCCCGGTCGGTCGTTGCATAGATTCGTTTGCGCGCTTCTTCTTTTCCGTATTTTTCTTCCAACAGCTTGCGGAAAATGCGGAAGGCAATTGCCGGCTCTGTTGTCGTGCCCGATTTGGAAATGACGTTAATCGAAAAATCTTTTCCTTCTAATAAGTCGATGACATCTTTCATATAAGTCGAGCTAATGTTATTGCCGACGAAAAGAATTTGCGGCGTTTTCCGTTTGTCTTTTGGCAACGCATTGTAAAATGAATGATGAAGCATTTCAATCGCAGCGCGCGCTCCTAAATACGAGCCGCCGATACCGATCACCAACAACACATCGGAATCAGCTTGAATTTTCGCCGCTGCTTTTTGAATGCGGGCAAACTCTTCTTTGTCATAGTCAACAGGCAAATCGAGCCATCCTAAAAAATCGCTGCCTGTTCCTGTTTTTTCATGGAGGGAATGATGCGCCACTTTCACTGCATCACGCAAATAGGTAAGCTCATGTTCGCCAAAAAACGCCAAGGCTTTTGAATAATCAAAGCGAATATGTGTCATATGTTCGATCCTCCAAACCAAAATGTTTTTACCTTCTTTCACTTTAACGAAACAACAAAAAGGAATCAAGTCGTTGCCTCACTTTGTAAACGGATTCATTTTTAACATTTATATGAATAAAAAAACAAGAAAGAGGCAGCCGGAACTGCCTCTTTTCTGCATTATAGCGATGCGCGCAAAATGGCGAGCACATCATCGCGATTTAATTTTTTGAACTTGCCAAATTCGCCAAACGCCATCGCTTTGTCCGCCATTAATTCAAGATTTTCTTCGCCGATGCCATAATCGGCAAGCCGAGACGGCGCGCCAAGACTCGACCAAAACTCGCGCAGTTTTTCAATGCCTTCTAGCGCCACCTCTCGTTCCGATTTCCCTTCCGGATTGACGTCAAACACGCGCACCGCTAGTTGGACAAAACGGCTGACATTTTCATCAAGCACGTGCTTCATCCAGTTCGGGAACAGTATCGCAAGACCGCCGGCATGCGGGATGTCGTATACCGCCGATACAGCGTGTTCGATGTTATGCGTCGCCCAGTCGCCGCGGACTCCCATTTGCAAAAAGCCGTTTAACGCAATCGTTCCGCTGTATAAAATGGTCTCGCGCAACTCGTAGTTTTGCAAGTCATTCATTAGTTTTGGCGCCGCTTCCATCACTGTTTTTAATACGGCTTCACACATCCGGTCTTGCAGCGGGGTGTTTGGCGTGTGATGGAAATATTGTTCCAACACGTGCGACATCATATCGACAATTCCGTAGACGGTATGGTCTTTCGGCACCGTGAGCGTATACGTCGGGTCAAGAATTGAAAATTGCGGGAACGTCGCTGGGCTGCTCCAGCCGTATTTTTCTTTTGTCTCCCAGTTGGTAATGACCGAGCCGGAGTTCATTTCCGAACCGGTTGCGGCCAGCGTCAATACCGTTCCAAACGGAAGCGCTTCCGTCACCGTCACTTTTTTCGTAATAAAATCCCACGGATCGCCGTCATATTTGGCTCCGGCAGCAATCGCTTTCGTACAGTCGATGACACTGCCGCCGCCGACCGCAAGCAAAAATTCAATGCCTTCTCTTTTGCAAATATCTACGCCTTTTCTTACCGTCGATACGCGCGGATTCGGTTCCACTCCTGGAAGCTCTGTCAATTCTACGTTCAGCTCACTCAATATGTTTATTACTTCGTCATACAGCCCGTTTCGTTTAATACTGCCGCCGCCATAGACAAGCAATACTTTTTTTCCATAACGCGGCAGTTCTTTTTTCAGCTGCTCAATTTGCCCTTTTCCGAAAATCAATTTCGTAGGGTTTTGAAAAGTAAAATTTTGCATATGCATTCCCCCTCCTTTTTTGTCTCTATTATGGGCAGTATGATCTCCACTTGTAAAGTGATTTACTTCTTTCGCAAATGATGCATATTTTTCGTCAATGTTATGCATTCTATAAGCGAGTGATGGAAAAATGTAAAGGAGGAAAAGATGAATGAGTGTACTTCAGCGCATTGCACTATTACTTACGATTATCGGCGCCATTAACTGGGGATTAATCGGTTTCTTTCAATTCGATTTAGTAGCAGCGATTTTCGGCGGACAAGATGCCGTATTGTCGCGCATTATTTATGGAATCATCGGCATCGCAGGATTGATTAACCTTGCACTTCTATTCAAGCCTGCCGAAGAATTGGGACGAACGGAACCAAAAACGTCTCGCACATAAAATGTAAAGTAAAACACCCACCTCAAAAAAAGGTGGGTGTTTTACTTTCGTAAATCTTCTTTTTTGGATTGCTCGATCCACTCCTGCAGCTTTTCTTTTAACGTATTAAATCCTGGGTTGAACGACATTTTTACTTTCACGTGACGTTTTTCGTCTTTATTTCGATTTTCCAGTGCCTTCATTGATAGGCTAGCCCGTTTCGTTTGCCGGTCGACCGACAATACTTTTACCATTACTTCATCGCCGATATGGACATAATCCCTAACATCTTTTACAAATTTATGGGAAATTTCCGAGATGTGAACAAGTCCTTGTATTCCTTCGTCTAATTCGACAAAAACGCCATATGGCTGAATGCCTGTAACCTTTCCTTTCACGATATCTCCTGCTTCTATCGTTGACAAACAAAACACTCCTATTTTTTTATTTCATAATTATAACATAAATTTTTGATGAATCCCAAAAAAATATGTTCTGCCATCCCGCAGCGGGACAGCAGAACATGGAAACTACAATCGTTCTAAAAAACGTTTCATCCGTTTGATCGCTTCCTGCAGCTGCTCGAGAGAAGACGCGTAAGAACAGCGGATATATCCTTCCCCGCTTGCGCCGAACACATTGCCCGGAACGACCGCCACTTTTTCTTCGAACAATAATCTTTCAGCAAATTGCTCCGATGTCAAGCCGGTAGATTGAATCGATGGAAACGCGTAAAACGCGCCGCCAGGCATGTGACAGTAAAGGCCGATTTCATTTAATGATTGAACAAAATAATTGCGCCGCCGCCGGTAGCTTTTTCTCATATACTCGACATCTTGCTCGCCGTTGCGCAATGCCTCTAGTGCGCCGTATTGCGCCATCGTCGGCGCGCACATCATCGCATACTGGTGGATCTTTAACATCGCCTGCAAAATTTCCTTCGGCGCGGCAGCGAAGCCAAGCCGCCATCCTGTCATCGCAAACCCTTTCGAGAAACCGGAAATTAAAATCGTCCGCTCCCACATACCATCGACAGCGGCAACGCTTGTATACGTACCGTCATATGTAAGTTCCGCATAAATTTCATCGGCAACGACAAGCAAATCATATTTTTTTACGATGCGCCCAATAGCTTCCAGTTCTTCTTTTTGCAACACGGTGCCTGTCGGGTTGTTTGGCGAGCAAATGATGAGAGCTTTCGTGCGGTCGGTAATGACTTGCTCGATTTGTTCCGGACGCAGTTTAAAATGGTCGTCCCCGTGCGTTTCCACTAAAACGGGCGTCCCTCCGGCAAGCGCCACAAGCGGTTCATATGCGACAAAACAAGGCTCAACGACAATTACTTCATCGCCAGGATTGATAATCGCCCGCATGGCCAAATCCAGCGCTTGGCTCGCTCCGACCGTCACCAAAATTTCTGTTTCCGGATTGTACTCGACATGAAATTTGCGCATTAAATAAGCGGCGATTTCTTGGCGAAGCTCCAGCAATCCGGCATTTGCCGTGTAGGATGTATATCCTTGTTCAAGCGATAAAATACTTGCTTCCCGGATGTTCCAGGAGGTGACGAAATCCGGTTCGCCAACTCCAAGGGAAATCACCCCTTCCATGCTAGAAGCAAGATCAAAAAAGCGGCGAATTCCCGATGGTTTTAAACGGGAAACGGTTTCCGACACGTATGACTTTTTCGTTTGCTGTCTCATGGCGACACCACGATGCGGCGATCTTGATCTCCTTGGTCAAATACAGTGCCATCATGTTTATACTTTTTCAAAATAAAATGAGTCGTCGTCGAAATCACGGAATCGAGCGTCGATAATTTCTCGGAAACAAATTGCGCCACCTCAGACATCGAACGCCCTTCAATAACGACCGATAAATCATATGCCCCTGACATTAAATAAACGGATTTTACTTCCGGAAAGCGATAAATGCGCTCCGCCACTTCATCAAATCCGACTCCCCGCTTTGGCGTCACTTTCACATCGATCATCGCTGTGACGCCTTCATGGCCGTCCACTTTCCGCCAATCGACAAGCGCGGCATATTGGACAATCACTTTTGTTTCTTCGAGCTTTTTCACGATCGCCTCCGTTTCTTCGACCGTCAGCTCCACCATTTTCGCTAGTGTTTCCATTGGAATGCGAGCATCTTTTTCCAATATTTCGATAATTTCAACCTCTTTTTCGCTCAGTTTCATGTAGATCCCCCCAGCAACTATTTTCGCATACATTCTCTCTATTTGCATGAAAAAACGATAAAAATTTAAAATAAACAGCAAGAGGTGAAGAAGGATGGACACACTCCAGACAAACGGACAAACAATCCAGCTAAATCATATTCGCGTTTATTATGAAACATACAATTGTTGCACATCCATCATATGCCTGTCACCTTTTCGGCGAAAAATGGGTGCATATACAAAAATTATAAGCGATAATGGATAAAAAAAGAAGGGAGAGGATGTTTTTTATGTATCGGTTTGACGATGTTATCAACCGCCGCCATACCCTTTCGGTAAAATGGGATGACACAGAGCGGGTTTTTGGTGTCAAAGACGCATTGCCGATGTGGGTGGCCGATATGGACTTTCCGGCTCCGCCCGCAGTGATCGAGGCCTTGCACAAACGGGTCAAGCACGGCATTTTTGGCTATACTGTCATTCCTGATTCATTAAAAGAAGCGGTGCAACATTGGCTGCAAACGCGGCATCAATGGGATATAGACCGATCATGGCTCGTCTTTTCAACCGGTGTCGTGCCCGCGCTAGCGACGGCAATCGATGCGTTTTCCGAGGAGGGAGATCGCGTTGTTGTGTTTACTCCCGTTTATCCGCCGCTATTTCAGCTTGTTCGCCAGCATCGCCGCATGCTCGTCACCAGCCCGCTGCAACTCAAGGAAACGCGATATGAAATCGACTGGGAGGATTTTACGGAAAAGATTCAAGGCGCGAAACTGTTGCTTCTGTGCAGCCCTCATAACCCTGGGGGGCGAGTATGGACAAAAGAAGAATTGGAAAAAATCGGGGAGTTATGCATGGAACACGATGTGATCGTCATCTCCGATGAAATCCATGCCGATCTCACCTTTCCGCCAAACAAACATGTGCCGTTTGCCTCGATTCGTCCTGAGTTTGCCGAAAGAAGCATCACATGCATGGCGCCGACGAAAACATTTAACCTTGCCGGCCTGCAGGCAGCTGCAGCGATCATTGCCAACGAATCACTGCGGCGGCAATTCCGCAAAGTCCAGCAGCGGCAAGGATTTTTTACGCTGAATACGTTTGCCGTCGTCGGCACAGAGGCAGCCTACCGTCATGGAGGAGAATGGCTCGATGCACTGCTTGCATATTTGCAGGAGAATATCGATTGCGTATCCTCTTACATACAGACACATTTACCAGCGCTTCGCATCATCCGCCCGGAAGCGACGTATCTCGTTTGGATCGACTGCCGACATCTTGGCCTAACAGAGCAGCAGCTGAAACAGCTTCTTTTGGAAAAAGGAAAAATCGCAGTTGAGTTTGGCAGCAAATTCGGCGAAGAAGGAAAAGGGTTTATACGCATGAATGTCGCCTGCCCGCGCCAAACGCTGAAAGAGGCTCTTCACCGCCTATCTATTGCTTTGCAATAAGATTGTTCATGATGCTTGAAATAACGACATAAAATGACGCGGCAGCCTCCACTGCTGGCGCTGAAAAACTTTCGCAAAAAACACAAAAAGGCTCTTCCCGTTTCACCGGCAAGAGCCTTTCCTACCTCTTCTATTTTTTAATTTCACCACAAGCAATTCGTCCACCAGCATCTCCAGCCGGCTGTGTCATTCCATCATCTTTTCCCGCATGAATGACAATCGCCGTCCCATCTTTGGTCAATAGCGACCCTTTCGTTCCTTCTTTTAACGTCACATTTGGCGCCGTCAATTCGACGTTAACCGTTCCATCTTCTTTGACAATAATATTAGGCAAGTCACCGGCATGCGCACCTTCCGGATGGAGCAATCCATGTTTTTTCCCGTCCGGATTATAGTGATTCCCAGCCGATTGGAAATCCGGTTTTTTGCAAACACCTTTTTCATGAATATGAATCGCATGTTCCCCAGGCGGAAGCCCCTCCAAATCCAGCTTCAATTTGACCCCTTTTGCCTGTTCCATCAATTGGATCGTGCCGACGGAATCACCATCGCTATTAATCATATGGACTTTTAAATTAGTAGCATCTTCATTTTGGCAGCCGGCAAGGAATAAAACCGTTGCAGCTAACAACCAGCTTGCTCGTTGAAACACAAAACCCCTCCAGGCAATACGTTTTTATCTGTTAGTATTGCCAGAGAGAAGGCATATTAAACATTCTATTTTTCATCGCGGATTACATTTTTTTTCTTTAACTGTTCTTCTAATTTCTTTGCCTCTTCTTCCTGCCATTTGGAAATTTTTATGATCAGCCGCATCGTTAAAAGCGCCGCAATCAAGAAAATGGCGCATGTAATGGCAGCCGGAATATATTCGCGTTTATCTTCCGGAAAGTATAAAAATAAGTTTAATATATTTGGAAGAATCATCATTCAACAACCTTTCTCCAGAATATTTCAATCGCTATTATAGCATAAACAAACAAAAAAAAGACCGCTGTCGGTGCGGCTCGCTAAAGCGCGAATTTTTTCCTCAGCTGGGTGAAATCGATCCGCTCCCCGAGCGTCGGTGGCTTTGTTTTCGTCAAATATTTTTTATCATTTTCCACTAACCGGAAGATAGTATAGGTAGTGAACGCGTCATCCAACGCACAGTGCGCTTTTCCAACTCCTTCATTTCCATACTCCTGTATTGCCTTTCGCAATCCGGTCTGACTTTTATTGCCGAAAAACCGTTTATATTCCATTGCCAAATCGCGATGTTCTCCACTAAATGGGAACGGCACATTCGCCGACATACAATTTTCCCGCAATACTTTCATATCCATGCTGCCCCATGTCACTACCGTGCTCGGCCGCGCCCGATCATACTTGCTTAGCAGCGTAACAAGTTCATAAAAGCTGATTCCTTGATCGATTTGTTCTTGTGTAATCTTTAAAAAAGATTTGCACCGGTCTGTAAGCTGCGGGAAGCGCAGCGGTTTCACATATGCCGAAAACTGGTCACATACTTCGTCATTGACCACCGCGACAAGACCGACTTCAATAATTTCCGGAAGAAACCCGTGCGGCTTCGTTTTTGTCTCTGGCATCGTAAATTCAAAATCGAGGAACAAATATTGTTGTGCGGTCGACATACCTTTCCCTCCCTTCTTATGCATTATCACGAATGATCTTGCTATTATTATTATATCATGAGGAAGCGACAGTTTATTTCCTTTTTCAGAAAATATCAAAAAAAGGGCGAAAGCCGGAAAAGTTAGGTATAATGGATGAATAATTGGAAAGGAGAAAAAATGCGATGAAGAAGCTCGCGATATGTCTATGCTTGATAATTCTTCTAGCAGGCTGCTCCCACTCCAACGAGAAAAATACCGTCCTTACAGTAGGGGCGGCCGCTAGCATGAAAGACGTTCTTGAAGCGATTGGCAAGCAATATGAAAAAGAGCACCATGATGTCACGCTTCGCTTTACCTTTGCCTCAACGGGAACGTTGCAAAAACAAATTGAACAAGGGGCGCCGATTGATATATTTGTTTCCGCCGATGCCCGTACGTTTGAACAGCTGCAGCAAAACAAGATGGTTATCGCCGAGCACGACCGCCCCCTCGTTTACAACGAGCTTGTTTTGATCGTACCAAAAGATCGTTCAAGCTTGGTGCATTCCCTATCTGATTTAACGAACCAGTCCATCCGTTCAGTGGCGATCGGCATTCCGGAAACGGTGCCAGCCGGTGCTTACGCTAGACAATGGCTGCAGTCGGCCGGATTATGGGAAAAACTAAAAACAAAATATATTTTTACTAAAGATGTCCGCCAAGTGCTGACTTATGTCGAATCACAAAATGTCGATGGCGGAATCGTCTATCGTACTGATGCCCTTGCATCGAAGCACGTTCATATCGCCGCAGTTGCTCCGCCTTCGCTCAACAAGCAGATCGTCTATAAGGCAGGAGTAGTGGTTCAATCGAAACAACAAAAGACAGCAAAACAATGGGTGGCCTACTTATATTCAAAGCAAACCGCATCATTCTTTCAAAAATACGGATTTATTGTCCCTGGCAAGTAGATATTTGTTTGAAAACACTGAAAAGAAAGACTATACTGATTTTATATAGTAAAAAGGGGGCACTGCCATGAAAAATGTGGTCATACACAAAATTGTCACTTTTATTTTCACGGAAGAACAACTAAAAGCATACTGGGACAAGCAAAAATCGCATATTCCATTTGCCTCATTAACAAATGAACAATATATGGAACTCGCCGAAGATATGCTGAACCATTCTTCGCATAGCCAGCTCGAGCAGCACCTGATTGACAAAGGATGGCGAACCGAGGAAGAAGCAAACGGTCTTGTGCTTGCCGAAGATGAATCGCGCGAGGATATTCATATCGAAATTGTCGATACGTCCGTGCCAACCGAGCCGACGAAGAAATTGTTTATTGACCGCATGACAGAAATACAATGCCCGCACTGCTCATTTTCTTTCTATTTGCGCAATGCTCATCCAACCCGTAGCGACTGGACATGCCCTGCATGCGGAAATGCCTTTCATACCTCCGTCTAAAACAAAGGAAAGGAGCGTTTACAAGTCATGTCTCATACCGCAGCAACGGAAATATCCAATTTTCAATATTATTTTGCCATCGCTATTTTCTTGATTACATACGCCATTATCATCTCCGAAAAAATCAACCGCGCCGTGATTGCACTGTTTGGCGCAGCGGTAATGATTATTTTTGGCATCGTCGACCTGCATAAAGCTTTTACCCATCATATCGAATGGGAGACGATCACCTTGCTTATCGGTATGATGATTTTGGTCGACATTACAAGTAAATCTGGTTTCTTCCAATACATGGCGATTAAAGCGGCCAAGTTAGCAAAAGGGCGTCCTATCCGCATTTTAGTGATGCTTTCGTCATTAACCGGTATCTTATCCGCCTTTTTGGATAATGTCACAACCGTACTACTCGTTGTTCCTGTTACGTTTTCGATTACGCGCATGCTGCAAGTAAATCCGGTTCCTTATTTAATCTCGGAAGTGCTGCTGTCCAATATCGGAGGAACGGCGACATTAATCGGCGACCCGCCAAACATTATGATTGGGTCGGCCAATAAACATCTTGATTTTAACGCATTTTTGCTCAACTTAACACCAATCGTGCTCCTCATTGCTGCAGTGACCATCGCCCTTTTGGCATGGATTTATCGCAAGCAGCTGAAAACGGATGAAAAACTTATCAGCAAGCTGATGAATGTAAATGACGCCGACTATATTAAGGACGCCAAACTACTAAAAAAATCCGTATCCATATTAGCGCTGACGATTTTGGGCTTTATCCTTCATTCGGTCATCCATGTTGATGCGGCCGTCATTGCGATGACAGGCGCTGTCATTTTAATGTTGGTCGCGGTGCCGGAACATGAAATCGAAGATGTATTTGCCTCGGTGGAATGGGTAACCATTTTCTTTTTTGCTGGTCTATTCATCTTAGTGGGCGGACTGGTGGACATCGGCCTTATAAAAAGTTTAGCGGAAAAAGTGCTCGAAATCACCGGCGGCGATATTTCCGTCGCGGCGTATTTTATCCTTTGGCTATCGGGCATTGCCTCTGCCACGATCGATAACATTCCGTTTGTCGCCACCATGATTCCACTGATTAAAGACATGGCTGTTGGCATGGGATTATCGCCGGATGCCGCGCAAATTGAAGTATTATGGTGGGCATTGTCACTAGGCGCCTGCCTTGGCGGAAACGGCACATTAATCGGCGCCTCTGCGAACGTCATTGTCGCCGGCATCGCTTCGCGCGAAGGGCATGGGTTCAGCTATATGGACTTTTTAAAAATTGGCGCGCCGTTGACGCTGATTGCTCTGCTGCTTTCCCACGCCTATTTGTTCGTTCGTTATTTAATGTAATAAGAGCAGAATGTTAAAGGAGTGAAGTTCAACAGAAATTCGCTCCTTTTCTCATTTTGTACATATAGTAGTATAGAAATAATTAACAAGGAGGAATAACCTGTGATATTGTATCCTGCATTCCCTCCCCCATATATGGTCAGGCAATATCCGCCGGTGAATCCTGCTCTTTTTTCCCAATCGGCGGCGACCGCACAAACATTGATGAACGACGCCAGCACGATTTTAAAAAAACTAGCGGAATCAAAATCGTTCGCAACCAGCGTCATGGCAGCGGCACAGGAGGGAAAAACAAAGGAAGTCAGCCGGATGATTCAATCGCTTGGAATTAAATCGAAAGTCGATCTTTATTTTAATCCCGACGGCATCCGCTTGACTTTATCTCCTCCGCCAGGTGCGTTTTTATGTTGTCAGCTTGTTATTGGCTTACGCTGGAATACGTTTCCACCCACCTAATCGCTTGCGAACGTGATCGGGCTGCACCTTCCACAGAGGTGAGCCCTTCCTCACCCAATCCATAACATTACGCATTTCCATTTTCGTCAAACGGCTGTTTTTTCCCGATTTCTGCGGCATCGCGCAAATCGTATCCATCATCATTTTTGCTTACATGAATGATATCTTCGTTTGCCCCTTTTTTGCTCGCCTGTTTGATCTCCCGTTCTTGCTCAGCAAATTTCATGCCATTTCTCCTTTCTTAGCGAATAAAAATCAGCATACCGCTTTCTTTTTATTATGCACATGTCCGAAAAATATAGTTGACATCCCTCTTATTGTTCGATACGATTTTGTTAACACACAAAATAAGGAGGTTTACATATGGAGGCACAACAGCCGAAATGGCGTGCCATTGATATTACATTGATCGGCATGTTCGTGGCCTTGATGGCGATCGGTGCCAATATCACATCATGGGCGCCATTTTTGGTCATCGGCGGCGTTCCAATTACCTTGCAAACATTTTTCTGTGTGCTCGCTGGAGCTGTTTTAGGACGACGGCTTGGCGCCGCGGCGATGATGGTTTATATGTTAGTCGGTTTATTTGGTGCCCCGGTGTTTGCCAAGTTTGGCGGCGGATTTGGCAGCATTGTCGGCCCAACATTCGGCTTTATCGTCTCTTTCATTTTTGCTGCATATGCTACAGGCTGGATCATTGAGCGCAGCAAGGACAATCCGTCTACTGTCCGCTTTGTCGCCGCATCACTCGTCGGCATGGCCATTAACTATGTCATCGGTACAAACTGGATGTATGCCGCTTATAAATGGTGGGCGGCAGCGCCACAAGGATTTTCCTATGGCATGGCATGGAGTTGGATGATGGTGCCGCTTCCGAAAGACATTATTTTATCGATCGTAGCTGGAGTAATGGCGCCACGTATGTATCGCGCCATCCGTAAATCGGCTTCCTATTATCGGCACGTTGCCTAATTTCCTGTTCATGAATGCTCTTCTTTCTCTATAAATAAAGCGCGCATATCCAAAAAGGAATGCGCGCTTCTTTATTAGAAAAATAGTTTTAAAATTTGAAATACAAATCCCGAAATCAACGCCGAAACAGGCAACGTAATGATCCATGTCAACACAATGCGCTGTGCGACTCCCCATTTTACGCCCCTCACGCGCTGCGCCGCACCGACTCCCATGATCGCCGACGAAATGACATGGGTCGTACTAACCGGCAAATGAAGAAGGGTAGCCGAGAAAATGACGAGCGCAGACGATAAATCGGCAGCGGCGCCATTGACCGGACGGATTTTCATAATCTTGCCGCCGACCGTTTTAATAATTTTCCAACCACCGACCGATGTCCCGATTCCCATTGCAAGCGCGGCGGCGATCCGCACCCATACCGGCACATTGTCTGATGTATGGTAATTGGCGGCGATCAGCGCCAGCGTAATAATTCCCATCGTCTTTTGTGCATCGTTCGTTCCATGTGTAAAGGACTGCAGCGCTGCCGTTACGACTTGAAACATACGAAATCCTTTCGTCGTACGGGTTAAATTGGCGTTTTTAAAGATGAAACGGAACAGGCTCATAATGACAAAGCCTACCGCCAGCGCTAAAAATGGCGAGATAATCAACGATTCCAAAATTTTAAGAAACCCTTTATAATGCAACACATCGAACCCGGCGGCCGAAACCGCAGCTCCCGCCACCGAACCGATTAATGCATGCGAAGAACTGCTTGGAATACCATAATACCAAGTGATTAAATTCCACACGATCGCAGCGATTAACGCTGCTAAAATGACGATAGAACCATTTTCCAAAGCGAATGGATCGACAATGTCTTTGGTGATCGTTTTCGCCACCCCGGTAAAGGTCAGCGCACCGATAAAGTTCATCGACGCCGCCAAAATAATCGCTTTTCGCGGCGAAAGCGCCCGTGTGGATACCGATGTGGCAATGGCATTGGCAGTGTCATGAAATCCGTTGATAAAATCAAACGCCAATGCGAAAAAAACAATCAGAGCCGTAAGTACCAATACCGTATCCATAAAGACGATGTCTCCTTTTATGCGTTGCGCATGATGATCGTTTCAATTGTATTCGCTACATCCTCACAGCTATCGGCAATTTCTTCAAGCATTTCATATAGTTCTTTATATTGAATGATTTTCACCGGATCTTTTTGCTCCACAAATAAATTTTTAATCGAAGCCCGCAAAATTTCATCGCACTTCGTTTCATAATCCTTAATTTTTATGGCATGTTTCCGCATCTCAAGAAGTTTTTTATGCGATAGCAACTTCAGGGCTTGGGCGATTTCAATCGTGCTTTGATAAATGTTATTGAAAAACTTCACCATATGGTCATCAATTTCAGTAAACGAAAACATCTCAAAACGGGCTGAACATTGCTCCAATCCGTCTAATACATCGTCCATTTTCATCGCCAGTTGATGAATATCCTCGCGTTCAATTGGCGTAATAAATGTTTTATTTAATTCAACAACGAGTTCATGAATATAAGAATCTCCCTTGCGCTCATACTCTTTCATCACGCGGGCGAATTCTTTTAAATCGCTGACGTTATTAATTTTATATTCTACAAAGTATTGTGCCGCCTCTTTCACATTTTCCGAAATCGTAAATAATAAATCAAAGAAGACATTTTTTTTTGGCGAAAAGATCATTGTGAAAACCCCCATTGATTTTGAACTGATAGAAATGGATGCCACTTGTTTTATTTTATGAACTGATGGAATTGATGTGCCACCTGTTTTATTTTATCAATAAATGTCGAATCGACAAGAAAAGATAAAAAAAATTTACATTAAATTTACATTAGCTTTACATTACGTACATATAGCATTCCAAAAACAAACCGAAGCCATACAAAAGAGGCTTCGGTTTCCAGTATTCTTATTCAAACCGTTCTACGAACGTCGCTAGCGTGCGCACCATGACCCCGGTCGCACCCGATGGCCCGAGATCATAATCTTTCGCTGCCACCGACGTTCCGGCAATATCGAGATGCACCCATGGTGTATCTTCGGCAAATTCACCGAGGAACGCGCCGCCCATAATCGCGTGTCCTTCCCGTCCCGGCGAGTTGTTGAGATCAGCAATTTTGCTGCTGCGCACGCGTTCTTTATCTTTTTCGGTAATCGGCAGGCGCCAAATAAATTCCCCTGTTTCCGCCGACGCTTCAAGCAGCTGCTCAAATAACGCTTCATTGTTTGTCATCGCCCCCGTCGTATGCACGCCGAGCGCGACGATCACGCCACCGGTCAGCGTCGCTACATCGATTAAATAGTTGGCGCCGTGATGCTTCGCATAAGTAATTGCATCGGCTAAAATGAGACGGCCTTCCGCATCCGTATTTTTCACTTCGATCGTTTTTCCACTCATCGATGTAATGACGTCATCCGGTTTAAACGCTTCCCCACTGATCATATTGTCAGTAGCTGGGATGACGGCAATAACATTTTGTTCCGGGCGCAGCTCTCCGATAATTTCCATCGCGCCAAGCACCGCGGCGGCGCCAGCCATATCGGTTTTCATATCAACCATGCTTTCGCGCGATTTAAGGGAGTAGCCGCCCGTATCAAACGTCACTCCTTTTCCGACAAGTCCGATAACATTGTCCCATTGTTCTCTCCCTTGGTACTTTAAGACAATCATTTTTGGCGGTTTTTTCGATCCTTGATTGACGGCGAGGAGCGCCCCCATTCCGAGCCGTTCCATTTCTTCTTTTTCGAGAATTTCATATTCAAACTCATACTTTTTCGCCAATTCTACCGCGTATCCCGCTAAATCCGCCGCCGTCATCAAATTGCCTGGCGTATTAACAAGCGTGCGCGCCGAATTGGTCGCTTTGCCATATACCGAACCGACAAAGAGACTTGCTTCGATTTCAGCTGCGTCCGCTTCCGTGTAAATCGTTATTGTTTCTATCTGTTTTTCCGGTTCGTTCTTTTTTTGCTTATATCCAGGAAATTCGTAAGTGGCAAGATAACACGCTTCGGAGAGTGCATGAGCTGCTTCGTTTGCATCGATATTGTCCGTTACAAACGTATCCAAAGCGACAGCCGCTTCCGTCCGCTTTGCTTGTTTCAACGTTTTCCACAGCTTGCCAAACGCTTCGCGCAGCCCCTCAAACGTCAATGCATCCTTTTTGCCCAACCCAACAAAATACAGCCGCTTTGCTCCTGCTTGATTCAACGTATGTACATGGGAAATTTGTTTTTTCTTTGCGGAAATGTCTCCTTCTTTAAACAACACAGACAGCTGGCCGCCAAGGCGGCGGTCATATTCGGCAGCAATGCCGTCTAGCGGCTGGTTTTTTTCAAAAACGCCAATCACCAGCGCTTCATGCGCCGTATCTAGAGACAGTTGCGATTTCACTGTAAACATCGTCATCTCTCCTTGTTTGTATGCATCTTCTCCCTCATTATATCGAAATGTTGCCATTATTTCGATATACTAAAAAATACTTTTTCCTATAACAAGGAAACCTTAAAGAACATGTGGAATGAAAAAAGAAGGAAAGTCCCATAGGGGTGTTGATCACAGAAATGGAAGGGAGAATGAAGATGAGGATAATTTCGATTTGCCCGAGCAACACGGAATTGCTCGCTTACTTGAATATGCTTGATCATTTGATCGCAATCGACAACTGCTCAGACTGGCCGTCCTCGATTGCTCATTTGCCGAAAGTCGGCCCCGACTTGCATATCAATATGGAAAAAGTGGCGGAGCTGAAGCCGGATTTAGTGCTCGCTTCTTTAAGCGTTCCCGGGATGGAAAGAAACGTCGAGGAACTACAAAAACGAAACATTCCCCATCTTGTTTTTGCACCAAATTCGTTGGAAGATATAGCTAATGATTTGCTTCGGCTCGGCGAAGCGCTTGGACAACAAGCCAAAGCAATCGAAGTCGTTCACCGCTACCGTTCTTTCATAGAGCAATACCGTCAACTTGCAGACAGTGTCATACAGCCGGCAAGACTGTATTGGGAATGGTGGCCGAAGCCGATTTTTACTCCCGGCAACGCCAACTGGCTCAGCGAAATAAGCCGGTTGGCGGGAGGAAGCAATATTTTTGCCGACATGCCGCAGGCCAACGTGCAAACGGACTGGAACGAAGTAGTAAAGCGCAATCCTTCGCATATTTGTCTCGTTTGGGTTGGCGTGCAGACAAAGAAAATGAATAAAGAGGCGGTAAAAAAGAGAGTAGGGGCAGAAAATGTCGATGCCGTCTGCGCCGAACGCATTTACATACTGGAGGAATCGCTATATTGCCGCCCTTCTCCGCGTCTTTTAGTCGGTCTTAAAAAACTGTCAGCTTTGCTGCATCCATCCGTTTTTCCTGTGGACGACGGGCAAGATCCATTGTTGGCAAAATAAAGGGCGGTGCTTGTCCGCCCTTAGCTTTTCGATTGCAAATATTGCTGCCGAAACACTTGCATCGTTTCATCCTCATTCAGCCGTTTTAACTCTTCTTCCGAAAGCTTTCCATTACCTTTTTTGACAATATACACTTTTATTTTCTTTTTGCCCCAATATTTGTATACATCTTCTACCGTATCATAATATAAGTCAATGCGATTCCCTTTAATCGCTCCGCCTTTGTCCGCGACGACTCCATACCCATACCCAGGAATGAACAAAATTGTACCGATTGGAAAAATATCCAAATCGGCGGCAATCGTCGAATATAAATCCCGCTTTACCCGCACGCCGGAATAGGTAATCCCATATTCCGGATGGTCCGGAGTTTTCCCCGTTGATTCCACACCCGCTGTATATCCCGTCGCAACTACCTCCACGGACGGATATTTCGACCAATCAACCGCTTCTTCTAGACGAAGCGAATGATTCACGATCTGTTCAGACGAAATTTTCGGATTTCTTCGTTTCTCGTAATGCTTCCACTGTTGATCTATCGCAACATACTGTCCGTGATCCCATCTGTCGAAAAAGTGGCGGCCTGTCGGATATAATGACGAATCGCCAGAAAATTTACTTAAAACCGTTTTTGCTTCCACTCCTGAAATCGATTGAAATGTGGTTAGCAACGCTATGACGAACAATAATGTCATTATTATTCTTCTTATTATATTTTTTAAAAGAACCATTTCCTCACTCCTCTCACATTTCTATTTATCTCCAGAAAAAATAGAAATATTCATTGTGAGAAAAGTGAGGAAAAAAAACAGACTTTCACCCTGAGATGAAAGCCGTAAACTCCCTTCCGCTTAACTTCTTTTGAAATGGGGACTTTGCAGCGAATTACATGTTTTCAGCCTATAAAGAAGCCCTTTACGCTGTCCTTGTTCCGAAGGCGTTCGTTCTACTGTTATTATGAAACATATGCTTGCCGCCATTCATTTCCCGCTTAAAACAAAGCTTCTTATTGTTTTTTGTTAAAACATTTGATATCCCTTCGCTCGTAACGTGCGAATGGCAAATCCCGCGCAAAGCGCACCGATAAAGCCGCTGCTTAAAATTAAAATATCAGCCAGAGCGAGCGACAATATTTTATGTTTTAGCGCGGAGAATGAAGCCGCTGGATTTGAAAAATAACTCGTCCATGGAACATCGTCAATAATAAATATAAATACAATCGGGCATAAAATCGCCATAATCCAAGTCATGCGCAATAACATATTCAGCAAAAAGCCAATGCCGAAAAACAATACAAAAAATAAAAGCATGGAAATCAGGACAACCGGCAGACTCATTTGCATCCCTATCTCACCTCCAGTACACCCTTTTTAAGTGTACTGAATCCGCTTAAGGGAGTCAATTTTTAGAAACAGCCTGCTCTTTTTGCACGGCTCCTGTTCCTAAACACCCGTAACAGGTTTCCGAGCCTCCTAATAGCAGTTGAACATATCCTTGCCCTTCACAATATGGACATGCTGTTTGTTCTGTATGTTTCATTGTTCATCCCCCATTTTCCTTATCATTTTCCGATAATATATCAAAATTTTCTGCAAAAGAAAAAAGGAGATTTTCCTCATTTATCGCAATGTAAGCGAATACATCACCCGCATGCTTCTTTTTTCTCCACGTTACTTAATATTTTGAATTTTTAAAATACAGCCGGTATTTTGTATATCCAAACGGTTCCCCCGGGTTTAGACCGTCATGAGGCGGAAAAGAAGAAAACGGCTCCAGCTTTAATAAATAACGCAACAGGCCAGATGTATGCGGGTCTTTCTGCAAGCTTTGCTTGCTTAAAAAGGCAGCGTCGAACAATTCATCTGTTTGCACCGTAATACTATGCGAACAGGGACGAAGTAAAAAGATCGCCATATTGTCACTCACTTCATCGCGGATGACGCCGGTACGCATCCCGAGAAAACCGATGACTTCCGCATCAATCCCTGTTTCTTCCTTGATTTCGCGAACGGCCGCCTCATCAAGCATTTCCCCTTGCTGCACGAACCCTGCCGGCAGCGACCATTTTCCTTTCAGTCCTCCATATTTTTTCTTTACTACCAGCCATTCACCCGCTTCATTGACCACCAATCCCGCGGCTGCAATCCACACGTTGCCACGCTTCTCTCCCATCTTTTCTCATCCCTTTTCTATTTGTTGCTTATATTATATTTCTACAGACGTGATGGCATAATCCTTTTTGCCAAAGTTCATTCATTTATGTACTACAAATTTTCTATCCATGCAAAAAAGGGCAAACAGTGATGTTTGCCCATGGAATCAGAAGAATTTAAATTTTCCTTTTTTCATAACAAGGGAAGAACCACCAATTAAATAAAGAGCACGGTTGTCGACCATTTTTTTCATGAAGCTTGCTTTTGTTCCCCACATTTTCTTGCCGAATACAACCCCGATTGCATCGTCATGGCCGAGGGAGCAGACAGTTCCTTTAATATCCGGCTTAAACGGCTCCAGCTCTCCTTGTCCGCGAATCAGCGCAGCCAAGTTTTTCGCACATAGCTCGCCTTGTTGAATGGCAATTTGCGCGGTCGGCGGATATGGGCGATTTGTTTCTTCATTAATGACGAGAGAACAGTCACCGATAATAAAGATTTCTTCGTGTCCAGGAACGCGTAAAAACGGATCTACCTTCACGCGACCTCGCATCGCTTCAAAACCGGATTCATCGATAACGCGGCTTCCGCGCACACCGGCTGCCCATACAACCGTGCCGGCTTTAATTTCCTCGACGTCATCCCCTTTGGCGACAATAATGCCGTCTGGCGTACATTCTTTAATTGCCGTGCCGATTTTAAATTCAACCCCTTTGCGTTCCAATTGGCTGACTGCATATTCCACCAGTTCCGGATCAAAGCCAGGGAGCGCCGTCGGTGCCGCCTCGACGCAAATAATGCGGACTTTATGCGGGTCGATATCATATTCTCGGCATAGCTGCGGCATACGGTTGACCAACTCACCCAAAAATTCAATGCCGGTAAATCCAGCACCCCCGACGACAATCGTAAGGCGTTCGTCTTTCTTTTCTTCTTCCGCATTATATGTTGCAAACTGGTACTCAATATGTTCACGGATTTGTCTTGCTGAATCGACATTGGAAATGGAAAAAGCGTATTCTTTTAACCCTTTAATACCAAATGTTTCAGATTCAAAACCGAGCGCAACCACTAAATAGTCATAAGTAAGTTCTCCGTTTTTCATCAACACTTTCTTTTCATCCGGAAGTATTTTGACAACCGTGTCTTGAATGAAATTGACTTTGCTGCGATTGATGACGTCGCTAATTGGGTAGCGAACACGATCATGATGCAGCGTCCCGGCTGAAGCTTCGTGAAGCCATGTCGTTTCGTAATGATAGTCGTTTTTGTTTACTAATGTAATGTTCGCTTCATTTACCCCGACAAGCTTTTGCAAACGCACCGTTGTCATTAATCCACCATAACCAGCACCTAAAATAACTACATTTGGTTTTTTCAACTGAATCACTTCCACCCTTTTTTAATTTTTTACCGTTTGTTTTTTATAGCTTTTACCGTCATGTACATTTTTATCGAATAAAGTTTGTGAAATTATTCACGTTATCCGACAAAAAAATGTCAAATAATTGTCAAAAAAAATTAACAACATATCCAAAAAACATATTAGACCTTTTTTTCAATCTTTTCAAGCGTTTTTTTTATGTTTTTAAAATCACCGTAATAACCAAAGTCTTTTATGGTATGATAGAAATGGTTAATGTCATTTTATTTGTGGGGAGGAATCACCAATTATGAAAGAGGACCAAAAAGTATATGATGTCACTATTATAGGTGGCGGACCGATCGGATTGTTTGCGGCTTTTTACGGCGGATTGCGGCAAATGAGTGTCAAAATTGTCGAAAGTTTGCCGCAATTAGGCGGGCAGTTGGCTGCTCTTTATCCTGAAAAATACATATATGATGTAGCTGGATTTCCAAAAATTCGCGCTCAGGAACTAGTGAATCAGTTAAAAGAGCAGATGGAAATGTTCTCACCGACCGTCTGCCTCGAACAATCGGTAGAAACGTTAGAAAAATTGGAAGACGGGACTTTTAAATTAGCGACAAATAAAGAAATACATTACTCCAAAACGGTAATTATTACAGCAGGAAACGGTGCGTTTCAGCCTCGGCGCCTCGAGCTAGAAAACGCTGCAAAATATGAGGGAAAAAATTTGCATTACTTTATTAGCGACTTAAATCAATTTCAAGGAAAACGCGTGCTCGTCTGCGGCGGCGGGGATTCGGCGGTTGATTGGTCGCTTATGCTTGAGCCGATCGCGGAAAGTGTTACCATTGTCCATCGCCGCGATAAATTCCGCGCCCATGAACATAGTGTGGAATTATTAATGAAGTCAAAAGTGAATGTCAAAACTCCATTCGTCCCTGTAGAATTAATCGGTGATGAAAATGGCATTCGTCAAGTCGTATTGGAGCATGTAAAAGACGGCACAAAGGAAACAGTCGAGATAGATGCAGTCATTGTCAACTATGGTTTTATCTCTTCTCTTGGACCGATTAAAAATTGGGGACTCGAAATTGAGAAAAACTCGATTAAAGTCAATTCGAAAATGGAAACGAATATTCCAGGTGTTTACGCAGCTGGCGACATTTGCACATATGAGGGTAAAATCAAACTGATCGCTTGCGGCTTCGGCGAAGCACCGATTGCGATCAGCAGCGCTAAAACATATATCGACCCAACGGCAAGAATGCAGCCGGCCCATTCCACTTCGTTGTTCTAGTTTGCCCAGCATGCTCGCGAATGAAAGAGGGCGTCCCAAAAGTGATCGTTTTTGGGACACCCTCTTTTATTTTTGCAAGCATCAATATATCCCGCCAACGCAATAATAAACTTGAGGTGAATAATAGGTGATTACTCTTATTATTTCCATTTTCATCTTTAATCTTGCTGCTTTTCTCATGAAGAGGAAATTGCCTCCATATGAATATTATGCTTCCATTTTATTTGGTTTATTGGTTTCAGAAATTGCCAATCGATTTACTGATAAATATAATTGGTATTACTTTTTTGAACCTTATTTCATTGAAAGAAAAACTTTATTAGTGCTTTTTGGAATATATCCCGCTGCTACTATGCTTATCATAAACTGGTATCCTTATCACGGCTCAAAAAAAGCAAAAATTTCCTATTTGCTTTTTGGCCCATCTTCTCTACCTTTTACGAATGGATAGTACTGAAGGCAAACTTTTTGCATCACAATACATGGAATTTATGGTATTCTGCCATATTATATCCGTTTCTTTATGGAATGCTCATATGGCACCTCAAATTTATTCGTCGGTTAACATCAAAATCGTGAATGTTGAGATTCGCATAACTCGCTTTTATTCCCCCACCTTCCATTTATCACAGTTATTCTCATCTTTACTTTCTGTCAAAGATATAAAAACTAAAGGTGCAAAAATAATACCTTTAGGAGGCGTTACGATTGATAAAGAAATTGACTGGCTTTTTCGCAACTTCTGCCCTAGTAATGGGGCTTGCAGCGTGTAACGCAATGGATACAGACCGTAATGACAATCACGATCATCAAAACATGAATATTTCAGCTTCGTACACATCAATACCAAGTAACCAATATCCTCATACAAGATCGATATTGATCCAAGAAGCAAAGTACAAATTTGTTGAGGTGGACCCTAAACAAGCAGCTGAGTTGCATGCAAGGCTTCAGCAACAATGGAATCAGCAAAGGAGACAATATGCACCATCACCAAATCAAACGCCAACACAACAGCAACAAACTCAACCTGAACAACAGAGACCAACTCAGCAACAACAAGCTCAGGTTCCTGCAGGAATCAGTCAATATGCTCAACAAGTAATTGAATTAACGAACAAAGAAAGAGCTCGAGCAGGCCTTCCTGCTTTAAAAGTGGATGCTCAGCTAAGTGCTGTAGCTCAGAAGAAATCACAGGATATGCAACAAAACCATTATTTCTCACATACAAGTCCGACCTATGGTTCTCCTTTCGACATGATGAGGGATTTTGGTGTTACTTACAACACAGCTGGTGAAAACATTGCTAAAGGTCAACGTACTCCACAAGAGGTTGTTACAGCTTGGATGAATAGCCCTGGTCACAGAGCAAACATTTTGAATAGACAGTTTACTCACATTGGAGTAGGTTTTGAGCAATCTGGAAATATCTGGACACAAATGTTTATCGGCAAATAATGAATGGATAATTAAAAAGGGAGCCCAAATATTTCGGCTCCCCTTTTTTTGAACCCATATACAATTTTTTCAAACCCTTGATATATCGCCGTTGAACCGTTTAGCACTGTTCCGGCGTGCCCGCATTGGTCGCTGTTCTAAACGATGAACCGCAACCGCAAGTAGCGATGGCATTTGGATTATTAATCGTAAAACCGCCGCCGAGCAACGATTGTTTATAGTCAATGACAGTTCCTTGCAAAATCGGAGCGCTTTCTTTATCAACGAGAATTTTAATGCCATGTTGCTCAAATTCATAATCATCCTCGTGACGCTCGTGGTCAAATCCCATTCCGTACGATAGCCCGCTGCAGCCTCCGCCTTTGACGCCAACGCGAAGGTATGCACCTTCTTCCTCCTGCTCTTTCATCATATCTTTAATTTGAAACGCCGCTGCTTCCGTCAATGTAATAATATCTGTCATTCGTATCCCTCCTTGCTTAATTAATAGTATATCGCTTTTTGGCACGGCCGCTCAAATATTTAATAATAATACACACCCGTACAAATCGTTTCGGCTGGTCCTGTCATCCGTATATTTCCTTCCTCCGTCCACGTAATGATTAAATCTCCTCCCGCCAAATGGACGATCGTTTCTTTATCCCGTGCTGTCTTTCCGTTTAAAACGGAGGCAACGACCGCAGCGCATGCGCCCGTACCGCACGCCTGTGTCACGCCAGAGCCGCGCTCCCACACACGGAAATGGAGCTCATGGTCGTTAATCACTTCCACAAATTCGACATTTACTCCTTCCGGAAAGCGCTTATCTTTTTCAACCATCGGACCGAGCGTCGTTACCGGTGCTGTTGTGATATCATCCACGTAAAAAATAACATGAGGATTTCCCATCGAAACGGCTGTAATTTCATACCGTTGCCCATCGACTTCAAACGGTTCGGCCACTACTTGTTCCTCCTCCGGACCGACCATCGGGATTTGACTTCGCTTTAAACGCGGTTTTCCCATATCCACGGTCACGCTTGTCACCGCTCCATTTTCTACCGTTACGTCTGCCTTCACGAGTCCGGATAACGTTTCAATAAAAAAGGATGGTTCCTGAACGATTCCATGTTCATAGACATATTTGGCAACACAGCGCAAGCCGTTGCCGCAATTTTTTCCTTCCGAGCCGTCGCTGTTGAAAATACGCATCTTTACGGGAGCGATATCCGATGGACAAATAAGAATCATGCCGTCCGCCCCGATTCCTGTATTTACGTTTGATACTTTCACCGCCAGCGATGACAATAACGATTCCGGAATCGTCTCTTCAAACATATTGACATATATATAACTATTACCCAGTCCATGCATTTTCGTAAATGAAAATTGATTCATTGCGTCCTCCTCAAAAAATTTTTTTATCTATAAGTATAAAGAAAAAATAAATGGGACACAATGAGAATATCCCCCGTTTTTTCATATACACCTTAAAAGAGGATGTCGCGTGAGACATCCTCTTTTTCTTACCAGCATTTATCGTTAAAACATCGGGTTTTCCTCTAAGTAGCGATAAATGTTTTCCACTAATTGTTCAGGAGTTTCTCCGCTGACAAACTCCCCATTTACTAAAGCGAACAGCGTTTCTGCACACCGGGTGCAGTAACTGAGACAGCTGTACTCGATAATATCCAAATTAGGATCTTTTTCTAATATTTCTAACGCTTTTTGTGATCCGCTTGCCAAATTGCTAATGCAAAATTCAATAATTGGCTTTATCATGCTTTTCTCACCTTCCTACTGCCTTTCATCGTAGCGATTTTTTCCGCAAACGTCAATTGAAACACTTCATTTGTTTAGGAGACACGATATATTTTTTCTTTTGTCAACGGTTATCATAAAATTGTTGTTATTTTGCCACAATTCCGCTATACTTTTTTATGGCATTTTGCGTTTGAGAAAATCATCAAAGGGGATTTTTACGATGAGACATCTTGTATTGCTTGGCGGAGGATATGGAAACATGCGGATTTTGCACCGTCTCCTCCCAAATTCTTTACCGGAAGATGTTCATGTTACTCTCGTCGACCGTGTTCCATATCATTGTTTAAAAACGGAATATTATGCACTCGCAGCAGGCACGATCAGCGACCATCATATTCGTGTCCCGTTTCCGGAGCATCCGCGTCTTACCTACCTTTTCGGCGAAGTCGTGCACATTGATCTCGACAAACAGAGTGTGCAATTGAAAGACGGAAGCAATATTTCCTATGATGATTTGGTCATTGGATTAGGTTGTGAAGATAAGTACCATGGCGTCCCGGGGGCGGACATGTTCACTCACAGCATTCAATCGATCGAGAAGGCGCGCGCAGCCTATGAAGCGTTAAATAATCTGCCGCCTGGCGCTGTCGTTGGCATTGTCGGGGCCGGATTAAGCGGCGTTGAATTAGCGAGCGAACTAGCGGAAAGCCGACCAGATTTACACATTAAGCTGTTTGACCGTGGCGAACGCATTTTGCCAATGTTTCCGAAACGGCTCAGCGACTATGTGGAAAGCTGGTTTGCCGAACATGATATTGAAATCGTCCGCTGTTCGAACGTGACAAAAGTGGAAGAGCATACGCTGTACAACCACGATCAACCTATTCATTGTGATGTTATCGTTTGGACAGCCGGGATTCAGCCAAATCGCGTGGTCCGCGAACTTCCGGTGGAAAAAGACAAACAAGGGCGCATTATTTTAACGAAACAGCATCATATTCCTGAATATGAAAACGTATACGTTGTTGGCGATTGCGCGAGCTTGCCGCATTCTCCGAGCGCACAGCTTGCCGAAGCTCAGGCGGAACAAATCGTTCAAGTATTGCAAAAGCGCTGGAACGGGGAAGAGCCACCAAGCGAATTCCCGCCGATTAAACTGAAAGGAGTTCTCGGTTCGCTTGGCAAAAAACACGGATTCGGACTGGTTGCCGACCGCCCGATTACCGGCAGGGTGCCTCGGCTGCTAAAATCGGGAGTATTGTGGATGTACAAATACCATAACGGCTATTAATGGAAAAAAGGGATCTTTTCAGCAAAGATCCCTTTTTCCTAGCGATAGCCGTATTTTTCCATTTCCGCATAAATGGCCTTTAGCTTTGGATTTCCTTCCCCGACAATAACGCCTTCAATAACAACAACGGGGTAAAACAAATCTTCTTCAATTACTTTTTGTGCAAATTCTCTTTTCTCTTCATCCTCTTCCGGCGGGTTGAAAATATCCACATATGTCATTGAAAACGGCTGATCCGGATATTTCCGTTTAATCGCCGCTTCCAGCCACTCATATGTTTCTTTCGAAGAAGGCAGCTGCACGCAAGATGGACAAACGATATCCGCACCATATACGCATATTTCTACCTGCCTAAACGTCATATATTTCCACCTTTCATATGATAAAAACAAAATTTATCATTAGATTTTTTTCTTTAGCATGATTATAATAAAATTACAGAAAGGAGTCGATAAAAATGACGGATCAGGAAATTAAAGAACAAGTGCAAGAAGTTTTAGATAAACTCCGTCCGTTTTTACTTCGTGATGGCGGGGACTGCGAATTAATTGACGTCGAAGACGGTGTTGTCAAATTGCGTCTCCTTGGCGCATGCGGAAGCTGCCCAAGCTCCACGATCACATTAAAAGCCGGAATCGAGCGCGCTCTTTTAGAAGAAGTACCAGGCATCGTCGAAGTAGAGCAAGTATTTTAATTCAACAAATAACAGCGGTTTCCTTGAGGAGACCGCTGTTATTTTTCTAGAGCTGGTTTGTATACCCGGCTTCCTTTTTGTTCTACCGTTAATAATTCGACGGAACAATTCAAAAAATGAGGGCGCAGCTTTTCTTTCACATACTTTCCCTTCCCAGGTTCGATAAAGGCTAAAACGGTAGGCCCTGCTCCGCTTAGCGCCACGCCGAACGCCCCGTATTCCAAAGCCAACTCCTGCGCCAATGGCAGCTGTGGAACAAGTTCTTTCCGATATGGCTGATGAAATAAATCGGCGGCCATCATTTTGCCGGCAAGCTCCCAGTTTTTCGTTAATAGCGCTGCAACCAACACGTTGCTGACCGCGCTTGCCTCTACGGCTTCTTCCCGTGCAAGCAGCTGTGGCAGCACGCTGCGTGCTTTTTTTGTTTCTAATTCATAGTCTGGAATGATAGCGACCAAGTCCAACTGGATATTGGGAATATGGACGATATCCGTCCCTTGCTCGCGGTGACAGCCGATGACAAGCCCCCCGTATAAAGAAGCACCGACATTATCGGGATGCCCCTCATAGCAACTGGCCAGCCGCATTTTTTGCTCGCGCGTCAGCTCCAAGCCAACAAGCGCATCAGCCAGTTCAATTCCGGCGACAACCGCTGCCGCGCTACTGCCCAAACCACGCGTCAACGGAATATTGCTGTATACATCAACCGAACAGTTTGGCAGCGTATATCCATACGTGGCCGCCACTTGCTCTGCCACTTGATAAATTAAATTTTCTGTTCCTGTTGGAATTCCCCTTACTTCCGGAGAGCAGGGGATAAACTTCCATTCCCCTGCGGGCCTGACTTCTAAAGTCAAATAACAAGATACAGCAAGCCCGACGGAATCAAAGCCGGGGCCTAAATTTGCTGTGCTCGCGGGCACGATAATTTTTAACATCTCATCTTCTTTCATGAATGGACAACTCCTTGGAGATGCTCGAACACGATCGTTTCGTCATTTGGGAGTACAACAGGCTCGATTTCCGCTGTTTCCATCGCAATGGCCGGATCTTTTAAACCGTTTCCGGTTAGTACCGCAACAACGGTGCTGCCTTTTTCAATTTCATTGCGCTTCCGCTGTTTGATTACTCCCGCAACCGCTGCGCAGGAGGCAGGCTCCGCAAAAATTCCTTCTTTTCTTGCCAGCAGCTTATACGCTGTTAAAATTTCTGCATCGGAAACTTCATCAATTTTTCCTTGCGACTCTGCCGCCGCCTGAACTGCTTTTTCCCAGCTGGCCGGATTGCCGATGCGGATCGCTGTTGCCACCGTTTCCGGATTTTCAATGACTTGATTGCGGACAATCGCTGCCGCTCCTTCGGCCTCAAATCCGCGCATTTGCGGAAGCCCGGTTTGCTTTAGCGCATGATACTCTTTAAATCCTTTCCAATACGCCGTGATATTGCCGGCGTTGCCGACAGGAATCGCCAGCACATCCGGCGCCTTGCCGAGCTGGTCGCAAATTTCAAACGCCGCCGTTTTCTGCCCTTCAATGCGGTATGGGTTAACCGAATTGACAAGGGTGATCGGAGCAATATCGCTAAGACGTCGCACCATTTTCAGCGCTTCATCAAAGTTGCCGTCAATAGCGAAAATCTCGGCGCCATACATGACCGCCTGTGCCAGTTTCCCCATCGCAATTTTGCCATTTGGGATGACGACAATACAGCGTAATCCTGCTCTTGCCGCATAGGCGGCGGCGGAGGCGGACGTATTGCCTGTCGAAGCGCAAATAATCGTATGGCTGCCGGATTCTTTCGCCTTTGCCACCGCCATTACCATTCCTCGATCCTTGAACGAGCCCGTCGGGTTGGCTCCTTCAACTTTGACGTACAGTTCAATCCCCAGCTCTTCCGATAAACGCGGGAGCGGGATAAGCGGCGTGTTCCCCTCATTTAAAGAAAGCAGCGGTGTATTTTCGTTGATTGGCAAAAATTCACGGTACGCTTGTAACAGTCCTTTCCATGCCATTATTTTCCCTCTCCTTCAACGCGATACGAACTTTTCACTTCCTGAACGATTTCCAAGTCGCGCAATTGCTGTAAAATTTCCTCATAATCTTGCTGCGAGGCGCGGTGCGTCACAATAACAATTTCCGCAAGGTTGTTGTCCTTTAACGGCAACTGCAAAATTTTCTCGAAACTGACGCCACGTTCGGAAAATAGGGTCGTAATTTTGGCAAATGCGCCAACTTGGTCTTTGACGTGAATACGTAAAAAATATTTCGAGAAAATTTCCGCTGGGGATTTTAATTGTTTTTCATATTGCGGAGCAACGGCATAATGTCCATTTACCCCTAAGCGCATGTTTTTCATGACAGCCACTAAGTCAGACACAACCGCCGTCGCTGTCGGCAAGCTTCCCGCTCCCGGTCCGTAAAACATCGTTTCACCGACCGCTTCGCCATATACATAAACAGCATTGTATTCATCATTGACCGAAGCAAGCGGATGAGAGTCCGGAAGCAAGGTCGGCTGGACGCTTACTTCTACTTTGTTTCCATTCCGATGGGCAATGCCGATTAGTTTCATCGTGTAGCCGAGGCGCTTTGCGTAATTAAGGTCTTCTTCCGTAATCGATGTAATTCCCTTTACTTGCACGTCTTCTAGATCAATGTTCATCGAAAAGCCAAGCCGCGCCAAAATCGCCATTTTCCGCGCTGCGTCTAATCCTTCGACATCCGCGGTTGGATCCGCTTCTGCGTACCCGAGTGCTTGCGCTTCTGCCAACACGTCTTCATAAGAAGCCCCGTATTTGCACATTTTCGTCAAAATATAGTTCGTTGTTCCGTTGACAATTCCCATCAGCTTCGTGATGTGATCGGAGGCAAGCCCGTCAACAAGACTGCGCAAAATCGGAATGCCCCCGGCAACACTTGCTTCATAGAACAAATCGCAATGGTGTTCCGCCGCTACGGTTAATAACTCTGAGCCATATAGAGCCATTAAATCTTTATTTGCCGTCACGACATGCTTTCCTTGACGCAGCGCCCGCAGCAAATATTGCCGCGTTTCTTCAATTCCGCCCATCACTTCGATAATGACGTCAATCTCCGGATCATCAATGACGTCTGTTGCGTTTGTCGTCAACATCGCTGGATCGACCTGAACATCCCGCTTTTTATATATATCCCGAACAAGGATTTTTTTGATTTGCACCGGACATCCTACTTGATGCATCAGCCGTTCTTGATGGTTCTCAATAATTTTTACAACCCCGCTTCCAACGGTACCTAATCCTAATAATCCGACCAAGATTGGCTTTTCCATATTCCCCCGCCCTTTCTGTTTATCAGTAGTAGACATTTGTATTTTTATAGTAGACATTATAAAAGATATTGCTTTTTTTGACAATCGTTAATTTTACTATTTAATATAGAAAATGATTAATATCAAGGAAATTCAGATAATTTTTTTGTAAAAAACAAGCAGTCCTGCTGCCTAGGACCGCATACTCCATTCTTTATTGACAAGCGTTTCAGGCTGTCTTCCAGTTAATATAGCAATAATATTGCGGCAGCATAGCTCCATCATCTTTGTCCGCGTTTCTTTCGTTGCACTCCCAATATGCGGAAGTGCTATCACATTTGGAAGTGCCAGCAATGGATGTGATGCATCAATCGGCTCCTGCTCAAACACATCTAATCCTGCTCCCGCGATTTCTCCACTGACAAGCGCCTCATATAACGCCTGTTCATCGACGACCGCTCCTCTTGCCGCATTGACAAAGATTGCGGACCGCTTCATTTTGCGGAATGCCTCTTTGTTAAACATATGACGTGTTTCATTTGTCAGCGGTGTCAAACAAACAACAAAATCCGCTCTTTCCAACAGCTCCTCAAAAGAACAATATGTAGCTCCAAGCCGCTTTTCCGCTTCGATGTTGCGAGAACGATTGTGATACAACACGTTCATATCAAAACCGATGGCTCGTTTGGCAACCGCTTTGCCAATATTGCCCATACCGACAATACCAATCGTTTTATGGTGAACATCGACCCCAGCCAACAGAAACGGACTCCAACTTTTCCACTTTCCCTCTTTGATAAACTGCGCCGCTTCCACCATGCGGCGGGCAGTAGCCAGCAATAATGCAAACGTCAAGTCAGCGGTTGTATCGGTCAATACATCAGGAGTATTGCAAACGGCGATGCCTCGTTTCGTTGCCGCCTGCACATCGATATTGTCAAAGCCGACACCCATGTTCGCCACGACTTTTAGCCGCTTTCCGGCATCCAATATGGCCTCATCCACCATATCTGCCACCATCGTCAACAACGCATCGGCTTTCTTCGCTTCGTTCATTAGGATATCGCGCGGAACGGGCACGTCATCATGCGGCCACGCCGCTACTTCCGCAATTTCTTTCACCGGCGCGATAATCTCCTCCGGCAACTTTCTCGTAATAAACACATACGGCCGCTTCATACCGCCACCTTCCCTTCTCTATGTTTTTTCCTTATCTTAACATAACTTGCTGGCAAAAAAAATGATGATTTCATTTCTTAACGTGATAACGAATAAGACAGCCATTCTACTTTCGGAAGAGAAAGGTGGCGGCTTGATAAACCGACAATGTCCATAAATGAAGCAAGAAATTGCTCGTGCTCGCGCGAACGGGCGATGATGCTCTGCAGCATATGCACATATTGCTGTTTTTCCCGTTCATCGTCTGACATATAATATCCTTCGACACATTCAAAATAATGAAGCGGAAACAGAAGACGAGCGTATACAAGACGCCAGGCAAACAGAGATAAAGGGGTTTGGCGCTCATAATCGCGGAAAAATCGCCTTATCTCGCCGACGGAGTGATGCCCCTTTTTGACGTATAAATAACGAACCCATTCCGCTAAATCTCGCGCGCAATGATCATATACCCAATCGGTAGGCAACTTCTGCTCTTTCCCCTCTACCCATCCAGAATTCGGAATCCGCTCATGGCAAAAAGTGGCGTAATCAATGCCGAACGGCTCCTCATCCAACTCCGTATCGGCAACATATTGAATCGCGTTTTCAGCAAGCGCAAGATAATATGGAAACGATTCAATAAAGAGTCGATCAAACATCGTTTCCATCCCCATGGCTATTTTATTTTTCCAAAATTCCTCCATTTGATCGACTCGTTTTCCCCAAAGTTCTTTCCATTGGCCGATCCGCCGGCAATGAACGAGCGGAAGCGGACATGTGCGGCCACGTTGATGAAATTTTGCTAACTCCCTCCCAACGGAAATATTTCTTGCATACGGCAGAAGCGGTGTACGAACAATAACAATGGGTTGTTCATTCCTATAAGCAACGAGCTTACCTGATTTCGTTTGCACAAATGATGCGACCGTCATATCTCCTTTGGATATTAAATAATTGCTCATTTTTTGCAGTTCCTCAAGCTCCGCTTCGCTGCGCCCGTAGACAGGGATAACGGTATAATACTGATGTTTATAGAGAAACGTGTAATACCGGCCGTTTTTTTTCATCCGCTCTGCTTCGATATCATATTCCTGGCGAATCCATGATTCCATTGCTGTTCCCTCCTTTTAACAGTAATATATGAGGAGTTTTGCCAAAAAATCTGCATTTCTTCATCACGAGCATCTATGTTTACAGAAGCGACACATTTATGCCATCATAAACATATATAATAAGAAAACAATTCCTTGAAGAAATAGGTGACGCTCATGAAGGAACCAATTATGAACAATCTTGAACAAACCGCTCGCCAATGGCTGGAAGAGCGAGGGGTGACCATCAAAGATATTGCCGAACTTGTATATTACCTACAATCGAAGTACCATCCTGATTTGAAACTGGAAGAATGTATTGAAAACGTAAACCGTGTCATTTCGAAACGCGAAGTGCAAAACGCGATCCTAACCGGCATTCAGCTTGATAAATTAGCGGAAGAGGGCAAATTAGACGAACCGCTGCAGTCCATTATTCATCGCGATGAAGGGCTCTACGGGGTGGACGAAATTTTAGCGCTGTCGATCGTTAACGTGTACGGATCGATTGGCCTTACGAACTATGGGTACATTGATAAACAAAAGCCAGGCATTTTACAATACTTAAATGATAAATCAACCGGAAAATGCAATACGTTTTTAGATGATATCGTCGGCGCCATTGCAGCCGCTGCTTCAAGCCGCTTAGCGCACCGGGCTGCGAATACGGAATAAACATGGATTTATAGCAAAAAAGCCACCGCTCTTTCGCGGAAGAGCGGCGGCTTTTTTATCATTTTTCCGAGAAGTCTCCCTTCCTCTAAACGGAGTGAAGGAGGGAGAGGTTCATATGCGGTCCATCCATTCCCGTAATGAATCGGCAGTATAAGTCGGCTGTTTTTCATATTGTTGCAGCAGCTCTTTTGTCGTTACTCCGGTATGGACAAGCAGCGTATCGATTCCGGCGTTCATCCCCGCCATAATATCGGTATCGTAATAATCACCGATCATCAGTGTTTCCTCTCTTGGAACTCCTAACACTTTTAACGCCTGTTCCATAATCACTTTCTCCGGTTTGCCAATAAAAATCGGCTGTACTTGTGTGGATACCGCGACAACGGCTGTAAGTGCGCCATTACCCGGCAGCAACCCCCGCTCGGTCGGAATGGCGATATCAGCATTGGTTGAAATAAATGTCGCCCCGTTGCGCACGGCTAAACAGGCAATTGCCAGTTTTTCATATGTAATGCTGCGGTCAATTCCCATCACCACAAAGTCCGCGTCTTCTTTTGCGAACGTGAATCTTTTTTCCTCGAGCGCGGTGCGGATTCCTTCTTCCCCAATGACATAAACGGAAGCATCTGGCTTTCTTTCAAAAATATAATTAGCGGTTGCCTGGCTGGTCGTAAATACATGTTCTGCTGCCGCCGGAACGCCGAATGACTGCAATTTCTCCGCTACTTGCACCGGCGTGCGCGACGAGTTATTGGTCACAAACAAATACGGAATGCCTTTCCGGTGCAATTCCTTTACAAAGTCGCGAGCTTCCGCAATGCATTCGGTTCCGCGGTACATCGTTCCGTCCAAATCGATTAAATAACCGTTATACTTTTTCAACGTTCTCACCCCTTTTTCATCTTGCACATATACCCAACTTTATAAAAACAAGCGAAAAATGTCAAAAAGTAAACACGCTTCAGCAAACTACAGAAGCGTGCTTACGATACGATGAAAATGCTGTGGCTTAATTGCGAAACGCTGACACCGGGCCGAGCTCGTTTTCTAAATACGTGCGCACGGCTATTGGATACGCTTGAAGAGCCGCAAAATATTTTTGCATATCTTCCCGCAATTTCTTATGATCGACGTTCGTATAATGGTGCACCAGCATTTTCCGATGGGCAATGATCGCTTTTAATGCTTTGGCATCCTCTTCTGTTATTACCTTTTCGTCCGTTAAAATATCGATAATATCTTCGTAACTGCCCGGGTCTCTCATAATAAACCCGTCAATCATGGCATTTCCGACATCTAAAATGGCCTCAATCACTAAATGGGCAATCCGCTCTAAAGCAAGCCGGGATAATTCGTCATCCCACTCCGCTTTTTCCTTATAAATATACAGCATTTTTTCCATATAACGTAATGTTTCCTCGATTTTGTTACGATCGACAAAATACATCGCAGTTTCCTCCTATATAGTTCTTTTTTTATTGTACCATAATCAACAGGACATTTCCCCTATTGTCTGCTATGATAAAAATAACTTCAATTTGGACTGGAGGTCATGGCCAATGAGTGATCGTTTTTACTTATACGATGATACCATTGAAACAAAAACGCGCTTCGTCAGCTTTTTAGGAGAACGGCAGCGGTTCGATTTGGCGATCATCGAGACAGATCGCTTCTACGGGAAATATTTAGTTCTCGACTTGCAAAGCAACCGTTTTGCCATTATCGGACAAGACGATCTAGAGGAACCGGGATACTTAGAACATGCGTATCATCTCAGTGAAGAAGACGCGAATGATTTGCGGGCATTTTTGTACGAATGTATTTCATAGTCGCCTTCTCATTCGGGAACATTATAAACAATCCCCGGAAACGAGGAAGGTGAAACAAATGCAGGAGAAGGAAAAATATAGCGACTTTTCCACCGTGGAAAAGCAGAAAAATTTTTTAACGGCGGAAGAATTTCCCGAAGGGCCGTATGGATCGCCGCGCCGTGCCGACGTGCCGGTCGAAAATAAAAGCACCCCATGGAAAAAAGGACAGCGCCATTACAGCGCGTTTAACTATGAATTCAAATCATTCCATCAAAATATTCCAAGACGAGATCCTGGCGCACACCCGTTGCATGACGATCCGCGGGAAAACGAGCAATTTCCATACGGCCAGGATTAATGAACGAGCGGCTATCCTCATGAAAAAGGATAGCCGCATCTCGCTTTACCGCTTTATTTTGCGAAGCACAAAATAGGCGCAGCCAAAATTGCAATATTCATACAAATATTCAGATAAAGTGCTGATTTTAGTATCATATGTCGCTTTTTGGTTATAGTCATCAAAAAAGCCGCGTAAACGGAGCTGATTATATCCCCAATCCCCGACAATATAGTCATACTTGCTTAAAATATCGGCATATCGGGCGCGAAACGCCTCTTCATTAAACGCATTTTTCACGTTTTCCACCAGTTCGTAACAGATATTGTTAATACATATCATCCTTTTCACCTTGCCTTTCCACTTTCATCATAAACGATGAAACGTTCCCAATCAATTACTGTTATTGAAGTTCAGCAAGAGAATCATCCTAAAGGTGAAAGGGGGGAATTGACAATGAGAAAACCATTGCTTGCCGTCGCATTGGGTACAGCTGTCACATTAGCAGGCTGTGCGCAGATGGCACGGGATGACAATACAGATGTATATAAACGGAGCGGCAATACGATGAATGTCACCGACCGCAATGATTTATATAACGAAAATGGAGTGCCGAACGGCGACGATACGCCAATGAACAACTTTGGCTATGTCCGCCACCAAAAAAGCCCTGTTCGCGGCGATGCCAATATTTATAACAACATGCCGACCTTTAACCGCGAGCAAGCTGCCGATTTAATCAGCAAGCTCTGTACACAGCTTCCAAACGTGAAAGATGTCGCTACATTGGTAACCGATGAGGAAGTGTTAGTCGTCTATGATGCCGATACAAAAAACCGTAACGAAACGGCAGACCAAGTGAAAAAGACCGCGCTTTCTGTCGTTCCCCGCTATTACCATGTATACGTGGCCGACAATCCACAGCTGATGAGAGACATCGAACGTTTCGGACGTTTGGATTCGAACAGCCGAAACATCGATCAAATGATCGATGCTACGATTCAACAAATGCTAAAATATCCACAAGGTCGGAAGCTAAGTGACGGAGAAAATGAAAACGGCGAAATGATCAATGAAACAAACGACCGTCTTGACCGCGATTTTCACGACGGAACGACAAGATCAGCCAAAACAACACGCTAATGTGAAGAAAAAACGGTCTGTCTTCATCATACAGAAGGCAAGACCGTTTTTTCGACGCCTTTATGCTTTCATTTGCCGCGCTGCCGAAGCCGCATTGACTTGTTCATCGGCATGATACGAAGACCGAACAAGCGGGCCGGCTTCGCAATGGGTAAACCCTTTGCTCAAGGCAATTTCTTTCAACTCTTTAAATTCATCTGGGTGGTAATATTTTACTACTTTCAAATGTTTTTTCGTCGGCTGTAAATATTGGCCGATCGTTAAAATATCGACATGATTGGCGCGCAAATCATCCATCGCTTCAATAATTTCTTCTTTCGTTTCCCCAAGTCCGACCATGATGCTCGATTTTGTTGGAATATCCGGCTGCAGTTCTTTGGCGCGACGCAAAAATTCCAGCGAGCGTTCATAGGTGGCACGTGTGCGTACTCTCGGCGTCAAGCGGCGCACCGTCTCGATATTATGGTTTAAAATATCTGGGCGGGCATCCATCAATATTTTTAAGTTTTCATATACTCCGCCCATATCGGAAGGCAGAACTTCAATCGTCGTAAACGGGTTTTTGCGGCGGATGGCCCGAACGGTTTCCGCAAACACGGCGGCCCCGCCGTCCTTTAAGTCATCGCGGGCAACAGCAGTGACGACAACGTGTTTTAAGTTCATAATGCGGACAGACTCTGCAACGCGTTCCGGTTCCTGCCAGTCTAGTTCGGTCGGCAGCCCCGTTTTGACCGCACAAAAACGGCAGGCACGAGTGCATACATTTCCTAAAATCATAAATGTCGCCGTTCTCCGAACCGCCCAGCATTCATGAATGTTTGGACATTTTGCTTCCTCACATACCGTATGTAATCGGTTTTCACGCATCAATTTCTTTAGTTCAGTGTAATTTTCATTTGTATTTAACTTTATTTTTAACCACTCCGGCTTGCGAAGATGTTCTTCTTTTGTCGACATTGTTCTCACTCCAATAAGTTTTTATTTACATCTTTCATTATAAAAAAAACAGCTGCCAAACACAAAGGAATTAGCCATTTCCCACCACTTACCGCTTTTTAACATTTATGAAACAAGCAAATCTCCCCAAACTAAATATATGAAACGGATGGAAAGGAGTAGAAACGCGTGTGCCGATGGATATTTATTGTATGGATTGCTGCTTTTGTATTAACGGTGCCAAAAGCAACATTTGCCAAAGAAAAAATGGATGAGGACACGATATACGAAAAACGAATGGAGCTGTATAAAAAAGCGGAAGCGGTCTCGCTTATCCCTTGGTATTACTTTGCGGCAATCGACCAATACGAACGAAACGTCCGGCAAGTGCGCCGTGATTTGCCGAAACCTACCGGAGTGCTTGGGATCTATATCAAACCGGAAATTTGGGCCGGCCCGCTAAATAAAAACCCTCATGATACTAATCCGTTTACGATTTCACAATTTGGCGGTCTGGGCATCGACGGCAATGGTGACGGCCTTGCCAATCGCGAGGATGATGAAGATGTGATTTTTGCGATTGCTCGCTATTTGCAAACGTACGGAATCGATCATCAGCATATTAAAATAGCGCTATGGAATTATTACCAGCGCAGCAAAACGGTTGACCTCATTTTAGGCAAAGCGAAAATATATAAAAAGTACCAAACGTTAAAATTAGATGACCATGTATTTCCACTTCCTCTGCATGCTAACTACAGCTATCGCGATACGTGGGGAGATGCAAGAGGCTGGGGAGGACGCCGCATCCATGAAGGCACGGACATTTTTGCCGACTATGGTGTCCCAGTGCGATCGACGTGTTACGGAATCGTCGAATTAAAGGGCTGGAACAAATATGGCGGCTGGCGCATCGGTATTCGCGATATTAATAATACGTACCATTATTTTGGCCACTTAAACGGATTTGCCTCTAATTTGCGCGAAGGGCAGATCGTTGAGCCGGGAACCGTGATCGGCTCGGTCGGCAGCTCCGGCTACGGTCCGCCGGGAACAGCGGGAAAATTCCCACCTCACCTTCATTACGGAATGTACAAAGATAATGGCTATACGGAATGGTCGTTCGACCCATATCCGCACTTAAAAGCTTGGGAACGCTCGGAAAAACAAAAACAGAAGAAAAATAAGGAGGCCAAACAGAAATAGGCCTCCTTTTTTCTATCCTCTGTGCCGTATGGAACAATAATCTTTAATGTCCCCCTAGATACGCCTTCTTCACCTGTTCGCTTGCATTTAGTTCCTGTGCTGTTCCTGACAAGACGACCCGCCCTGACTCAATGACATATGCCCGATCGGCTACAGATAGCGCCATATGCGCGTTTTGCTCGACTAATAAAATAGTCGTCCCAAAGGAGTTAATTTCTTCAATGATGCGAAAAATGGTTTTCACCAATAATGGCGCCAACCCCATCGATGGCTCATCGAGCAATAGAAGGCGAGGCCGAGCCATCAGGGAGCGGCCGATCGCCAGCATCTGCTGCTCACCCCCCGACAAAGTTCCGGCAAGCTGTTTTCTCCGCTCGTAAAGGCGAGGAAACAGATGGTACACTTTCTCGAAGTCTTGCTGAATTTCCTGTTTATCCTTTCTTAAAAAAGCACCTAATTCCAGGTTTTCTTCTACAGTCATATTGGCAAAAATACGGCGGCCTTCGGGAACGTGGGAAATTCCTTGTTTCACAATGGTTTGCGCCGCTTTACCCGCAATGGACGCTCCTTCGTATAAAATATCTCCCTGCTTCGGTTTTAACAACCCAGAAATCGTTTTTAGCAGCGTGCTTTTGCCGGCGCCATTGGCGCCGATTAAGGTGACGATTTCGCCGTTTTTTACTTCCAGTGATACACCTTTTAACGCTTGAATATTTCCGTAAAATACATCGATGCTTTCCACTTTTAGCACGTTAAGAAACCTCCTCGCCAAGATATGCCTCGATCACTTTCGGATTATTTCTCACTTCTTCCGGTGTGCCATGCGCAATCAACTGCCCGTGGTCAAGCACATAAATCCGTTCGCATATTCCCATCACGAGAGACATATCGTGCTCAATCAGCAAAATCGTTAAATCAAACTTCTCGCGTATAAAGGCAATCAAACTCATTAATTCTTTCGTTTCCTGTGGATTCATCCCTGCTGCAGGCTCGTCAAGCAGCAATAGCTTTGGATGCGCGGCAAGAGCTCTGGCGATTTCTAAACGGCGTTGCTGTCCATATGGCAAATTTTTTGCTTTCTCATCCATCACATGTTCGAGCTTAAAAATCTTCAAAAATTCTACTGCTTTTTCTTCTATTTCTTTTTCTCCAGAAAAATGGGGAGGAAGGCGAAAGATGGAACTAAGAATAGAATGACGGGCGAGAGAGTGATAGGCAACTTTTACATTGTCCATCACCGAAAGTTCACCAAACAGCCGAATATTTTGGAATGTGCGGCTGATTCCTTTGCGCGTAATTTTATATGGCGGCAGACCGTTAAGCCTTTCATTGTCAAGCACAATGCTTCCTTCAGTTGGCTCATAGACGCCGGTCAGCAAGTTAAAAAAGGTGGTTTTCCCTGCCCCGTTCGGTCCAATAAGTCCTACTAATTCTCCCTTATTCAACTCCATATTGACGTCAGACAAAGCTTTCAGGCCACCAAATTGTATGCCGACGTGTGCCGCCTTAAGCAACGGTGTTCTTGTTGTCATTTCCAATTCCCCCTTGCGCCGCTCTGCGCAGCTTAAAGAAAGATGTTACTTCTTTCGTGCCTAGCAACCCTTTTGGGCGATACAGCATAACCAAAATAAGAATGATGCTATATATAATCATTCGCGTTTCTGGATAATCCTGAAGGAATGTCGAAACAATGGTTAATAGGATAGCAGCGATCACCGCGCCAGACATGCTTCCTAGTCCGCCAAGCACAACAAAAATCAAAATATCAAATGATTTCAGAAAGCCAAAGTTAGTCGGCTGAATGATATAAAAATGATGAGCATAAAGCCCCCCGGCAATTCCGGCAAAGAAAGAACCTATGGCAAAAGCGACCACTTTATAATACGTCGTGTTAATTCCCATAGAATCCGCTGCGATTTCATCCTCTCGAATCGAGATGCAGGCACGTCCATGGGTAGAGTTAGTAAAATTAGCAATGACAATAATGGTGATAAGCAGGCAGGCAAACACCCATGGCCAAGTGGTGAGGTGGGTTACCGTCATACCGCTGGCGCCGCCAACATACTCAATGTTTAGCAGGCTGATTCGTACAATTTCCCCAAAGCCAAGCGTAGCAATCGCTAAATAATCGCCCTTTAACCGCAGGCTAGGAATGCCGATAAGGAGACCCGCAATCGCAGCAGCGATACCGCCAACAAGCAATGCAAGCGCAAACGGCATCTGCAATTTCATCGTCATAATTGCTGATGCATAAGCTCCCACGGCAAAAAACCCGGCATGGCCAATGGAAAACTGTCCGGTAATCCCGATGATTAAATGAAGGCTGACAGCTAGTATAATGTTAATCACCATAAAAAATAACGTATTAACATAAAAGGGATTAAGTATTTCTCCCGATATTAGCACCTGAACCACAACAAAAAGGATCAGCGCCAGTACAATGGAGATCCAAAATCCTATCGTCCGCTTCAAAGTTGCCATCGCTCCCTACCATCCTTTACACTTTTTCTCTTACGTTTTTACCAAATAATCCAGCTGGTCGGAAAATGAGAATCAAAATAAGAATGATAAAAGCGACCCCATCCCGCCAAAGCGAATAACCAAGACCGCTTACGAGCGATTCAATGACGCCAAGCATCAGACCGCCAACCATCGCGCCAGGGATAATGCCGATTCCTCCTAATACGGCAGCTACGAACGCTTTTAAACCTGGAATAATTCCCATCAGCGGGTCGATTTTAGTATAGTAAATCCCGAAAATAACGCCTGCTGCCCCCGCCAAAGCCGAGCCAATGGCAAAAGTCGCTGATATAGTATTATCTACATTAATTCCCATCAACCGAGCTGCTTCTGCATCATGAGAAACGGCCCGCATCGCTTTTCCGATTTTTGTTTTATGGACGATAAATTGAAGGAGAATCATCAATACAATGGAAACACCAAGAATCAATAATGACTGGCTATTAACGGTTACGCCCAATACTTCAATTTTTTTATCCGGAAGCACTGTGCTAGGATACGCTTCTGGCTGAGCACCACGCAGATAAATGGTTCCATACTCAATTAAAAGCGAAACCCCGATGGCAGTGATCAGTACAGCGATTTTTGTAGCGTTTCGCAACGGTTTATAAGCGATTCTCTCAATACATACCCCTAAAATCGCGCAGGAAACCATTGCGAGGAGCAACGCTGGAAAAAAACCTACATGAAAACTGGTGACAGCGTAAAATCCAACAAAAGAACCAATCATAAATACATCGCCGTGCGCAAAATTGATGAGGCGCACAATTCCGTATATCATCGTATAGCCAAGAGCAATCAGTGCGTAGATGCTTCCAAGGGAGATCCCGTTAACTAGTTGCTGAATGAGTTCCATATTTGCACTCTCCTTAAAGAAGACTGTTTCTTTTATCTAGAAAAATTCGGAATAGGGGGACATGCTCCCTATCCGCCTCGTGCGATTACGGGTTTACTTTTGTTTTAAATTGTTGCTGGCCGTCCTTATATTCGAGAATCGTAGCTGACTTCACTGGATCATGGTTTTTATCTAGCGTCAATGTTCCCGAGACAAGAGAGAGGTCTTTCGTTTTCGCAAGCGCGTCTTTAATTTTTTCTGGATCTGCGCTTCCAGCGCGTTTGATGGCATCAGCGAGAAAATATGCCGTGTCATATCCAAGCGCGCTGAAGGCATCTGGAGATTTATTGTATTTCGCCTTGAATGCTTTTACAAAATCTTGAATTTTTTGATCTGGGTCATTGGAAGAATAGTGGTTCGTAATAAACGTATTGTTCAATGGATCCTTGCCGGCGATTTCCACTAATTTAGGCGAATCCCATCCGTCGCCGCCCATAATCGGTGCATTAATGCCAAGTTCACGCGCCTGTTTTACGATAAGACCTACTTCTTCGTAATAACCAGGCAAGAAAATGAATTCTGGATTAGCCGATTTAATGCGGGTAAGCGTGGCACGGAAGTCCGTGTCTTTAGCAACGTAAGCTTCTTCCGCTACAATTTTGCCGCCTTCTTTTTCAAACGCTTTTTTAAACGCTGCGGAAAGACCCTTCGAATAGTCGCTGGAACTATCAATCAGCACCGCTGCAGTTTTCACTTTTAAATCATTGATCGCGAATTTTGCGGCAACTGTCCCTTGGAAAGGATCAATAAAACATGTCCGGAATACAAAATCGTTTACTTTGCCATTTTTATTCGTAATCGTAGGGTTTGTTCCCGTTGGCGTAATTAACGGAACTTTGTTGTCTTGGGCCACTTGGACTTGCGCTAGCGTATTGGTGCTCGTTGCGGCGCCGATAATCGCTGCTACCTTGTCCTGGCTGACGAGCTTGATCGCGCCGTTCGTCGCTTCGGCTGCATCCGATTTGTTATCTACCTTCACAAGCTTCAGTTTTTTGCCATTAATCCCTTCTTTGTTGATTTCTTCAAAAGCAAGTTCTAATCCTTCGGCGATCGATTGCCCATATGAAGCTACCCCACCAGACAATTCAAGATTGGCGCCGATTTTAATCATATCGCCGCCTCCTCCGCTGCCGCCAGAGGTGCCGCTCGTCTCCTTCTCTCCTCCACATCCTGCCATGACGCCAGCAGTTAATGCCAGTGATAGAAAAATACTTGCTAATCCTTTTTTCTTCATTCTTTGTCCCCCCACAATAATTTTTCGGAAAATTCAGTTTTGGATGAGCGCACGTCTCCTCTTCTTCCCCCACATCCTTTCTAAATATTTTCCTAAATAACATAATAATAAAACTATTCCCAATTTAATATAATATTACAAAATTTTTTGTCCCCCGTCTAGGTGTTTTCTTCTGTAAATTAAAAAGCTGTTTTGCAGATGAATTGTCTATCAGCAAAACAGCTTAATAAAAACAGCAAACAATAACGTTTTTTATATATAATTTTTCGTTTTTGCTGCAAAAAACAACAAATCAATCTCCATATCCACGGCCAATAGATGATTAATGGGATGGCACATGTAAAGAAGGACCAACATTTCCACCGTTATTATAAAATTGAGGAACCTCTCCTGGAAGCACATGCATCGCGATCGGAATGTCCGTGGTAACCGTTGCGACTTTAGAGGCAAACGGAATCACTACTTGAATATCAACGGAAACGTGAATATCGACTTCAATTAATGCGCTGTTGATACCAAATGGTTTGATTTCCTTCGTTACCTCGGATGCTACATTGCCAATGACTTGAAACTGCACGGGAATACGCGGGCCAAGATTGCCAAGAAGCGAATTGTTCGTGACTTGGCCAAAAGGAATATAGTAAATAATCCCTCTGCTTTCTCCTTTTCCGGATTCTACCTCGGGAAGCACAAGCCTTTCAATTCTCCCTTCTGTTGCCGCCTTTAAGCTTTCCATCACGTAATCGTCCGTCCTTGCCAAAATTCGGTTTATAACAGCAGTGTTAAAATCGACAGAAGCAATTTTGCCATTAGCATCTTTTTGCACGACGACCAAATCGTTTATCTCTTGATTTTCTTTTAAAAATTGCTGTTCGATCGCATTATTAATCACTAAATTAGCAATCCGTTTCGTTTCCGTTTCGGCAATTTCCATTAAAACTGGTTCAATGCTTTTATTGACAATCCAAAGACTAAGAGCGGTAGAAAACATAAAAAACACAAACGTCAGCAAAAACACATAGCGAAACGGAAGCGGTCCTCTTCTTAACAAACGGGGACGAGCGGAAAATCTAGGCAAAATAAAATCCCTCCTTTACAAGCTATATGTATGCTTGAAAGGAAGGGGATAAAGCCAATTGTTATATAATTTTTTACCGCATCTTCAACAAAGCATCTTTTCCTTTCATACCGACCGTAATTCCCAGCTCTTCGGCAGCCACCGTCACCGATTCTAAAGGCGCTTCAAGCAACTGTTCAATCGTGCGGACCCCGACCGCCCTTCCAGCCACAATTCCGCGGTCGCGCAATTTCTCGTTCAGTAACGCCACATCAAGCGCTCCACACATAATGTACCCTTTTTCACTCGCTACAGCAAGCAAATTGGTTTTCGGCAATTGGACAGAAATAGCGATAAATGGATAACCGTCGATCATCATCGGTGTTACGTGAATCATGATAACATCACGCTCCTTTCCCTACTTCAATGTATGAAGCAGAGAAAGATGTGTGCCTATTTCTCTTTCGCCAATTTCCATGCCAACACGTCCCGTAAAAACTCGGGCATGTAATATTTCTTTTTCGGAGCGTGCCGGATTTGCGGATAAAAATGGCCGATCGTAAACATATCGATCGTGGCCACCTCATATAATTGTTCCGGATTTAACGGCTCGCCATTAATCGTAATGCGACGGATATGTTCCGCACCATCTTCTTTTCTTTCCGTCTCGAGCTCAACCCCGTCATAAACCATTTGCCCCATCACTTTGCCGCGAAAACCAAATCCTTTAAATTGTAAGTATTTCATTCTTTCGGTATTTGCTTGTAAAATAATCTCCTTTAATTCCGCGCCACGCAGCTGAACTTTGCAAGGGTTGATCGGATGTGGGCAAATGCGGTGCAAATCTTTTCTAGTGACTATTCCTTTCGGAAGCGGCTCTAACAGAACTCCCGCATTCACCATGCCAATTTCCGCATCGCACCATTCTTTTAATGCTGAAGCGAGCAATTTTGCAAACGGAGACGGCGAAAACCATTGCAACGGCAAGTCTTCCTTTAGCTCAGCAATTTGTTCTGCTTCCAGCTTTTCTAGACTTTGCTGCTCTAGTATGGATAAAGTGCGCTGCATTTGCTCCCAATCCGGCAAATCCCCCACATCTACTACGGTCGCTAACGTTTCATATGTATGGCCGTTTTCCTCGATTTCCAGCTTTACTATCCCAATATATTTCCCATATTTTCCAGCTGCACATAGCAACGTATTATTAATTCTTTTTCCTTCTGGAAACAAGTGATGCGTATGGCCACCCAGAATAATGTCAATGTCCGGCATGGTCTTTGCAATTTTTTCATCCTCATGGATGCCTAAATGCGATAATAAAATGACAAGATCGGCTTGTTTTTTGACTTCTGCCGCAATGTTCTCGAGCATTTCAAGCGGCGGTGCCACTTTCCAGCCAAGCAGCTCATAAGATTCGGCGAAACAAGCCGTGACACCAATAACGCCGATGCGAAATGCATCGGAAATCGGAATGATCGAATAGGGGCGCACCCATGAAGGGCGGGTGCCGTCTTTGTGAAATAAATTGGCGACAAGCACGGAGAAACGAGCGTTTTCATACAGCGTGTTTAAATCTTCGTAATCAAGGGTAATTCCTTCATTATTTCCGATTGTTACCGCATCATACTGAAGTGCATTAAGTAAATCGACATTCGCTTTTCCCCTTGTCGCCTCGGTAATCGGGTGGAAACGGTCGATAAAATCGCCGATGTCAAACAACAACATCGTCTCATTCCGTTGCTGATGTTTCCGTCTTTGCTCAGCCAAAAAATAGGAAATTTGCGGCCAATGCTCAAAATGGCTATGCACATCATTCGTATGATATACATATACTGTCCGTTTCAATGGGCGTCCTCCTCTTATGAAAAGCTTTCGTAAATAAGTCGAATTCCTAAAAGAACAAGCACAATCCGCAAAACGATAACGACAGTTTTGCTGCGCAGCCGCTTATTAATAAATGCACCCGTTTTCGCTCCAAACCAAACCCCCGGAATTAAGGCGAGCGCAAATAACCATTGTACGTTTCCCATAAACACATGTGTAAGCGAGCTAACCAATGAAGATAAAAAGATCATAAACATCGAAGTCGCAACGGCAACGTGAGGCGGGAAGAGAAACAATATCATCATTGCCGGCACCATTAGCGAACCGCCGCCAATACCAAACATGCCGCCGAAAAAGCCAACGACAAAGGAGATGGCAATAGCGACAAACGGATGATACCCATACGTCACCGTTTCTCCTTCATTCGTTACATACGTGCGGGTAATGGGAAACGCCTTCCGCTCTGAACTCCTCGCATTATTTTTGTTAAAAGATAAAAAGAACGATACAGCCACTAAAAAAAGGCCAAAATATAAAGAAAAGTGCTGCAAGCTTAATATATTATTTACCCATGCGCCAATGATCGCCCCCGGACCGCTTCCAATAAAAAATAAAAGCCCGCTTTGATAATCGACCATTTTTTCCTTCATATACGACAAGGTCGACGACAGCCCATTGAAAATAATAACAACGAGTGAAGTGCCGACCGCCAACTGCGGAGTCACGTGCGGCAGCCAATGTATCGCGCTTAAAAACAACAGAGATGGCACAATAATCACGCCGCCGCCTAAACCGACTAAGCTACCGATCGTTCCTGCTAAAAAACCGACAATGACTAACAGCGCATATTCCATATCGTTCATCCCCAATATTAAAATAAATCAAGCTGTCGTGGTGCTAAATCCGTATATTCAATGCCAAGCAAACGGATCAATTGTTTCGCATTATCCGCCGCATCTCCGCCAGAGTTGTTGTTAAACAGCACATAAATATTTTTCGTCTTCGTTTTTAACATTTCGATGTGGCTGACCCACTCGCGCAGCTCTTCTTCACGATATCGGTACAAATATCGAACCGCGCGCCAGTTTTCCCCGCCTGTCGCCTTATTCCACCCATGGATGTTGCGGCCATGGAAACGAATGAGCGTTTTTTCCGCATCCGTCGGATAGAGAACGGTCGGAATCGATCCTTCCCCCGCCTGCGGTTCGTCACAAATGCTATGAATCCATCCTTCCTCTTTCATAAATTGCAACGTCTTTGCATAATAACGGGGAGAAAACCAGGAACGGTGGCGAAACTCCAGTGCTGCCGGGATGTTTTTCATTTTCGCCTTGCACCAGCGTAAATACGCGACATGCTCGCGGCGGCAATCAAACCAAGGCGGGAATTGAAACAACACCATCGCTAGTTTTCCCGACTGAATAAACGGTTCAATCGAATCCAAAAACGCGGCAAACATCTCTTCTTTGTCGGCATATGGAATCGGGCCGCGTTCATGCCCTGTCATCCCCTGATACGCCTTTACAACAAATTGGAACGAAGAAGGTGTTTCGCGAATCCACTTTTCGACATTTTGCCGTGGCTGAATCGCATAAAAGTAAGAATCGACTTCTACCGTTGGGAAATGCGCCGCATATTCCTGCAGCTTATCTTTTGCGGCAAGTCCAGGAGGATATAGGCTGTCATGATCTCCCCAGCCTGTCAATCCTATATAAATCATATGTATCACCTTAGATCATACGCTACTGTCAAGACCGATTATTTTTTGGCTTTAACACTTATTTTTATTTTAACTATATCACAATGGCAAAAAATTTGAGAACAACGGAATATTATTACAGCAAGAAATAGAGAAAACCATCCATTCGCCATAGGCAAATGGATGGTTTCGCTAAACGGCATTAACCGATAGAACCTTCCATTTCGAACTTAATGAGTCGGTTCATTTCGACCGCATATTCCATCGGAAGCTCTCTTGTAAACGGCTCAATGAAGCCCATGACAATCATTTCTGTCGCTTCCTGTTCAGAAATGCCGCGGCTCATGAGATAGAACAGTTGCTCCTCCGATACTTTCGATACTTTCGCTTCATGCTCGAGCGAAATATTGTCATTTAAAATTTCATTATACGGAATCGTATCCGATGTCGATTGGTTATCAAGAATCAGCGTATCGCACTCAATGTTCGAGCGCGCCCCCGACGCTTTGCGGCCAAAGTGCACCATTCCGCGATATGTTACTTTTCCGCCTTGTTTCGAAATCGATTTTGATACGATTGTCGACGAGGTGTTTGGAGCAAGGTGAATCATTTTCGCCCCTGCGTCTTGGTGCTGTCCTTTTCCGGCAATTGCGATCGATAGCGTTAAACCACGGGCGCCTTCTCCTTTTAGGATGACAGCTGGATATTTCATTGTTAATTTCGAGCCGATATTGCCGTCAATCCATTCCATCGTCGCGTTTTCCTCACAGACAGCCCGTTTGGTAACCAGATTAAATACGTTGTTTGCCCAGTTTTGAATCGTCGTATAACGACAATATGCGCCTTTTTTAACAATAATTTCAACGACCGCGCTATGAAGCGAGTTTGTGGTATAAATTGGCGCCGTACATCCTTCGACGTAGTGAACGTGCGCCCCTTCATCGACGATAATCAGCGTGCGTTCAAATTGCCCCATATTTTCCGAATTAATGCGGAAGTACGCTTGCAGCGGCGTTTCCACTTTGACTCCTTTCGGGACGTAAATGAACGAGCCACCCGACCATACGGCTGAGTTTAACGCAGCAAATTTATTATCGGTAGGAGGCACAACTTTGGCAAAATATTCACGGAATAAATCTTCATTTTCTTTCAATGCCGAGTCCGTATCTTTAAAGATGACTCCCAGTTTTTCCAAATCTTCTTTCATATTGTGGTATACCACTTCTGATTCGTATTGCGCCGATACGCCGGCTAAATATTTTTGTTCAGCTTCAGGAATCCCCAGCTTATCGAACGTTGCTTTAATTTCCGCCGGCACTTCATCCCAAGAACGGCCCGATTTTTCTGTTGGTTTTACGTAATACGTAATTTCGTCAAAATCTAAGCTCGATAAATCGCCACCCCATTGCGGCATCGGTTTGCTATAGAAAATATCTAACGCTTTTAAGCGGAATTCCAGCATCCATTGCGGTTCATTTTTCATGCGGGAGATTTCTTCGACCACTTCCCGTGTCAATCCGCGCTCCGCGCGGAATACCGATACGTCTTTATCGACGAACCCATACTTATATTCGCCGATTTCTGGCGCTTTCTTTGCCATGCGCTTTCACTCTCCTTTTTTCTCCTTGCCATTAATGATGCTGATGCAACCCTTTCTCCATTGCCTTCCACGCCAACGTAGCGCATTTAATGCGGGCAGGAAACTTGGAAACGCCTTGCAACGCTTCGATATCGCCCAAATCGACCGAGCTATCATATTTTTTCCCCTGTATCATCTCGGAAAAGATATTGGCTAGCTTTAATGCTTCTTCCACTGTTTTTCCTTTAATCGCCTGTGTCATCATCGACGCTGATGACATCGAAATCGAACAGCCTTCTCCCTCAAATTTCACATCGGCAATTTTCCCGTCTTCTACTTTCATCGTTAAATGAATACGGTCACCGCAGGTCGGGTTATTCATATTGATATCGACACTGTTTCCTTCTAGAACACCGCGATTTCTCGGATTTTTATAATGATCCATAATAACTTGTCGATAAAGCTGATCTAAAGGATTATTAAAAGACATGGCCAAAATACTCCTTCGTTTTCTGTAATGCAACGACAAGCTGATCAATTTCTTCTTTTGTATTGTAGAGATAAAAACTTGCCCGCGCTGTCGCGGTTACATTCAGCCATTTCATCAACGGCTGCGCGCAATGGTGGCCGGCGCGGATAGCGATGCCTTCCGCATCAAGAACGGTTGCTACATCGTGCGGATGAACGCCGTCTATATTAAACGTAACCAATCCGCCCCGTTGTTTCGGACCATAAATGGTCAGCCCGTCTATAGCAGACATTCGTTCTAACGCATATTGCGCCAGTTCATGCTCATGGGCGGCAATATGATCTAATCCGACATCTTCAAGGAAATCAATCGCCGCGCCTAAGCCGATTGCTCCGGCAATAATCGGCGTGCCTCCTTCGAATTTCCAAGGAAGCTCTTTCCATGTCGAATCATACAATTCAACAAAATCAATCATTTCCCCGCCAAATTCTACCGGCTCCATCCGCTCTAATAAATCTCTTTTACCATATAATACGCCAATTCCGGTCGGACCGCACATTTTATGCCCAGAAAGCGCTAGAAAATCACAATCAAGATCTTGAACGTCAATTTTCATATGCGGGGCGCTTTGCGCGGCGTCCACCACAACAACCGCCCCATGTTGATGGGCGATTCGTGCAATATCTTTGATTGGGTTAATCGTTCCTAACACGTTGGACACGTGGGCAACAGCAACGATTTTCGTGTTTGCCGTCACCGTTGCTTCTACATCTTTTATATCGATGGTTCCATCCGCTTGAAGCGGAATATATTTTAATGTGGCCCCTGTCTGTTTGGCTGCCTGCTGCCACGGAATCAAATTGCTATGATGCTCCATATACGTAATGACAATTTCATCGCCTTCCTGCAAATTGGCGCGGCCATAGCTGGCGGCAACGATATTTAACGCTGCTGTCGTCCCTCTTGTAAAGATCACTTCCTGAGCAGACTTAGCGTTAATAAATCGCCGCACTTTTTCCCGGGCCCCTTCGTACGCATCTGTCGCCTTTGTGCCAAGCGTATGCACGCCGCGATGGACATTGGAATTGTATTGACGGTAATATTGATCGAGCGCCTCAATGACAGGAAGCGGTTTTTGCGACGTCGCTGCATTATCAAGGTATACGAGCGGCTTGCCGTTCACTTCTTGGTCTAAAATAGGAAACAGTTTCCGTATCTCTTTTACATTCATGATTGAACTTTCCTTTCAATAACTTCAATCAATTGTTTTTTCACGCTTTCAATTGGAATCGCCTCAACAACCGGAGCTAAAAATCCGTGAATAATGAGGTGCTCCGCTTCACGTCTTGGAATACCGCGGCTCATTAAATAGTATAACTGTATTGGGTCCACTCGTCCGACTGATGCCGCGTGACCTGCCATCACATCATTTTCATCGATCAATAAAATCGGGTTGGCATCGCCGCGCGCTTTTTCACTTAGCATCAAGACGCGCGATTCTTGCTGGGCGTTCGATTTCGAAGCTCCGTGTTCAATTTTGCCGATCCCGTTAAAAATCGATGTCGCGCTGTCTCTCACCACGCCGTGTTTTAAAATGTAGCCTTCCGTATGTTTTCCGTAGTGTACGACGCTCGTCGTAAAGTTTTGCACTTGCTCCCCGCGGCTGACAACAACCGTTTTCGTATCGCCAAACGAACCATCGCCAATTAAGCGGGTGACGTTTTCGGAAACTGTATTGCCGTCGTTCATTAAGCCGAGCGCCCATTCGATGCGGCCATCGCGTGCCGCAATGCCACGGCGATTGACGTACGTTGTAACCCCTTTTGCCAAGTTATCGACAGCGGCGAAAAATACGCGGGCGTTTGTATTGGCAAACACTTCGGCGACAATATTGACAACTGCTTTGCTCGTTTCTTTCGTGGAAATATAGTTTTCCACATAAATAACACGGCTATTATCTTCCACAACGACAATGACATGATTAAATAACGCGATATCATCGTTTTCTTGAATATATACCGCTTGCAGTGGAACATCGACTTCGACGTTTTTCGGCACGTAGACAAACACGCCACCATTTAACAACGCGGCATGCAATGCTGTTAAACGATGCTCGTCTACCTTGACGCCGTCTTTCATCAAATATTTTTGCAGCAGCTCTCCATGTTCGCGCGCCGCGGTGAAAATATCGGTGAAAATGACGCCTTTTGCTCTCAAGTCATCCGATAAAGATAGATACGCAGGAGTATGGTCGCGCTGCACATATAAGTTTTTCGTTTCCTCTCCTGCTTCAATCAGCGCTTTTACCGGCTCAGGCAATTCGTCTAACGAAGCATATGGCGCGCTTTCAACAACATGATTGGCAAATTGGGTGAAGTTCCATTTGTCGATTTTCGTTTTATCCGGATTCGGCAGCGGCAGCTCTTCTGCTTTGGTAAGAGCTTGTAAGCGAAGCTGTAACAGCCAGTCCGGTTCACCGCGCCCGCTAGAGAACGCGCGCACATATTGTTGGTCGAATGGTATTTTTGTTTCCGTCGTCATAATATTCCTCCTAACGCTTACGCTTCTTGCTCAACCGTTTCGTCTTCGATGCCAAGTTCCTTTTTAATCCAGTCGTATCCTTCCGCCTCTAGACGTTGCGCCAATTCCGGGCCGCCGGATTTCACAATGCGCCCTTGCATCATGACATGCACATAATCCGGTGTAATGTAGTTTAATAAGCGCTGATAGTGCGTAATGATCAGACAGCCAAATTCGCTGCTGCGCATTTCATTAATGCCTTTGGCAACAATTTTTAACGCGTCAATGTCAAGACCGGAGTCAATCTCGTCCAAAATCGCGATTTTTGGCTCGAGCATCATTAACTGTAAAATTTCGTTGCGTTTTTTCTCCCCGCCCGAGAATCCTTCGTTCAAATAACGATGCGCCATATCTGGATTCATTTCCAGGAACGCCATTTTTTCATCCAACTTGCGGATAAATTTCATTAACGAAATTTCATTGCCTTCGCCAAGACGGGCATTAATGGCGGCACGCAGGAAATCAGCGTTTGTTACCCCGCTAATTTCGCTTGGATATTGCATCGCCAAAAACAAACCAGCGCGCGCTCTTTCGTCCACTTCCATTTCTAGCACGTTTTGCCCGTCTAATGTAATGCTGCCTTGTGTCACTTCATATTTTGGATGCCCCATAATCGCGGACGATAACGTCGATTTTCCTGTCCCGTTCGGACCCATGATTGCGTGAATTTCTCCGCCTTTTACTTCCAGATTCACGCCTTTTAAAATTTCTTTTCCTTCTACCGATACGTGAAGATCTTTAATTGTCAACACTGCCATGCAGAATACCTCCAATTTTCGCTGAAAATGTATGTAATCAGTATACCACTGATTTTCTTGCCTTCCATTCTCATTTTATTCTCATTACAATCTTATAACAAATGAAAAGTATTAGCAACCTTTTGAACACAATCTCACTATGTTCATAGTGAAAATTATTATAATTGCTGATTACGTTTTACGCGAACGGCATATTGTTTGCGTTCAATCAACTTAGATTAAAAAAATTGGCATCGCTAACGAATTTTTCAGACGCTATAAAAAAGACTCCTATGTCGGAGTCTTTTAATGGGTTTGGGATAATTCGCGAATGCATTCTTGCACTAGCGTTACCGCTTGGCTCATCGCCGCGCCGCCGGCAAATGCCGCCGCTACCCCACACGCTTCTAAAATTTCTTGTTCCGAAGCCCCTTCGTCTAAACAGCCTTTCGTATGGTAAATCGTGCAATATTCATCTTGCGTAGCAAGGCTGATTCCCAAAGCAATAAGCTGTTTTTCTTTTTTTGATAACGCGCCGGCTTCAAAACAAGCTTCGGTGAAAGCATTGAAGCTGCTAGCAATTTCGGGGAGCTTTTGCGTAAACACGCCAATTCCCTCTTTATAATGGCGAAGAGCCGTTTCAACCGACGTATGTTGTTGCTGGTTCACTCCTTAACACCTCTCTCAATAAATTATATCGGTGTTAGTATGTGTCAATTGCCCAACGGCTAAACCGTGGGCGTGCAACTAGCCTAATTGGCTGCCGCGTTCGGCTGGTTGACCGCAGCCCTGTGGATATTTTCCACAGCCACGTTGTCGACAGGGGCAGCGTGCCCACAAGCGCGACAATAAAATTGTCCTCTTGACGGCCTGTTTTCTTTGGCAACATGTCCGCAAATCGGACAGGTGCGGGAAGTATTCTTCGGATGAACCAATACCACCCGAACGCCAGCGATCGCTGCTTTAACTCCATAAACTTTCTCAACTGATAAAAAGACCGAGAAGAGTGTTGACGATGCTGTTGCTAGTAGCAAAGCCGATGGATTTTCGTTTTGGAAAAGGTTCTAAAGCGAAAAGCAATCTCGCTAATATAGTTGCAAGCTTGGTTAAACCGTTTCATCGTTTCCAGCAACGCATGGAATTGTTCAGGGGTTGACGCTAATTTTATCTTGAGAGTGCAGTGCATTCTTCATTCACCTGTTTTTCTAAATTCATTATACTTATATTGAATAAATAATTCAGTATATATTGAAAATAGGAAAAATCCACCTTCCTCCCACAGCTAAAGCCGTGGGCTTCCGGCGGGTGTTCTCGTGAAGGAAAAAGGAATTAAAATATAGACGAATGGAAGGGAAACAAATGGGAAAATGGATTTCCATATTCCTCATGATGATTATTATCTCTACCTTGTTATTTTTCTTGGTAGGGGCATTGTTGGAAGACGCGCAACCAACCGATATTGTTACCATCGTTATTTCGCTTCAATGCTCTTTGATCATTACGCTGCTGATCGCCATTCTCGAAAAGCTGCCAAAAAAGAAATAACGGAAGCGAATCGCTTCCGTTATTTTTATTGTGCCGCTGGAATGACAGCACCTTTATATTCTTTTTTAATAAAGTCTTGAATTTCTTTCGACTGCAGCACTTCGACAAGCGTTTTAATTTCTTTGCGGTTTTCATCGCCTTTACGTACAGCGATAATATTGACATATGGGTTGTTTTTCGGCGACTCGATAGCAATCGGGTCTTTTGCAGGGTCCAAGCCAGCATCTAGCGCGTAGTTCGCGTTAATCACGACTGCATCGCCTTCGCCGTTTTTATAAATTTGCGGCAGCATTCCCGCATCAACATCTGTTTTAAATTTTAAATGTTTCGGATTCTCGACAATGTCTTTCACCGTAGCTTTTGTTTTGTCCACGCCGTCTTTTAACTTAATCAATCCTTTTTCTTGCAGCATCGATAAAATGCGGCCATGGTCGGCAACCGAGTTGCTCATGATGATCGTCGCGCCGTCTGGTAATTCTTCAAGGCTTTTATATTTTTTTGAATAAATACCGATTGGCTCAATATGAATGCCGCCAGCGTTGACGAAGTCATATCCGTGTTCTTTTTTCTGCGATTCCAAATATGGAATGTGTTGGAAATAGTTCGCGTCAATTTCTTTATCCGCCAACGCTTTGTTTGGCAATACATAATCTTGGAATGTAACAATTTTTAAGTCAATGCCTTTTTTTCTTAAAATCGGTTTTGCTTGTTCTAAAATTTCGGCATGCGGAACATTGGAAGCTCCAACGACTAATTTCGTTAATTTTCCTTCTTTTTTGCCGTCAGCAGCGTTGTTATTGCCTCCGCATGCTGCCAATGCCAATACAAGAACGGCGGCAAATAATGCACTAATCCATTTTTTCATATCGATTTCCCCCTTTTTATCGCTTATCTATTTTGGAAGTGACAAAGTCACCGATAAACTGAATGACAAAAACAATCACTAAAACAAGAACAGTGGCGACAAACGTGACATCGTTATGATTGCGCTGGAACCCCTCCAAATAGGCCAAATTTCCAAGGCCGCCGGCGCCGACAACTCCTGCCATCGCCGTATACCCAACTAAAGCGATAGCCGTTACGGTAATTCCGGACACAAGTGCAGGCAGTGACTCTGGAAGCAGCACTTTCCAAATAATTGTTGCCGTTGATGCCCCCATTGCTTTCGCCGCTTCAATAACACCTTTGTCAATTTCGCGGAGCGCAATTTCCACCATTCTCGCGTAAAATGGCGCCGCTCCGATAATGAGCGCCGGCAGCGCGGCGTTGGCACCAAGAATCGTTCCAACCAACAATTTCGTAAATGGGATTAACAAAATAATTAATATAATAAATGGAATGGAACGGAAAATATTGACGATAGCAGCAATGATCATATTCGCCAGACGGTTCTCCCAGAGGTTTCCTTTTGACGTTAAAAACAAAAGCAGGCCAAGAATCGTTCCTAATATAAATGTCGCCACAACGGCGATTCCCGTCATGTAAAGCGTCTCGACCGTAGCCGCCCAAATCATATCCCACTCTACGTTCGGTAAGAGGTTAGCGAGCATCCGTAATCACCTCCACCGCCACTTGCTGCTGGCGAATATAATCGATCGCGCGGGCCACTTCCTCTTTTTCCCCATCTATATGAACAAACAGCACACCGTAGGCGCCTTGATGAGTTTGTGAAATTTTCCCTTGTAAAATATTTGCATCCACTTGAAACTGGCGCACAACATTGGCAATCAGCGGCTGTTCCGCAGCCTCCCCGACGAACGTCAATTGGATAACCGTTCCGTTCGGATATTTATCAAGCAGATGGGTAATCGTTTCTTTTGTTTCCTCCGGTTCAACAACTTGCCGCACAAATCGTTTCGTAATCTCTTGTTTTGGCTGCCGGAACACTTGCAGCACTTCGCCTTGCTCGACAATTTTTCCGTTCTCCATCACTGCGACGCGATCGCAAATTTTGCGAATCACGTGCATTTCATGGGTAATTAATACGATCGTCAATCCTAAACGTTTATTAATATCCACCAAAAGTTCCAAAATGGAATCAGTTGTCTGCGGGTCTAGCGCGGATGTAGCCTCATCGCACAATAACACTTTTGGATTGTTTGCTAACGCACGCGCGATGCCAACGCGCTGCTTTTGCCCGCCGCTCAGCTGTGACGGGTAAGCATGTTCTCTTCCTTGCAGCCCGACAAGCTGAATTAGCTCATCGACCCGCTTTTTCCGCTTTTCCTTCGGGATACCAGCAATTTCTAACGGAAAGGCAATATTTTCATGAACAGTTCTTGACCATAGCAAATTAAAATGCTGGAAAATCATCCCGATTTCCTGGCGAGCCTTTCGCAATTCTTTTCCTTTAATATTAGCCATATCCCGTCCGGCAACAATGACTTTGCCGCTTGTCGGTTTTTCCAATCCGTTAAGAAGACGGATGAGCGAGCTTTTCCCCGCGCCGCTATATCCGATAATTCCAAAAATTTCCCCTTCTTTAATTTGTAAAGAAACATGATCGACTGCAGTGACCGATCCGTTTGCCGCTTCATATATTTTCGTCACATTTTCCAATGTAATCATGCACATTTTCACCTTCCTTCATCTAGCAGAGCAGCCGTTCCAAAAAGAAAACCTTTCTGCTCGAAGAGAACAGAAAGGTAATCATTACCATTCCGTCTCTTATCTCCCAAAGCAGACGCTTTGTGTGAATTGGCACCATTTCAGCACATGTGCTGACGGTTGCCGGGCTTCATTGGGCACATCCCTCCACCTCTCTTGATAAGAGCGCAACAATCATATTATTCAATTACAAATCTTCAATTAATTACAAATTAATTTACGAATGTGATTGTATCATCTTATGTCGAATCATGTCAACAAAAAAATTTTTCTCCCATATTTTTCAGCAATCTTACTTTTATGATGAAACGGAAATATTCAAAGTAATCCACGTCGCAGCGGCAATGGTCTGCTCTAAATCCTCAATTCATTCATTGATGTTTTCCAATCCCAACAGACGACCAAATCCTCTGTTCCCCCCTTGATTTGTAATAAAAACTCTCTCTTGTCAGGGAGAGAAGGGGGACATGTTTTTGATCTTTTCGAGCTGTCTAGGTTCCTGGAATTAGCACCGTGTTAGGAAAATCGATTGCAGGATTGCACCGGGCACCCTCTCCGCCTTTTGTAATCAAAGTTTTTTCTGAATGGCAGCACTATTTTCTGCGCCTACGAATTTTTTGCATAGGAAATTATGTGAAACATTATTTAACAAACATATCGATATGGCTTGGCTAAGTGAAGCAATGACTCCAACAATAACATATGCCGGAAACTTCCGGAAATACACACTTCTTTCAGACGAATTTGCTGCTGCAATTTCATCCTTCCGCTTAATAGCGATTCCAATGCTTCTTTTGACCCGCGCACCGTTAATACCCGCCGCTCGTCTACTTCCGCTTTTGGGCTGATTTGATGTTTTGAAATGGCCACGACTGCTGTTTCCGTTTCGCACTCAAAGCGAACGTACAGCTCTTCTTCCGGTAAAATCGGCAATAGATGATTTAATGTTTGCATTCGTTCGGCAAGTTGGCTGACTAGTTCACGCATATTCATTTTATCCGCCTCCCCTTTGTTTCATTTATTTCCATATGAGCGAAAAGAATCCTTTAGAAAAAGCTCGACAAATCATTTAGAAAAAGAACAAAATTCCCGTCATTTCCCAAGAAATATGTCAAATGGAGGCAAAACAACTGCTGTTTTCAACGCGAGCGCCAAACACATCATAGGGGAGGGGAATCGTTCAAAAATCGTCGATGAACTAGTCTATCTTTGGCTTCAAAAAATCTAATGGCTGTTCGGCAACATCTCTTTTATTGTTTTATGCAAATAAGGAACAGAATGAAACGCATACCATTTTTTGACGATATTACCATGTTGAAATAAAAGAAGGCATGGAACGCTTTCAATTTTCCATGCAACCGCCCGCTTCGGTATATAATTAATATCCGTCTGGTAAAACGGAAGAAACGGAAACAATTCCTCGACTACTTCCAGCATCCGTTTGGCAAGCTGACAAGTGCCACACATCGGCGTATATAAATAAAGGCAAACCACCTCTTCATTGCGAATGACTTCATCAATCTCAAACGGCTCTATTTTTTTCATTGCTTATTCACCTTTTCAATAAATAATTCATATGCACATCAAAATTCGCACGCAATAATACTTGCGCAATATGCCAATTTGGCGCGGCTGCCACTTCGCGGTAGGCACGGTCAATATAAATATGCTCCGCTTCTGGAAACTCGCGGCGAAACTGCTTGCGTAATTTTTCGCCTGCTTCATCGGCATCGACTAATATATAAACGTCTTTATAATAAAGCTCGTCAATCAGCTCCTCCAGCCTGGCATCGCTGATTGTCCCGTTGGTGCAAATAATTTCCACCGGCTCATTTAGAATATTGGCGATTTTTTGTTTGTCAGAGCGTCCTTCGACAATAATCACTTTTTCGATTTCCGTCATAAACAATCACCTAAAGTAAATGTCGTTGTACTATTATTTTATATGACAACGGCGGCCATGGTTTCCGTCGCAGAAACGGGCGGGGCAAGCGCCGCTTCATGAACCGCATCTTATAAAAACAAGAAGAAAGCAACGGCAGCACACCGTTGCTTTTAGCACCAACCAGCCTCACCGTCGCAATCGACATACTTTTGATCTGGCTCAACGGTGACGGTCATTTCCTTATAAATTTGTCCATTTTTCTGTTCATATCCACTTTTTAACTGCAGCAAATGGCTTGCTTGTGAAAAAGGAAGATGGCCAATTTGCTCATTCCCCACATATAGTTCAACCGAATCACCGTTTATTTTGCCTATCACGCGATCGGTGATGTTGACTTGTCTTGTTTCTAATGCCATAGGAGCACCCCTTTTTGTCCATTCAGTTATGTATAGGGTGTCCATCTTTTTTATGATTCATGGCAGGAAGGTTTAACCTTCTTTTACCATTGCTTCATATTGCTCTGCTGTTAATAAATTATCGATCTCGCTCATATCTTTCGGCTCGACGACAATCATCCATGCTTTTTCATATGGGGATTCATTGACATACTCTGGATTGTCATTTAATTCTTCATTGACTTCAACGACTTTGCCGCTGATCGGCGCATAAAGCTCGGACACCGTTTTGACCGATTCCACGCTGCCAAATGGCTCATTGGCGGTAATTTCCGTTCCTACTTCCGGAAGTTCGACAAACACGATATCTCCTAATTCGGATTGCGCAAAATCCGTAATGCCGATGCGCACTTTGTCTCCTTCTACACGCACCCACTCATGTTCTTCTGAATAGCGTAATTCTTTCGGTGTATTCATGCTCGCATCCCTCCATATTGACAAAAAATATGTTCTTTTTCATCATAACCGATTTTACCAAAAAACTCACTGAATTCGTCTCATTCGTTGAAAAATTTTTCATATTGTTCCTCTTGGAACCCGACAAGGACATGATTCCCATCGGTTAAAATCGGCCGTTTGATCAACATGCCATCTGAGGCAAGTATTTCAAGAAGCTCTTCCTCGGAAGCGGTATTCACTTTTTCTTTTAACCCTAACTGCCTGTATTTCATACCACTTGTATTGAAAAATTTTTTCAACGGCAGCCCGCTTTTGCGATAAAGCTCTGTCAATTCCGCTTTTGTCGGGGGATTTTCGACGATATGCACTGCTTGTACGTCGATTCCATGTTCGTCAAGCCATTTTTTTGCTTTCCGGCACGTGCCGCATTTTGGATACCAATAAAACGTGAACGCCATCTTCACCCATCCTTTATATGCAAAGTACCAGGACAAGCCTGGTACTTTCCATTATTACACAATATAACGTTCGGCTGCAATGAGCGCGGCTGCGGCTTCGCGTTTTTTCGCAATGATGTTGATTGGCATGTAACGTGTCAACTTTCGCAAAGCGGACAGCATCATACGCAATGTGTCTCCTTCTTCCACGGCAATGAGCGTTTCTTTTGCATGTGCTTCGATTTCATTGAACGCTTCTTGGCAAAAGATTTGCGTATAAAGGATTTTTTGTTTGTTTTTCTCTTCTCCAGAGTTTTTGATCGCTTTTTCCGTGCGAAGCACCGCCGATTCCATCGCGTAAATATTCGCAACAATATCCGCAATATTGACTAAAATTTCTTGCTCTTCTTCGAGTTTCGGGCCGAATTTTTGTGCTGCCAATCCTGCCGCCATGAGCGCAATCTTTTTCGCGTTGCGCACTAAATATTTTTCTTGTTCAAGCACGCCGTCGCCGACTTCTTCTGGCACTAGCATCATTAATTCTTCCTGCAGCTGCTGCGCTTTTTGCAAAAGCGGCAACTCGCCTTTCATCGCTTTTTTCAAATACATTCCTGGAACGAGCAGACGGTTGATTTCATTTGTCCCTTCGAAAATGCGGTTAATGCGGGAATCGCGATAGGCGCGTTCAATTTCATATTCTTGCATAAATCCGTAGCCGCCGTGGATTTGTACGCCTTCGTCCACGATATAATCCAATGTTTCCGTTGCAAAGAATTTATTCAGCGAACATTCAATCGCATATTCGGCAATCGATTTGGCGATTTCTTTTCCTTCTTTTGCTTTTTCTTTATCCAAAAGACCCATCCGCTCATCAAATAAACCGACTGTACGATAAACAGAGCTTTCGGTTGCATACAAACGGGAAGCCATCGTCGCGAATTTTTCTTGCGTTAACTTAAATTGCGAAATTGGCCGTTTAAATTGCTGGCGCTGATTTGCATATTGAAGCGTAATTTCAAGCGCCCGTTTCGCGCCCCCAACCGCGCCGACGCCAAGTTTATAACGCCCGATATTAAGAATGTTAAACGCAATCACATGTCCCTTGCCGACTTCGCCAAGCAAGTTTTCTTTCGGAACAGGAACATCCTGTAAAATCAATGTCCGCGTCGACGAGCTTTTAATTCCCATTTTCTTTTCTTCCGCACCGGTCGATACGCCCGGGAAGTCCCGTTCCACGATGAATGCGGAGAAATGTTCGCCGTCTACTTTCGCATATACGACAAAGATATCCGCAAATCCAGCGTTCGTAATCCATTGTTTTTCTCCGTTTAAAATATAATGAGTCCCTTCGGCGTTTAATTTCGCCGTCGTTTTTGCTCCTAATGCATCGGAACCAGAACCAGGCTCTGTCAGCGCATAGGCGGCGATTCTTTCGCCGGTCGCAAGCGACGGCAAGTATTTTTTCTTTTGTTCTTCCGTTCCGAACAGAACGATTGGAAGCGACCCGATTCCGACATGGGCGCCGTGGGAAATCGAGAAACCGCCAGCGCGTGCCATTTTTTCCCCAATCAACGCGGAGCTGATTTTATCCAGCCCTAACCCGCCGTACTCTTCCGGAATGTCGGCGCTAAGCAATCCGAGCTCGCCCGCTTTTCTTAATAATTTTACAGAGCGGTCAAATTCATGATTTTCTAAATGCTCTAATTGCGGAAGCACCTCATTGACGACATAATCTTCCGTCGTTTTCGCAATCATTTTATGCTCATCGGTAAAATCCTCCGGCGTAAATACGCGTTCGCAAGGAATATCTTCGATAAGGAAGCTCCCACCTTTAATCGCGTTTTCCAATGTTTTTGCCATTTTTGTACTCCTCCCCTAAATTTTATATCGTCGAGCGGCGAACTACGCCGCCCGCTAGATCCAATTAGATTAATTCAAATACTCCCGCTGCTCCCATACCGCCGCCAATGCACATCGTCACGATGCCAAATTGCACGTTGCGGCGGCGCATTTCATAAAGTAGCGACAGCGTCAGTTTGGCTCCCGTGCAGCCAAGCGGATGGCCTAGCGCAATCGCTCCGCCGTTGACGTTGACTTTGTCTTCATCCAATCCAAGCTCACGAATGACTTGGATTGATTGCGAAGCAAATGCTTCGTTCAACTCGATTAATCCGATGTCGGAAAGCTCCAAGCCAGCTAGTTTCAACGCTTTCGGAATCGCCGCCACCGGGCCGATTCCCATTACTTCCGGCGGCACTCCGGCAACGGCAAACGAACGGAATTTTCCAAGCGGTTTTAAGCCGAGCGATTCTGCTTTTTCGCGGTCCATCACCATCACCGCCGCCGCGCCATCGCTCATTTGCGACGCATTTCCGGCCGTTACCGTTCCATTGATGGAAAATGCCGGACGAAGCTTGGCTAGTGCTTCCATATTCGTATCCGGACGGACTCCTTCGTCCTCTTCAAAAAGAATCGTTTTCTCGACTAGTTTGTTGTTTTCAATTTTGCTTACTGTCACTTCGACGGGTACAATTTCCTCTTTAAACTTGCCTTCGCGAATCGCTTTGGCCGCGCGCTGATGGCTGCGCACCGCAAACGCATCCTGGTCTTCGCGGCTGACGCCATATTTCATCGCGACTTGCTCTGCCGTATGCCCCATCGACATGTAATATTCTGGCGCTTCTTCGGCCAGCCTGGCGTTTGGGCGAATGACATGCCCCATCATCGGTACTAAGCTCATCGATTCGACTCCGCCGGCAATCACCGTGTCGGAATGGCCAAGCATGACGCGCTCTGCCGCATACGCGATTGCTTGCAGTCCAGAAGAACAATAACGATTAATCGTAATCGCCGGAACCGTATATGGGAGCCCGGCAAGCGCTCCGATGTTCCGCGCAATGTTCAAACCTTGCTCCGCTTCCGGCATCGCGCAGCCAATAATTAAGTCATCGATATTTCCTTCATAATTTCCTGCGCGTTTCAACGTTTCTTTCACAACAAGCGCTCCTAAGTCATCCGGTCGTACATGGGCGAGCGTACCTTTTTTCGCTTTTCCGACCGGTGTGCGCGCTCCAGCTACAATCACCGCTTCTCTCACAATCTTCCCCCCTATTTTTCTCAAGCGTTTATTTCCAAGCGCAGTTCGCCAGCGATGACGTTTTCATCGACAACACTATTTTTCTCAGCGGTTATTTCCAAGCCTCCCCCAGCATTAATTGCGGAGTGGTTTGCCTTTCACAAGCATATGCTGCATTCTCGCTTGTGTTTTCGGCTCGCCGATCAAGCTTAAAAACGCTTCCCGCTCTAAATCGAGCAGGTATTGTTCGTCTACTTCCGTTCCGTACGGAACTTTTCCGCCGGCAATGACATAGGCGAGTTTTTTCGCGATTTTCAAATCATGCTCGCTAATATAGCCGGAGTGGAACATCGATTGCGCTCCTAAAAGCAATGCCGCATATCCTGTTTCCCCGACGACCGGCACTTTTTTGCGCACCGGCGGGCGATATCCTTGGTCATACAAGGAAATGACCGCTTGTTTCGCTTCATAAATCAAATGGTCGCTGTTCATCGTAATGCCATCGCGCTGGTTTAAAAAGTTCAGTTCACGCGCTTCTGCTGCCGAACCGGATACTTTTGCCATCGCAATCGTTTCAAATACTTTATTGGCGATTTTTTGCAAATCGAAATCAATGCCGTTTGGCAGGCTGTTTAAATGTTTAATATACAGCTCTTTATTTCCTCCGCCGCCAGGAATGAGGCCGACACCGACTTCCACCAGCCCCATATACGTTTCTGCCGCTGCTTGAATGTGCGCAGTGGCAAGACATACTTCCGTGCCGCCGCCGAGTGTCATCGCGAACGGTGCTGCTACAACTGGCTTCGGGCTGTATTTAATGTTCATCATCGCTTGCTGGAACTGGCGGACAGCAAGCTCAAGTTCAAAGTAGTTCTCATCTTGCGCTTCCATCAGCATCATCGCGAGATTAGCGCCGACGCAGAAGTTTTTGCCTTGGTTGCCAATGACAAGCCCTTTATAATTACGGTCCACTTCTTCCAACGCATAGTTAATCATTTGTACGATATCCGTGCCGATTGCGTTGTTTGGCGAATGGAACTCTAATAAGGCGACGTCATCGCCAAGATCAATCAAGCTGGCGCCGCTGTTTTTCTTAATGACGCCTTTTTGCTCTTTTATGCGCTTAATGTGAACGGTTTTTAGATTCTCTTCAATAGGTTTATACTCTCCCCGGTCATAATAGAACACTTGCCCTTTTTCCGATTGATAAAAAGATGTAAATCCGTTGGCAAGCATATCGGTTACCCATGAAGGAATTTCCATGCCTTCCGCTTGCATTTTGCGAACGGATGGCTCAACGCCAATCGCATCCCACATTTCAAATGGCCCAAGCTCCCAGCCAAACCCCCATTTCATCGCTCGGTCGATGGCTACGATGTCATCGGCAATTTCACCGAGCAATTTCGCTGAATAAAGCAGAGCAGGGGCGGTGATGTTCCAAAGGAACGTTCCAGCGCGGTCATCGGCATATACAAGCGCTTTCAACTTATTGGCTAATCCTTTTGCTTGCTTGCTCATTTCCACCGCCGGAGTCGTTAATTTTTTGCGCGGCTCATATTCCAACGTTTCATAATTCAGCTCGAAAATCTCTTTTCCTTGTTTGACAAAAAAACCTTGCCCGGATTTGCTGCCAAGCCAGCCTTTTTCCAGCATTGCTTTCATAAAGTCCGGAACGCGGAACGCTTCTTTTTCTTCCCCCTCGACTTTTTCGAAAACGTTGTTGGCAACATGAATAAACGTATCCAAGCCAACGACATCAAGCGTGCGGAATGTCGCGCTTTTTGGCCGGCCGATCAGCGGTCCAGTAATCGAATCCACTTCCCCGACGCTATATCCGCCTTTCATCATTTCTCTGACCGTAACTAATAAGCCGTAGGTGCCGATACGGTTGGCAATGAAGTTTGGCGTATCTTTCGCCATGACCACGCCTTTGCCCAGCACTTCTTCGCCAAACATCTTCATGTAAGAAACGACTTCCGGATCGGTATCTTTTGTCGGAATAATTTCTAACAGTTTCAAATAGCGCGGCGGGTTAAAGAAATGCGTTCCTAAAAAGTGCTTTTTAAAGTCTTCCGAGCGTCCTTCCGCCATCGCCTCAATGGAAATGCCTGAAGTGTTCGAACTGACGATCGTTCCCGGTTTTCTTACTTCATCCACTCTCGCGAACACGCCTTTTTTGATGTCTAAATTTTCGACAACGACTTCGATAATCCAGTCTGCTTCGGCGAGGCGGTGGAAATCGTCTTCGAAATTGCCGACTTCAATCAGCGACAAATTCGCCTTGGACATAAGCGGAGCCGGCTTTTGTTTCAACAGCTTTTGCAGCGCCTGATTTACAAGGCGGTTGCGCACTTCTTTATGTTCGAGCGTTAACCCTTTCACTTCCTCTTCTTTCGTTAACTCACGCGGCACGATATCAAGAAGCAATGTCGGTATGCCTACGTTCGCCAAATGGGCCGCGATTCCTGATCCCATTACGCCGGATCCCAGCACCGCAGCACGTCGAATGCGTTTCACCATTCCTTTTCCCCCTTACCCATATTGAATGAATCATCATTCATTTTATTGCGAAAAAAATGCGCCATGAAAATGATTTCTATACTAAATATAAAATATGTTAATAATTTTCGCAATATATAAACTTAACAATTTTTTCATTTATGACACCTTCTTTTTTTGGTGACGCTATAAACAGGGGGTGATACGATGGCAAGACTGAAAAAAAATCCTTCGCAGCGCGGAATTAGTGCGGCAAGCGTCAAAGGCAACGCTGGTCCGACGGTGGAAATGGACGGCGGCGGCAAACGCACGAGCCAAAATCAGCAATATAAGCGGCATAATATGCAAGGAGAATAACCTTCTCGATACAATGAAAAAACGCATCACGTACCTAGACACACCGTGATGCGTTTTGCTTTTCCTTCAGGCAAGTTGGAGAGGGGAACTTTCACACAACTCTTTTGGACAGCTTATTTGCGGAAAATCCCTTTTAACACAAAGGCGACGTTGGCCGGCCGCTCGGCGAGACGGCGCATAAAGTAGCCGTACCAGTCCGTGCCGTATGGAACATAGACGCGCATCGTATACCCTTCGCGTGCAAGCTGTTCTTGCCGCTCTGGACGAATTCCGTATAACATTTGGAATTCAAACTGGTTATTAGGGATGTTATATTCTTTGACAAGCTGCTTCGTGTATTCAATGATGGCATCGTCATGGGTCGCCACTGCCGTATAGTTACCATTTAATAAATGCATTTTAATGATTTTTTTAAAGTTTTCATCGACGTCTTTTTTGTCCGGAAACGCCACTTCCGGCGATTCCTTATATGCCCCTTTGACAAGGCGCAAATTCGGATGGTAATCTTTTAAATCTTCAATATCGTCTGCCGTACGGTATAGGTATGCCTGCAATACCGTTCCGACATTATCATATTCTGTTTTCAACTGTTTAAAAATATCGAGCGTTTTCTGGCATCTTGAGTAATCTTCCATATCAATCGTAACAAACACGCCGTATTGTTTCGCCGTATCCAAAATGCGCCGCATATTGCGCATCACAAGCTCGTCCGAGATATCCAAACCCATCGATGTCATTTTTAGCGACAGCTGTGAATTCAGCTTTTCTCTCCCGATCGCCTTAATCGCCTCAAGGCAGTGGTTCGCCATTTCGTTTGCTTCTTGCTCATTGTCGACAAATTCTCCTAAGTAGTCGACCGTCACAGCCAACCCTTTTTTATTTAATTGTTTAATCACTTCGACAGCCTGTTCGATTGTTTCTCCTGCAACAAACCGGGAGGCACCAAAGCGAAGACCATATTTTTTCGCTAATTTGGTTAATGTCTTATTTTTCGATAAAAACAAAAAAAAGTCGCGCATCAACTGCTCCATCATTGTACCCCCTTATTTCGTAAACGCATTCATATTTTTATTGTAACATGTTTTCTTATTGTTGAATATCTTTTTCGACAAAATTCTCGCTGTGTATAGTTTTCCACAAAATGAACAATCTACAACTGAAACATTCATTTTGGAAGGGAGCATGATGTATGCAACAACAGATGAACATGCAACAGCAAAACGTGATGCCGCAACCGCCGCAAATGATCTCAGCAAAGGACGCGATGTATTTTAACGACATGATGTCTTGGAATTTACTCGCCATGAAAAAAGCACATTTTTTTGCAGCGCAATGCCAAGACAAAGAAGTGGCGCAAGCGCTTGAAAAAGCAGGACAAATGCACCAACGTCACTATCAAAAAATTTTAAGCCACCTACAAAGTCCAAGCCAGCCTAAAATGACAATGCAATAACAATCGGGAGGAATGATCATGAACCAAAACCAAATTCAAAATCCAGAAACGCAAATACCAAAAACACCGCAAATGAACGACCGTGATTTTCTAAATGATATGTTAACGACGGAAAAATATATGGCTTCTTCATATGGCATATTTTTAAATGAAGCAAGCAACCAACAATTATATCAAGACATGATGAACATTTTTACCGAAACGCAAAATTGTCAACGTGAGCTGTTTAACTTAATGTTCAAAAAAGGCTGGTACAAACTTGAAGCTGCCGATCCACAAAAACTACAGCAATCATATCAGCAATTCCAAGGATACACCAATCAATTCCCATATCAAAATACCGTTCAGTAATACTCGCTCGTCCTTTTGCAACAAAAAAGCCATGATTGCACACATCATGGCTTTTTCGCGTTCGCACGTGCTTCATCATTCAATCGTTTGATTTCAGCGATAAGCTGCTTCATTTGTTCCTTTGCCTCCGGGTAAAGCTCATTCCAATGTTTCACAAGAGCCGGCATCGATTTTGCCACATGAGAATATAACGCCCATGCTTTTACTTTTTCTTTTAACTCTTCATTCGTTTGACCAAGCAACAGCTCTGTATATTTGTCCATGAGCGCCTCAAACTGCCGGAAAAACGTTTCATCCATGCCCTTTTCCTCCATACTTTTTTCAAACTTCTTACATTATAATAAAACGGTGCATTCCTCCAAACAACAGGTGAAACAATTGCCCTGACAGAAAATGATATTCGTCACCGTAAATTCGCGATTATGTATGAAATTTCTCAGAGCTCCGACCTCCCAACTATAAAAATGATTTGCCCCATTCAGCATGGAAAACCAAATAAATCGGCATGATACTCCCAACAACATTTGTAAAAAATCGAAAAGTTAAGTTGTAATTGAAAGGATAAGTCAATATGCTCGTAAACAAAAACCCCTCCACATCAAATAGAAATGCTTCATGAAACCATGCCTGTGATAGAACGATTCGATGACATAAAAAGCTCATATTGCCATTTTTTATTACAAAGCGTCCCGCATGGTGCGGGGGACGCTGTTTGTTAATACCAAAATACAACATACGGAGGGTATAGATAATACGGTCTTGGACGGAAGAAAAGCGGAAATGCTAGCGCACTACCGAGCAATCCGCCTAAAAAGCCGCCTAACAACGGACCGCCGAAAAATGCTGGTGGATATATCATCACGATTCCCCCTTTACAAAATAGAACTGGACACCATTATGCTATGTTAATGAAGGACAAATGGAGCAAGGAATCAGCCTACTTTTTCATAAGTTTTTCATATGAATAATACGGATAGCCATCACTTTTGTAAAAAATTAAAGCCTGCCATGTAACCGGCAGGCTTAAGCAATGTTTATTACCACCATATTCCGCCATAAGGGAATCCGTAGCCATAGTAAGGATAGCCAAAACCGCCATAGAACGGGGCTGTTAGCGCGCCACCCAACAGTCCGCCTAAAAGGCCGCCAAAGAACGGGCTGCCAAAACCAAATCCCCATCCCCATGGGCGACCAAAACCACCAAAGAACGGACCACCAAAGAATGGGCGGCCAAAACCACCAAAGAATGGGCGGCCAAAACCAAATCCCCACGGACGGCCAAATCCCCAGATTCTTGTATCTTGTAAGCTTATATCGTTCATGTTCGTCTCTCCTTTGCCGATTATTTTGCTTCTTCCCTTCCAACATATGTAGGACAAACGCCAAGGGCATGGGCGATTGACCTTTTGGGCAAAAAAAAAATAGGCGCCTAGACTCGCTAGGCAGCAGTGAAAACAATTACCGAACGACTTTGGCCATTTCCGCGATCGAATCGAAGAGGATATGGACTGCTGTTTCCATCTGATCCTCTGCCATCGCTAACACGGGAATGAACGTGATCACCGGTCCGAGCGGGCGAATGATCAATCCGCGCTTTCGAGCTTCCAGAATAATGCGATGTTCGATCATTTCGGAGCGTGGAAAAATTTGTTTCGTGTTTCGATCTTGAACAATTTCAATTCCTACCATTAATCCTTTTTGGCGAATATCCCCAACAATTGGAATTTCATAAAGCTTCTCTAACTTCTTTGCCAATATTTCTGCTTTTTTCCTTACATTTTCGACAAGATGCCGTTTTTCGATGAGCTCAATATTTTTTAAAGCGACAGAACAAGATAGCTGGTTCCCCGTATATGTATGCCCGTGATAGAACGTCTTATCTTCATCAACGTCTCCTAAAAACGCAGCATAAACATCTTCTGTTGTCAATGTGGCGGCTAAAGGGAGGTATCCTCCGGTAATGCCTTTTCCTAAGCAAACAATATCCGGATGGACATCTTCTTGCTCGCACGCAAACAGCGTTCCTGTCCTTCCGAACCCGACGGCGACCTCATCGCAAATAAGCAGCACACCATATTGCCGGCAAAGTGTTTCAACACCTTTTAAAAATCCTTGTGGATGCGTAATGATACCCGCAGCCCCTTGAACGAGCGGCTCCACGATCATGCCGGCAATTTCCTCATGATGGCGAGCCAACACATCTTCCAGTTGTTGTAAGCAATAGCTGACAATCTCCTCTTCATCGCCGTATTCGTCCATGCGATATACATACGGAGAAGGAACTTCGATTCGTTCAAACAACAGCGGCTTAAAAATGCGATGGTATAAGTCCATTCCGCCGACACTCACAGCCCCGACCGTATCCCCATGGTACGCTTCCTTTAAAGAAACAAATTTATTTTTTTTCGCATATTTAACTGGATTGATGTTTTTCCAATATTGATAGGCCATTTTTAACGCAATTTCCACCGCGGCAGCGCCCGTGTCGGAATAAAACACTTTTGAAAGCCCCGGCCAAAGCTCAATCAGTTTTTTCGCCAATAAAATCGAAGGCACATTCGCCGACCCAAGCAAGGTCGAATGAGCGATCGTTTCGATTTGCATGTGCAAGGCTTCATTTAGTTCAGGATCATTATGGCCATGGACGTTTACCCACAATGAGGCATATCCGTCCAAATATTTGTTTCCATTGACATCAAATAAGTAGCTTCCATTCCCTCGCTCAATAATCAGCGGATGTTCTTGCACATATGTTTTCATTTGGGTAAACGGGTGCCACACATACTCTTTATCCCATTGTTCTAACCGTTCATAACTATACCTCAACGGAAAGCACCTCCTGTAACAACTGCTTTTGCTCGTTATTCTTTAGCCAACGTTCCGCCATCGCCATCATCGTATACTTCGTCACCTTCGCAAGGGATGGCAATGTGGCGATGACCGGCAAACCTAACATTCTTTTTATTGTTTCAATATTATTCACATGAATGATGCTTTCGGCATTAAATTGATTAAAAATTAATCCAAGAATACGAATGTCCTGCTTCTGTGCGTAAGATACAGTTGTCACCGTATGATGAATCGCGCCAAGTCCTGCTAAGGAAACAATGATAATTGGAATATTGTATTCTCTAATCAAATCGTTTGTCATATAAAATCCTTGTTCTTTCTCTATTAACGGGACCGCTAAGCCTCCCGCCCCCTCGACAAGAACGATATCATATTGACGTTTCCATTGTTCGATTTTTTCCGCTATCAATGCCGGGTCAATAGTGGTATTCGTTAATGTTGCTGCTAAATGCGGCGAAACGGCAGGTTCCATATAATATAGCCCTTCTGATTGCGGCAGTCCCACAACCTTCTCGTACCAATATTGATCGGCAAACGAAACTCCATCTTCCGCTAAGCCAGTTTGAATGGGCTTAAATATTTTTACATTCAACCCTAATTTTTGGAAAACAAAGGCAAGAAAAGAGGTTGCCACCGTCTTGCCAATCTCCGTTCCTGTTCCGGTTATAAATATTGCTTTTCCCATCAGGAAACCACCTCCTGATTGCGTATGACAATGTGAATACGCGGTAATATACGTGCAACAAGCACGGAACAAGCAGCACATAACAGTAGATCACCAGGTACAGGAAGCACAAAGCCAAACCATAACGTTTGTCCAATGGTAAGCGGCTTTTCCATGATCCATTTCATCGCCATGTATAACCAGGCGCATCCAAAGAAATAAACAACAAGAAGAGTAGATAAATTTGCTAAAAATATCGTTACTGACCGGCGAAATTGAAAGACTTGCATCATCCATCCGTTGACATAGGCCCCCACAACAAAACCAATCAAATAACCAAACGTCGGCTGAAACACATAGCTAGGCCCTCCTCCTTCCGCGAACACAGGCGCTCCTGCAAGGCCGATAAGCACATAGACAAGCTGGCTCAGCATTCCAAGCTTCGGCCCTAATAAACATCCCGCCAAATAAACGGAAGCGATTTGCAATGTAAACGGCACATATGGAACCGGAACTTTGATAAACCCGCCAATGGCCGTAAGCGCGGCAAACAGCGCTGCTAACAAAAGCGATTTCGTTTTCATCTCTCTCCCTCCAATCCCATATTTTTTCTCTTATTTTGCCTGACAATCTATTTAATGTCAACCATATTTTATATACAGGTTAACATATAGATAGATTTTCCTACAAATGGGGCGAAATCACCGTGATAGGAATGGTTATAAAAAATAAAACGGCTAATCCTAGCCGTCGAGTCGAAGTCATATTATAAATTCCTTTTTCTACTCCGTTTATCCTTTCTGTCAAAGAAATGAAACCACGCCAGAAACTTTACTGGTCGCGTTTATGACTCGAATGCCATTGATCCCTATTTCCCTACTTATGTTGAATAATCTTCATCCCACATTGACAAAGAATCGAATGTTTTAACCGGCGGATCGGCTGATGACATTGTTCGCAAATGATTTGTTTACGCATGTTTATACTCTCCTTTTCACTGCTATGAAATGATTATTGCTATCATTTATTATATATATTATTTGTAAATAATCAATATTAAATAATAATAATTTTAATTTTTATAAAACACATTAATTGGATGGAAACGGTGATAATGTTATAATAAAAATGAACAAATATTCTAACAAAAGAGGAGGTGTAGACCTGGTTGCTAAAATCATTGTCGTGTACGGACCGATGGAAGGAATGGTGCACGACAGGCGCCGTCGCTGACAGCGAGCCACAGAGGTGTCTTTCACAGCAGGTGAATGACAAGGGAAATTCCCTTCCTGATGGAACTCAGGTGTTTCTTGGGCGGCAAGCGGTGTTTCCTGGTTCCATCGCGGATGAGTCGATTTTTATAGATTTTAGTAACCAGGTGAAACGATGTACGATATTGCCATTATCGGTGCTGGACCTGCAGGGGCAAGTGCAGCCATTTTTACCGCAAAAGCGGGAAAGAAGACGGTACTGATTGACAACGACAAAAGCATTACAAAACGAGCTTGGATTGAAAACCACTATGGGGTCATGGAAGCCACAGGTCCAGATTTAGTGGAAACAGGAAAAAAACAAGCGGTCAAATTTGGGGCGGAACTTGTGAATGATCAAGTCGTCAACATCCAAAAATCAGAAACGGGCTTTCGTGTAGAAACCGAAAATCAAACATTTGAAGCTAAACATGTTATTTTAGCAACTGGCGTGGCAACCGACCTCGCTGAAAAAATTGGCGTGAAAACAAAACCAGGAACAGAGCCGCGTATTAAAACGGTTATCGACGTGGATGCCGCTGGACGCACCAACATTGAAGGAATTTGGGCAGCCGGAACAGTAGCTGGTGTCAGCGTACATACGATCATCACCGCCGGCGATGGAGCGAAAGTGGCCATTAACGTCATTAGCGAATTAAACGGCGAACGTTATGTCGATCATGATGTGTTAAAATCAAAATAAAAAGCTGCCCACAAATGTGGGCAGTTCTTTGTTATTTCTCTGCGATGCTCCCCTTCGGCAATAACGAATCCCCTTGCCCCTTCACTTCCCCAATGTTATAGACCACCCGCTACATACAAGCTATATTAAAAACATTCGCTAATTATCAGGTAAAATCAGATCCATCAAAAAGACTTCCGATGAATTCATCGAGCAGAAGGAGCCATCCTCCTTCTACGCAGAAGCTTCTTTGATGGAGGCAGTAAGAAACTCCCACCTTTTCATGGAATGAAGGTGGGAGGGGTTCATCGAAAAACTCCCTGTTGATCCATATAACGGGCAATCATTTTTGCACGTTTTTGTGGATGAGATTCTTCCTTTTCTAAGACGTTAGCTAGCATTTTTACCGCTTCTACAATATACGGTCCTTTGTTCAGCATGACACACTGCGCTTTTTGTCCTAGCGATACGTCTGATATTTCGGCGCGGGCAGGCACTCCTTTCTTCGCTAGATTTTCAAGCACTTGTGTTGCCCAAATCACCGGAACATGGGCGGCTTGACATAATGCGAGAATATCATGCTGTACGATGGACATGTTTTCAAATCCAACCTCAATCGCTAAATCTCCGCGGGCAATCATCACTCCAAACGATGGAAGCGTTAACCCTTCCATCAAAATACGAGTAAGGTTGTGGAGTGCTGCTCTTGTTTCAATTTTAGCAATGATGGTCAGATGAGGCGCACCTTGTTCTGTCAAAATGCGATACAGCTTTGCTACATCATGGGGAGTATGAACGAATGATAAGCCAATCATATCTGCATATTTACAAATAAAAGGAATATACTGCAAATCTCGGTCTGTCAGTGACGAAACAGTTAAATGCATCAATGAATCCGGAAGATTGATCCCCATCCCTTTTTTTATCATTTTGTTTTTTCTTCCAGTTGAAATAACTTTGGCTTCTATATATTTATTTGTTACGTTTTGGATCATAGCGAAAATTTTTCCGTCATTGAAGTAAAGCCGATGCCCTACTCGCACATTACGTAATGCTTTGGGAAGCGTTGTCGTCAGCTTTACCGCATCATCCATTTTCGCAGCCCCGAAATGTGTGCGATCGAAGTAAATTTGAAGGCGGGTTCCTTTTTTGACAATCGCTTTCATGGGAATCGGTGTGACCGACTGCAGCAACAAAGAAAAACGTTTATGTTTGAACCAAATCCCTTTTTGAATATATGCCGTGTTTGAAAGCTCGACTTTAAAACAAGAAGGTGCAATGACCTCAATTACCTTCAGCCTTCTCTTTCGCCCGCGAACATCGATAAACACTAGTTCATCTCCGCTTACCATCGTAATACTCTCATTCGTTGCTACTTCTAAAACAAACGACATATCACTCTGCTCTGACGGAAAAGATAACGGGGTGTGAAGATATAGGAACCCCGTAACGGGCTGGATTGGCTGGCCGTATTCATCTTTTCGAACTGACAGTTTTACCGGATAGGTATTCGATACAATGCTATCTACCCGAACTTTTGGACCCGGCAAATCCATATAAATGCGGCATCTCTTTTCCCATTGTTGTTTTTTTTGAAGCCGTTCTTCTGCTTGACGAACACCCTCAATGATTTTTTTCCATATTTCCGGTGAACCATGAGCACAGTTGATTCTGGCAACATCCATGCCATGCAGCAACAACTGTTCCATCACTTCGGGCTCATCGATTAGTTGCTCATCCAGTGTCACCATGATGCGCGTTTGTCGAGAGCTCCGGCCTTCTCCCAACACCGTTCGTGCTCGCTCAGCGATCAGCTGTTTTGCCTGCTGTCGAGTAATTTTTCTTATATCTGTATCCTGAAATGCAGGCGCCTGCAAACGTCTCAATAAAAGTTCAATACTTGAAATGATATGGGACTCGCGTCCATAGATGGACGATAATCCTTCCTCTTCAATGGCTTGAATGAGATCATGGGACATCATTTCTTTTACGTATAAATATGCCAGCAAATTATCCCTACTTTCTTCATGAGACGAAAGCGGAAACTGTGTTCTTTTTTGTTTGATCCATTCGGTCATTGACTGATATATGCTTAATAACATGTTCCCTAGTATATGTTCGTTACTGGTGAATTCACCCACGAATCCTCACCTCAGTTGGTCAATAGAAAAATATGGTTATATATATATATTCCCAGCTGAATCATAAAATGAACCTAAAGCATGATCATGAAATTGCTTGATAAAAAATAAAAACTGCCCCTTTCCGGACAGTTTTTGCTTCTTATTCTTTGGCAACGCTTCGGTATTTACCTTCAAAGAATAATAGCGGATCTCCCGCTTCATCCTTCATCAAGATGTCTGTCACTTCGCCAAAGTACAATGTATGATCCCCCGCTACATAGGAGCTATGCACATTACATAAAATATTAGCTAAGGCATCAGGCAAAATCGGATGCCCGTTTACCCATTGGAAATCTACTTTTCTATCTTCTTTTAATTGGCCGGCAAACAGGCGGGAAAGATCTTCTTGCTCTCTCGCCAAAATGTTGACGGCAAATTTGCCCGTTTGCTTGACAATCGGATTCATCCGTGCCTTTTCCCCGATAGAAACCACCACTAACTTTGGGTTTAAGGAAACGGACATAAAGGCGTTGGCTGTCATCCCTTTGACTTCCCCTTGAAATTCCGTAGTCACCACCGTCACGCCCGTCGCGAATTTCCCCATCGCGTTGCGAAATGTACGATCGTCCATTTTTTCCTTCCTTTCTCTTTAATTATTAAACTTAAAACAGAATAAATGATAAACGGCACGATACGGCAAGCATCAATAGAATGGTTCTTTATAATTATAATTATTACTATATTAACACTGATTTGATCTGTTTTGTAAAGATCATTCCTGATATGTTTGAAAGGAAACGCCCTTTTCTCCACAGAAGCGGGTTGAAAAAACGGATGATTCATCTACGCTATTTAGCAATGTTATATTCCTTTTTGTTTTGCATGCCTAAATAAGCTTTTTTCACTCGTTCATCGTCGAGAAGTTCAACTGCTTTTCCTTGCATCATAATTTCGCCGCGGTCTAGCACACAAGCATAGTCGGCAATTTGCAACGCCGCGCGTACGTTTTGTTCCACCAACAAAATGGTAGTGCTAAATTGATCGCGCAATTGTCTTAATAGTTTCATTATCTCTTTTACAATCAGAGGAGCGAGACCTAAAGACGGCTCATCCAACATCAGTAATTTTGGTTTCGCCATTAATCCCCGGCCGATGGCAAGCATCTGCTGTTCCCCGCCGCTTAGCAATCCGCCCGGCCGGTCCAGCATCGTTTTTAGCTTTGGAAAAACTTCAAGCACATGTTCATAATCTCTCATCACTTGTTGAAAATCATTCCGATATCGATGATACGCACCAAGCAGTAAATTATCTTTGACAGATAAATCACCAAAAATTTGCCGGCGTTCCGGGACCAGACAAATCCCTTTTTTCACCATTTGTTCGACTTTTCCATAAGGGAGTGGTTCATTTTCAAAAATAATTTCTCCTGCTTTTGGCGAATATACTCCTGCAATCGTTCCCAGCAACGTGCTCTTTCCCGCTCCGTTGGCTCCTACAATCGCTACTATTTCACCTTTGCCGATTTGCAAGCAAATCCCCTTTAGCACATGCAAATGGCCATGGTATACATGTAAATGATTCAACGTCAGCATGAAGCCCCCTCCTCTTCCCCCAAATACGCTTTAATGACATCCGGATGTTGGGCAATTTCCTCCGGGCACCCTTCCGCAATTTTCTTTCCATAGTCTAATACAATGACGCGGTCGGCAATCGCCATCACTGTTTCCATATCGTGTTCAACGAAAAGAAAGGTTATGCCGCTGTTTCTCATCGCTAATAAAACATCCACTAGCTTTTTGGACTCTTGCGGGTTTAATCCGGCCATCGGTTCATCTAGCAAAATAAGAGAGGGGTGGGAAGCGGCTGCTCTGGCAATTTCCACTAACCGCTGTGTCCCGTATGGCAATATGTCCGCTTTTTCAAAAGCAAGATGAGCGATGCCAACTTGTTCAAGGTAAGCCATCGCCTGTTTCAATGCTTGTTTTTCTTCTTTGAACACCTGTGGCAAACGAAATCCAGCGCTGAATATTCCTGTTTTCAGACGCGTATGCATTCCGACCATCACATTTTCAATAACGGTCATGTTCGTAAACACCTGAAGATTTTGAAACGTTCGCGTTATGCCTAATGCCGCAAGCTGATATGGCTTTTTACCGGTGACGGGCATCCCTTTGAAAAGAACAGAACCGCTTGTTGGCGGAAGAATACCAGTAACAATGTTAAACAATGTCGTTTTTCCCGCTCCGTTCGGTCCAATGATTGCAACGATTTCTTGATCATGGACGCAAAAGGACACATTTTGTACCGCATGAACTCCACCAAACGATTTCGACAGTTGTTCGATTTCCAACAGTACACTTTTTTTCATCAGTGCTCGCCTCCCACCGAGCCAGCATTCTCATTTTCCGCCACCAACATCAGCTTCTTTTTGTGCCTCGATGTCGACGATACTCGTTTCAGCACCCTGGATATAGAATGAGACAGCCCATTTGGCATGTAAATAAGAATAATAACAAGCAAAAGGCCGAAAAAGACAATCTCAAATTCGCCGCCCGCATTTGGAATAAACATTGGAACCATTTCCTTTAGCAGCTCCCCTAAACATACATACACCGTTGCTCCGATCAAACCGCCCCAGACGTTCCCGGTCCCTCCGATGACAACCATAATTAAAAAATAAATAGAGGGGACAATTCCAAATAGATCCGGATTAATAAATGTAACATAATGCGCATATAAACTGCCGGCAACAGACGCGTAAACAGCGCTGATCATAAAGATTTGCAGCTTATATTTTGTAATGTTCACCCCCAGAGAATTGGCCGCTATCTCGCTTCCATGAATCGATAGCAGCGCTCTTCCTACCCTTGAGCGAACGATATTACGGGCAAAAAGAATGCCAATTAAAGCGAAAATCCATACAAGGTAATAAAACTGAAAATCTGTTTGCAACGGGAAGCCAAATAGCTGAATGGGCGGAATGCCAAAAAATCCGTTTAATCCCCCTGTAACACCTTTCCACTCTTTAAAAAAAGTAAATACAATGATACCAAATCCTAACGTAGCTAACGCTAAATAATGTTCGCGCAGCCGAAAAGCAGGGATGCCGACAATAAGCGCCACCATCGCCGCGACGGCTGCTCCTGCCGCCATGGCAAGCCACGGCGAAACACCCGCATGTGCTGTTAAATAAGCGGACGTATAAGCACCAATTCCATAAAAAGCCGCCTGTCCTAGCGAGATTTGTCCGGCATATCCCATGAGCAATGTCAGGCCAGTGCTTACAATCGTATAAAACCCGACCATAATAAGCGTGCTTAACAAATAGTTATTCGTTGAAAAGATAAGGGGAAGACCAAGCAATAAGACTGTAAACAGCAGCGACCATTTTGCATTTCCGGTGTGAGTTCTCTTTACATCTAGTTTCATGCCGCTTTCCCCCTATACCCGTTTTCCCGACATCTTGGCGAAAATGCCGTTTGGCATGAAGAACAGCACAAGCAAAAGCAATCCGAAGCTGATGGCATCTTTATATCCCGAGGACAAATATCCTTCTGTAAACGCCTCTAAAATGCCGATGATAAAAGCGCCGGCAATAGCGGCAGGTGCATTGGTCAGCCCGCCAATCACCGCGGCGATAAATGCCTTTAGCCCGATCATTACTCCCATGTCATACGAAGCACCGGAAACAGGCGCAATTACAATTCCCGCCAACGCCCCGAGGCCCGCGCTGACCGCCACGGCCCCCAATGACATTTTGCGCGGCTCGATCCCCATCAGGCGAGCGGCGAATGGATTCACCACACAGGCGGTCACCGCTTTTCCTATATAGGTTTTATTAAAGAAAATATATAAAGCGATGAAACTGACTAAAGAAAGGGCAATCGCCCATAGATTTTGCGTTTGAATAACGGCGCCAACGACGTTTAAGGAGTGATTTCCCGTAAACGGACGCAAGGCATATGGCTGCGTGCCCCAGATAAAAATGGCAATTCCCCGAAAAACAAAGGCCGCTCCAATGGTAATGATGATTAACGTTGCAATCGATGAGTTTCTCGCTGGATGAATCGCTAATCGTTCAAATAATCCCCCTACCGCCATTACGACAACAATGCTAAGCAATATAGCGATGACAAAAGGAATACCGCTGTTGATAAACGTGATGCAAAGAAGCGCACCAAGCATCGCAAAATCGCCCTGAGCGAGGTTTAAAATGCCGGTAACGCTGTAGGTAATGACAAACCCAAGCGCCACTAAAGCGTAGATGCTGCCTACTGTCAAGCCGGAAAAAAACAGCTGTATAAACTGGCTCCATCCATCCATGTCCCGCTCCCTCCCTTTCATCAAAAATGTAAAAGAAAAGGAATTAGCTGTCTAATTCCCCTATTGCGCACATTGACTACTCCGCAAGCACAAACTTTCCGTCTTCGATCTGCACCATTACTAAACTATCCGCAGTTAATCCCGTATGATCGTCTTTCTCCATATTAAAGACTCCCGATATCCCGACAAATTTTTTCGTATTTTCCAATGCTTTTCTTATTTTTTCTTTATCTGTTCCTCCTTCTTTAATGGCATTCACTAATAGATGGAACGCATCCCACGCATGTCCGCCAAATGTAGTTGGTTCATAGTTATACGTTTTCTCAAAATCTTTCTTATACTTCAGCAACGTTTCTTTTTGCGGGTCACTATCCGGAAGCTGTTCTGCAACTAAAATACGTCCGACTGGAAAGATTACTCCGTTCGCTGCTTCCCCTGCTAAATCGATAAAACTCTTCGTGCCAATGCCGTGGCTTTCAATAATCGGTGTAGTAATGCCTAATTGATGAATATTTTTTGTAACAACTGCCGATTCTTGTGCGGTTCCCCATACGATAATCGCTTGCGGGTTGGCTTTTTTCACTCTCGTCAGCATCGCTTTGGCATCGTCTACGGTCGCCTCAAATTCTTCTTCGATGACCGCTTCGACGCCATAATCCGGAGCAAACCGTTTAAACTCATCATGTCCGCTTGTTCCATAGGCATTAGCAACATTCAGCCATGCCACTTTGGTCAAGCCCTGTTCTTTCAAATAGCTTAACAATTTATTAATGACGATATCATCACCTTGGGCGGTTTTAAACGTCCAGTTTCGCGGAGAATGATCATTCGGATTGACAATTTGCTTGCTAGCAGCGAGGGAAATGTACGGAATGCCTGCTTTTTCAATTTGAGGAATCATCGCCAGTGAATTGCCGCTAATCGTGCCACCAATAATCGCCGTGACTTTCTCTTGTTCAATCAATTTCTTCGTCGATAATACCGCCTCATTTTGATCGGACTTATCATCGTATGCAATGAGCTCTATTTTTTTGCCGTCAATGCCGCCCTTTTCATTCCATTCTTTGACGAGCATCTTGATCGTTTCCATCTCCGGCTTGCCTAATGGCGCAGCGCCCCCGGAAGCAGAGAAGATGCCGCCAATTTTAATCACTTTCGCTTCAGAACCGCTCGAAGGTTCCTTCCCACACGCAACAAGAATAACAGCGAATAAAAGAAATACCGCAACGGAGAAAAATTTTCTCATCTTTTCTCCAATCCCCCTTGAAATAATTTTTGACAACGCTTTCAAAAAAACTTATGCACAGCCGGTTGACACCAATTCTGCATGAACAGAGAGGTAAAAACGAACATGGCAGAAAGATTCAACTTTTTATATAGGAAATGATATATGAATGAATGCAAACAAAACTTTTCACTCCTCATTCCACTAAAGCATGATCTGCTTTAGTGGAATGAAGAAGAGGCTAGCGTTGTTTAAAGGCTTCAGCCGTATTTAACTTATGTTGGCGGACAAAATGTTCGATCTCATTCGGCGGCGCTTTTTCTTTTAATAAACGAACAATTTCCGTATGCTCTTTAATCGATTCTTTCGCCCGTTGCGGCACAAAGGTGAAACCATAGGCGCGGATTCGTCTCATCCGCTGCCAAATTTGTTTAATTTGCTCCTCTAAATACGCATTGCCACAATGTTCGTAAATAAGGGAATGAAACTCGTAATTCAGTTCGCTAAATAGCTCAAACTCAAATTCGTGCAGCGCCTGCTCCATTTTTTCGTTTAATTTGGTTAGCTGCTGAATCGTCCCCTCCTTCATATTGCTTGAGCTCAGCGCTGTGGCGTATCCTTCCAATACCGCGAGAACCGATAACGTTTCTACATATTCTTTCTCGTTAATATTGCTGACGACGGCGCCAGTGTAAGGTTTATACTGGATCCATCCCTCTGCTTCAAGCTGGCGGATCGCTTCGCGAACCGGAATGCTGCTTAAATTCAGCTCTCTGGCAATTTGATCAATGACAATCCGGTATCCCGGTCCGTAGACGCCGCTTTCGATACGAGAAAGAATATATTCATAGGCAATCTTCGTTTTGTTTTTTACTTTTGCTTCCATACTATCATCATAATACTATATGTGATATGCTTACAAGCACACCTTTTCATCGCCGTTCGACAGAAGCGGTGGAAGGCTGCTTCGCTTTCCCGAATTTCGGAATTGGATGGTCGCCGATCGCCACATGAACGACTTGCACTTCCGTGTAAAAATCAAAGCTGTAATGCCCTCCTTCTCGGCCAAGCCCGCTGTACTTCGTGCCGCCAAACGGGATGCGTAAATCTCTGACGTTTTGTGAATTAATCCATGCCATGCCGCTTTCGAGCGCCTGGGCGATACGATGGCCGCGTTTCATATCGTTCGTCCACACGTATGCCGCCAGTCCGTATTTCACATCATTCGCCATGCGGATGACTTCTTCTTCTGTTTCAAAAGACATAACTGCCATTACCGGACCGAAAATTTCTTCCTGCGCCGCTTTCATGTCATTGCGGCAGTTTAGCAGCAGCGTAGGCGGAACAAAGTTTCCTTTTTTCAGCTCCTCTGGCACGCTTGCCGCATACACTTCCGCACCTTCCTGCTTGGCGATCTCGATGTAGTTGACAACCCGTTCCCAATGATCGCGGTGAATCAGCGGTCCGAGTTCGGTCGCTGGATCCATCGGGTCGCCGATCACAATATTGTTTACCCTTTCTTTTAGCTTCTCGACAAACGAATCGTAAATTGATTGTTCGACAAACAGGCGGGAGTTGGCGGTACATCGTTCGCCGTTGAGGGAGAAAATGCCCCAAACTGCCGCATCAAGCGCCCGTTCCAAATCGGCATCCGCAAACACAATTAGCGGCGATTTTCCGCCAAGCTCCATCGATGTCTTTTTCAATGTATCGGCACTGTTTTTAATAATTTCCGCCCCTGTTTTCGTTTCGCCGGTGAAGGAAATGAGGCGGACATCAGGATGGGCGACAAGCGCGGCACCTGCCGTTTCGCCAAAGCCGTGGACAACGTTAAACACTCCCTTTGGCAGCCCCGCTTCGTGGATGATTTCCGCCAGCTTGTTGGCCGTAAGCGGTGACCATTCCGCCGGCTTCAGCACCACCGTATTGCCGGTCGCAAGCGCCGGCGCCACCTTCCACGTCTCGAGCATAAACGGCGTGTTCCATGGCGTAATCAGCCCGGCGACACCAACTGGTTTATAAATCGTATAGTTAAGAAATTGCCCATCGACATGATATGCCTCCCCGACCATGCGGGTTTTTACCATTTCGGCGTAAAAGCGAAAGTTTTCCGCCGCGCGGGCTGCCTGTTTTTGCGCCTGGCTGATCGGAATCCCCGTATCTAGCGATTCCAAGTAAGAAATGTCATCCGCGTATTTCTCGATAAGATCAGCGATGCGTAAAACGTATTTCATTCTTTCATGAACGGACATCGTCCGCCACGGCCCATGTTCAAACGCTGCTTTCGCCGCACGGACCGCCGCGTCAATATCCTCTTTGAATCCTTCTGCGACTTGGTTAATCGGCTCATTCGTAAAAGGATTGATATTTTCGAAGTATTTTCCTGCGGTTCCTTCGACAAACTCACCGTTAATATAATGAAGCACATTGCTTATTTTGCTTGCCATATATTCCCCTCCTGGCCATTATCGCTTTCGGTAGCGCTGATGAATATTATTATGCTTGTAAGTCCCTGCTTCACTAAATTCATATAATTCTAGAGACAAAGCCAAATAACGCTTTTCGAACAATGGAGCGAAATGTTCTTTCATCACGCGGAATATTTCTTCGCATACCGCCCGTTTATCTTCCTCCGAGCGGCCGGCGCCGATTTTCAGCGTACCATGCACAAACGCGTCATCCTCCGTGCCGTCGGCAACGTAATATTCTTTTAATGGTATCGCCCGTGAGCGAATGCCGCCGATCGGAAACAAATCGCTACGTGAAATCAATACTTCATGAATTTTCCGCAATAGCTCGCGAATATTTGCTTCTTCGCTAAGATTATCGGTATACTCTAAAATGAAATGAGGCATCGATCCGCCCCCTTTGCTAGACAACGTAATTGATCAAACGGCCGATTCGCTCAATTTCCGTTACCACCTCATCGCCACTCTCTACGTTCACCGCTCCTTTCGGAGTGCCCGTCAGAATGATATCTCCTGCTTGCAATGTCATAAAGCTGCTAATATATTCAATCAAAAACGGAATCGTAAAAATCATGTCGCGCGTATTTCCTTCCTGCACGATGTTTCCGTTCACATATGTCCGCAACGTCAAGTTCATGGGATCGTCCACATCGGCTTTATCCACGATCCATGGTCCAAGCGGCGTCGAAGCATCGCGGTTTTTCACGCGGAAATTGGGTCGATAATAATTTTCTAAATAATCGCGAACCGCATAATCATTGGCAACGGTATAGCCGAGCACATAATCGTACGCCTCTTCGGCCTTTACATTGCGCGCCGTTTTGCCAATCACAACGGCGAGCTCGCATTCGTAATGCATAAACGTCGCATCGGCTGGTCTTGGCGTCTTGCTGCGATGGCCGATTAACGTATTTCTTCCTTTGAAGAAAAGAAGCGGCTCTTTTGGAGCAGAAAACGACAATTCGCTCGCATGATCGGCATAATTTAGCCCGAGCGCAAAAATGGTGCGCGGTTCTACAGGAGGAAGCCACACTACTTCCTCCTCTTTTACAACCCAGCCGTTAGGCAAACGAAGCTGCCCGTTTTCTTCAACGACCGCTTCACAGACCGCTCCGTTAAACGCTATGCGTGCACGTCTCATCATATCCTGTCTCCTTTACCCAGTCTCCTTCCGGAACAATGATATTTTCTAAACTTCCAACTTCTTCGATTTCAATGCGCACATGGTCGCCCGCCTGCACAAGCGGCGCATCATCCGGCACGCCGACAAGCAGCACATCGCCTTTGTACAACGTCATAAATTCTGTAATCTCTTCTAAAAGGGTAGCGATCGGGCGCAACAAGTTTTTCGTATTATCCCGCTGGACTAATTGTCCATTGACAAAAACACGGATATCCAGTTCATCTGGATGATCTATCTCATTTTTTTCGATAATCCATGGTCCGATCGGGGCAAAACCGTCCCTTGCTCGCTCTTTGACAGCTGGACGGTAAATCGCTTCATGCGGGATCGCGACATCGTTGACGATCGTATATCCGGCAATATAATCGAAAGCCTCTCCTTTACGGACTTTTGTGGCGGTTCGGCCGATGACCACTCCGAGCGCTCCTCCGACTTGCAACTGATACACCCCTTTTGGGAGCGGCACGCATCCGCCATGCACGTTGATCGTATTGGCCGGTTTCATATACAAAATGGGAGCTTTAGGCGGTTGATGATATGGCGGTTTGGTCATTTGTTCGCGGAATTTTTTCCATTCGTCTTTATAGTTTAAAAGCACACCGTAAATCGCGCCGATTTCCGGTGCTTCCCATTTTAGCCGGCACGCATCGTATTCTTTTCCATGAATCATAACCGTATTCTTTTGGACATTTACTTCGGATTCCATCGTATGAGGAATGCCAGTTAGGCGAAAAAACGCCTTAGCCATCTTGTTTCACCACGCTTTCGCCGTTACGACGTTACTTCGGTTAACAGCCCGTATTTCACCAATGTTTTCCGGATTTTTTCTTGATTTTCTTCACTCGGCAAATCCAGCGGCAAGCGCAGTTTCGGTGTAATTTTCCCCATCATTCCAAGCGCCGCTTTCACCGGACCCGGATTTGTTTCAATAAATAGCACATCATTTAGTTCCATCAGTTCAAAATGAAGGTCTTGTGCTCGCTTTACATCACCTTCGAACCAGGCGTTATGCATTTGCGCCACTTTTTCCGGAACGACGTTGGCCGTGGCGCTGATCGATCCCGCACCGCCAATCGCCAGCATCGGATAGCATAATAGCTCAATGCCCGAGAATAAGAGAAAATCTCTGCCGCAATACAAAAGAACGCGGTTGACATGTTCAAAATCTTTATTCGACTCTTTCGCGCCGATGATATTTGGGCAATCCTCAACCAAGCGCGCCATCGTGCGCACTTCTAAATTAACGGCTGTTCTGCCGGGAATGTTATAAATAATAATCGGGATATCGACCGCATCGGCAATCGCTTTAAAATGTTTATAAAGCGCGTGCTGGGACGGGCGGTTGTAGTAAGGAACAATGACCATCGCTGCATCCGCCCCGATTTCCTGCGCGAATTTCGTCAGTTCCAGCGTTTCGTCATGATTGGTCGAGCCGGTTGCCGGCACAAACGGCACCCTCCCATTAATTGCCTTTTTGGCCGTTTCTATCACTTTTTTTCTCTCTTCCAGCGTCAGTGAGCTCGGCTCTCCGGATGTACCCGTGACGGAAATGCCGTGGCTTCCGCTTTCAATCTGCCAGTTAATCAATTTTTTCATCGTTTCAAAATCGATATTCCCTTCGCTGTCAAAAGGCGTAATAACGGGGGTGATCGATCCCCGCAGTCTTTGTTTTACTTCTTCATAGGTCATAAGCGATAACCTCCTAGCGATTCACGCTCACTGCTTCATTGTCAGAATTTTGTTTATATTATATATAAAATTATATATGTTTTAAACTATTAATCATATATGATATTCGTTACATACTTTTCACTGTAGACAGGCTATCCATATAGCAACAATGGTAACCATCGTTCTCTCTTAGATGATAAAAGTTGGTTTCATTTGCTCGAGCGCAGGCTCCCCTACTTCAACCGGCTTGCCGCTATGCACATCCAGCACGATCGATGCTTCCTCGAACCAGCTGTCCGGCGCCTGATGACCCCAGAACGTTTGTCGGCGCGGGTCATTAATATCCCAGCGAATCGGCTTAAAATCCGGGTCGCTCGTTAAATAATCGCCATTGTATAATTCAATCCGATGACCGTCTGGATCGCGCAAATAAAGGAAAAAGGCGTTCGAAAGCCCGTGGCGCCCCGGCCCGCGCTCAATGCTTGACGCATATCCCATCGCCGCAAGCACATCGCATGCGTAAATCAGACTAAGCTGGTCGGAAAGCCAAAAGCCGATATGATGCAAACGCGGTCCTTTTCCATTCATAAATGCCACATCGTGCACATTTTGCTTGCGGTGCAGCCAAGCAGCCCATAATTTTTTGTCTTCCGTTTCCGTATATTCCGAGCAGGCAAAGCCAAGCTCGTTTACATAAAAATCGTACGCTTTTTGCACATCCGTCACTGCGCAGTTAAAATGGTCAATGCGCTGCACCCGAGCCCCTCGATATACATCATAGCGCTGCAACAAGCGCTCCACTGTCTCCATGTTCGCAAAAAACTCCAGCGGCAGCCCTGATACGTCCTGAACGCGGAAAGCCCTTCCGACGGCGCGTTGCTCACCGGCTTCCACCCATTTCGGGTTCATTTGTTTTCCGGCAAAAAATTGATATAACTCTTCCAAGTCCGCTTCGGAATAAACTTTATAGCTGATCGCTTCCACCCCGGGCTGCTTGGCTTTTTTGAGCACCAAACTATGATGATGATACTCTTCTAATCCCCGCAAATATAGATGCATATCGTCCGCTTCCGTCACGACAAATCCCAATGCACGTTCATAAAAATCGCGGGAAGCGTTTAAATCGGTCACATGCAATACTGCTCTTGCACAGCGGATAATGGAAAACGCCATGTCATCTCTCCCCCTTACTCTTTACGGATTTAAATGGGCATTGGCTGGAATATGGACGCTTTTTGGTGTTCCTAAAAATTCATAAATTAAATTTTTATAGTAATCTTTCTCGTAACCATCGAAATAAGCCATCCCCATGCGGATCGGATCGCCGAAAAAGTAATATTCATAATGTGTCTGGCGGCTGCCAAACGCGCTCATCGTCATGTCCCAGGCAAGGCGGAACAATTGCACGCGCTCATATCCATCGATATTCGCTCCCTGCATAGCGCGCCGCACGATATCGCCAATCTCTTCATGTTGGAAATCCGCCTCCGTCGGAATCGCCATCATTCCGGAAGCGCCTAGAATGCGGACAATTTCAGCAAGACGCGGATAAATGCGCGGATACCAGTTTCTCGCCGCATCAAGAGCGGCAAAATCCGGCGTCATGGTTCCCCAGCGGTCCGGTTTTGCATTATGTTCGGCGCGATACAAATGGCTGCGCATGGTCTCGAGCACGAGCATAATTTCCGTTCCTTTGTCTTTGACATGCTGGAACTGGTCGATGCCGATCGCATCCATGATGCAAAGCGTTACACCAAGAATAAATTCGGTTTTGACGATATTTTTCGCCACCACTTGGTGGGACATATGAACGACCGCGTTCGTTTCGCGGAATGTCCGGTTGCAAATAGATGAATTTCCACAGATAAACACGCGCTCCCACGGCACGAATACGTTTTCAAAGGAAACGATCGCATCCCCCTCTTCAAAGCGTGAAGCTAAAGGGTGATCCCAATGGTTTCTGCCGTAATCAAACGCTTCGCGGCAAATAAATTTAACCCCTGGCGTATTATTTGGGATTGCAAAGGCCAGCGAATATGGGTCTTCCCCTGAGCCCGATTTTTTGACCGTGGACGGGAAGACCAAAATTTCATCGGTAATGCCTCCTTGCGTTGCCAGCAAGCGAATGCCGCTGACGATAATGCCGTCTTTTCTTTTTTCTACTAAGTGCAATGGAACGTTGGCGTCTTTTTGTTCGTGAAGGGCTTTCGAGCGGTTCATTTGCGGGTGAATTAACGTATGTGTCAGGCTGATGTCGTTTTCGCGCGCGTATTCGTAATAGTTTTTCGCATTCTCGGCAAACAGCGGATCATCTTCGGCGAAAAGATCATTGGCGATGCCCATCGCCATCACTTCCGCGTTTAAGTAGTCTGGCGAACGGCCCATCATGCCCGCCGAAGTGCGCGCCCATTCCTGCGTCGCTTCCCGTCTGGCGATCAACTCCTCTTTTGTCTTCGGCTGGATATACGTCATGCCGACTGGATTCCCTGTCGTTGGCGATGTATAAAGCATTTTGTCCGGCTTTTCATATTGGAGGTCATATAGACGGGCCATTGACTGGATGACGTTTTTAAACGCGGGATGTTCAGTTACGTCTTCTACTTTTTCGCCGTGAATATAAACGCTGCTTTTCGCCTTTTTTAGCCGTTCGATATATTCCTTCCCTGTTTTTGCAGGCATTGTTGACTCCCTCCTACATTCTTTTTCCAAGTTCATGTATAATTGCAATAGTAAGCGCTTTCTAAACTGATCGGCTCGCCCACCTCTCTTTCTAATCGATATTTTCTGAATCTTTGAAATTAATATAACATATGATTTCATATATGAAAAATATAAAAAATATTGCTTTGCCATATAAAAAATATATGTTAATGGAGGGAGAAAGATGGTCGATATCAGGCATTTAAAATATTTTACGACGATCGTCGAGGAAGGCCAAATTACAAAAGCGGCAAAAAAGCTGCATATGGCACAGCCTCCATTAAGCCAGCAGCTCAAACAGCTTGAGGAAACGTTAGGGGTTACATTATTGGACCGAAACGCAAAAAAGCTGGAGTTAACGCAGCCAGGAAAAATTTTATATGAAAAAGCAAAACAGCTGCTTCAGCAGTTAGAGGATGCCATTTTAGAAGTCCGCGAAATCGAAGCAGGAACAAATGGAGTGTTATCCATCGGCTGTGTCAAATCGTGCTTTTTCTATTTATCGGAAATCATTCAGCCTTTTCATCAGTCGTTTCCAAATGTGAAATTTCATCTGCGTGAAGGAGATAGTTTTTTTATCTGTGAGTTATTGAAGAAGCGGGAAATTGACATTGGGATCGTCCGTCTTCCTATTGATTCGTATCATTATGAAATGATTCGCTTGCCAAGCGACCCTTATGTCGCCGTCCTCCCGAAGCAATGGAACGTTTCTAGACGTTATATGCATATGAAAGAGTTTGTCGACGTTCCTCTCCTTCTTCTTCACCGCATCCAAGGAAAAGGACAATACGAACTCGTCATTCATGAATGCCGGCGCCACGGTTTCGAACCAAAAGTCATTTGCGAGTGCCCTGACGCGACGATTTTGCTTTCTCTCGTTTCCAAAGGGGTCGGCGCAACCATCGTCCCCAAATCGACCGTTTCTTTTTTCCGCCTTCCAAACATTTGCGTGCTTGATATTATTGATTCTTCCATTGAAGCAGAAGCAGCGGCAATCATTGAAAAAGATCGCTATGTTGCCAAAAGCGTTCATCGCTTTTTAGCGATTTTGCAAGAAAAATTTAGTGACAAAATGGAAAATTAATATTTTATACTACTTATTCTCTCTTTAGTATATATATCTATTTAAAATAATTATAAAAAAATATTGACTTTTGTTTGAGAAATGTTATCATTTATTAGTGAAAGGAAAATCGAACGGAGGGAGAATGAAGAATGGCAGAGCAAAAAAAACTGACGACCAGCTGGGGAGCTCCTGTCGGCGATAACCAAAACTCGATTACGGCCGGTTCTCCTGGCCCGACATTAATCCAAGACGTGCATCTTCTTGAAAAACTAGCACACTTCAATAGAGAGAGAATTCCAGAACGTGTCGTTCACGCGAAAGGCGCAGGCGCACACGGCTATTTTGAAGTAACAAACGATATGTCCAAATACACAAAAGCGAAAGTGTTTAACGGCGTCGGCAAACGCACGCCTGTGTTCGTCCGCTTCTCTACCGTCGCTGGCGAGCTTGGTTCCGCTGATACTGTCCGCGACCCGCGCGGCTTTGCTGTGAAATTTTATACCGAAGAAGGGAACTATGACATCGTCGGCAACAACACACCGATTTTCTTCATTCGCGACGCGATTAAATTTCCTGATTTTATCCATACGCAAAAACGCGATCCGCGCACCCATTTGAAAAACCCAACAGCGATGTGGGATTTCTGGTCCTTGTCACCAGAATCGCTGCACCAAGTAACGTATTTGTTCGGCGACCGCGGCATTCCGCTGACATACCGCCATATGAACGGCTACGGCAGCCATACGTTCAAATGGGTGAATAAAGACGGTGAAGCGGTTTGGGTGAAATATCATTTTAAAACCAATCAAGGCGTCAAAAACATGGACCCGGAACTAGCGGCAAAAATCGCCGGCGAAAATCCAGATTACCATACAGAAGATCTATTTAATGCGATTGAAAACGGCGATTATCCATCCTGGACATTATATGTGCAAATCATGCCCCTAGAAGACGCAAAAACATACCGTTTCAATCCATTTGATGTCACAAAAGTTTGGTCGCATAAAGATTATCCGTTAATCGAAGTCGGCCGCATGGTATTAAACCGCAATCCGGAAAACTACTTTGCCGAAGTCGAACAAGCAACATTCTCACCTGGAAACCTAGTCCCTGGCGTAGAACCATCGCCGGATAAAATGCTGCAAGCGCGCTTGTTCGCCTATGCGGACGCACACCGCTACCGCGTCGGCGTCAACCATAACTTGCTGCCGATCAACCGTCCGCGTGTCGAAGTCAACAACTACCAACGCGATGGCTTTATGCGCTTTGACAATAACGGCGGCGGTTCCGTCTACTATGAACCGAACAGCTTTGGCGGGCCGACAGAAGTGCCGGAGCATAAAACAACACCGTTCCCGGTATCCGGTTTGGCGGAAAGCGTGCCGTATGATGACGATGACCATTATACACAAGCCGGCGACTTGTACCGTCTCATGAGCGAAGAAGAAAAAGCCCGCTTAGTGAAAAACATCGTCGAATCGATGAAACAAGTCACGAAAGAAGAAATTAAATTGCGGCAAATCCGCCACTTCTATAAAGCCGATCCTGACTATGGCCGCCGCGTTGCCGAAGGGCTTGGCTTGCAAGTTCCAGATGACGTGACGACAAAGGCGTAAGGCCGAGCAAAACGAAAGGATAGGCGCCAATGCTTTGGGCTCCTATCCTTTTTATTATCTTTATCCAGTTCCTTGACCATCTTTAGATGTTCCAATACGGTCTTTCACATCGTTCAACGCATGCGATAAATAAGAAAATCTTGAAGGCATATACACTTTGGTTAAAATAACATTCAAGAAAATATTTAAAAAGTATCGTACTTCAGATCCTCGTTCAATGATATCACCCTCTATTTTTATTTAACAATAGAAAATGCAGTTAATATTCTGAATCCTAGCTCCTGTGTTGAATCCCTAATCAATACTACTCTAGAATTGGTTAGGTTATAAACGACATGTTTTTTATCTCTAAGAACCCCTTTTCCTATTGGATGATTGTGTGATACATCGAATATTTTTCTTCCCGTATCAGATTCATTTAGCCATTTCGCAATATCATCAGCATTCTTGCGCAAGTTTTCCTGAATAGCTTTAATGGCTGTCTGCTTATTGGTAAACGTAGTAGCTGCTTCTACATCTTCTTGAATGGCTTTTTTAATAAGTTCTTCGTTTGTTTTTGACACACGTCTATCTATAGTATGTCCGCCAGCAGCTTCCATCCTATCAAGAAAATCAACATCGATCTTCCGTATTAAATCTGGATCTGCTTTGCCTATACCCTTACTGGCTCCCGTTCTGCCGACGATATTCATCGTCGTTCCTTTTGTTCCCCTCTTGGCCCCGCTCATCCACATGCGGGATGTCGGACCGCCGACTCCTGCCAAGGCCGGCTGTAGTCCCATTAGGACAGAACCAACATTTTTAAGAAAGTTATCCAATTGCTGTTTGAACGAGCGGATCGTTGCAGTGATGGATCCTTTGATGACTTGGTGATAGATCGTTTGTAAGACCCCTTTGATTTTATTAACATTCAGGACGTTTCTCGTTTTCGAAATCCATTTCGAAACTCCGCTATAGTTCCGGCTGCTTTCGCTTCTTTGATCGCGGCTTTACTGGCGACACCTGCTCTTTTGGCTGGAGGAATGACGGACAACAATAACATTCCCCCCGCTAGCAAGCGGTCTCCAAATGAAAGCCGTTCCCCTGTCAGCGGATCATATTCCCCAAACACCCGCTGCACATCATACCAACCAAGAAGCTCCAAACCGAATTCTTTCATGTTGTCCGCAAGCGTTTGGTCTGCCTGTCTTATTGCCGCGGCTGTTCGATACAGCAGTTCCTCCGCTTCATTCAGCTTTTCTTCATAGCGGTCGAGCCAATGAATCGGCTCATCTCTGAGACTATCGATCGCATCAGTGCTAATGCCGGGAATCTTCATCACCAACGATGGAAATTCCCACGAAAGCGAGGTTCGCGCACGACAGCAGGCGTCTTCCGCATCAGGGACATGCTCGGCTACAGCTTCCAGCTCTTCCGGACTGACTCGAATCGTCGTCATTGCAGCTCCTCTATCTTTCGCTAAATTTAGGTAATTTCCTTTCTCATTTCATAAAAAAGAGTATCGGCACAGGATAAATATGAAGATTGGCGCAATTTCAGAAAACAGCCCCAAAATAATCTGAAAAAAAGATAACGAAATTAATATGCTAATTTACAATTAGGGTTATATTTTGTTAGTAACGAAGAAAGTGGCTTATTCGGCACTGGGTATCTTCCGCCAAAAAAGAAACCTTGAAAGGCATAAAACCCATCAAGGCTGAAAATAGAAGTAATCTAATAACTAATGATAATGTTTTGCTGAATATTGATTGACCAAGTTAAGAGATTCTAATAACTTATTCTATAGGTCCCATAAATTGGGTAATTAAATAAATATGCTCAATCAGTTTAACCTTTTTCAAGTTCTCTACTTTTTCTGGCCCACCTAATCCAAGAAGAGTTACATAGCCAAAACATTCATCAAACTCTGGTTCCCCATATCTCCTAACCGCCTCTGGATAAGGAAACCAATTTAATTCCTCATCTAAAAAGGCCTCATCGTTTAAATCCTCAAAGAAAAAATCAAATCCAGCTGAAATAACATGTACCTCATTTTTTCTAAAGTTCAACAGGTTTAAATATCTGCCCTTTTCCCAAACGATTATATCTCCCATTGAATTTGTCTCTCTCAATGAATTTCCGAATTTGCTTCGGGGATAAAATGGACGCATTTTCCATTTTTCCTGATCAAATCGCTTTTCTCCAAGCAGAACTATCTAATTCATCGTTAGAAAAGTATGTGACGAGCTTCAAATTCATCAATGTGGCCGAATCCTCAAGTCAACGGTATATAATCCAGAAATTCTATCATAAAATGCCTCAAAAGAGAGTTCATATCTCCTTTGAGGCTTCATATTACTCATATTGCCAGTTTCTTTTATCCTTGACATAATACTAGAAATCCCCTTGAATCAAATTCAAGGGGATTGTTAATTGATCGATGTATCAAAGGTCTTGCTTTACTCACTATAACAAAATTACTTTACCGTAATACTAGGAGGGGATATCGATAGGATTTCAATTACATCATTAGGTGTTAAAAATACATAGTGTTCTACCTCTCCTGACTCGTATATACCACAACTTTCTTTATGAAACCAATTCAAGTATTCTGAGTTTTTTACTTTAAATAAAGACCAATTACTATAAAAATCTGTACCATAATGCTGGTCTAAATAATTTAGCGTTTCTAATAATGAACCTTCATCAGTATTTCTATACGATAATACTCCCTCTTCAAAATTCACTACCACTTTTCTTTCACAATTTTCATCGCTAAATTCTAAAATCACACCATCTTTGCCATCTAAAAACATATCATTATAAATTGTTGAAGGTATATCATCTAGCGGTACCCATCTTTCCCATTGTTCCATAAAACTTTCCTCCATGTTTGTTTTCTAGTAACGAAACTTTATTTTCTTCTTGCCGTCTTGAATTTCAAGTGTAGGACGGCCATCACTACTTTTGGTTCTAACAATAACCGTTCTCCCATCCTGTAAAATACCGACTTTGAGGTCAGGAGTATTCTTCGTAATTTTAGGGTTGAGTGAATAAAAGTCGTTTACTGCCTGATTAAATCCACCTGATAACTCATACTGAGTAGTTCTTCCTTTTGTTGCCCTTCCAGGCTTAGCATCTTTAATTAAATCATCAACTGTTTTACCTGCACCCTTACCTACCTCATCTCCCGTTCTGCCGACGATATTCATCGTCGTTCCTTTTGTTCCCCTCTTGGCCCCGCTCATCCACATGCGGGATGTCGGGCCGCCGACTCCTGCCAAGGCCGGCTGTGGTCCCATTAGGACAGAGCCAATATTTTCGAGAAGTTGCTCCCATTGCTGTTTGAACGATCGGATGGTTGCAGTGATAGGCCCTTTGATGACCTGGTGATAGATCGTTTGTAAAGCCCCTTTGATTTTATCAACATTCAGGACGTTTTTTGTTTTCGAAATCCATTCCGAAACATCCGCTGCGGTTCCGGCCGCTTTCACTCCTTTAATCCCCACTTTGCCGGCGATGCCTGCTCCTTTGGCTGGAGGAATGACGGACAACAATAACATTCCCCCCGCTAGCAGGCGATCTCCAAATGAAAGCCGTTCCCCTGTCAGCGGATCATATTCCCCAAACATCCGCTGCACATCATACCAGCCAAGAAGCTCCAAACCGAATTCTTTCATGTTGTCCGCAAGCGTTTGGTCTGCCTGTCTTATTGCCGCGGCCGTCCGGTACAGCAGTTCTTCCGCTTCATTCAGCTTTTCTTCATAGCGGTCGAGCCAATGAACCAGCTCATCTTTAAGCTCATGGATGGCATCAGAACCGAGGCCGGTAATCTCTATCACTAAAGAGGGTAGTTCCCAGGAAAGCGAGGTTCGCGCACGACAGCAGGCGTCTTCCGCGTCAGGGACATGCTCGGCTACGGCTTCCAGCTCTTCTGGCTTGATTCGTATCGTCGTCATTGCAACTCCTCTATTTTTCGCCGAAGGCGGGCGATTTCCCTGCTAATTTCATGCAAAAGATCATCAGCGGTCGCATAAATATGTGCTTCGATTTGCCGCAAGTCCCCGTATACCAATTCATACGCTTCCCTCGACTCTCCCTGCCAATACGGAACATACTCCTCATTTGCGCGATAAAAGGCATGAGTGCCTTGATGAAACTCCTCTATCGCTTCTTTGACTTGCCCCTGATAGGACTCGAGGCAATCGATCATCGTCTCGTAGGCCCAACGTTTCAATTCTTTTTCAGTGGATTCCCATAAAGACGACACGTTGATTTCCTCCCCCCCATTTACACACTATTTAAATGGTAACATAAGTAAAATAAGGATAAATCATGATATATTCCTGTTTTGCCAGATGGCAATCAGGACTTTTTCCTTATCTTTGTAGAATTTAGGGAGCATATTGCATCTTAATATCGAAATTGTGATTGCCTATTTTTTGAAGATTGACCACAGGTACCGAACACAATGTGAAACCATCTTTCGCAAATGTAGAACAGTCACATGCATGTGTGAAGCAAATAGTAATAATTAATTCGGACGGTGACAGGCATACATCCCCATTAAAATTTATTCCGTCCATCCTTTATTTGTTCTGTCTCCAGTTCAGTAAAAACAATCAGCCTTTGTTTATCTGAGTATTTGGGATAACACGTAACTAACGTAACCATGGACTTATTCTTAATTGGATAAATTACATCAATTTCGGTAGGCTTTACAATTTTCTTATTAAAGACCTTATAGGTGAGGGTACCGTCAAGAATTTTGTGTAATATAATGGGGGTTAGGATTTCTCTGAAATAGATTTAGAATGAATAGGGAACTAGTTTCCTCCACACAGAAAACTGAATATTCAAGTCTCCTGTGTGGAAAGAGTGAATTCCCTTATTTTGTTTATTTACAATATTTGGTTAACAATAACGTTCTTCAAACATTCGCTCGAGGGCTTCATACGCTTCGACAAATCCTCGTAACTTTCGTCCTGCCCATTTCTCATTAAAGTCTTGGATGGTCAATACACGACTTTTTCCGCGGCTTCTAAACTGCTCAAACTGTTCATCGTCTTTAGACGTTTCCGAATCTCCTTGATTGTTCGTTCGATGGCATTCGTCGTATAAATCACACTTCGAATACTGTTTGGATAATCCATAAATGTAAGGAGGACATCCAACTCATTGGCCCAAGATTGGACTTCTCTTGGGCACTTGCTGGACCATTTTGGCTCAAACTGCCGAAACATCTCCAGTGCAATTTTTTATTCGGAGATCGATAAATGAGTTTCAGATCCTCCGCCATTTCGAACTGATCTTTTTTCCGAACACGACGGAGGGTGTTGCGGACTTTGTGAACGACACAACGCTGCACATCGGCTTTCGGATAAACCGCCTTAAAGGCTTCCTCCAACCCCGGTAGCCCATCGAATACGCCCAGAAGCACTTCCTGGACGCCTCTTTGGTAGAGATTTTGAGGAATTTCCTGCCATACATAGGCGCTTTCTTGTCCTCCCACAAAGAAATCAAGAATTTCGCGATATCCTTCTTCATTCACCCCTAACACCATATAAATGACTTCTTTCTCCACGGTTTCGCGACGAAGTTTTACGTATAAACCATCCAAATATAAGACGGAATAACGCTTGTGTAGAGGACGAGTGTACCATTTCTCGATGTCTTCCTTCACGACATCGGTAATACGACCGATCGTCGTTGGAGAATAAGCATTCCTAAAATTCGTTCGATAAACTTGCCAATTTCACGCGTACTCATGCCACTTTGATACATTTTGATGATGGCTTCCTCGATCCAGCCGGTGTGGCGTTGATAAGGGGCAAACAGTTGCGTTTGAAATTCTCCGTTTCGGTCTCTTGGGACCAAAAGGCCTTCAATCCGGCCATATTGCGTATCTAGATTCCGTTGATAGTAGCCGTTTCTCATATTCGACGTTCCGACCTGTTCTATTTCGAGGAAATTCTTGATTTCTTCCCGTATGATCAGTTCTAATTTTTCCTTTACAAACTGACGAATAACACTTTCCAGTTGATGAGCCCAGTCGACATTCGATATACTTTTAGACTAGGTAGGGTTCTCCTTTCTCTGGAATGTTTTGGTCCAAATCAGAGAATACCCTACCTTTTTTCTTTTGATCTAGCAAAATGCTTTACACAAAATTTTATACATCATCAATCCTCCATAAAAATAGGATTATTTTTATAACTGTTTCTTAAACTATCCTGCTTCTAGTCTAACAAGAAAATCAACAATATTCTTTAATAGAACCTAAAAAATAAAAGACCGGATACATCCTGATATGATCCCCCTATAGTAGACAGAAAAAAGAAAGCCAATTAATCTGTCTACTATAAGGGGATTTTCTATGGAAAAATACGAAAAACATATGATGCAAAGTTTAAAAAGAAAGCGGTGGATTTATATTGGAAAGAGGGCATGGGATACAAAACGGTGGCGAAAGAATTAGGGATTACGTCGATGGGTGAAACGCTATGAACAGGAAGGAATACAAGGTCTGGAGGAAAAACAGGGTAAAGCGAAAGGACTAAATAAAGGAAGGCCGAGAACTCGTCCGGAAGATCCTGAAATGAAAATCAAGTGTCTTGAGGCGGAAGTAGAGATGCTAAAAAAGCTCTTAAAGAGGGAAAAGGGGAATGGAAGCAGTACCGGCTCACAAGAAGTTCGCGATCATTCAAGAAATGGCCAGGTATTATGGTTCGATTCAACCATTATGTGAGATAGTAGGCGTGTCTCGAAGCGGATATTACAAGTGGGTAAAACGACAGGAATGCCTTTCTCCGAAGCAATTGGAAGACGAGCAGCTAAAGAAAAAATCAAGGAGTGCTATGAAGAACGGAAAGAAATCTATGGATATCGGAGAGTCAAAGTCTGGCTGAAACGGAAATACCAACTGAATATCAATCATAAACGAGTACAAAGGCTGATGAGGGAGATGGGAATCCGGGCGGTGATTCGGAAGAAACGGCCTTATTACGGAAAGAGAGAGCCTTATGTGATTTCGGACAACCATCTAAACTGAGATTTCCACGCGTCAAAGCCAAATGAGAAATGGGTTACAGATATTACCTATTTAATTTTTAATAGGAAAAAGCTCTATTGTCCGCCATTAAAGATCTATACAACAATGAAATCGTGGCCTGCCATATCAGCCAAAGAAATGATATCAAATTGGTCATCGACACGCTAAAAAAGGCCATAAAAAAACGGAATGTGAATGGACTCCTCCTTCATAGTGATCAGGGGTTCCAGTATACATCCCGTCAATACAATAATCTACTAAAAAGATACAATATAAAGGCCAGTATGTCCAGGAAAGGAAACTGTTTGGACAATGCCTGCATAGAAAACTTCTTCAGCCATTTCAAGGCAGAGTGTTTTAATCTGTACTCTTTCCGCACGGCCGAAGAGGTGAAAGATGCCGTACACAAATATATTCGTTTTTATAACCATCAACGTTTCCAAAAGAAATTAAATAACCTGAGTCCTTAGAATATAGGACTCAGGCTGCTTAAATGTGCTTTTTTATTCCTGTCTACTTGACAGGGGTCACTTCAATATAGAAGGGATTTTTTTGAATAAATCAGATGCAAAATACACAAGCTATAATTTTGAATTTAAATTACGTGCAGTGACGATGTATTTGAATGAACAATTAGGGTATCGAAAAGTGGCCAAGAGAATGGGGATAAAAGATCCTAAAAGGGTACGTATTTGGGTAAAGAACTATCAACAGTATGGAGAAGAAGGACTAAAAGAACTTAGAGGAAAAACCATTTCCACTAAACGGGGTCGTCCAAGAAAGAAGCCACTAACAGTAGAGGAAGAAAAGCGAAAACTAAAAGCAGAAAATGAATTCTTAAAAAAGTTTATTGCTTTGAAAAAGGGGAAGCAATATGGCTCTTTTTTATGCTTTTATCGTTCATTTTTTTGCTATCACGAAGAAAATTTTAACTGCTTGACCTAAAAAGAGATCATTCCCAATCAGTATGCCAAATTTTAGGTATTCCTATCCAATCAATCATAAGAAAAGAAAAGTGAAGCCTCGGAATGAACCGATTCGAAGCTTCACTTGGTGGTTATGTAGTTCCCCTCCCCCTCATTGCGACAAATTCGCCTCTTTATTCTTTAGTTTTCCGGTGCTGATGATGTTAATGTCTACATCCAACTTCGCTATTTCATATGGAAAAACGATCGTTTTTTTTCCGATCCATTTTCTTCTCTCGAGCCAATTGTTGACTCCTAACACATCCGCATGAATCTTTAATCCTTGTCGATACGTACGCAAAATTTCCGAAGCGATCGCTTTTTCTGTTTTTCGTTCGATCGTTTTCAAGGAAGCGGAAGATAGCTTTTCATTCATAATCCCTTTTCCGTGCACACGAAGCGATATTTTTTCACCTTCCTTTTTCTTGGCGGAAATACGTAAATTTTCAACCATAATCGACGCAATCGGCTCATCTTTTTCCAACAACGTCACTTGTGATCTTTGCACCTCCTTCTCCAGCCATCTCATCCCCGTTAACTTTGACTCTGGAAGCCACCCCATTAATCGATTGTTAATCAAAAAATGAGCCCCCGATATTTTTAACAGCTCTTTTGGCTTATGATCGGCCTTCCAATGTTCATCCGAAAGGCTTATGGAAGGAATATATACTGTTTGGTTAGGCGTCGATGCCTCCGCCAAATATTCAAAAAAATGAATAGGAAGGATGTAGGAACGCTGGCGATATAGTTCATTCGGTTCGTGCAGTATATTGGACAGCGCCGAAAGCTTGAAAAACGACTTAGTGCGAAAAATGTTATCGATTTTGTCCCTTGTGCTAAACAGCCAAATATTATAACGAATCTCCCGATATCGATTCACAAAATCAATCGATTGTTTCAGACAATTTTTCAGCACCTGCTCGGATAAGACAATCACCGAAATATGACCCCAAAACAAGCGTTGTTGCGCATCGGTTGTTAACGAATCAATTGCGTCTTGAATCGTTTTTCCTTCGCTTTTTCCAATCCAGATAGGGGGGGACTTGTCCGGAAAGCCTGTTTCCAATTTGGCGACATTGGAAAAATCCAAAATTTGTGCAAAAACAGTAAATGTTTTTCGCTCCTGGTTAAAATCAATCCCGATCGCCGTTACATAATTAATATCCTGTATTTCCTTTATATTCCAACAACCACTAAGCAGTCCCATCGCCCCGATAATCGCCAATAAAACAAACTTTCGCTTCATGTTGTGCCCCCTTTTTTCTTCGTTTGCAAAAACTTCGGCATGCGGTCGGAAAAGTGTGAGGTCGGCTTTAAGAAGGTGTGAATGGCATCTCTCCATGTTAACCCGTACCAACTAAATAACGCTAAATACGGAACACCGAATGAACGAAGCTTTGAAAAATAAATGACGATGATAAAGAACGAAGCGAAAAAACCGAATAGTCCTAACAAAGCAGATAAAAGCAGACACCCCATGCGCAACAACGTCACCGATCCCGCTAACGATTGGTTGCTGATTGTATAGCTGGCCAGTGTCGACAGCGCGACAATCACGACAACGGACGGGGAAATAAAACCCGCCCGAATAGCAGCATCCCCAATAATGAGACCGCCGACCACCGTCAACGTTTGCCCGATGGAAGAAGGCAACCGCGCTCCTGCCTCGCGAAATATTTCGAGCAATGTAAATACAATAATAAGTTCCATCGGTGCCGGAAACGGCAAGCCGAGGCGCGCCATCGTGACCGTCGCTAAAAGCGGAAACGGAATCTGATCTTGATGGTATGAAATAAGCGCTGTCCAAAATCCCGGCAAAAACACGGCCATCATTAATCCCATTAAGCGGAAAAAGCGGCTGAATGACACGATATAATACGGAAAATGGAGATCTTCCGGCGATTTTAATAAAAAAGTCAAATTAGTCGGTCCAATGATCGCCGCAGGGTTGCCGTCCACCAAAATCGCAAATCTTCCTTTTAATAAAGATGCCACTACAAAATCCGGACGCGTGGAATCAGCGATTATCGGAACGATGGAAGCCGGGTCATCTTCGATTAAACTTTCAAGCTGCGTCACCGAATAAATACCATCAAATTCCACTTTCTTTAGCCGGCGGACCACTTCGTTTAACAGTTGTTCATTCATCACGTCGTCAAGGTATAACAAGGCAACTGTCGTCTTCGTTTCGGCGCCAAGAATAAACTTTTGATAACACAAATGCGATGTTTTTAACCGTTTGCGCAAAAGAGCAATATTCGTTTCCACATCTTCCACAAATCCTTCACGCGGTCCGCGAATCGCGACTTCCGATTTCGATTCTTCTAATGACCGTTTTGGTTTCTCCGCAGCATCGATCGCGACAAAATAATTTTTTTCAAAAAAGCACACGATGAGAAACCCGTCGAATACTTTTTCCGCCACTTCATGAAGCGTGATCGATTCTGGCATCGTCTGGCATTGCAGTGATTGCAGGAAAAAATGAAAGTTCTGAATATCTTGAGCTGCTTTTTGCAGTTTCGGATCGATATGTTCACTTAACAGTTCCTTATTCACAACCGATTCACAGTATAAAACGACGAACGGATCGATAAAATGAATGTTGACATCGCTATGTTTCGCAAAAAAGGAAACGAGCTGATCCAGATTGCTTTGTTGTAATGGTATTTCGTGCGGCATCTTTTATCCTTCCCTTTTTATAAAAATAAAAAGCCCCATGAGAAGAGATAAGCTGATAAAAAAACATAAAGCAGCTGGAAAATAAATATGCTTAATAAAAGAGTAAAGTTCGGCATCTCCAATTCGTTTCAGAGACGTTGCCACTAATAACAGGGAGAGAATTCGCAATAGCCATTTTCGATGCGATGTTTGAATCGGAAAGAGATCGGCGATGAGATATAACAAAATGGAAATACGAATTAATGTCCCAGACAACCATTGATAAATCGAGAAAAAATCAACATGGGAAATATATTTGCCAATTTGCAACAGCCGCCATTGTTCATAGGCTGGATAGCGTTGATGACTTGCCTCCGACACACCGAAAATGGTAATGCTCCCTATGAGCGGGCCTAGCGTTAAGACCACCAGAATCAATCCTAATAGCAACATGCTTTTTAATCGAATGGATGGAGAAATGCGGTGTTGTAAAAAGATGATGAGCGCCATTTCTGCCAAGCCGCCTCCGATATAAATGATGCCTCGCAGTGCTGGGGAAACCCCTTTTTCAAAAATCGGAAACAATCTGGTATAGTCTTTATACATAAAATTGGCCGTCATGACGAAAAAGCCGAGAATGAGGACAAAAAATAAAATGACAGCGGCCGATATCGCCAACGATTGAATATTGGACGAAGCACAAATATACCCGATCACCGCAAACAACAACCCTAATATGATGATCGGTGTTTGCGGAAAGTACGACGTAATCGTCCAAGTCAACGTATCTTTGAATGTAATAAACATCATTAAAAAAAGAAATATCGCAACCATCAGCGATAACAACCATGCTAAAAATGAACCGAACCTTTCACTGATCCATTCAAAAAAAGGGGCCCCATTCATGTTTTTCACAATCCAATAAAGGAAAACAATCCAGCCAGCGTAAAGAAAAGAAGTGAAAACGACAGAAACCCAAGCGTCTCGTCCCGATACTTCCAACAAAACCGGAATCACCATTACATGATTGACAAGCCCGCTGCTCAACATAAAAATGATGATCGCTTGTTTTGGAGCAATTTTATCATTATTCATTTTCAATCATCCCGCTTCACTGCTTCACGATTTTTTTACTATTATTTTCACAGAAATGGAAAAGTATACTCTGATTGAATACGGATATACCCTTTGAACCGAATCGCCTATTTTCCTTATATGTTTTCAATAGTCAGAAGAGGAATTATATCATTAAAAATTAGGAGGGAAGGAAGGGATGGCAGAAGGAATACCCTATCAAGCGAAAGACATTTTCTTTAAGTCGTTAGGCGAACTGTATAAAAATCAAACGCTTGAAGTTTATGGACTGCATGACCTGCCAAAGATCACGGAATTATTGCCGAATGAATATGCATCCGTTCGGATACGCTCTTTCTTCTGGAAGAAGGCTTGATTCTCATATTGGAATATGAAATCAATCAACAGATCATCGAGAATCGAGTCAAAACATGAAAAGACCACGAAGCTTTCTGCAAAAAACGCTTTGCAGCCTTGTGGTCTCCATCTTTCTGTATACGTTTTATGGTGATAAACCAACCGCATCATGTAGATTATTACGGAGTGATTTGTTATGCAAAAGATAGGTCAAAATAGAAATAAAAATTGCAGAATTTTTCTGTTCTCCAGTTTTTAATTTGATGGTGTTGCAAAACTAGAGTAAAAACTCGAAGTTATGCATAAGGATGCAACATAACACATGCAGTAAATATCGATGAAATCCATACCATCGGGGTTGTTCCACCCCATCGCTCTTTAACTCGTTAATACCCGTTCAAACCCGCGGCGAAGCCCAAACAGCCATTGGCCAAATCTCGTTTTCAACAAGACAGGAAGAACCCGGCCATAGGCATCTTTCCGTTCCTCGCTATTGCGGCGGTTGATGGGAGAAAGGAATAGGATTCCTGCTTGTTCGGCTGTTTGTCGAACCTTTTCGCTGTCATACGCGGCATCCCCTAACACGAACTCAATCTCCCATTGCCCTAAAGAAGCGAGCAATGCTGGTACCACTGCCGCATCATTCCGATTCGCTGTAGTCAACACATGAGATAAAATGATTTCCTCGGCAGTGGTGCAGTGATGGAGTTTATATCCTTTAAACCAGTGGTATCGGGTGGACACTCCCCACTTTGCCTGTGAATCGTAAAGACTGCTTCGAAGGGCCGTGCTGTCGATCAGCACGATTTGGGGATACCGTACTTCTAGATCTTTGAGTAGCTGTGCATGAAAAATAGGAAATCCCTGTTCCCGAAACCACTTTGCCGCACGGGAAAATGTAGACAGATGAAGGACTTCACTAAGCCCGCAAGCCCGCTGAAAACAGCGAAAACGCTGCAAGATGCGCACTAACTTTCGCAAGGAATCAATAGCAAAATAAGTTTTCAAAAAGAAACATTTCAACAATGATTTTTTCGACACCGGCGGTCTTCCTGTCACATACGGCGTTTCCGGCAACGACAGCGAATCGATATATCGAAATAATGCTTCTAAAATTGGATCGATTTCATAAGACCATGCATGTTCACTGTTCCAATTGGAAATCATAATAGTGTCCACCCCTTGGTAGTTGGTTTTGGTCACTGTATATGATTTCCAAGGTGGTGGATTTTTTATGTGCATTTATGCATTTGTTATGCGTTTTGCAACACGTTTTTGACATAATACCAGGTATTTTTCAATGAGTAGCTTGGCTCAATTTCACTTTACTTTATAAAATCTTTATTTTTAAACAACAATTCGTTTTAAATATAAAGAAAACCTTGAAGGCATATAGCCTATCAAGGTCTTTGTTTTAAATCAAGTTACCTCCATCTCCAATTTATTTCTCCGTCTTCATACACAGCTGGCAAATAAATTCCTCTTTTATTTTGATGATCATCCACAATAAACCAATTATCATCTTTCAACCATTCTTCATTATATTCACTTTCTTTAAAATCATTTTCTTCACTCGTAAGAGCCTTAAAAAAATCTTTAAACTTTACTATATTTTGATTAGGTATAAGTTTACCATACATCCACATGCCTTCAGTGTTGATATCTTGTATTTCACCCAGACATTCATCTTGGAAATATAATAAAAACATAATATACTCACTCCTTAGGAGAAATTTTTATGAATTTGCTTAGGTATTTCTCCTCTTATCAAATATTCATTGTCTCTTGTGGTCCAAGTTAACGCTCTATTTTTCCAAAAATCAGAAACAGAACTATCTCTCTCAATTAATTTCCGAATCTGCTTTGGAGATAAAATGGCCACATTTTTAACTTCTCCTGATCTAATCGCTTTTCTCAAAGCAGAAATATCTAATTCTATCAAGTAATCCCCATAATTTCTAACAATACCTTTATTACTAGTGAAACTAATATAAGGACTATTTGATTTTGCTCCCCTTCTGTAACCTCCTAAAATATGCTCTATAACAGCAACTTGTCGATTTTTGTATATACCTTTACTATTTGCAGGAACTAAATTACCTGAATCTGATATAAATGGCTTACCAACTCCATTAGGTCTTTTAGGTGAATTCAATAAACTATCTCCTCTATAAAGTTTACTGGTACCCTTATATGCAGCATCCCCCGTTCCTTTCCCCACTTCACCTCCGACTTCACTCATCGAAAAGCGTACGGAGCTGGCGGCTTCTTTCGCGGTCTCCCGCACCCCTGCCCTGGATACCGGCCCTATCCCGGCAAATGCCGGCTGCCATTGGACAGCTCGAACGCTGGCAAGAAGATCTTCCCATTGCTCTTTGAACGAACGGATCGTTTGGGTAATCGGTGCCTTTACGACTTGGTGGTATACCGCTTGAAGGGCAGGAATAACTTTATCATAGCGGAGAGCATGTTTCGTTTGCGAAACCAATTGGAAACATCCGCTGCTGTTTCTGCCGCTTTCAATCCTTTGATCCCTGCTTTGCCGGCGATGCCTGCTCCTTTGGCTGGAGGAATGACGGTCAATAATAGCATTCCCCCCGCAAGCAGACGGTCTCCTGCTGTAATCCGTTCTCCGGTGATTGGGTCGTATTCTCCAAACAATCGCTGCACATCATACCAGCCACTAAGCTCCAGACCAAATTCTTTCATGTTATCGGCAAGCGTTTGGTCTGCCTGTCGCATTGCTCGAAAGTTTTTTATTCATGCTATATCTGTTCTAGTAATTAAACTCTGTTTTTCATCTACTAACTAGCATGCAAAAAAGGCTTATTCCTTCTAAAATGGTAAATGGGAATAAGCCTACAAAATTTATCTGGTGAGTTTGTTTAGCTGGTAAGTGTATGGATTCCGCTTGGAAGATAGAAACACGCTAATCTATTGATTCAAAAGAGTTCTTCTCAAAGTTTTTATCTTCTCTATTTCATATTCATAATTACACTTCTCTTTGAAACACTTCTCCATACTTTGAAAAAAGTCATCGGCCCCCCGCAATAAAGCCTCAACCAACTCTCTTTTCGGCAATACAACTTTTATATGGTCATTCGCCTCTATTTCATAAAGCACTAAATCTTCAGATATTGAGTTTATTTGGAGCTTGACAGGTTGATCTGGAAAGTAAGTCTCGCCTTTTCCTGTACGTAACAAACTCTCAAGGACATTTAATATATACGCCCATAATTGATCAACTAAATCCCATAATGTAACATCAAGCAAAATTTGTTCACCATATTTGAATAGAATTGCCCCACTTAAATATTCAAAATCCAATAATTCTTCGATATTCAATAATTCTCTAGTATCAGTAATTGGCACGAAATAACTTTCAATATTATTCTTCAAAAGTGATAGGTCATTTATTTTTTTATCTGGTCTACAAATGAAAGTATTTACATAAAACAATTTTCTCACCTACTATTCAAGTGGATAAAATTGACCAACTCGTCCTCTGTTAAAACCAACTACATATTCTATTCCATTATAGGTTCCTTTTATTTGATAACTAAAGGTCGTTCCATTTTTCAATAGGGTATTTCGATTTTGCATTATAATAGTTTCTATAGCATTCACTATCTCATCAATGGACATATCTTTCCTTAGAAAAGTCTGTTTTGCTTTTATTGACCCATCCCAATACTCAGGATGATGCCTTTCAAGAATGTGCTTCATTCCTCGTTTATCTAGCAGGAATGTTTGATTCCCAACTACAAATTTTTTGCTTTGGAAATTAGCGAGTACGTTTACTACCTTACTAGGTTCAGCTTTCACCATCCCTTCAATAACTTCGTCAGATTTTTTAATCATGAAATGTCTAAACGTGTTAGTGGCTTCTTCCGCGGTCTCCCGCACCCCTGCCCTAGATACCGGCCCTATCCCGGCAAATGCCGGCTGCAGTTGGACAGATCGAACGCTGTCAAGAAGATCGTCCCATTTCTTTTTGAACGAACGGATCGTTTGGGTAATCGGTGCCTTTACGACTTGGTGGTATACCGCTTGAAGGGCAGGCACGATTTTATCATAGCGGAGAACATGTCTCGTTTGCGAGACCAATTTGGAAACATCCGCTGCTGTTTCTGCCGCTTTCAATCCTTTGATCCCTGCTTTGCCGGCGATGCCTGCTCCTTTGGCTGGAGGAATGACGGTCAATAATAGCATTCCCCCCGCAAGCAGACGGTCTCCTGCTGTAATCCGTTCTCCGGTGATTGGGTCGTATTCTCCAAACAATCGCTGCACATCATACCAGCCACTAAGCTCCAGACCAAATTCTTTCATGTTATCGGCAAGCGTTTGGTCTGCCTGTCTTATTGCCGCGGCCGTCCGGTACAGCAGTTCTTCCGCTTCATTCAGCTTTTCTTCATAACGGTCGAGCCAATGAATCAGCTCATCTCTGAGACTATCGATCGCATCAGTGCTAATGCCGGGAATCTTCATCACCAACGATGGAAATTCCCACGAAAGCGAGGTCCGAGCACGGGAGCAGCCGTCTTCGGCATCGGGGACATGCTCAGCTACAGATTCTAGCTCTTCCGGATTGACTCGAATCGTCGTCATTGCAGCTCCTCTATCTTTCGCTAAATTTAGGTAATTTCCTTTCTCATTTCACAAAAAAGAGTACCGGCACAGGATAAATATGAAGATTGGCGCAATTTCAGAAAACAGCCCCAAAATAATCTGAAAAAAATAACGAAATTAATATGCTAATTTACAATTAGGGTTATATTTTGTTAGTAACGAAGAAAGTGGCTTATTCGGCACTGGGTATCCTCCGCCAAAAAAGAAACTTTGAAAGGCATAAAACCCATCAAGGCTGAAAATAGAAGTAATCTAATAACTAATGAGGTTCATCACCAAATTTTGTGATTTAGTGACAAAAAAGAGAAAGCACTAACGAGATCCTAGCAATAATGTTAGCGGTGAAATAAACATTAAGGAGGTCTCGTAAGTGCTTTCTATACCACTAGGATTGCCGGAATTTAAAGTTATTAAACAAGAACTTCTTTCCTATGGTTATGCGATTCATGTAGAGAAAGCAGAGACACAGGAACGTTGCCCTCATTGTGGGTTTTCCACTTCCTCTGTCCACGACAGGCGGACAAGAAAAGTACGGGATTTGGCGATTTTCCATCAACCGGTGTACTTGTTTGTAAAGGTAAAGCGCTATCGGTGCTGGAATTGTTCCCAAGTGTTTTCCGCCTCTTTGGAATCGATTCAACCCAATCAACACTACACCAATCGATTTTGTGAGTATTTGTATGAACTTTGTGAAGGCTCCACCATTCAAGAGGTTAGCCGAAAGCACCGTATTCCATATACGACATTGGAGCGCATCTATTACTTCATTGCATCGAAAAAAGCAAAAGATCGTCAAACAGCGATAGAAGCATCTTCTCAAGAAGAGATGGTGCTTAGCTTAGATGAAATCGCTGTAAAAAGGGACATCAGTATGAAACCGTATTGATGGATGCCAAAGCCGGATCGGTCATGGGAATGCATGCCGATCGCCAATGTGACTCCGCCATCAACTTGTTGAGCCAAAATGTCCTGTCGAAAGAAATGGTCCAAACGGTGATTCTTGACATGTGGGAACCTTATCATAAGGCGGTTCGTGCCCTGTTTCCATCTGCTTCGATTGTCATCGATAAGTACCATGTGGTTCAAAAAGTGACACAAGCCTTGGATCAAGCAAGAAAGGAATTTTCTCCATTGAAAAAGGCTCGATATCTTCTCTTAAAAGGCTGTGAAAAGCTTCGTAAGGACCAACGGCTTCGATTAGACGATATCTTGGAGGAGTATCCGGTACTTTCCATTGTTTATTATCTGAAAGAGTTGTTTCGGGATTTTTACCGAACCGATGGATATAACGAAGCAAAGGAACGCTTGGAAGAATGGATTAAGTTAGCCAAACAGAGCCCTTTTGTTTCTTTTCAGGAAGCAGCCAACACTCTTGAAAAGTGGAAGGAGCCTATTCTTTCCTACTTTTTGTGTCCATATACGAACGCCCGAATCGAGGGGACGAATCACAAGATCAAAAACATCAAACGCCGGGCATATAGCTATCGAAATCTAGAACGGTTTCGTTTGCGTGTATTTCTGGAGTGTACAGGGAACACTACAGGTAGTCAGGCTGCCTAAGCGCTCCCTTCTTCCGCTATCGGTATGATAGTTGGCAGAATGGAACCCGTCAAGGAAAGCACTTGACTGTTTCCATTCTACCAACTTCATGGTCTGTATGCGGAAGAAGGATCCTGACTGATGAACCTATTTCATCCAGCTAACATGTTTCTAGGATTGAGTAGAAATCACAGAAAATGGTGAAGACCCAAATGTTATTTATTGTATATATGATTGTTACAGTGTATATAAAATAATTCGAGATATGCTAAAAAAATACCTCAAAAGAGATTTAATATCTCCTTTGAGGCTCTATATTACCATACTACAAGTTTCTATCTTATACCAACCCACACTTCCCCTTCATGATATATTTCTATTACATATCCTGAAGTTGGCGAAAAGATCCAAGTATCAAAACTAACCGCCGTAACATCATCAATAACTTCTAAAACCTTTTTTAAATCAGACTTGATAATGGGCAAAGTCCCCTCGTCCCAAATTATATAGACAACTGGATCAAAATTTTGGTAACAATTTTCTAGATAAGCTATTATATCATCTACAGTATTTACATTTTCTTTTTTACTAACCTTGTCCCAATCAATACGCCCCCATTCAGCAAATGGAAAAGAGCTTTCCAAAGCATCAAGAACTTTCTCTTTTTCACTATTCATTAAAATTTCAGCATCTTCACCTAAGGCTTCAATACATTCATCTAATAAAGTCATTCAAATTCACCCTTATCTATTCAAGTGTTTTAAATAAGTTTTAAAAGTACTTTTATTACCTTCAAAAGGTATTACATATTTTTTAGCTTTAAGCCCTTTACCCTCACGAAAATCTTCTACATTAATATGTGGCCCTTTATTAGGGTCGTAGTCTAATCTCCATCTAACCTTTCCATCAGCAGATTGCCTACCCACAACTTTTCCGTACCCTGCACTAGATTTAAGAGTACCTATATATGGCTTTGAATTTGGACCTAAATCCCCTACTAATTCAAGTGCTTTATTTCTAGCTTGTTCATACGTTCTTACCTTATCAAGTATTTGTTCACCTTTGCCAATACCCTTGCCAATCACCTGATCCCTCGTTCTGCTGACGATATTCATCATCGTTCCTTTGGCTTCCCTCTCAGCCCCGCTCATCCACATGCGGGATGTCGGGCCGCCGACTCCTGCCAAGGCCGGCTGTGGTCCCATCAGGACAGAGCCAACATTTTCGAGAAGTTGTTCCCATTGCTGTTTGAACGAACGGATCGTTGCAGTGATAGGCCCTTTGATGACCTGGTGATAGATCGTTTGTAAAGCCCCTTTGATTTTATCAACATTCAGGACGTTTTTCGTTTTCGAAATCCATTTCGAAACATCCGCTGCGGTTCCGGCCGCTTTCACTCCTTTAATCCCCACTTTGCCGGCGATGCCTGCTCCTTTGGCTGGAGGAATGACGGACAACAATAACATTCCCCCCGCTAGCAGGCGGTCTCCAAATGAAAGCCGTTCCCCTGTCAGCGGATCATATTCCCCAAACACCCGCTGCACATCATACCAACCAAGAAGCTCCAAACCGAATTCTTTCATGTTGTCCGCAAGCGTTTGGTCTGCCTGTCTTATTGCCGCGGCCGTCCGGTACAGCAGTTCTTCCGCTTCATTCAGCTTTTCTTCATAACGGTCGAGCCAATGAATCAGCTCATCTCTGAGACTATCGATCGCATCAGTGCTAATGCCGGGAATCTTCATCACCAACGATGGAAATTCCCACGAAAGCGAGGTCCGAGCACGGGAGCAGCCGTCTTCGGCATCGGGGACATGCTCAGCTACAGATTCTAGCTCTTCCGGATTGACTCGAATCATCGTCATTGCAGCTCCTCTATCTTTCGCCGAAGGCGGGCGATTTCCCTGCTTATTTCATGCAAAAGATCATCAGCGGTCGCATAAATATGTGCCTCAATTTGCCGCAAGTCCCCGTATACCAATTCATACGCTTCCCTCGATTCTCCCTGCCAATGCGGAGCATACTCGTCATTGGCGCGATAAAAGGCACGAGAGCCATATTGAAATTCCTCCATCGCTTCTTTGACCTGTCCCTGATAAGATTGCAAACAATCGATCATCATCTCATAGGCCCAACGTCTTAATTCTTTTTCAGCCGATTCCAATAAAGACGCCACCTTGGTTTCTCCTCCATATACACGCTATTTAAATGGCAACACAAGGATAAATCATGATATATTCCTATTTTTCCAGATGACAAATAGAGACTTTTTCTTATCTATGATTCTGCGATGTGAAACATGCCGCAAATATCCATTTATGAAACAAACTTTTTCATACGCGGAACGATTACCGTGAAGAGGACGATAAGAAAGCCGAAAATGAAAAAGCCGAACAGCCATGGCAGAAACGATGATGATGTTTGTTCCGCCTCATCCAATGGCTGATGAGACGGAACTGTTTGTTCTTCGATGGAAGAAAACAATTCTAGTTTCTCCGCTTTGGCGGCAATCGTATTCGTTTCTTTTTCACCCGATAAAAATAACTGTGCTTTTGTTTGTTCAAAGAAAGAAGATGTCGGTCTTTGAAATGTCAGCGATGTTTGCACCTCTGGTAAATCTCTTTTTTCATCGAGCAGCGACTCTTCATGAATGTAATCCATACGTAATTCGATGTTCTGCCGTTGATATTGATTTGGTTCAATTTCCGGCCACTTGTCCGTTTCCGCGTAAACCGTCCCCCCCATCGCAGCCAATACAAAGCAGAGGAAGGGGAAAAAGAACATCACAAGGCGTCCTCTACCCTTCATATGTTTCCTCCTCCTTCTGCAGAGCGGCTAGGCGCTGCTTCAAAAACGGAACAACGGACATGAATAGAGTGACAACTCCTAACGTAATGACAGCTGGATAAAATGCTTGCTGGTCTCCATATTGAATCGACATGTACGTTTTTGAGATCGGATGATCAAAGCTAAAGTTTGGCAATACTAAGTCGAGTAATGGAGTAATGAAAAACAGGATTAAGCCGACTCCGAGCACCCAGCCGGTAAACGGTCCGATGAAAAAGGCCAAACGAACAATGGCGGAACAGAAAAATAATAAGATGATGGTAAAAATGCTCCACTTGAGGGCCTGCACATCTTGCATCGGATAAATTCGCAATCCATATGTGCTGATGATGAAACCAACAAGTAAGTTCATCATGACGAGCAATGCAGCCTGCATCATAAGCGGAACAGAAGAATAATAATGCAGGAAGAACCCAATGAGCATGCCGCAGAGCAAAATAATGATAAACATCACGACAGGCGGCGTGTACGTTGTCTTCTCTTCCGGAATATCTCCTTTTACTTGTACCGGATTGGTTAAGTAATCATACACATATCCGTTTGCTTGTTGGTCTACCATCGCATTGTCTAGCAGATGATAGACATCATTTTTAATTTGTTTAGTTGTATTAACATTGGCTGCCCATTTGTTGTTTAACTCATCCGCCCGATCTTGGACCGATGCCACTTTGTCACGCAGATCATTTGTATAATCGATCATCCGGTCTTGCCCTTTGGCAATGGAAGTGACTAAATCAGAAATTTGTGCAACGTCTTGCATCGTGTTTTGCTGCATGGTAATAACAAATTCGCCATCGTTGGCTCCTAGCGTCGATTGTATAGTTTCTTCTTGATCCATGGTTTGCTGAAGCTGTGCTGTTACTTCATTCGCGGCGTCGTTTAGTGATTGTAATTGTCCCATCAACTCTTTTTGCGCTTTTTCCACATTTTCATCATATTGCCGTATATATTCAAGCGTTGCTTCAACAAAAGAATGAACGTTATTTTCAGCCGTTTCTGCACCTTGCAAAGAAGCGGCTGAGTCGCCCTGCAACTGCTGAATTCCGCTATGAATGTTCGATAAAGTTTGGAAAATCTCCGCTTTTTCCTTCCAATTTAAAATCAGCTGATCCACAAGTGCTTCATCAACATTCCCCGTTCGCTTTAATGCATCCTCAAAAATCGATAACCAAGCAAAATAGGCGAGAAGATCATTCATGTTTCTGCTTTGGATAGCCGGCTGAAAGCAGGCTGATAATTGTTGCTTTCGTCCTTCAGATAACGACGGAGACTGAAGAATAGCTTGTTCTTTGGCGATAATTTGCTGAACCACTGTTTCTTCCGATTGCCCATTGGCATCATTTGCCTGCGCGGCCAATTGCGCATATTTTTTCTGCCATTGCTGCTCGAGGGATAACTGCTTTTGCCATGCTTCTTTTGCCTTTTGCATTTCTATTTCCAGCTGATTCATGACATTGTCAATATTCCCCCAGCTTTCCGATGTACCTTGCCCTTCCTGCGTCTCTTGCGGGAGTTGCGGTTTTACCGTTTGCAGCTCGGTCTTTAAAGACGCCAGCTGCTGCTCGAGCGCATTCAGCCACTCTCCGTTCCCTGCCGGCTGCGGCAACTCTCCCGGTACCGGCGGTTCATTCGGTGCTGATGGAGTGGCGGCGGATTGCAGCTGCTGCCGTAGCGAAATGAGTTTTTGCTGCACTTCGTCCAATGTCTTTGTATCTGTTTGTTGTTGATACTGACGGATGAGATCTTTTTGCGACTCCAACAGTCGTTCATCAACGTTGGCATTTTCCAGCTGGTCATAGAGATTCGTCAATGCCGTATGGCTGTTCGCAACCGTATTACGCAGTGTGGACACAGATTCGAGCAAGGTTTGGCCATTTAATTTCAACTCCGGTTTGACATTCCATGGCCGTTCTACGACGGAACGTATTCCTTGACTCACCATCATTTCATACTGATGAATTCCTTCTTGGATGAGATCATGCTGCCGTTGCTGATATTCTTTATACTCCTGAATATCCTCGATAAACGAAGCAATCTCCGCTTTCGCCCGCTCCAAACCTTTTAACGTATCGTTGGAGGAGCTTTCGGCGTTTTTCGAAGACGAAAGCAGCTGTTCAAGCATCTTCTTTTGACTCTCGATCTCTTTTGTTAATTTTGTAGAACTAGGGGTGTAAAAATCATACATCGTCTTTTGAAAAGCGATTTCTTTTTCCAAAATAGCGCTGAATTTTTTGCGAATATCTTCTATCGCTTGACTGACATAGCTCCAATACAGTGTAGACATCTTTTGATTGATTGTATTTTTGGCTGCCTCTAACTCTTTTTGTACCCGCTCCCGATTTTTCGCCTCAAGATTTGGCTGGATTTTATATTGAACAGTTGCCTTTAGCGGCTGTTTTTCATTAAACGTTAAAATGTTTCTGGAAAAATCGGATGGCAGATAAACGACAGCGTCATATTGACCGTCCGCCAGCCCCTTTTCCGCCTGACTGCGGTTGACGACAGACCATTGATAAGTAGAAGCATCATCAAGGGCTGGTATCATTTCTTTGCCGAATTCGTATGTTTTCTTATCGTAAGTGGCTCCTAAATCTTCGTTGACTACCGCGATTCGGTTCGTTGTCCTCTCCGTTACCTTCATTGGGTTATGGCCAATGAACGTAAAGAATAGTACAGGAAGAGCAACAATAAACACAATCTTCGCAATCAACTGGACGATTTTCCCTTTTTCCGTCATATAATTCACCTGATTTCCTTTATTCTACTTTTGGGATTTGTATTTTTTGTTCTTTTCCATTTAAGACAAAGTAGCCAAACCCCGGATCCACTTCTGGTTCGTGTCGTGTAAATGGCAGTGCAAACAAGCTTTGTTCCGATTTTTTCATGACAAGGATTGCTTGCCGAATTTGTTTCAGTTCCGTTGTCAGCGCATCAAAGCCCTTTATAAATTCATTCGCGTTTCCTGCTACAATGACACTAAATCCAAGATGGCTGTATCGCTTCATCATCATCGCGATTCTCTCGTGAGTTTTACTATCCACAAACTGCTGAAACCGGGAAAGGCTATCCGCGACAAAAACAACCGGTGAAAAGGATTGCCCATGAACATTCACTTTCCTAATTGCCGCTAAATACTCTTCCTCTCTCTTTTGCAATATTCCGTTTACTTCATCAAGCCAATGGTGCATTTGCTCCTTTGCTTCTATATAGACGACGTTTTCTTTATTAGCGTATAAAGCAAGTCCACGGTCAACTCCATCAAACAGCCCGATGCCTGCTGTCGGCTGGGCGAGCAATGATTCCAATATCACTTTGATCACATTCGTCTTTCCTTTGCGCGACTGTCCTACTACAAGACAATGCGGATTGGTTTGTATACGAAGGGAGATCGGACGAACCGTCTCTTCATCGAGTCCAATCGGAATCAAGCCAGGCTGCGGCTCGCCCACATACGTTTTGGCAAAGACCGCAAATGGCAATTGCGCTGGAAGCATTGGAATAGGCTCTGGCGTCTTCATTTCCTTATATCGCTCTTTTAATCTCGTTATCTCTTGCTTTACGTTTTCGTGCACGGCGATGTCATGATCTCCATCAGCTGGAAGATATATTTGCGTTAAGACCGCTTGTTCTTTTTTTACCAGCGCTCGCCCCGGAATGGGTTCGACCTCGTACGGAGTTCGTCCAATGATGGAAAACCGTTCCGAACTGTCAAGGAAATAATGAACGATTTTTGTTTTTAAATTGTTCATAAGCGAAGGGCGAATTCCGCTAATTCTTGTTGCCGTCATTATCAAAAATATTCCAAGCGACTGCCCGTCTCGAGCATATTGAATAAGCTGTGTTTCCAAATCCGGCATTTCCTCTTTGACAAGGTCAAAATTGTCAATTGCAATAAAAATAATCGGAAGTTTTTCTTCAGAAAGCGTGTTATATAATTTGATGGTGCTTACTTCTTTTTCCATAAACCGTTGTTTCCGCCGCTCCATTTCCTCTTTCATGAACTTGATGAATTTTTCTATTTTCTTTCCATCGTCAAAACGGAAATAATCGGCGGTATGCGGCAATTGCCGCAACGGCAGCAGCGCGCTGTTGCCAAAGTCGAAAATGTAATAATGAAGCTGTTCCGGACTATAGACGGACGCAAAGCTCATTAACAATGTCATCGCCGTTGTCGATTTCCCATATCCCGCAGAACCAAAAATGCCGATATTTCCGTCTTCAAGCCATTGATATAAGTAGTCCGATTGCCGCTGCAGTTCAGGTTCATCTTTTAGACCAATCGGAAAATGAACGGTGTCTCGTTCTAGCAAGGCAGGGCGATGCAAGCGCGTAGATAGCGGCGGCAGCCATGGGCTCGGCAGCTTTTCGATCCCGAGTTGCTGCTGCGCCTTGATAATTTCTTGAACAACCATTTCAATTTCTGTTTTTTGTGTTTTCTTGTTTTTCTTCATTTTCGCATCAATATTCGAAACGGGAACAAGTCCTAAGTCGGTGACAATATAAATATCATCTTCTGATTCAAAGCCTTCTTCCATATACGGCGCACCGCTCCATGCCGATTGAAACAGTTCGTATACTTCATTATTCCCGACTTGAAGATAAGCGCGGCCTGTTACGGTAATGGTAGCCGCATCTCCGTTTTTCAATATTTCCTTGCTGTCGCTGGCATCTTGCACTTTCAAGCAGATACGAAAGCGGGCATTGCTCCAAATTTGCTCGTCGATGACTCCTCTTGGCTTTTGTGTTGCTAAAATAAGATGAACTCCTAAGCTGCGGCCAATCCGCGCCGCGCTCACTAATTCGCGAATAAAGTCCGGTTCTTCGCTTTTTAATTCGGCAAATTCATCGGCGATTAAGAATAGATGAGGCAGAGGCTGTTTCGCTTTGCCTTGTTTATATAAATCCATGTAATCATTGATATGATTGACTTCGTAGCGGTCAAACAAACGCTGCCGCTTTTTCAGCTCACTATTAATGGAAGCCAACGCGCGTGCGCTGAAGTTTTTGCTGCCGTGAATATTCGTAATGGTGCCTAATAAATGCGGAATGTTTTTAAACGGCTGCGCCATGCCGCCTCCCTTATAGTCAATGAGCAAAAACGCAACTTCATGAGGGTGAAAATGCGCCGCCAATGACAAAATATACGTTTGCAGCAGTTCACTCTTCCCGGACCCCGTCGTTCCCGCGACAAGCCCGTGCGGACCGTGCGCTTTTTCATGCAGGTTCAGCTCCACGACGTCTTTTTTGCCTTTTAGTCCAATTGGAACGGCCAGCGAGCGCGAAGACTGATGTGTCATCCAATTTTCCTTAATATTTATCTCTTCCGCATTCTTCACCTGAAGTAATTCGAAAAACGTTACTTTTTCTGGAATAGAGTTGTGCATTCCCCTTTGATGATCTAAAGAGCGCAATAGGCGGGCGAACCGCTCGTTTCCTTCCCGAGTATGTTCATCGAGCGTAAACGGAATATGCGCCGCTTTCCGGTGCTGAATTAAAATTTCTCCATCCCGTTCGTTGATATATTGCACAAGTGTATGAATGTTTTCTGTTAAACTTTCCTTTGTATCGGAAGCAAAAATAACGGAAATGCCGATATCTTCGTTTTTTTCCTCCAAATATTCTAAAATCACATGTTCGGCGATTAAAGAGCGGTTGGCAACGATAAACACAAAATGCGGGGAAAACCGTTTTTTCTCTTTTTCCTCATCGAGATCGCGTTCCCGCAATATCTCGTAAATGGACGACAACAATTGGTCACGTGTCTGTTCGTTATAAATAAATCCTTTCGCGAAAGAATTGGGCAGTTGAAAATGCGGGAGCCATTTCATCCATTCCCAATCCTTATAATCCTTTTCAGCAAAGATGGCAACAAACCGTACATCGTGGTAACTGTGGAAAAAGGCGATTTGCCCTACAAGCTGCTGAATTTCATGATTGACGATCGAAGCTTTCCCGATCATTCCCATTGCCCCGCTTGACAAATCAATCGTAAGCGGCACATTTTTGACGGTTTGATAAACTTGCGCCATCTGTTGAGCTTGCTCCAATAAATCATCGATTTCCCGATTGGCTAAATCACTCATACTCACCGACACTTCATAGGTAGACGGAACATCCGCTTTTCCGATCCGAAGATGGAGGAAATCGTCGCTTTCCATCGTTCGTTCCCAAATACGGTCGCTAATTTGCAGTGCGAACGATTTCATCTTTTCAAATGATGGAAAGTGGTAATATAGCACGTTTCTTTGTTTCTCGTATAGTGCGTGAAGCTCTTCCCGTTTTTGTTCCAAGTAATTCGTATAAATGCGCCGTCGTTTCTCTTTCCGTGCTTTGCGATTCTTTCTTTCCCGAAAATATTGCGCGGTCGATGTCACTAACGTGGTCGCAAACATCACGATCGAAATGAGGATAAAGATGCCCCGTGGTTGAATTAAAGCAATAACCCCCATAACAAGAAGCATCATCAACGGCGGTAAAATCATTAGCCATAAACCGCGCTGATCCCCATCTCCTTCTTGGCTTGGAAATGAAACCGTGACCTTTTCTCTTGGCGGTTCATAAATCATGCGCGGTGTCCGGTGATAAACAGGATATTTTTTTTTCATTTCTGAAACCGGCGGCAATGTTTCCGTCAGCAAAGATGTTATCTCTTGGCTGCTCGTGACCGCTAATAAATCATCCTCTAAAAAAACAAATTGTACATACGGACATAGGATCACGTCCCCGTTTTGTAAAGGTGCCATGTTAGATATTTTCGCCCCATTGAGAAACAGAGGTGATTCATGGTTTGAAGCAACCAACCATTCTCCTTGCTGCTTGACAAACGATGCCCTCGCTGTTTTGATTTGAATGTCTGCTTGTAGATCAGGCGCCACCATCAGTTCGGTTTTATTGCCGACGTAATAAATGTGCGTTTTTATTTCCTTGTCCATCCACACAACCGTAATCGTTTGTCCATCGTCATCCACCGTAAAGGGAGTGCACGGCTTCAATTCCCCAATTGGTTTATCTCCTTGCAGCACCGTCATGGCGGAAGCATCTGTTTGTTTGATTTCTATATATCCGTTACGAAATAAAAAGGATGGGATGGTGATATGATGCTCCAGTTTATTTCCGATAGAAATGCAACCCTCTTGTCCCGTCAGTGGGAATAGCTGGCAAGTATCCTTATAAAAAATCCATAATTGACTCATATAATCCTCTCCTATGATGCTCGTTGCTGCGCTTTCTTCCATTTATTTTTTCGTTTCCGCATTGTTTGGCTTCGCGCTATTAGATGCAGGCGGCTTATGATTAGGCGCCGGTGTGTTGGACTGTTGTTTTGGCGCCGCCGAAGCCGGAGGGCTGGTTGCCGGCTGCTGTGCCGGGGGTTGCTGCTGGCTTGTCTCCTCTTGCTGCTTTTCTTTCAATTGCTTTTCCTGCTCCTCTCTTTCTTTCTCATATTCTTCTATCTCTCTATCAATCTCTTCTAATTTTTGCTGCTTTTCCTCTCCGGACAACTCTTTGTCCACCTTTATTTCTTCACGGTATTTTAACAAACCGTACATAATCAGCTCCCTATCTTCCATCGCTCTCGCCAATTCAAGCGCGTCCTCGCTTCTTCCCCGGCCGATATAGATCCAATACAGCAAATACTGCGGGTCTGTTTTCAACGTAATATTATTTAATACCACTTTCTGCTGCTCTTCCGTAAGCGACTCTGTCATGACATAGGAAGAAGCAAGTTCATATTGCACTACATACGGCATTTTTTCTGGAGGGTAATTTTCTAATGTCGTAATCACGTCGCTATATTTATTTTGTAAAAACAGCTCGGTACTTTGGATATATGCTTCTTGTTTTGGCTGCAAAAAAAAGAAAGAATAAAACGTATAAATCATAGCAGGAATTAACAAACCAACTGTCGAAAAGAATATATATTGTTGCATAGTCCATTTTCGTTTTGGAATATGTACAGACGCTCGTTCTTTTGCTTCTTCCTCATCCATCCATCGTTCTAAAATGGACAAAAGCGCTTCTAGGTTTTCTGCTTGCAACATTTCCTTAGCGATATCGGAACATTTTAATGTTTCATGAAATTTAAAGTATTCTTCAAAACGGTGTTGCCCATCTGTCAATGCTAGCACCGTCGCTTTTACTTCTTGAAGGAGACGTGCTTCATCCGGTTCATACGGCGGCAGGCTCTCCTTTATTCCGACATGAAGGAAAAAAGGTTCCAATCCATGATCAAACACAAGGTTTTCCGGGCATATAATAAGGATAAACCGACGAAGAGAGTGATTTTTCACTTTTGTGACGAGTTGATATGCCGCTCTTAGCCGGGAAAGCAGCGATTTTTTCCGTACAGCTGGAAACGAAAAAAACGATGCAGGTGGAGTGATGGTGATCTTCACTTCATCCTCAGACACGTCAATATCCCGTAACAAATAAGGATCGATTTCCTTTATGATCTGTAATTCTAGCGGATGCTGCATTTTTAATTTCGCACGCTGGAAGACAATCGTGTAATGTTTATCTTTGGTCATTACGGCATCGATTTGCGTTTCCAAATAGGTCTTTTTCTCTTCCATAATAAAATAGAACTCCTTTTCTCTTTCTCGATGGCTACAATATAACGATGCGGTCTCCATCCGTAATTCCGCTGTCCTTTAATGTAAAATAGCCCGGGCAGACCATTTGTTTATTGTCTACCCGCACCCAGTAGCCTTCTCTTGGCGGCGCCGATATGTTTTTTAACTGCCAAACAATATCGATGAGTTTTTTGATCGAATAAAAATTGGACAGACGAAGATCAAATACATCCTCTGTATAATGCCGGAGATCGATTGTGACTTGAATGTACATGAGATAAGCCCCCAATATAGAAAAAAGCGCCATAATCTTTCTTAGATTTGTAGCGCTTTTTTCGAACATGTCACTCTTTATCCACGGATTTGGCTGGCGATTTGCTGATCTGTTTCTTCCAAAATCGTAGCGGAATTGTGCAATTGTTGCGCGATTTCGTTTAATAGTACAGCCATTTTTTCAAACGATGGGCGCAACTCGTGATACTGCTGGATAAATGCTTGACTGGAAGCACCTTCCCAAATTCCTTGCAGCATATTGCTCATTTGATCCAATCGTGAAACCAATTCCGTGACATTAGAGCTTTCTGTATTATATTGTCTTGCGACTCCACGCAATTCTTCCGGTGTTAAACGAATAACGCCTGACATAGTTTCTCCCCCTATAGCCATATTTTCCCTTTTATTTTAATGAAGATGACAAGCAGCGGTCAACAATATATAACCTTTTCTTTTAAAATAAGGAAAAGGTAGTATTTTTTACCTGATTGCCCAACGATTTTGTGCCATTTTTCTCATTACGCCAGATACTTTCTTACTATTCATGGAATTAAAAGAAGACGGAGTATAGGAGGAATGTATGTGGATAGGCGGGGCTGATGTTCTGATGTTCATTAACCCCCTCATTTATCTTTTCTTTTCCCGAATAACGACATCATAATACAAGATGATATTTTGTCCTCTCATCTCATTAATCATGTCTGTGTATAGCGAAGCGACGTATCTCATGTCGTCCCTGAACGTATAATTAATCGATAGGTTATTTTCTTGATACTGTTTTATCGCTTCATTGGTTTTGTCAATGATTTGCCCACTGCCATATTTCATTTCATGATGAATCAAATGAACCAATTCCTCATCCAATTCACTCATTCTATTTAATTGTTGAATAAAAGTGTTCGCTTTATACGTAAAATCCTGCTCTAGACCAAAATTATAGAGCATATTCAGTTGTCCCATACAGAATACCTCCCCTTATCAATACCGCAAATCAAATATTTTGGACAGATTTTGGTCCTGCTTAAAAAACTCCTCAAACGATTTTTTAATGGTTTCAATGAGTTCTTTTCCTCTAGAAATTTCATGTTCATAATACGAAAACATCGATTCTTCAAAGATATACGGAATCCTCCGATCCAACGGTGGAATAGACTCATGGACATCAATGCGGCGTAACACATACACTTGTTTTGCATCATCGGTAAAATGCCCCAATAAATGCTGATAAGCCCAGGGATTTTGTTCCATGTCCTCGATTTTCTTCATCAGTTCTCGTTTTTGTATTTCAAAATCCTCTACATATTCATCGAAATAATACTGCTTCATCTTATGCAATACCGCTTCTTTTTCTTCCATAATTTGCAGTCCCTTTTGATATATTCTTACGGCGGAGGAAAGATTCACCCGGATTTCGTGTTCTCCCACCTTCTTGATTAAAATTAAATTTCCATACTCATCATACGTTCTGCCTTTCGAACGGGCGAGAGCATTGATGACTTCGTTCAAGGAATGGGCATTCACGCTTGTGGTGATAGCATTTTGAAGATTCCTCGTATTTTCTTGGATGATTTGAAGACGTTTTTCAATGTCCAATGCCTTATCCCGAATTTGGAATAACGTCTCAATGCATTGAAGAATATCAACAGGATTTAAGAGAACGATCCCATTCCATAGTTCATGAAGCAGCTGTTGTATCAATGTGACATCTTTTTCAATTCCCTTGACTTCTCTCAACACTGTGTTCTTTTCCTCTACTGTCATGTAGCCTAATTGCACGAATACACTCAACATCGGGTCCAGATTTTTATACAGTATTCCGATGTGCCTGAGCAGCACTGGAATCTTCTCACTCATTTCATCGTACATATGATCGATTTTAGAAAGAATGTCTTTTGCATGCATCACATAGTCTATGGCATCATAGCCCTGAAGCGACTCAATAAAAGCGATATCGACTCCCGTCATCGCCTGAACAACCCCATCAAATCCTTTTTCGTTGTAAATGTCCGAATATTGCGACAAATACAATTGAATGGCTTTTACATCTTTATCGGATATTTTCGCAATCAAATCTTTGATACTAGTAAAATCCTTGTTCGTATCAATGACCTGGCGGCTTCCGATATCGATGAATCCCCGCACTCCGCTTACCGCATACAATAGATCCTCTTGAGCGGTCAGATGATGAATCGAACGCTCGTCGATTTGCTTTTTATAGTATTCTTCCGCAAAGGCCTTGAGCTCGGAAGGGGGGAGGGAGTAGATTAAGTTGTAATCTGACAATATATTTGGAGTAAATTTTTCAGCTAATTCATATCGAAATCTTTTATCTATATATGCCAGTTGATACGCACTGGGCGGCGCATCGTTAATGACATACACTTGGTCAAATCGATGTGCAGTGAGTTGGATCACTTGGACATGGTTCCCGCCCAGCGAATGACCCAATCCGATTTTTTTCAGTTCGATTGTTTGACCGTTCCTCTTTAATTCTTCGGTAATGATTTGTGTCACCACCTCATCAAACCGTAATGCATCATCATATTGATTTTTGTTTTGTCCGACAAAAATTCCAAAAGTATTGTACGCCCAATCCAGAGGTTTCCATGTATCTTTTTCTTGTATTTCGCTTCCCCGTGCAATGGTATACATTTGATTGATTCTTTTTTCTTCATCATAAAAATGAATAATCGTACCGTCAAAACCGGAATCGTTGATGTTTATATTTTTAAAGTCTTGCGAATGATAAACACGGATTTGGTCAGGGGGGTCGCTCCTTGTCTCTTCAATGTAGATACGCCTGATTTCCTCTACGGTCAAATGTTCGTATTCCAAATTCATCACTCTTGCCCGCAAGAGATCTGTATCCAAAACCAGTTTCTGAGACATGGCGCTTTCACCTCCATATCCCTTAATCGTGAAACTCAATGGATTTCATCAACATTTTTGCCCTTTCTTCCTCTTTGCCCACATCGATATGGCATCCCCGATCGGCATCCTTGCAACTGACCCCGTATATAAACCGCACTGCTTGGTGGCTGTGATTGGATTTGATATAGGCAAAAAATTTATAAACAATATCTTTCTTGTTATCTACAGATATATGCTGTTCATTTTTTGCAAAATAAATGGTACTGCGGTCAGCCTTTATCTTCGTGTATTTCCCGTCATAGTTGGCATAAGCAGATGAAGATAACAAAAAAAGATTTGTATCAATATCATCTGTTATGTGTCTGTTTTCATATACCATATCAATATCGTATATGATATTCTCCTGCTCTCTCACTCCCGCAATAACGGAAGATTCATAATATTTGTCATGCTTTTCATACAATCCTCTGTTTATTTTTGCGTCTTTCGGAAACCACATCGTAAAGCCGCCGGTTTTCGACTTGAACAAATAATACCCTTCTTTCACTTCTTTCGGCGAAACCATAAATTCCCGAGTAAACTTGTCTTGAAACGCCACCGTATCCGGCAACTTCTCCGGTTGAGCCTTGGAATCCATCTCACACCCTCCGATCCATATCAACATCAATAACAGCAAGTTTCTCCATCGCTTAAGCAAAGGACAGTCTCCTTTCCCAATTATCTCCATTCTCTCTATACGTATCATATGATCACAGTGTGATCAATAAAAAATGTAATTATATCCAAATTAAGAAAAAAGAACTATAGCTTTAAGAGGAAATGTAGGCGACTTATGACTTTAGACCTTATTGATGAATCAGAGAAATGAAAAGAAAATGAGGGGCTTGTCTTGCATGTCCTTTGAGGGGATTTTTGAAAGAGGTACCTGACATACACTTGGTCAAATCGATGTGCAGTGAGTTGGATCACTTGGACATGGTTCCCGCCCAGCGAATGACCCAATCCGATTTTTTTCAGTTCGATTGTTTGACCGTTCCTCTTTAATTCTTCGGTAATGATTTGCGTCACTTTCCGGTCACATTCCAATGCATCTCTATATTGACTTCTGCTTTGTCCGACGAAAATTCCAAAAGCATTGTAAGCCCAGTCGAGCGGCTTCCAAGTATCGTTTTCCTGCATTTCACTTCCCCGTGCAATGGTATACATTTGATTGATTCCTTTTTCCTCATTGTATAGATGAATCACTGGGCCATCAAAACCGGAATCGATATCGTTTAAATTCTTAAAATCATCAGAACGGTAAATGGTGATATTTGCAGGCGGCTCTTTTCCCGTCTCTTCGATATAAATTCTTTTGATTTCGTCAATGGTAAGATTTTGATATTCTACATTCATAATCCGCGCACGCAATATATCCGTATTTAGCACTTCTTCATTTGACACAAAATCTTCACCTCCCTCTCTCCATCAATACTGAAATTTTATCGATTTCATAAACATTTTTGCCCATTCTTCTTCTTTCTGTACATCCATGTTACACTTCTGGTTTGCGTCCTTACAAGTGACTGCATATATAAATCGGACTGCTTGATAGCTGTGATTCGACTTTACATAGCTGAAAAAATAATAAATAATATCATTATTGGAAATATGTTGTTCATTCTTACCAAAGTAAATCGTGTTGTTATTAGATTCAAATTTTGTATATTTGCCATTATAGTGGACATAGGTAGATAATAAATCAAGGTTTACGTCAATGTTTTCCGTTATTTTTGCATTTTCATATGTCATTCTGATATAGTTGGAAATATTTTCCTTTTCTCTCCCCCCTCCCAAATGTATAGATTCATAATATTTTTTATGCTTTTCATAAAACATGCGGTCTATTTTTGCATTTTTCGGATACAGCATCGTATATCCGCCGGTTTTCGACTTGAATAAGTAATATCCTTCTTTCACTTCTTTTGGCGAGACCATAAATTCTCGAGTAAACTTGTCTTGAAATGCCACCGTATCCGGCAACTTCTCCTGTTGAGCTTTTGAATCCATCTCACACCCTCCGATCCATATCAACGTCAATAGCAGCAAGTTCCTCCATATCTTAAGCAAGGACGGTCTCCTTTCCCAATTATCTCCATTCTCTCTATACGTATCATATGTTCACTGCTTAATCAATAAGAAATGTAATTATATCCAAATTTATACAAAAAGAACTATAAAGTCAATATAATTTTGGACGAGAATGTAAGCGACTTATAACTTTAGACCTTAATTGATGAATTGGAAAAATGGAAAATAACGAGGAGATTGGTTCTGTATGCTTGTTGAGGAGTGGTACACGCTGATCTAGGCTGAAGGCTCGCTGCCTGCTTCTTTTGATTTCCTCTGCGACGAAGATAAAAAAATCAATAAGAGACACAAAACTTACTTTATTTATATCAAATATCAAGACGAATTTTATGAAATTCAAAGATATCAAGTACTTATTATATAAATATAATGATAAATGTTTTTTATTGGAAGGAGAGGTGCTATATTATGAAAAAAGCCGGCATCATGCCGGCTCCTTGATTATTTATATACTTTAACTTTTACTGTTCTGACGCCCCATTGGATAGCTTTTGCTTTTGTAGGCATGAGTACGTCAATTTTATAGCCTCTGATTCCGCTTCCTTTATCAGCTGCAACCGCATAGCCGTAACCTTCCACATAAACTTTTGAACCTAACGGAATTACCTTTGGATCAACGGCAATTACTTTCATCGAAGGGTTTTTCTTTAAATTTAAGCCTGTAGCCGTTATTCCGCGGCAACCTTTGCAGTTTACTGTATAAGCATATGCTTTAACGGTGATTGTTTTGTACGCTGCTGTTTTGGCTGCTGCTTTTTTTACTGTAGTTTTGGCAGCCGTTTTGGTTACTGGTCCTGAAATCTTTAAAACCTGCTTTGGTTTGATCAAATCGCTTTTAAGGTTATTCCATCTCTTTAGCTGGCTGACAGTCACTTTATACTTTTTAGCTATACCCCAAAGAGTGTCACCACTTTTTACCTGATATGTACCGGCTGCCGATGCAACTCCTGAAAATCCGAATGCTAGAAAGATTGATGAAGTAATATATAATAGTAATTTTTTCAAGATAATAACCCCCCCGTGCTTACATTTGTAACAATAGAATATCAATAAAATGTAACAATTATGTTTCATATAATTAGTAATTATGTTACAAAATGAAGACATAATTGTATCATCTTGTTTTTTCTTGACTTTTAGTTCTTCCATCATCAGATAGACTTTATTAAATTTGCTGGTAATTTCCACTCTGGCAATTTTTGAAACCACTGTGAGTAGCTGAACAAACTTGTTTCAGGATAACACTAAGCACACTTTTGAACTATCCAGCCCAATAATCTAAGAAGATACTCTCTCTAGAGAACAACAAAAAAGGCAGATCGCTTTGATCTACCTTTTTTGTGATATGAATTAGTTGCCCTTACAGCTTATATTATCTTAACCTCACGTAAGAAACGAATTTTCTTGGAAGTACAAAAACCTTAAAGTCTTCTTAAATGGGAGCATTAAATAGGAGTGCCAGGCACTTTTAAGAATGCACATAATGAAAAAGGAAAGTTTCACCAAAGGGTGAAGTCTGTCCAAAATAAGGTCGAATTCATTCATAGGCGGTTTGTTAACAGGATATTGCTGTTCTATGTTTCCAGTGAATTATTTTTGCACCCAGAACTCCATTTGAATACATTTTGATTCTTTACACCGAATAACCATCCTTTTTTAGATTGATAGTATCAATCAGTATGTCCAAGTTTGCTAGATTTCTTGCACTAGCCCCCATAGTATCCCTACAACAACTACAGATGACATCCGGCCCTCCCCCTTCACGAAAGGGAATTCCTATTTCTTACATACCTCGTCAATTCTGTTGTCATTTCATAACGCATAAACGGAGTAATTAGATAAATCCCTTGAAAATATTCAAGAACTTTATCCACGAGTTCCTTCGCAATTTCCATTCCTTGTTTTCTTGCATCCTCACCTTTATAGCCATTCATTCTTGCTCGTACGTCATCCGGAATTCGAATCCCGGGTACTTCGTTATGAAGAAATTCAGCATTTCTATGGTTCGTTAAAGGCATAATTCCAACAAAGATGGGGACGGACAAATGCTGGATAGCTTTTGCTACTTGTTCAATTTGTTTACGGCAAAAGAGGGGTTGGGTCATGATAAAATCTGCACCGGCCTCAATCTTTTTTTCTAGACGTTCAACAGCCTTTTGTAGGTGCCGTGTATTGGGGTTAAATGCTGCGCCTACAGTAAAAGAGGAGTGATTTTTAAGGGGACGATCAGAGAAGGAAATACCTTGATTTAGCTTCTTGATCATACGAATCATTTCAATTGAACTCACATCGTAAACTGAGGAAGCTCCCGGCAGGTCGCCGTAACGCGATGGATCACCAGTTATGACCAAAACATGATCAATTCCTAAAGCATAGAGGCCCATCAAATGAGCCTGTTGACCAATCAAATTTCTATCTCGGCAAGTCAAGTGAAGAAGAGGTCGAATTCCTTCTTGTTCTTTTACAAGTCTTCCTAACGCCATATTACTCATTCGTGTTATCGCCAGCGAGTTATCGGCTAGAGTAATTGCATCTGCGCCTGCCTCCTTCAACGCTTTAGCTCCTTCTAGAAAAGGAAGGTAATCTAAGTCTCGGGGAGGATCTAATTCCACAATAATGGTAGTCTTTTCTCGAACCAATTCCGGTAATGTTTTTTGCTGAGGCGGGTCTGATATATGAATGGTTTCCTTTTTTTGTTTTTCCTCTATTCCGCTAACAGCACGCTTCGTAATTGGTGTTTTTCCTTTCAACTCAGCGGATACGGCTGCAATATGTTCCGGAGTTGTTCCGCAACAGCCTCCGATGATTCTAACTCCAAGCTCATATAAGGTCTTGGCTGCCCATCCAAAATAATCCGGAGAAGGGGAATAAATATATTTCCCATCCTCATAACTTGGGATTCCTGCGTTAGGATATGCGGATAAAATAAAACCTTTATCTAAGGGGATCGTCTCTAATGAACGAATGAGATTGGCTGGGCCATTATAACAGTTAAGGCCAACAATATGGGCACCTGCATGATACAATTGGAGAAAGGCGTCCTCCAATAGATAACCATCCTGGGTCCTATGAATATCCTGAACGGTTAATTGACAGACAATTGGCAAGTCTTGATATTTACGTGCTAGAGAAATGGCCAATAATGCCTCATCTACTGAGCAGAATGTCTCCAACATCAATCCGTCAATGCCTGCAGCTACTAAACTATCAATTTGTTGACCATATACCATCTCCAAATTCTTACGGTTAATATCCTTTTTTATCTCCCCCATAATCCCCCCCTACTGCTCCCACAACAAAGGTATCATTCCCCGCTGCTTCTCTAGCAATCATTACCGCAGCACGGTTAATCTCGTCCACCTTATCCTGCAATCCAAACTTGGAGAGTTTTTCAGCATTAGCTCCATACGTATTCGTTTCAATGAGATTAGCTCCTGCTCGTCGATAACTCAAATGAATGTCCCGGATCATCTCCGGATTTTTAAGATTTAACCACTCTACACAGCTTCCGATGGGAATGCCTTGGCTATAAAGTAATGTCCCCATTGCTCCGTCACCAATCAACAGATTTCCTTGTATATAGTCCAGTAAGCCTTGTTTCAACTTACCACATCCTTTACATTTTAACATTAATCTGCATTAAAATACTTTGCTTCCGGATGAGCAAAGACCATGGCCGAGACTGAAGCTTCTGGCTCCATCATACACCCTTCTGTAAGGGTCACACCAACTTGTACCGGATTTAATAGACGAAATAGCTTTTTCTGATCTTCCAACTCCGGACATGCAGGATAGCCAAAGGAAACGCGAATTCCTTGATACCGTGCGCCAAACCGCTCTTGCATGGTCATCTCCACTGGATCGGGGAAGCCCCAACAATTACGCATAACATGGTGCAAACGTTCAGCGAAAGCTTCCGCTAATTCCAAGGCAAGGGCTTGAATAGCATAAGAGCGGAGAAACTCTCCTTTTTCTTTCCATTCCGCAGAAATTTCGCGAATCCCTTCGCCCGCCGTAACTATCAGAAATCCTACGTAATCCATTTCTCCGCTTTCTACCGGACGAAGAAAATCAGACAGACATAGATATGGTTGGTGCGTTTGGCGAGGAAACGTAAACTTCTCCAGAACACGGAAATGATCCGCAGGGTCATAAATCAAAATATCATTGCCGGATGACTGGGCGGGAAAGAACCTGTACATTCCATGTGCTTTGACCAAGCCGTTCTGCACGCCTTCTTGAATCATCTGCTCTATGACTCCCTTTAACTCCAAAACCTTTGGATCCCCTTCTTTGATCAGTTTGTTTACGTTCCCTCTGACCCCCAGATGTTTTCCTAAAAGCATGCGCCAATTTATATAAGGCTGCAGATAAGAAAGCGGATAGTGGCAAAAAATATGAGGTTCAAAATCAGGGGGCAGATAAACAGGTGTGGTACGACTAATATTGGATACCTGAGATCCCTCGGGAACTTGCATTCCTCCAACGGTAGGTTCCTCCTTCTGCTGCATGCGGGCCTGCCTGTTTTTTCTTAACTCTTTCACCAACTTTTCTTGCTTCTCACTATCCATCAGCTGATTGACCAGCTCCAATCCATTCATCGCATCCTTTGCATAAAGAACAAGGCCGTCATACTCCTGTGCAATCTTCGTTTCTGTAAATTTGCGGGTTAACGCTGCTCCTCCTACCAGCAAAGGGATATCGATCCCGGCCGCTTTTAAATCTTGAGCTGTTATAACCATCTGTTGGGCTGACTTCACCAGCAAACCGGATAGTCCAATCGCATCCGGCTTTTCTTCCCGGTACGCTTGAATCAATTTTTCAGGTGGAACCTTGATGCCTAGGTTTACGACGTCATACCCATTATTCGATAAAATGATGTCTACCAAATTCTTTCCTATATCATGGACATCTCCTTTGACCGTAGCCAACAGGATTTTCCCTTTTACAGATGCCTCTTTCCGTTCCATATGGGGTTCCAGGAAGGAGACTGCCGCTTTCATAATCTCCGCACTCTGCAAAACTTCCGCTACAATCAATTCGTTGTTATTAAAGAGCCTACCTACCTCTGTCATCCCTTCCATCAATGGGCCGTTGATAATGTCCAATGGAGGATATTTTTTAAGTGCCTCTTCCAAATCTTGAAACAAACCATCCTTAGAGCCCTCAATGATATAATGTGCCAATCGTTCCTCTAAGGATTGATTCAAAGCTGCTTCCTGCTTTGCCACTTTCTTCTCCCGATAAAAATTTGTAAACAAAGACAACGCTTCACCAGTATTACCGAATAATACGTCCTCTGCCATCTTTCGTTCCTCATCCGGAATCGAAACGAAGCGTTCCAGTTTTTCCGTATTTATAATTGCATAATCCAAGCCAGCCTTCGTACAGTGATATAGGAATACTGAATTTAATACTTCCCGACCAGCTGGCGGTAATCCGAACGAAACATTGCTTATTCCGAGAATCGTTTGGCATTCCGGTAAAGTCTCTTTAATTAGTCGGATCCCCTCTACAGTTTCTAGGGCGGAGCCAATATAGGCTTTATCTCCCGTACCAATCGGAAAGACAAGCGGATCAAAAATAATATCCTGAGGACTAACTCCATATTTTTGAACCAACAAATCATAGGAACGCTTTGCTATCTCTAATTTCTTCTCCCTGGCAACAGCCATCCCGTTTTCATCAATCGTCCCTACCACAATAGCTGCGCCATACTTGGATATAAGCGGTGCTACTTCTTCAAAACGCTTTAACCCGTCTTCCAAATTAATCGAGTTTATTATGGCCTTCCCTTGCGAATATTTCAAGCTGAGTTCAATGACTGAGGCATCCGTCGAATCGATCATAAGCGGCACTTTAACTTTCTTTACCACATGTTCAAGGAATTTTCTCATATCCTCAGCTTCATCCCGATCTGGATCAGCCAAACAGATATCAATAATATGGGCGCCCTTTTTCACCTGCGCTCTGGCAATCTCCGAAGCCTCTTCATACTTGCCGGCAGCAATTAAATCGCGGAACTTTCTTGACCCGATCACATTGGTTCTTTCCCCAACAAATAAAGGTCTATTGTCCTTTTCCAGATAGACAGGCTCAATGCCGGAAACGACGTGACCGTGCGGTTTTGCTTTTATTCTCGGCTGATATTCTTTTAACCTTTCAGCAATTGCACGAATATGCTCAGCCGTCGTCCCACAACAGCCCCCCGCTATGTTCAGCCATCCTTTCTCCGCAAAACCGGCCAACTTTTCGGCTAACCCTTGCGGTGATTCATGATAGTGCCCGTTTTCATCCGGCAAGCCGGCATTAGGGTAGCAGCTGACGGCACATTGAGCCAACCCTGACAGCGTACGGATATGGTCCCTCATGAACTCCGGCCCAGTAGCGCAATTAATGCCTACAGAAATAGGCTTCAAATGTTCAAGCGACATATAGAAAGCCTCAATATTTTGACCGGCCAACGTTGTTCCCATTGGTTCAATAGTTCCAGAAACCATAAGCGGGATTTCCTTTTGCAATTCCTCAAATGCCCTTCTAATTCCAATGCTTGCCGCCTTGACATTGAGCGTATCCTGAGCGGTCTCTAAAAGCAGGATATCGACTCCACCTTTAATCAGAGCGCGTGCTTGCTCATAATAAGATTCCGCCAAATCATCAAAGGTTATTCCCCCTGTTACAGACAATGTCTTCGTTGTAGGTCCCATAGATCCCGCGACAAATCGAGGCCACTCCGGAGTTGAATAGGCGTTTACTGCTTCTCTAGCCAAACGGACTGCTGCTAAATTAATTTCTTCGGTACGTTTTTGTAACCCATATTCCGTCAAAACGATACTTGTCGCCCCAAACGTATTGGTTTCTATGATGTCGGCACCCGCTTTAAGATATTCCTCGTGGATTTGCTTTATTAAGTCGGGACGTGTAAGATTCAATATCTCGTTGCACCCATCAAAACTCTCTCCACCAAAATCCTCCGCTGCTAGATTCAATTGCTGGATCATCGTCCCCATGGCTCCATCAAGGATAAGGATTTTTTTGTGCATCTGTTGTTCAATACTCTTCTCTCCCACACTCGCTCCCCCCTTCACCTCATGGTTAGATTGCAATATTCTATGCGCTAACAATAGAGTTGAATAGTCTCTTACCCTATGACAGTTTCTCTATTTTTTTATAGATTGGATAAATTCGTTCTTTAGTATAGAAGGCCACGGTCCAAAACATAAAAAGATCGCCCTTCACCTGGCTGTGATAGCCTAAAGGCAAGGGCGTTCGGTAATTTTTTGATAACATCATGTCTCTTGCTTTACTGGACACCACAAAGATGCGAGCGATTCTCTACACAATCTAAGGCACTTTAATTAGGCGCTTAAAATTTATACTTATGTAGGCTCTTATACACGCAAGGGGCCTCTTGCATGCATAAGTGTTAATATACTATATTCAAATTTCTATAAAGTGCTACAAAGGTTATTGCCTAATTTTACTTACCTACAATAACTACGATTTTTTATTTTTGCACCAGAATCGTTTAAAGTCTCGATAATCTCTCTTTTTCAGTTAACTCGTAATATTGGATGAGTGCATAAGCAAGATAACTAATTTAATCCCCCATCATCATAAAAATGTACTTTTATCTTTTCTCTTTCATTGCTTGATTCGATTGTGTTTAAACAAGGCTGTCTTGGATTGCATACACGCAATTCTATGCTTCATCATATAATGTCTGTAAATTTTTTTAGCAGAGGTGATCAAGTTGAACGATAGTCTCCAACCAAACTCCACCCGTGGCGATGTTTACGATCTGATTGAGATGGAGCAATTATTGGCAGGACCACATCGCATAATCTATGAGGGAAGCAGCCAATACCAAAATATCCTTTTGATAGAATCAAAGAATATACGATTGTACTGGAATAATCAATTAGAATTAAATTCTTTAGATGAACGGATTTATCACGAGGCTCTAGTTCACCCCGCTATGACGTTGGCTGCTCAACACGACCGTGTCTTGGTCATAGGCGGGGAAGATGGTTGTGCAATACGTGAAGTCCTAAAATATCCTAATGTCAACCATGTCAGTCTGATCGCTGTTTCCCCGGAGACGCTGCATGCAGTACAGAATATTCCCGAGATCACTGAACTTAACGAAGGATCACTCTTTGATAAGCGTGTGCATATTCACGAAAGTGATATTCATGAATTTTTAAGCAGCGGGCAGCAACCGTTTCATGTGATTATCGTCGATCTGCCTGACCCTGAGACTGAAGCAACGAGCCGCTTCTATACCATGGAATTTTTTCACCAATTGTCCAACTTTTTAACCGATGACGGCATCTTGGTCTGCCAGTCTACATCGCCAGAACATACTCCATTGGTATTCTGGAGCATTGCTCGAACACTCGAGCAGGCATCGCTTCACACGTTAAGCTATCATGTCTTAGTCCCCTGGTTTGGCGACTGGGGATTTCACCTAGCAGGAAAGGGAGCGCTTGTCTGGGGAGAAGAAAAGAAAGTTGCTGTCTCCAACCGTTCACTCTCTGACGATTTGATCTCATTGTTTACATTTTCACCAAAGGTTCTGAACATCCGGGATCAAGCGGTTCCTAACACCTTGGACTGCCTGATCTTGCACAAGTTTTATGAAGCAAGTGAAGTGGAAACCGTTCCTGAAAAAGGGCTTAGCGTATTTTATAACCTCCAACATAGTGTTTTGGAGCAGGACAATGATACGGAAGATTTGATAGAGATTCAACAGCTCCTTTCCGGTCCGCATCGAGTCCTATATCAAGGTGGACCCAAAGGGGATCACGTGTTAATGCTAGAGACAACCGATGTGCGGCTGTATCTCGATAAGCAGCTGCAATTTAGTTCTTTGGATGAGCAAATTTATCATGAGGCCCTTGTTCATCCCGCACTGGCGATGGTCCAAAAACGAGATCGTATCCTCATCGTCGGAGGTGGGGATGGACTTGCGACTCGTGAAATCCTCAAATATCCCGATGTAAAGTACATCGACCTTGTGGATCTCGATCCATTGATGCTCCACATAGCCAGAAATGTCCCCGAGATCGTTACTCTCAACAACGGTGCTCTCCACGATGAACGCGTATCGATCCATCAGCAAGATATCCTGGTGTTTAAAGAGATGAAGAGAGAGCCATACGACGTTATTATTGTGGATCTGCCAGATCCGGGAGATGAAATAATAAGCCACTTGTATACCGTGGAATTTTTCAGCGAATTGTCCAACCTTTTACACGAAGATGGCATCCTAGTGTGTCAATCCCATTCGCCAGAGTATGCCCCATTGGTGTTCTGGAGTATCGGATTAACACTTAAGGGGGCAGGATTTCATATCCTCAGCTACCATGTCGATGTTCCCTCATTTGGGGATTGGGGATTTCACCTGGCAGCAAAAAAGCCGCTGCTCTGGGGGAAGAGAGAAATAGCCGTGCCACACCACACACTCCCCGAAGATCTGTCTTCCTGGTTTGATTTCCCAGAGAAGATTCGGTCGATTTGGGCGAATTCGCACATGAACACATTGTCTAACTTAAAATTACATCAATTTTATTTTCAAGAAATACAAAGCGATTAACACCGTTATCATGATTTTTTTATCCGCCGATGAATTGCTGCTTTTTTAGGTGAAACGAACAGCGTATACAACAAAAAAGGAGTATATCTCTATTCTCTTATTGAGCAAGTGAAGAGCAAGCTCAAGAGATTAGAGATAACTCCTTATTTTTATATGAAAAGGAACCTCATTTTGGCTGTAACCTTACTCGTCACCCCAGGCATCATCTACAATTTTAGCAAGAACCAAGTTGCTATCGGTTTGAATTTTGTAATTCGACCAATATTTGGAATAATTATAGGGGATATGGAACATATCCTTCAGCCTCTCCTGCGATAGGAAACGGGTTGGGATTGGAATGGAAATATCGTCGGGCGATACCGGCCTGTTTGTCGCCATACAAAATCCATAGTCATCTCCATATTCCACGATTACGTCAAAATGATAGGGCAATACATAAAAACCTGCTGCCATCAAGGTCGCCTGGACGCTCCAGAAGTATTCCGGTATCTGAGCTAACGAGGGGCAAGAGATGTTAATAACTCCGTCTGGTTCCAACCGCTCCTTTAGAAGCCTGTAAAATTCCCAACTGAAAAGCTTGCTGAGTTCAGGGCATTCTTCGCTTGGCTCCGGAATGTCCACGAAGATGACATCCCACTTCATAGTGGTGTTCTCGATATACTTCCGACCGTCTTCTACCACCGTGCGTACTTTAGGGTGATGCAAAGATCCTTCATTGAATTTGACCAATGCCTCTAAATTCTTGCCAAAATCCATCATCATAGGGTCGATGTCTACAGTGGTGATCTCCTTTACTTCAGGATACCGAAGCGCTTCTCTCGTTGTAATTCCTCCACCCCCACCGATAATGAGAATGTGTTCCCGTTTACCAGCAACGGACATGGGTACATGGATCAGCGCTTCAGCATATATATCATCGTCCTCAGTTGTGCCAAACATCACATCGCCGTTACCATAAATCAACAATTGTCCTTGATGTTCGACCAAGGCGATTCGCTGGAAAGGAGTTTTGATCCGACGGACTATAGTGTAATCCCCATCGGGTTCCTCTTCCTCCGATACATAATCCCGGATGGAACCAGCACCCCAATACCGCCAATAAAACCATGCCAGTGTTTCAACGATAAGCACCAGGAAAGCACCTATGGCGATCCAATAAAGCTGACTTAAACCTACCATTTCCTTTAACCTCCTTCTCCCTAGATTTAATTATGCTATGAGTTCATTCCATAAAATGACATAGCAAAATATCATACTTCGATCTAATTTTTTAGAGAAAAATGATTGTAGTGAATGATCCTTTTATTGACTAAAGTATCTTGTTTTCGCTTTTTTCTACCCCAGTTACCGAGTTCTGGTGCAAAAAATCTATCAAATTTCGACATACGGATACTGCTACTCTAAAAAAGGAGTGTGATCGGTATGGAAAACCAAAGTTTATTTAAATATGTTCATTGCTCTAACTTTCATATAAAAAAGGTGCACTTCCTATCAAGTGCACCCCAACCATTGACATAGAACCAATAAAAAAACGGACTTGCCATTACCGGCAAGTCCGTTGATTTATGTTTAACCTATCAAAAACATAATGTAGAATGGAGACGGTGGGAGTCGAACCCACGTCCAGAGATATCGCCACTTAAGCATCTACGAGCGTAGTCGGTATATTTGGTTTCGCTGCATCTTCCGCCTACCGACAGGCCTCCGAGCAGCTAGCCTGATTGGTCTCTTCCCTCGTCCTCAGGCGGCGGACTCGGGCGTAGCCCACTCGCTATGAGCCCCTGAACCGCCACGTGGGCGATGGCGGGAGGAGCTAGCTGCGTTTAATTAGGCAGCTAAAGCGTAGTTTTCTTTGCCAGTTATCTTTAGGTGACGTTTTTTACGAGGACGGTCCCCTCGGCTCGCAGCTTAAGCTCGATCTATCCCTGTCGAATCCGTATCGTCCCCGTGATGGAGAAACGATGACGAATAAGCTTAAGCTTTGGATAACTGGCCATCGGCATTATTTATTATAGCATAATGCATATAAAATTCAATTGTGAAGTTTTGGAATTAGAGTTTTTGCCGTTCGCGAAACGCGCGTTCGATTTCCCGTTGTGCTTCTCTTCGTTTCATATCTTCACGTTTATCATATTTTTTCTTTCCTTTGCCAACACCTAACAACACTTTGGCAAAACCGTTCTTAATATATAGCTTTAACGGAACGAGCGTATAACCTTGTTCCTTGGTGTAGCCAATCAGCTTATTAATTTCACGGCGATGAAGAAGCAGCTTTCTTGTCCGCAATGGGTCATGGTTATAACGGTTCCCTTGTTCATATGGGCTAATATGCATATTATGAAGAAATACTTCTCCTTTTTCGACTTTCGCAAACGAATCCTTTAAATTTACTTTTCCAGCGCGAATCGATTTAATCTCCGTTCCTTGCAGGACAATCCCTGCTTCATACGTTTCTTCGATAAAATAATCGTGATGCGCTTTTTTGTTTTGCGCAATCAGTTTCCCTTCACCTTTCGGCATACCGCGCTCTTCCTCCTCTTATAGCGACAACTATAATTTTAGCAAAAAACCATAAGAAGGAAAAGTCTCCTCTTATTGAGACTTTTCCTCATCGTTTTTTCTTTTTCTTCTTTTTTGCTTTTAGCCGCGGAACATCTTCATAAAATTTCTTTGATTTTTTCTCTTTTCCATTTTGTTTATTTGCTTTTTTTCTTCTTTTTCCTTCAATGACAACAGGGGCACTTTTCGGTTCTTTACGGCGACGGTCTTTCATTCCGACAATTTCAAAGTCGACGATCCGCTCGTCTTTGTTCACGTTAATGACGCGGACGGTAATCTCGTCGCCGATACGGTATACTTTTCCCGTTCGTTCGCCGACCATGGCGTAATGCCGCTCATCATAACGGTAATAGTCATCCGTTAAGTAGCTGACATGCACGAGCCCTTCGATGGTGTTCGGCAGCTCGACAAATAGGCCGAAATTCGTAACGGAGCTAATAATTCCGTCAAACTCCATGCCAATCTTATCTTCCATAAACTCCGTTTTCTTCAAATCGTCTGTTTCCCGCTCGGCTTCCACCGCACGCCGTTCCATATTGGAGGCATGTTCGGCAATATCCGGAAGTTTTTCTGCCCATTTTTGTTGCGTCTTTTCATCCATTTGCCCGTTGATCAAGTACGTGCGGATGAGACGATGCACGATCAAGTCCGGATAACGGCGGATTGGAGAGGTAAAGTGCGTATAAAAATCGGTTGATAATCCATAGTGGCCAAGACTTTCCGCATCATAGCGAGCCTGCTTCATCGAACGAAGCATGACCGTCGAGATGACCATTTCTTCCGGCTCGCCGCGCACCGCCTCTAAAATTTCTTGGAGCGCGCGCGGATGAATTTGGTTTCCTGTTCCTTTCACGACATAGCCGAAATTCGTAATAAACTCCAGAAAGCGCTGCAGCTTTTCCGGTTTTGGATCTTCGTGCACGCGATAAATAAACGGAACGTTCAGCCAGTGGAAATGTTCAGCGACCGTTTCGTTCGCCACGAGCATAAATTCTTCAATAAGCCGTTCCGCCACCGAACGTTCGCGCAGCACGACATCATACGGCTTCCCGTTTTCATCGACCAGCACTTTTGCTTCTTTAAAATCGAAATCAATCGCACCGCGTTTCATCCGTTTATTGCGCAAAATTTCCGCCAGTTCCGCCATCAATTCAAACATAGGCACAAGCGGTTCGTATTTTTTTCGTAATTCTTCGTCTTTATCGACGAGAATTTTGTTCACATCCGAATACGTCATCCGTTCCGTTGTGCGAATGACGCTTGGGAAAATTTCGTAGCTGACGACTTCTCCGCGTTCGTTAATTTCCATTTCACACGAAAGTGTCAAGCGATCCACTTTCGGATTTAAGGAGCAAATGCCGTTCGATAAACGGTGCGGAATCATCGGAATGACGCGGTCGACCAAATAGACGCTTGTCCCGCGTTCATATGCCTCACGATCTATCGGCGATCCTTCTTCCACATAGTAGCTGACATCGGCGATGTGAACGCCGAGCTTGTAATTTCCATTCTCGAGCCTGGTGACCGTTACAGCGTCATCTAAATCTTTCGCGTCTTCGCCGTCAATCGTGACAATCATCTGGTCGCGCAAATCGCGGCGGCCTTGCAGGTCCTTTTCCGTAATCGTATCGGAAATACGGTTGGCGTGTTCGATAACTTCTTCTGGAAATTGCAAAGGAAGGCCGTATTTATGAATGATCGATAAAATATCGACACCAGGGTCATTTTTATGGCCAAGAATTTTAATGACTTCTCCTTCGGCGCTCATTCGCCCTTGCGGGTACGAGGTGAGCCGCACGACTACTTTGTGGCCTTCCACGGCGCCGTTTGCCGCATGTTTCGGGATGAAAATATCATTGACAATTTTCTTATCATCGGGTATGACAAAACCGAAATACTTGCTTTCCGTATAAGTTCCGACCACTTCGGTGACGCCGCGCTCTAAAATCCTTACAATCGTTCCTTCTCTGCGCGCACCAGAGGAGTCGGCATGCACGCGCACTAATACGGTATCCCCATGCATCGCATTTTTCATTTCCGACGGCGGGATGAAGATATCATCCAGCGTCGGATCTTCCGGCACGACGAAAGCGAACCCTTTCGCGTGTCCGGACACTTTTCCGCGCACTAAGTTCATTTTTTCCGGCACACCGTAACGATTGCTTCTTGTGCGTACGACTAGTCCTTGTTCTTCCATCGCCACCAGCGTTTTGACAAACTCTTTAAATTGTGCGGCATCGGTAATGGCAAAAGCGGTTTCCAGCTCCTGGACGGTCAACGGTTTGTATGCCTCGTCCCTCATAAACGTTAAAATTCGTTCCGCTAATGATGAATCCATCATTCTCCCTCCTTTCAACGGTTACCAATCTAACGATTCCAAAAACTCATAAATATCCTCCTGCAGCTGTTCTTTTTCTTTATCTAGCGTAATGACATGGCCCGAATCTTCATACCATTTGATTTTTTTCACTGGTGATTCAATGCCGTTATAAATAATATTTGCACTATCGGGATTAATCATGTCATCATGCCGCGCCTGCACGACAAATGTCGGCGCATAAATTAAATCAATATGATCGCGGACGTCGGCAATCAGCTCCTGTAGTGCTTTCAATGTACGCATCGGCGTCTTTTTAAACTCTTCCATTTCTTTTTCAATTTGCTCCGCTGTTTTTCCTTCCCGCTTTTTATATTCGCGCGCATACTCCAACACGCCTTGATACATCCTTTCCTCGCTTTTTATATACATCGGCGCGCACATTGAAATAATTCCCACTACAGGTACAGTGTAACCTAATTTCAGGGAAAATACGCCGCCAAGCGATAATCCTGCGACTGCAATTTTTTCGTACCCTTTATTTTTTAAAAATTCATAGGCATTCATCACATCTTGCCACCAATCGTCCGGCCCGGTATATACGAGCTCTTCCGGCGGCACGCCGTGTCCTTTATAAATCGGCGCATGGCATGTATATCCTTTTGATTCCAGAAAACGGCCTAACATTCTGACATCCGCTGAATTTCCAGTAAAACCGTGCAGCAACAACACGGCACGCTCCCCTGCTTCAAAGAAAAATGGCTTTGGTGGAACAATCTTCATGATGCATAACTCCTTTCATTTTATAACAAATAGAAAAGGCAGCCCGAATCAATTGATGGACCGCCCCATTGTTTTTCCATTAAAGTTGCACATACGTTACAGCAATCGTCAAGGCAAAGAACAATACTGCCAATACTACGGTAATACGCTGAAACACCGCATCCAGCCCGCGCGCTTTTTGTTTTCCGAACAGCTGCTCAGCACCGCCAGTAATCGCGCCGGAAAGCCCCGCGCTTCTTCCTGATTGCAACAAAACGATCACGATAAGCGCGATCGAAACAATGACTAACAACGTGACAAGCAACGCATGCATGCCTACTCCTCCTTTAAAACACGCCCTACAATGCTTCCAGTTTAACACAAATGCAGGACTTGCACAATAGGGATAAGGAGCACGCATTATTTATTATAGCAAATTTGTCCTTAAACTAAAAAAATATAGCCTTCCTTTATCCCTCATATAGGACGGTTTTTGGTCATGAAAATAAATGTTGCTTTCCTTTCTCCCAAACATCTCTTTCTTTGCCGAACGGATCGGCTTCGACGCGGCTTGACGCGCCAAAAATCATCGCTGCTCTCTTGTTAAAGTCATAAACCGGCCATTCTTCCGGCAGCTGATCATGATTAGGATTTCCATTGCGCGCAAACGAAATCCATGCATCATGCATCTGTTTGCTGATCTGTTCTCGTTCCGGCAAATCTCCTGTAAAATTCGTAATTCCCGGCTGATGAAGGTTACCGAACACAAATGGCAGTTCAAGCGCATGGCATGCTTTCAATTTGCCGCCCATAATCGGCGTCTCATAATCAAAGCGATACATCCAGACGTTTGCCCCTTGTTCCACTTGATAATCAGCAGTGCGTAACATGCCATTGGTAAATACGCGGTAAGTCATGATGCGCAGCAGTTTTTGCCATATTGGCTCCGCTTCATCTCCTTGATGCAGATAATAATCGACAACCTCGCGTGGAACGGGACCGACTTCTTTGTTAATCCGCTTGAGAAGTTCTTGTTCGCTAAGCGCGACCCATGAAGGGTCTGTCAGCGTAAACAAGTTATATTCGTCTTTCGTAACGCCGATAATCATCGAAATATCGCGTGCCGCTCCTTCTTTTAACGCTTCAATCGGATGATTTGGCAATGTTTTTCCGTCTATCACCGGTCCGTAAGACACTTGCGGGCCAAGCGACAGTGCGGCTTGAAGCAGCTTTTCTGCCGGAATCGTTAGCAAACGGTCACGATCTCCGGGACGAATGCCAGCTTGGTGCAGTATCTTTTCTGCCATCGCGGTCGCTTTAGCAGCAGACTTCAACAAAAGCGCGCCCGAACCGCTTTGTAAAATCGCTTGTTGAAATAAGCCTTTTGCCTCAGGCATGGCTAACAACGTTCCAACGCTTGCAGCTCCTGCCGATTCGCCAAAAATCGTAACTTGTTTCGGATCGCCACCAAACGCCTCAATATTTTCCTGCACCCATCGCAATGCCGCTATTTGGTCAAGAATGCCGCAATTTCCGGAAGCAGCGTAATCTTCCCCAAATAAATCCGCCAAATAAAGAAAGCCAAATACGTTCAGCCGGTAATTGATCGTCACGACAACGACATAGCCATTAGCGGCAAAAGCCGCCCCGTCATACCAAGGAGTCGACCCTGAACAAAAAAGCCCCACCATGAATCCAAACCATTACAGGACGTTTCTTGCCGTCGGCTCCCGGAGACCAAATGTTAAGGAACAAACAATCTTCACTTCTAGGTTCCGTGGTGCGTCCCAATACTCCGCCAAACAGCAAACCAGCTGGCTGCATCGCAACTGCACCAAACGTTGTGGCATCGCGCACTCCCGTCCAAGGTTCAGGCGGCTGCGGCGGCTGGAAGCGATGTTCTCCTACCGGCGCTTTTGCGTACGGAACCCCCTTCCAATAGTAAACGCTTTCATTTTTACCTCCTTGCAATTTTCCATAGCGTGTCTCGACTATGGTGTTCATCAACGATCCACCTCTTTTCCTAATTATTAGAATGTTCTTAAAAAATATAAGCGAAGCAAGACATGGTCGTCAAATTTTCTGCTTTCTTCATATAAAAAAGCACCTAGCAATCACTCGGTTAGGTACTTGGTTTGCCATCTTGGCAAACAGATATCTGTTTGATTTGATTATTTTCCGCGGTGTTTCGCTTTTGCTTTAAGGCGCTTAAGCTCTCTTTTTCGTTCCATAAGAGCTTGGCGTTGTTCCTTTCACAATACCTTTCTTTCTTTTTTACGATGCTCCAATTCTAGCTTAAGGGCGGTTTGTGCGTAGGTGGAAAACGGCCGCTCTTTTATTTCTTTTGCCACTTCTCGCTGTATCCGTTTCGGGTTTTTACGCCGTTGCAGTTGTGCAGGGATAGCAGCGGCTGTATGGCATTTGTCCAATAACGCGAGCATCGGTCCATTGACAAACGCCAACACTTCTTCCGGTTTCGGTTCCGAACCAAACACGTAGCGAACCGCTTTTAAGGTCTCATTTTCCCTTTGTTCCACCACCCCAACCCAAAATTGGCCATCGTAAAAAACCGTCAGCTTCATGAAAGGTCCCTCCTTTAGAAATTGCCAACAGCGATGGACATCCCAAGGAGGGGAAGGTTACTGACACTCGTTTCCGAGTGCGCCCGGACTACCAACCGGGACCGTGTTTTTACGCTGTCTACGTTTATTATACGTACTGCATCCTCTCATATAGAAGCCGTTCTTTGCTATTTTCTATCGAAAAAAGACCTAACCGCTCACCGGTTAGGTCTTACTTCATTATTTTTTTAAGTTATAGAACGATTTGATCCCGTTGTAGATCGCCGTGTCGCCAAGCTGATCTTCGATGCGGAGCAATTGATTGTATTTCGCGACGCGGTCGGTGCGGGAAGGCGCCCCTGTTTTAATTTGGCCGGCGTTTGTCGCTACGGCGATGTCAGCGATCGTGCTGTCTTCCGTTTCACCGGAGCGGTGGGAAACAACCGCCGTATATCCCGCGCGTTTTGCCATTTCAATCGCATCAAATGTTTCGGTTAACGTGCCGATTTGGTTGACTTTAATCAGAATCGAGTTGCCAACTCCTTTTTCGATTCCTTCCGCCAGTTTTTTCGTATTTGTTACAAACAAGTCGTCGCCGACAAGCTGTACTTTTTTGCCAAGACGTTTGGTTAATAGTTTATGGCCTTCCCAGTCGTTTTCATCTAAGCCGTCTTCGATGGAAATGATTGGGTATTTCGAAACAAGTTCTTCATACCAAGTAACCATTTCTTCGGACGTTCTTACAATGCCTTCGCCTTCCAGATGGTATTTTCCATCTTCTTTATTGTAAAGCTCAGAAGAAGCAACGTCCATCGCCAGCATAACTTCTTCGCCTGGTTTGTAACCAGCTTTTTCAATCGCTTCGATAATCGTTTGCAGCGCTTCTTCGTTCGATTTTAAGTTTGGCGCGAATCCGCCTTCGTCACCAACCGCAGTATTGTAGCCTTTTGCTTTTAATACGGCTTTTAAGCTATGGAAAATTTCTGCGCCCATGCGAAGCGCTTCACGGAAGCTTTTCGCGCCGACAGGCATAATCATAAATTCTTGAATGTCCACGTTGTTATCGGCATGTGCGCCGCCGTTTAAAATGTTCATCATTGGCACTGGCAATGTTTTGGCGTTAAATCCGCCAAGGTATTGATATAATGGCATGTCTAATTCATCTGCTGCTGCGCGCGCGACTGCCAGTGATACCCCTAAAATCGCGTTGGCGCCTAATTTGCTTTTGTTTTCCGTGCCGTCTAATTCAATGAGCGTTTTGTCAATGCCGACTTGGTCTGTCACTTCAAAGCCGATAATCGCTGGAGCGATAATTTCATTGACGTTTTCCACCGCTTTTAATACGCCTTTGCCAAGATAACGGCTTTTATCGCCGTCGCGCAATTCCACTGCTTCGTATTCTCCTGTTGATGCACCGCTTGGCACTAATGCGCGGCCAAAGCCGCCGTCTTCCGTATATACTTCGACTTCTACCGTTGGGTTGCCGCGCGAGTCCAATACTTCACGTGCATATACATCTACAATTGCAGACATGTTCACACTCTCCTTTATTATTTCATAATTAATGTTTTTCCTGTCATTTCTTTTGGCTGTGGCAAGCCAAGCAAATCAAGCATGGTTGGGGCTAAATCTCCTAAAATGCCGTCTTTGCGAAGTTCGATTCCTTTTTTCGTGACGATGACCGGAACCGGATTTGTCGTATGCGCGGTTTGCGGTTTGCCGTCCGGCGTCAATACTTCATCCGCGTTTCCGTGGTCTGCCGTAATAATGGCGATGCCGCCTTTTGCAATAATCGCATCCACGACCTTGCCAAGACACTCATCAACCGCTTCGATTGCCTTAATCGTCGGTTCTAATTTTCCTGAGTGACCGACCATGTCCGGGTTCGCATAGTTTAAAATGATCGCATCATATTTATCCGCTTCAATTTCTTTTAGGAGCGCATCCGTTACTTCGTAAGCGCTCATTTCCGGTTTTAAGTCATATGTGGCAACTTTTGGCGAGTTGATTAAAATGCGGTCTTCGCCTGGAAACTTCTCTTCTCGTCCGCCGTTCATAAAAAACGTCACATGCGGATATTTTTCCGTTTCCGCGATGCGAAGCTGGCGCAATCCGTGTTGCGATAGGACTTCACCAAGCGTATTATCCAAATTCGTCGGTTTAAACGCGACATAGCCTTTTACCGTTTCGCTAAAGTGCGTTAAGCATACAAAGAACAAGTTTTTCGGATGTTTCGGACCGCGGTCGAACTCGCGGAAGTCTTCGTTTGTAAACGTGTTGGAAATTTGGATCGCCCGGTCTGGACGGAAGTTGTAGAAAATGATCGCATCTTCGTCCTTAATCGTTGCCACCGGCGAGCCGTCTTCGCGCACGATGACCGATGGAAGCACGAATTCATCGTAAATGCCATGTTTATAAGAGTCTTCGATACATTCAAGCGGATCGCGATAGGTTGGTCCTTCACCATAAACCATCGCGCGATATGCTTTTTCGACGCGCTCCCACCGTTTGTCGCGGTCCATCGAGTAATAACGGCCGGATAATGTCGCGATTTCCCCGACGCCATACTCTTTTATTTTTGCTTGCAATTCTTTGATATATTTCGGCGCCGTTTGCGGTCCGACATCGCGGCCATCTAAAAAGCCGTGGATGTAGACGTTTTTTACGCCTTCTTTAGCGGCTAATTTTAATAGCGCATATAGATGGTTAATATGGCTATGAACACCGCCGTCAGAGAGAAGACCAAAAATGTGCAAATTCGTTCCTTTTTCTTTGACATGATTCATCGCCGCTAAAAACGTTTCGTTGCGGTCAAACTCTCCCTCGCGAATCGCGATGTTGACGCGCGTTAAGCTTTGGTAGACAATGCGGCCGGCACCGATATTTAAGTGGCCGACTTCCGAGTTTCCCATTTGTCCTTCTGGAAGACCGACCGCCTCGCCGCATGCAGTTAATGTAGCGTGCGGATATTCATTCCAATAACGGTCAAAGTTCGGTTTTTTTGCTTGTGCGATCGCATTGCCATACGTTTCTTCGCGAAGTGCAAATCCGTCTAAAATAATTAACGCTACTGGTTTTTTACTCATGTTGTCCAGCCTCCACTAGTTGTAAAAATGATTTCGGATCGAGGCTTGCACCGCCGACAAGGGCGCCATCAATATGTTCCTGCGCTAAAAATTCGCGAATGTTTTCCGGTTTGACGCTGCCGCCGTACTGAATGCGTACTGCTTCGGCCACTTCCGGCGAAAAGATTTTGGCAATGACCGAACGGATATGACCGCACACTTCATTGGCATCTTCCGCCGTCGATGATTTGCCAGTTCCGATCGCCCAAATTGGTTCATAGGCGATCACCACTTGTTTTGCTTGTTCCGTGGTTAAACCGGCAAGCGCTTTTTCTACTTGCGCGCCAACAATGTCATTCGTTTTGCCGCTTTCCCGTTGTTCTAACGTTTCACCGCAGCAAACGATCGGAATTAATCCATGCTTAAAGGCAGCATGTACTTTTTTATTGACTGTTTCATCCGTCTCCGCAAACATTTCACGGCGCTCGGAATGACCGATAATCACGTAAGTCACACCGATATCTTTCAGCGCAACTGGACTAATTTCGCCAGTAAACGCTCCTTTGTCTTCAAAATGCATATTTTGCGCGCCGATTTTTAAATCAGATCCTTGTACGTTTTGAACAAGCCGGTCCAAAAACAAAAATGGCGCACAAATGACAGAGTCTATTTGTTCTGCCGGTGGAACAAGCTGTTTTACTTCTTCCACGAAGCTTACTGCCTCCGGCAATGTTTTATGCATTTTCCAGTTTCCAGCGATAATGCGTTTTCTCATCATCTATCCCTTCCTTTCTAAGAAAGGAGTGAGCGTATTATTTATCGTTTAACGCCACCACTCCAGGAAGTTGTTTTCCTTCCATAAATTCAAGCGATGCGCCGCCGCCGGTAGAGATGTGGTCCATCTTTTCCGCTAAGCCGAATTTTTCTACCGCCGCTGCCGAATCACCGCCGCCGATGACCGAATATGTATCGGCAGCATCCGCTAACGCTTGGGCCACTGCTTTCGTTCCTTCGGCAAAGGCATCCATTTCAAATACGCCCATTGGGCCGTTCCACACAACCAGCTTCGATTTCATAATGACATTGCGATATAGTTCGCGTGTTTTTGGACCGATATCCAGCGCTTCCCAATCGCTTGGAATCGCATCAATCGCAACGACTTTCGTATTGGCGTCGTTCGCAAACCGATCGGCTACGACGACGTCAACCGGCATATAGAAGTTAACTCCTTTTTCTTTGGCTTTTTCCATAAATGATTTGGCCAATTCAATTTTATCTTCTTCCAGCAGCGATTTGCCAACTTCATGGCCTAGCGCTTTCACGAACGTATACGCCAGCCCGCCGCCGATAATCAAATTGTCCACTTTGTTAAGCAAGTTTTCGATGACACCGATCTTATCTTTTACTTTCGCACCGCCAATAATCGCCGTAAATGGACGGTCTGGATTGGACAGCGCTTTTCCTAACACTTCAATTTCTTTTTCCATTAAAAACCCCGCAACGGCTGGCAAATAATGGGCAATTCCTTCGGTAGACGCATGGGCGCGGTGAGCAGCACCAAACGCATCGTTCACATAAATGTCCGCTAATTCAGCAAAAGCTTTCGCCAGCTCTGGATCGTTTTTCTCTTCTCCTGGATAAAAGCGGACGTTTTCCAGAAGCAACACATCGCCTTCCTTCATGCTGGCGATCGCTGCTTTTACCGCATCCCCGTATGCTTCATCTGTTTTTGTTACCTGTTTGCCGAGCAGCTCGCTTAACCGTTTAGCCACCGCATTTAAGCGCAGCTCTTCGACAACTTTTCCTTTTGGACGGCCAAGATGGCTCGCCAAAATCACTTTGGCACCTTGTTCAATTAAATAACGAATCGTCGGAAGTGCGGCGCGAATGCGTGTATCATCCGTAATCACGCCATTTTCCATCGGCACGTTAAAGTCAACGCGGCAAAACACACGTTTTCCTTTCACATCGACGTCCCGAACCGTCTTTTTGTTCATGGCCCTATGCCCCCTTTTTGATAATATCATTCCCACAAACGAAGAGGAGTGGGGATCATTCCCCCGCTCCCCCTCCACCATCCTATTATAGACTTGACTGAGCGTGAAAAACAACGATTATCCTTATAGGCCTTTTGACGCAATATATTCGGCAAGATCCACAACGCGATGAGAGTAGCCTGTTTCGTTATCGTACCAAGAAACGACTTTCACCATTTTTCCTTCAATAACCATCGTGGAAAGCGCATCGATTGTCGAAGAAGCAGTGCTGCCGTTATAGTCACGAGATACGAGCGGCTCTTCACTGTAAGCCAGGATGCCTTTCAATTCGCCTTCCGCAGCTTCTTTCAATGCCGCGTTGACTTCTTCTACCGTTACTTCTTTTTCAAGCTCCGCAACAAGGTCGACAACTGACACGTTTGGTGTCGGTACACGCATTGCCATACCGTTTAGTTTACCTTTTAGTTCAGGCAGTACAAGCGCAACAGCTTTTGCCGCACCAGTAGTTGTCGGAATAATCGATTCCGCAGCAGCACGGGCGCGACGCAAATCTTTATGAGGCAAATCCAAAATTTGTTGGTCGTTCGTATACGAGTGAACCGTCGTCATCATGCCGCGGACAATGCCAAATTTTTCATGAAGCACTTTAGCAAACGGAGCCAAGCAGTTTGTTGTACAAGAAGCGTTAGAAATAATATGATGGTTTGCCGGATCGTATTTGTCTTGGTTTACGCCCATAACAATCGTAATGTCTTCATTTTTTGCCGGCGCAGAAATAATGACTTTTTTCGCTCCAGCTTCTAAATGTTTTGCCGCATCCTCACGTTTTGTGAAACGGCCTGTCGATTCGACAACAATATCAACCCCTAATTCGTTCCATGCTAGTTGAGCTGGATCGCGTTCCGCTTTGACAACAATTTCTTTTCCGTTTACAACGATATTATTGCCATTCACCGATACTTCTGCGTCTAGCTTTCCATGAACCGAGTCATATTTCAACAGATGAGCCAATGTGTTTGCATCCGTTAGGTCATTGACGGCGACAACCTCAATGTTTGGATTTTTTAATGCAGCGCGAAATACGTTGCGGCCGATACGGCCAAAACCGTTAATACCAATTTTTACTGCCATGAATAGCTCCTCCTTAAAAAATAGTTTATGATAAAGGGATATTACTCCCCTAACAACGCTTTTGCCGCACCTTCATCAGTGATTAAAATCGAATGCGGGGCCCTTTTCATATACGCTTGAATCGCTTTCGCCTTCGACGCTCCTCCAGCAACCGCAATGACGTGTTCGACATGCGGGAGGTCTTCAAGCTGAATGCCGACCGTTTTCACTTTATGAACAACTTCCCCTTTTTCGTTAAAGTAATAGCCAAACGCTTCTGCAACCGCATGACGTGCTTTTATTTTCTCCATATCCTCTTTTCTCGTTTTCCGGCGCTCTGCCATAGTGATAGCATCTCCTATTCCATGCACAACCATGCGGCACGACTTAATGAGTTCCAGCATTTCTTTTACAGCCGGCTCTTCAATTAACGATTCATACGCTTCGCGGCTAAGATGGTCCGGAACGTGAAGAAGGCGGTAATTTCCTAGCGCTTTTTCCGCCATTTTCGCGCAAATGGTATTGGCCTGGTTTTCCACGTTTTCCCCTAAGCCGCCTCGTGCGGGAACAAATAAAAGATCGTTTAACTTCGCATCCGGTGTCATCATCTCGGCCACCGCAGCCATTGTGGTGCCTCCTGTTACTGCCACAATGTCGCCATTTTTCAGCCGCTCTTTCATGCAGGTGACGCAGGCTCTTCCCATCTCTTTTTTTACCCAAGGAGAAAGGTCGCTATCCCCAGCCACAACGATGGCTTTTTCAATATGCAGCTTTTGTTTTAGCGCTGTTTCTAAATCTTTTAGCCCCAGCACTTCCCTCATGACATCCTCGAGCGTATGCAGCAATTCCTTGCCTTCAGGCGTTAAGCTCGTGCCGATTGAACCTACTGCCAACAAATTTTGCTCTTTTAAAAACTGCACCTCGGAACGAAGCACACGCTCGCTCATTCCCAAACTGTTCGCCAGCACCCGGCGCCCGACCGGCTGCATGAGGGAAATATAGTGCAATATTCGATAACGTTTTTGCATCACTTCCAGAAGATCGGGCAATAATTTCTTTTGAGCTTCGATTAACGATTGCATCGATCCCTTCTCCTTAGCTATGGATATTATATGGACATTAATTGTCCCAGTGTGACTTATTATGTCCCACTGTTGCAAAAAGAATTCCTCCCGCGTCAATTTTATTGTAACAGGAGGAATACGATTGTTCAACTTCTTTCCGCTTCCAGTAAGCGCTTTCTTATGACATCTTTTTGAACCATCCCAAAATCCACTTCTTCCCCATCGATCTCGACTACAGGAATCATTAATTGATATTTTTCCAGCAGCATGTCGTCTTGATAAATGTCGATTTCATTGATTTGAAAGGGGAACTCGTTTTGCAGCTCTTGCAAGACTTGTTTCGCTTTATCGCATAACGGGCAATTCGTTTTGGAATATAAATTGATCTTCATGGTTTGTCCCTTCCTTATCCATACTGCTTTCGCTTTGTCGATGATGGAATATGCAGCTGCTCACGGTATTTGGCGACCGTTCTCCGCGAAACGGCGATGCCGTATTGCTCCTGTAACAATTCAGCAAGCTTTTGGTCAGAGAGAGGCTGTTTTTTGTCTTCCGCCTCTATGAATTGCTTAATTATCATTTTTACTTTTACCGAAGAAGCAGCATCCTCCTCTGTGTAAGCGGAAGAAACAGAGCTGGAGAAAAAGCGGCGCAGTTCCACGGTGCCAAACGGTGTCTGCACATATTTATTTTTCACCGCACGGCTGACAGTAGATTCATGAATGCCCAGTTCCTCAGCTACTTCACGCATCGTAAGGGGCTTTAACGCAGCAAATCCCGCTTCCAAACATGGCAGCTGTTTATCGACAATAACGGCCATAATATTTAACAACGTTCGTTTGCGCTGCTCTAAGCTTTTGGCAAGCCATAAAAACTGCCGATATTTATCTTTGACGAAGCCGTGGACTTGACTGTCGCGATAATGGGTCATTTGCTGTTCATACGTCCGATTCCAGACCAGTTCCGGATGCACATCGTCGTTAAAGAAAATGCACCATTGGCCTTCCGGACCGCGTTCGACAATCAGATCGGGGATGATAAAATGCGGCATCTCCTTTGTATAATGAATGCCAGGACGCGGTTCGAGCGTGCGGATTAAATCCCAAACACGCTGCAACGAAGCGATATCGACCCCAAGCTGCTTCGCCAGCGTTTTCCATGATTTTTCAGCAAATAAAGAAAAATGATGCTTGATGATTTGTTCGGCGAATTCATCCCGCTCTGGCAAACGCTGCAGCTGCAAATATAAACATTCTTCCAAGCTGCGTGCGCCCACGCCAGCTGGCTCTAATGACTGCACGATTTCAAGCGCCTTTTCCGCTTTCTCCCTTGAAATAGCTAATTGATCAGCAATTTCCTCCAGCTCGATCCGCAAATAGCCGTCTTCATCAAGGGAAGCGATGAGGTAACGCACGACGCGTTCTTCCTGTTTTGCAAGCGAAAGCGCCGGCAGCTGCGCCATTAAATGCGCCGAAAGCGTTTCTGAACGTGTGCTCATATTTTCCAGCCATTGCTGTTTGTCTTTCTCCGATAAGCGGCGCCCGCTTTGCTTCCAGCGATGATCGCGAATTTCCAAAAAAGGATTGTCGAGCGACTGTTCGTATAAAAAAGACTGCAGCTCTGCAGCAGAGTACTGCAATAATTCAATCGCCTGCGTCAGTTCTTTTGTCAGCGCCAGCTTCAGCCGCTGCTCTTGCAATAATTCCGCCCTCATCATCCATCCCCCTTTTCTTCTATTGTACACTACTGCCCCCACGGAATGGTATAGAAATAATTTAACAACGCAGTGATGGACATTCCAATGTCTGCTTTAGCCGAACACAGTCTATAGCAATATATATATTCAATAAATGTAAAAAACCTGCCGCAAATTACGACAGGTGACTTTTTCGGCAAGCTGTAAAGATCTTTTCTAATGTGAAATGATTATGAATAGCTCAATATTCCGTTTATAGAATTAATAAAGGAATCTCCATAAATAAAAAGTTGCATAGGCTTCCCAGTTTGTCCATCTTGAAAATAGCTTTAAAATTTCATCTTTAGAAGGTTTATTCTCCGAGCCCATCAAATGTTTAATGGCGTTGTGCAGTCCGACATCATCAATGGGAAAAGCAGAAGGAATTCTCAGGCAGCGCATCAAAACATAGTTTGCCGTCCAAGGCCCAATTCCCCGGATATTTACTAACATCTTTTCCGCTTTTTTATAGTTCCCCGCGCCCATCAAAAGCTCTTTCGTCAATTTTCCTTCCGATATGAGTTTCGCCACTCCAATTAGATATTCGCTTTTCTTGGCTGTCATTTGTAATGCCGTTAAATCACTGACCTTCAATGCCGCGATTTCATGGGGGGATGGAAATATCCAATATTGTTCTCCATCCCACTCTACGTGTCGACCGAAGGTTTCCACAAAACGCCTTTTTAATGTATACGCAAAGGTAAGATTAATTTGCTGTCCAATGATCCCCCAGCACAGAGCCTCAAATAAATCGGGAATTCCGATAAGACGAAGTCTATAAAATTCACTGACTGCTTTTTGCAGCAAAATATCGCTTTTACAGTTTGATTTTGAAATCTTGCTTTTATATTGTAAAACCGTACATACGATCTGGTTTCAAGGTATACTATAGGTAATCTACCATCGATGGAGGTAAACGAAATGAAAATGAAAATGAAAACACAACGAAAACAAGGGGATATTCAACGTGTACCTCATCACGCGAATGAAACAGGTGCCATTGTGGAAAATTTGACAGATGAAATATGGCAAGCCATTGTTTCAAACGATTCATCCTATGACGATAAATTTTTCTATGCTGTAAAGAGTACGGGTATCTTTTGCCGGCCTTCTTGCAAATCCCGTGCTCCAAAAAAAGAAAACATTCTCATTTTTCGCAGTGCCCAGCAAGCCCTATCGGAAAACTTTCGCCCATGCAAACGATGCAAACCAACTGGAGAGCGTTTGCCAGATGAGGATTGGGTGGACCAAATCACACAATGCATTGAAACGAATTACAGTGAACCTTTAAATTTAAAAATATTGGCGGATATGTGCCATGGAAGCCCTTACCATTTGCACCGTACGTTTAAACGGATCAAGGGGATTACCCCAGCCGAATATATCCGGAAGGTAAGGATTTCCAAATCAATTCAATATCTTGCCACTTCAGATAAAACCATTACAGAAATTTCTTTGGCAGTTGGCATTCCTAATACAGCATACTTTATCACTTTGTTTAAAAAAGAAACGGGTTATACGCCGGCAGATTATCGCCAATTAATTAGCGATGGAGGCGTTAAATAATGGTGTCAAAAAATAATCTAACGGTTTATTGGACTTTGTTTGTGTATGAACAATGGAAAATGTATATAGCTGCGACATCAAATGGGCTTTGTTACGTGGGTTCTCCGAATAAGCTATTTGAAGAGCTGTCCAATTGGGTAAAGAAACACTTACCGAATAGCGTTTTAGTGCAAGATGATAAAAAATTGCAGCCTTATACAGCCGAATTAACAGAGTATTTCTGGGGGCAGCGCAAGACCTTTGTACAGCCTCTTGATTTATACGGCACACCATTTCAATTATCCGTGTGGAACGCATTGCGCAAAATTCCGTACGGGCACACGCGGTCTTACTCGGAAATTGCGAATCATATTCAAAAACCGTTTTCGGTACGTGCAGTTGGAGCCGCTATTGGCGCCAATCCAGTTTTAATTGTCGTACCTTGCCATCGTGTGATCGGTAAAAATGGAACACTGACAGGATATCGGGGCGGTTTGGAAATGAAGAAACAACTGTTACAGTTAGAAAATGAAAGTTCGCTTATAGGAGAGAGATACCTGCATGCCTAATAATATCACGAAGCACATTGCCTCATTGGATTAATGTTACTGTAGAGCCTTTGGAGGATTTCACATGAAAGTCGAATTTTTTTACAAATACCCGAAGACACTGCTAAATAAAGGAACAGGTTTCTTTCTGGATATAGCTATTCTTTAAATCCGTATGCTGGTTGTGCATTTGGTTGTTCATACTGCTATGTGCGTCAAATGCCTGCTTCGATGTTCCGTAAGGAGGAATGGGGGAGCTGGGTAGACATAAAAAGAAATCGGCAGATTTACTGCGCAAAGAACTTTAGGTATTAAAAGCGATTTGGTCAACAGACTAAAACCTGCCGCAATTGCGGCAGGTTTTGCATTGATACGCCCTCGGCAGGATTCGAACCCACGCTAAGAGAACCGGAATCTCTCGTGCTATCCACTACACTACGAGGGCATCATGTTCAGTTGCATGTTCAATTATAGTAGAAACTTCTCCAAATTGCAAGAGGGAAAATGTGTTTAAAAAATGGAAAAGAGGTTATGATGAAAAGAGGGATGTTTGACATCGTTCACGAATAATTATAAATGTAAGGTCGAAGGTGTTTCGTTTGACCTTCATTGACCATTAAGGTATGATAAAAATACATATGATTAGTCAATGGCAAAGGAGGAAACTTCATGTATTTAATCCCTACCGTTATCGAACAAACCAACCGCGGAGAACGTGCGTATGACATTTATTCCCGCTTATTAAAGGACCGCATTATTTTTCTCGGCACTCCGATTGATGATCAAGTAGCGAACTCGATCGTCTCTCAGCTGTTATTTTTAGCCGCGGAAGATCCGGAAAAAGACATTTCGCTTTATATTAACAGCCCAGGCGGTTCGATTACGGCCGGCTTAGCGATTTACGATACGATGCAATTTATTAAGCCGGACGTTTCGACGATCTGCATCGGCATGGCGGCATCTATGGGAGCATTTTTGCTCGCTGGCGGCGCCAAAGGAAAACGATTCGCTTTGCCAAACAGTGAAATCATGATCCATCAACCGCTTGGCGGCGCTCAAGGTCAAGCAACGGAAATCGAAATTGCCGCTAAACGCATCCTTTTCTTGCGTGATAAGTTAAATCGCATTCTCTCTGAAAATACGGGTCAGCCGATTGAAGTGATTGAACGCGATACCGACCGTGACAACTTTATGACGGCGCAAAAAGCGCAAGAATACGGAATCATTGACCGCGTATTAACGCGCTCGGATGAAAAGTAAAATAAAAAGGCTGCTTCGCTATCGTGTGAAGCAGCCGCTTTTTTATTTCTCTTTTTGCACATAGCTGGCCAGCTTTTCAATCGCAGCCTTTTCGTCGGGTCCGTCCGCGATCAACGTAATGACAGAACCGCTGCTAATCGCTAGACTCATTAGTCCCATAATGCTTTTGGCGTTTACTCGCTTTCCGTCCTTTTCCACAAAAATATCAGAAGAAAAGCGATTCGCTTCTTGCACAAACAACGCAGCAGGGCGCGCCTGCAACCCCGTTTTTAATTTGACTTCTACTTGTTTCTCGATCATTCTCCATCTCCCCTTTTATTTATAATGATTTATGAAAATCAACAGGCTTTCCAGCCCGCAGCCGTTCGGCAATTTCATCGATTTTGCGCAAGCGGTGGTTAATCCCCGATTTGCTGATCTTACCCCCGGATACTAATTCGCCTAATTCTTTTAGCGTCACATCTTGATACTTCATTCGCAATTCGGCAATTTCCCTCAGTTTATCCGGGAGGGAGCTTAATCCGATCGTTTCGTCAATGTAGCGAATGTTTTCGACTTGACGGAGCGCAGCGCCAATCGTTTTATTGAGATTGGCCGTTTCGCAGTTGACAAGCCGGTTGACCGAATTTCTCATATCACGCACAATGCGAATATCTTCAAAGCGCAGCAGCGCTTGATGGGCGCCGATAATATTTAAAAACTCGGCAATTTTTTCTGCCTCTTTTAAATAAGTAATAAACCCTTTTTTTCGTTCCAACGTTTTCGCATTCAGAAAAAAATGACTGTTCATTAATTCACATAATGAATTGTTATGTTCTTCATAAAGGGAAAAAATCTCTAAATGGTACGAGGACGTTTCTGGATTGTTGACCGATCCGCCGGCAAGAAACGCGCCTCGCAAATAAGAACGCTTACAGCACTTTTTTTTCACTAATTCCGGCGAAATCGCGTGAATTAGTGAAAAATCCTCCTTCAATATTTTCAAATCTTTTAAAAGCTCATGCGCGCCATCAATAACGCGGACAATGTACACATTATTTTTTTTCAAACGCATTTTTTTGCGGACGAATAGTTCTACCGTGACGCTATACCCTTTCTTTAGCAAAGTGTAAATTCTCCGCGCAATGGCAGCGTTTTCCGTTTGTACATCGACAATCATTTTCCGGTTGGAAAACGACAAGGAGCCGTTCATGCGGAGAAGGGCGGACAATTCTGCCTTTAAGCAGCACGGCTTGACTTCTAAATTGGTCAGCTCTTTTTTTGTCTCTGACGCAAACGACATGTATCGTCACCTCCATTAGTTCAACGCGCGCCATTAGGAAGAAGGAGGTGCTGTAATCAGCGAAAGAAGCAATGACGCCACTTTTTTCGTATCATGACGGATGACTTGATCCTCATAGCTGACGATATGATCGCGGATCACGCGAATCCCTAATTCCGCAAGCCGGTCGCTGTCATCTTGCACCGGTTCCGCCAGCTCTTGTGCATAGCGTTGTTGAATGTCTTCCGGAATTTGGCCGTTATTGACAACGACCACATCAAGAAAGAAACATCCCATATGGTCATGCAGGGCTTTGACATGATCGCTGACCGTATAATGCAGCGTTTCTCCCGCCTGGGTCATAATGTTGCATATATACACTTTTTTTGCCTTCGCCTGGCAAACTTCCTGGCCAATTTTCGGCACGAGCAAGTTCGGCAAAATGCTCGTATATAAACTCCCCGGGCCAACAACGATTAAATCGGCCTGACGAATCGCTTCAATCGTTTCCGGAAGCGGTTCAATATCTTCCGGGGTCAAAAACACTCTTTTAATTTTTTTTCCGGAATAAGGGATTTTTGACTCCCCAGAAACAATGGCGCCGTCTTCCATTTCCGCATGAAGGACAACACTTTTATTCGCTGCCGGCAACACTTGCCCGTGTACGTTCAACACCTTGCTCATCTCACGGATCGCCTTGACGAAATCTCCCGTAATCGACGTCAGCGCTGCCAAGATTAAATTTCCCAATGAATGACCTGACAATCCATTGCCGTTTTGAAAACGATGCTGGAACAATTCAACGATAAGCGGTTCGACATCTGACAGCGCCGCCAACACGTTGCGCACATCCCCTGGCGGCGGAATTCGCAATTCATCGCGCAATCTCCCTGAACTGCCCCCATCATCGGCGACAGTGACAATCGCCGTAATATCAATATCATGATACTTTAGCCCGCGCAATAATACAGGGAGCCCTGTGCCGCCGCCAATGATGACCATTTTTGGTTGCATTTTCTCTTTCATTTATGCTTTTCCTTTCTCCTCTCCATGTCACGGTGGGACACAATCGTTTTATAATCAGCGGAAAAATGACGAGCGATATATTCAGCGATCGCCACCGAACGGTGCTGTCCTCCCGTGCAACCGATGGCGATGACAAGCTGACTTTTACCCTCCCGTTTGTAATGCGGAAGCATAAAGGTCAATAAATCGATCAATTTTTCAAGAAATTTTTGCGTTTCTCCCCACTTTAGCACATACGAAGCCACTTCTTCATCCAATCCCGTTTTCGGCCGCATATGATCAATATAGTGCGGATTCGGCAAAAAGCGCACGTCAAACACTAAATCGGCGTCAATCGGAATGCCGTATTTAAAACCAAACGACATGACATTGACCGTAAATGTTTGTTGAGCGTGGGAAGAAAATTGCTGTAAAATTTTTTCGCGCAGCTCCCGCGGCTTTAAATCAGATGTATCATAAATAATTTGCGCACGCCCCTTCAGTTCCTCGAGCAATTCCCGCTCCAAGCGAATCCCTTCCAGCGGCAGGCCGTTTGGCGCGAGCGGATGCGTCCGTCTCGTTTCTTTATAGCGCGCCACCAGCGTCGAGTCTTTGGCGTCTAAAAATAAAATTTGCGGCGTCACCCATGATTGCTCGGCCAGCTCGTCTAGCGCCGTAAACAGGCTGTCGAAAAAGTCGCGGCTCCGCAAATCCATCACTAATGCTACTTTATTCATTTTATTCCCTGACTCTTTCATTAGCTCCAAAAATTTTGGAAGCAGCGTCGGCGGCAAATTATCGACACAAAAAAAACCTAAATCTTCAAAGCTTTGAATCGCAACCGTTTTCCCCGCTCCGGACATTCCGGTAATAATCACCATTTGAATTTGGTTATTTGCCGAACCTTGTTCCATCCTTTCCCCCCTCCTTTCTGTCAACTGGGATCTAACCGGTAGGAAAGCAGCTCGAAGTCTTCCGTATATATAAACGTCCCGTACATCACGCCCGATCCCTTTAAAGCATATTCTAAAATATGATAATCCCCCGGTGCCATCGGCAGTTCATGGATGGCTTCCACCGGGTGCCACTCTAGCTTGCCTTCTTCGCAATACGGAACGTTTTCCCCATCGAATTGTTCAGCAAAAAACGTAAACATCATCCATTCGGAGACGATTTGTTCCCCAGATTTCATCACAATCGTAAAAACCCCTTTAAGCTTTGGGTTTTTTAAGTAAATCCCCGTTTCTTCACGATATTCGCGAATACACGCTTCACGGACTGATTCTCCTTGTTCCATCTTTCCGCCCGGGGCTACCCACCATCCCCGCTTTGGCTTTTGCAATAACAGTACTTTTCCGTCTTTTAGCAAAACGCAGTTCGTTACGCGCTGCAACACGCTCACCTCAACATTGCTTCATGCAAAAGTTGTTGCAATTCCATCTATATTTATTATACTATTTCTCCCAATTCGCTACAATGAAGAAAAGCAGCGGGAGGGCACGCAGCCGAACGGTCCTTTTTGAGCTGCAGAAACTGCCTCTTTCCCATCCAAAGTTCTTTTGCCCCAAAAATTCATATATTTCCCAAACAAAGAGACGATCGTCCCATCTTCACGTATTACAAAAAAAAGAGCACGGGAAAGGGTACCCGTGCTAATGAAAAAAGATCTATATAAAAGGGGGTCAATTACTTACTTTTAGCATACAAAAAAAATGTTTCATATGTGTTACAGGCGGATTAAACATCCGTTACATTTGATTACTTTATGTTTAATCTTTCTTTTAGCTCTTCCACATAATGTTGTGCGCTTTGTGCGGCAATGCTTCCATCGCCGGTTGCCGTTACGATTTGCCGCAGCGATTTTTCACGGACATCGCCGGCGGCAAAAATGCCTGGTACTTTTGTTTCCATCCGTTCGTTGGTCTCAATATACCCGTTTTCGTTCGTAATACCAAGGTTTGCAAACGGCTTCGATAACGGAAGCATGCCGATGTAAATAAATACGCCGTCGCACGGAAACTCGCGCTCTTCTCCCGTCTGCGTATGAACGAGCGTCACACTGCCGACTTTCCCGTCTTTCTCATTAATACGCTTCACCGTATGATTCCAGATAAAGTCGATTTTTTCGTTCGCAAACGCGCGGTCTTGCAATATTTTTTGCGCACGCAGCTGATCGCGGCGGTGAACGATCGTCACTTTATTGGCAAAGCGGGTTAAATATACTCCTTCTTCAACCGCAGAATCGCCGCCGCCAACGACAACAAGATCTTTTCCTTTAAAGAACGCCCCATCACAGACAGCACAATAAGAAACACCGCGGCCGCCAAGCTCCGCTTCACCAGGTACGCCAAGCTTCTTATATTCCGCTCCGGTCGCAATGATGACCGCACGCGCTTTATATTGCTTATCGCCAACGACGACCGTTTTATATTCTTCGCCATCGATAATTTCTTTCACATCACCATACGCATATTCGGCGCCAAATTTTTTGGCGTGTTCAAACATTTTTGTCGCCAGTTCCGGACCTAAAATATTTTCAAATCCTGGATAGTTCTCGACATCTTCTGTATTGACCATTTGCCCGCCCGGAACACCGCGTTCAATCATCAGCGTTGACAAATTAGCGCGAGATGTATAGACAGCGGCAGTCATTCCTGCTGGTCCGGCCCCCGCGATAATGACGTCATAAATTTTTTCTTCTGACACGTTGTTTCCACTCCTTCATCGATTAATCTTTCCACCATTATCGTATAGAAGTTCTAAATTAGCGTCTATTGATTTGCTCAAGACAATAAGCTTCTCACTCTTTTTACATATTTTTGCACAGTTGACAGCGAAACATGATATTTTGCAGCTACCGATTTTTGCGTGACGCTCATTCCTTGCTGCTTGCGCCATACATATTCCATGGCTGCCGCCCAAGCCGGATGGTTCGTAAACGGCTCATTGTCTCTAATGGCGTTAATGGCTACAGAAAACCATGAAATATATAATGTTTCCTCCATTTCCTCATTGTTCGCCATGAGCGTCTTTACAATCCGGTCGATATTGGCGACATAAGGAGGCAACATTTCTTCCATACGAAATAGAAAATAATCAATAAATGGGCGAAGGAGCGGATGGGCAGGCAAATAGCGGCGAAGCACTAACGAAACCGCAATATCGCTTTTATACGGCGATTGACTAAACAAATACAGCCCATATAATATTTCAGCCGTGTTTTTGCGATAAAACCAGCGGATAATGCGTTGAAGTTCTTCATCAAGCGGCGGAGCGGAGAAAACCCACGGTTCCTCCCCTTGTTTATCCGGATTTAAAGTGACGACTTTTTCCCAAATGTGTTTTGCGAACGGCTCATGCCCAGTATAATAAGCGGCATGCGCAAGCCAATAATAAAAAGCTTCATCGCCGTCGTAACCGATTTTATATAAATGGTATAGCCAGCGAAACGCAAGATCAAAACGACCGACAAGGGCAAATGTCGCTCCAAGCTTATAGCGGTGTTCGATAAAAAATGGATATACGCGCGACAACGTTTCACAAAGCTCATTGACCTGGCGTCCATCACGCAAATAATAGTGGAAAGCCAGCTGATTGCAAAGTGCATGCAGATTGCCTGGATTGCGCTCCAGTACTTGTGTGACGATCTCCTGGGCTTTTTGTACATTTCCATTGTAAAAATAGGCGAGCGCTAAGTTGTTATAAGCGGACCAAAATTCAGGGTAGCTGTCGACCATCGTTTCTAATAAAACGATCGCTTCGTCAAATTTTTCTTTTTCCAATAAATAGCGAGCCCGTTCCTGCATGGCAATTAAATTTTCGTGTTCATCCGCCTCTTCTTCGCGGTCCATTTTTAACAATTCCAATAAATCGGCTAGATCTTCAGCAAAATCGCCGTTTGGTTCATGCTTTAAATATAGCTCTGCATATTTTATGGCTTCGCGGAATAAACCGAGATAGGCAAAGTTATTCGCTAAAAAATAAAAACATTCATACATCGTTTCGTCCAATTCATGGATAATTTTAAACAGCCATTGATTGGAGAACTGATACTCCCCAAGCTCCGCCAGCACCAAGGCAAGCTGCAGGGCAAAGGAAGCATCTTTTTCATCGTATTGGACGGCGCGTTCGAAATATTTTTTCGCTTTATATAAATCGCCGAGCTGATACGCCTTCATTCCTTTTTTAAAAAAGTATTCTCCGCTTTGGATAAATGGCACAATCGTTGCTTTTTGCCGCGTTGGCTTTAGTTGTTTTTTCATTGAACCCTCCATCTTTTGTTGAATTCACGAAAACATCTGCCGGAAGCCCACGGCTTTAGCCGTTGGGTAGTTGACCGAAAAAAGTATACCATATTCTTCGGGAAAACGGACAAAAAATAAGCGGGCGGCGCAAAAAAGCCAGCCCGTAATCATGATTTCGCGTCATGCCGCTCCGTCAGCACTTCCAGCACCGCATCAAGCGGCAGCTTTTGCTCGCGAAGCAGCACCAGCAAATGATACAATAAATCGGCCACTTCCCATTTCAACTCATCATGGCTGCGGTTTTTTGCGGCGATAATAACCTCCGCCGCTTCTTCTCCGACTTTCTTTAAAATTTTATCGATGCCTTTTTCGAACAAATACGTCGTATATGCACCCTCCGGACGTTCCGCATCCCTCTTGGCGATGATTTCCTCTAACTTATTAATAATCGCAAACCGATTTGGCGAAGCTTCATGTTTTTCTCCGTTCATACGGTTTGAAAAACACGAATAGCTTCCTGTATGGCAAGCGGGCCCGGCGGGCTCGACAAGCACCAAAAGCGCATCGCTGTCACAGTCATAGCGCATATCGACGATGCGCTGCGTATGGCCGGAAGTAGCGCCTTTATGCCAAAGCTCCTGGCGCGAGCGGCTGTAAAACCAGGTTTCCCCCGTTTCTAGCGATTTTTGTAGCGACTCTCTATTCATATAGGCCAGCATCAATACTTCTTTGCTTTGCGCATCTTGGACAATCGCGGGAACGAGCCCTTTTTCATCAAAACGGATATTTGCGAGGTTCATCGTACATTTACCCCTCTTTCTTTTAAATACGCTTTTACTTCTTTCACCGATGTTTCTTTATAGTGGAAAATCGAAGCGGCAAGCGCGGCGTCTGCTTTCCCTTTTTCAAATACTTCAAGGAAATGCTCCGCCTTCCCGGCCCCGCCGGAAGCAATGACCGGAACCGACACCGCTTCGCTTACTTTCCTCGTCAATTCGATATCAAATCCATTTTTTTCGCCATCGCAATCCATGCTGGTCAACAAAATTTCTCCCGCGCCGCGGCGGACCGCTTCTTTTGCCCATTCGACAACTTCAAAATCAGTTGCGTTGCGCCCGCCATGCGTATAAACGCGCCACGAACCGATCGCTTCGTCGTATTTCGCATCAATCGCCACGACGATGCATTGCGAACCAAAAAAGTCCGCGCCTTCCGTAATCAGCTGCGGATTGCGGACGGCGGCCGTATTCAGCGACACTTTATCGGCACCAGCGCGCAAGATCGTTTTCATATCCTCCAACGAATGAATGCCGCCGCCGACCGTAAACGGAATCGCCAATTGTGCAGCAACTTTCTCGACAACTTCGACCATCGTTTTCCGTCCCTCGTGCGAAGCGGAAATATCTAAAAAGACAAGCTCATCCGCTCCTTGTTCATCATAAAACTTCGCCAGTTCGACTGGATCGCCGGCGTCGCGAAGCTGAACGAACTGCACGCCTTTCACAACGCGCCCGTCTTTGACATCCAAGCAGGGAATAATCCGTTTCGTAATCATTCGTCTTTCACCGCCTCAAGCGCCTCAGCGACGGTAAATTGCTTCGTATAGAGCGCTTTGCCGACAATCGCACCGGCCACGCCTTCCTTGGCGTATTTTCGCAGCGCTAAAAGATCGGCGAGCGAGCTGACGCCACCGGAAGCAATGACTTGTTTTCCGGTTGCCCGCGCCATTTCAACGACTGCCGCGACATTTGGGCCTGACAGCGTTCCGTCGGTGGCGATATCGGTAAAAATAAACGTTTGCGCCCCGGCTGCAGCGAGCTCTTTTCCAAGGTCTTCCGCTTTGACATTGGAAGTGTGAAGCCATCCTTCCGTCGCGACAAACCCGTCTCTCGCATCAATGCCGATGGCAATACGCTCGCCGTATTTTTTCAACATTTCTTTGACAAACGGCGGATCAGCAATGGCAGCGCTCCCTAAAATGACGCGCGCCACACCGTTTTCTAAATAATACACAATATCCTCTTCCGTCCGGATGCCGCCGCCAATTTGCACTTTCACCGGCAGCTGTTTTGCCACTTCGACGACGAAACGATCATTGACACGCTTTCCTTCTTTTGCGCCGTCAAGATCGACCATATGAATCCATTCGGCGCCTTGCGCGGCGAACAACGCCGCCATTTCAACCGGCGAATCACCGTATACCGTCTCTTTTCCATAATCGCCTTGCAGCAGGCGGACGCATTTGCCGCCGCGCATATCAACCGCTGGATAAACCGTAAACCCCGCCATCATCCGTTCCCCTTTCCTTCTACGATCGCCAAATAGTTTTGCAATATTTTCATGCCCACCTCGCCGCTTTTTTCCGGATGAAACTGGGTGCCGAATACGTTTTCTTTGCCGACCACGGCCGGTACTTCGACATTATACGAACTGCTTGCCAGCACCGTCTTTGCATCGTCTGTCACGACATAGTAGGAATGAACAAAATAAACATGCCCTTCTTCTATATTGTCAAGCAGCGGCGAAGGATGATGAAACTTTAGCCGGTTCCAGCCCATATGCGGCACTTTATAGCGTTCGCCGCTTGCCGCCTCCTCAGGGATGCGGACGACGCGGCCAGACAACAGTCCCAATCCTTTTGTTAATCCGTTTTCTTCGCTCTCTTCAAACAGCAGCTGCATGCCAAGGCAAATGCCAAGCAGCGGGGTGCCGTTCTCCGCAGCAGTGCGGATGAAGCCGGCCAAACCGGTTTCCTGCAAAATATGCATCGCGTCTTTAAACGAACCGACACCTGGCAAAATGAGCCCCCGCGCCTGTTTTAATTCATTCGGATGACCAGAAATCATATACGGATAATCAAGACGCTCCAGCGCTTTGCTGACGCTGTATAAGTTTCCCATTCCATAGTCAATAATGCCAATCATCGTCACAACATCCCTTTCGTTGATGGAACGCCTTTGACGCGCGGGTCGATCATCGTTGCTTCATCGAGCGCGCGCCCTAACGCTTTAAATACCGCTTCAATCATATGATGCGTGTTGCGCCCGTAATGGACGATAACATGCAAATTCATGCGCGCTTCAAGCGCCAATTTCCATAAAAATTCATGCACGAGTTCGACATCAAACGTTCCGACTTTTTGGCTTGGAAACTGTCCGCGGAACTCAAAATGCGGACGGTTGCTTAAATCGACAACGACTTGGGCAAGCGCCTCGTCCATCGGGACAAACGCGTTTCCGTAACGTTTAATCCCTTTTTTATCGCCAAGGGCCTCGCGCAGCGCTTGCCCGAGGCAAATCCCAATATCTTCGGTCGTATGATGGTCATCCACTTCCGTGTCGCCTTTCGCCTTGACCGTTAAATTAAAATGTCCGTGCTTCGTAAATAAATCAAGCATATGGGTCAAAAACGGCACGCCCGTATCCAATTCCGCCTTTCCTTCCCCGTCAATGACAAACTCCAGCTGAATATCCGTCTCCTTTGTCGTTCGCAAAATCGATGCATGTCTTGCCATGACCAGATCCTCCTTATTTTTTGAAACGCGCCTCTACCGCGCGCGCATGCGCTTCGAGCCCTTCGAGGCGGGCAAACGCAGCAATTTTTTCAGCATTTTGTTTCAACGCCGTTTCGCTGTAAACAATGATGCTCGATTTTTTCACAAACTCGTCGACGCTTAGCCCGCTCGAAAACCGCGCCGTGCCATTGGTCGGCAGCACGTGGTTTGGGCCGGCGAAATAATCGCCGACCGGCTCCGAGCTAAACCGGCCTAAAAAAATCGCTCCTGCGTGACGGATTTGGCCAAGGAGTTGCAGCGGCTCAGCCGTCATCACTTCCAAATGTTCCGGCGCCAATTCATTGACGACTCTCACTGCTTCGTCCAGCGTTTCCGTCACGTAAATCGCTCCATAGTTTTCCAGAGACGAAGCGGCAATCGCTTTGCGCGGCAGCGTTTCAAGCTGTTTTTCGACTTCGCTGGCAACGGCAAGCGCCAATTTCATCGATGGCGTGACGAGAATCGCGGAAGCGCGCTCATCGTGCTCGGCTTGTGACAACAAATCAGCGGCAATTTCATCCGCATTGGCTGTTTCATCGGCCAGCACAACGATTTCGCTCGGCCCGGCAATCATGTCAATCGCCACTTGTCCAAACACTTCGCGTTTAGCAAGCGCTACATAAATATTGCCTGGCCCGAAAATTTTATCGACGGGCCGAATCGTCTCCGTTCCGTACGCCAGCGCGGCAATCGCCTGTGCGCCGCCGACTTTATAGATTTCGCTTACCCCTAATTCGTTCGCCGCCACTAACACGCCTGCCGGAAGCGTCCCGTCTTGATTTGGTGGAGATACGATCACAATTCGCTTCACCCCTGCGACTTGAGCAGGAATGACGTTCATCAATACGGAGGATGGGTAGGCGGCTGTCCCTCCAGGAACATAAAGCCCGACCGCATCGAGCGGCGTTATTTTTTGACCGAGGATCGTACCATCCTCTTTGGCGGTAATCCACGATTCCCGCTTTTGCCGTTCATGATAATCGCGAATGTTTGCCGCCGCTTCGCGGATAATCGCCAGCATCTCTGCGCTGACTTGTTGATACGCCTGTTCCATTTCCTTTTCTGTTATACGCAGCGACGCAAGGCGCACCTGATCAAATTTTTCCGTATACTCTTTCAGCGCTTCGTCACCGCGTGTGCGCACATCGGCGATGATTTCTAGCACCGCCCGGCGCTGCTCTTCCGTTCCCGATTCAATCGTGCGGCGCAGCGACAAGTGTTTTGTCACTCGTTCGATTTTCACATCGGCTCTCCCCTTTATTGTGGAATGACTGCGGATAATCGCTCGACAAGGCGATCAATCGCTTCATCTTTCATGCGGTAGCTGACCGGGTTGACGATTAAACGCGACGTTACATCCGCAATTTTCTCGAATTCCACCAATCCGTTTTCTTTCAGCGTCCGTCCGGTCGAAACAATATCGACAATACGGTCCGCAAGCCCGATTAACGGCGCCAGCTCGATGGAGCCGTTAAGCCGGATGATCTCGACTTGCTCGCCTTGTTCGCGAAAATAGCTCGAGGCAATATTCGGGTATTTCGTCGCCACGCGCGGGGCGATTTGGTTCATGCGCACACCCGGCAGCCCTGCCACCGCTAAATGGCATTTGCTGATCTTTAAATCTAGCAGCTCGTACACATCGCGCTCTTCTTCCATCATCACGTCTTTGCCGGCAATGCCTAAATCCGCCACCCCGTGCTCGACGTAGGTGACGACATCCATCGGCTTGGCGAGAATAAAACGCATCTGCTCTTCCGGCACCTCAATCACGAGCTTTCTTGACTCGGCAAATTCCGGCGGGAGCGTGTAGTCCGCTTTACGTAGCAACTCGACCGCTTCTTCAAAAATACGCCCTTTCGGCATCGCAACAGTGAGCATCATTTGTCACTCCTCATGAGTGTTGATTGAAAGTGTAACAATAAAATCTCTGTAGCCAACAAAAACAAAGAATGAACCCGGCTTTTCTGCCGGAGTCGGCAAGCCAATGCTTGCCGACTGGGCATGCGTGGCATGCCCGTCCCCAACGACGAACGCTTTGCGGACAAATCAAATTTGTCCGCCAGCATTCCCGTTTGGGGATTACGGCAGAAAAGCCATGTATAAACAAATAGTAATTTTTTTTCGTAAATCATCGCGCTTGATCAATCTTTTTCCTTGCTGCCAAGCAAATACGTCATCGATGGATACCGTTTGCTGTAGGCATCAATATCCCGAATCCCGGAAATGTGCTGCAAAACGACGCGTTTTCCCTCACGGCGCTTGGCGTCAGCCAATTCAATCGCCTCAGCAAACCGCTCCTGGCTAAATACAATGCACTCGATGTTCGGCTCCGCTTCTGATTCCCCAAGTGCTTCGATTAGTCGATCGACGCGAATGCCGAATCCAGTCGCCGGAGCTTTGCGGGCAAACTTCTCCAACAGGTCGTCATAGCGGCCGCCATTTCCGATCGGAAAGCCGACCTGTTCGGCGTACACTTCAAATAAAATACCCGTGTAATAGCTCATATGGCTGACGAGCGTCAAATCGAATTTCACCACATCGGCGACTCTGTACATGTCCAGCGCGCGAAGCAGCGCAGCGAGCTCTTCGGCGGCACGCTTCCCTTCTTCGCAATGGATCACTTCTTTCGCCTCTTCCAGCATCATGCCGCTGCCACGCAGCGAAAGAAGCTGAAGCAGGCGTTTTTGATCAATCGAGGAAAGCGGCAGTGATTGGACGTGTTCGCGATAGCCAACATAATTTTTTTCATATAAAAAGCGTCGTAATACGCTAGCCCGCTCTTCATTTCCTAAAATCTCTAAAAATAAAGCGTTGACATAGCCAATATGGCCGATCGTAACCGTAAAGTGCTGTAGCCCAGCCCGCTTCAGCATGGCAATCATTAAGCTAATCACTTCCGCATCGGCCGCGATCGTCCCGTCCCCGATACATTCGATGCCGATTTGTTCAAACTCCGCCGGACGCCCTCCCTCGTGCTGCTGGGCGCGGAACACGTTGGCGTTATACGCAAGGCGGAGTGGATTGCCATCTTTGTAAAGCCGGGAAGCGGCCAGCCTTGCGATCGGCGCCGTCATATCCGGGCGAAGCACAAGCGTATGCCCTTGCTGATCGAGCAGTTTAAACAGCCGATGGTCCGCGATCGCCGAAGCCGAACCGACCGTTTCATAATACTCCAGCGTCGGCGTTTCAATAAACTCATAGCCCCATTTTTCCATTTCATCCGCCATCACTTGACGGACGCGTTTTTTTATTTCATATAAAAACGGCAACGTATCACGCATGCCTAACGGTTTTTCGAACATAAACAGCTTTTTGGTCATGTCCACACGTCCTTTATGATAAATACTTTAGTTTGCTAATATGGTAGAGAAGTGAAGTTACTAGTAGTTTACTCCTCATTTGTCCGTGCGTCAACTATTAAATACATTTTAAATGAAAGCGACGTACAAAATGCCGCAAATAAATACGTTTTCGTACGGAACGAAAAGAATTTAGAAAACAATAAAACGAGCAGGATGGCGCATCATCCTGCTCGTTTTAAACCAGACGAAATCATGACTTCCTTATTTTTGAGCAATCATGCGACCGGCATGATGTTGTCTGCTTGCCTTGGCAACGAATGAAATTGCATTATGATTGGCATCAAGATAAACTAACTTTAGTAAACAAATATGTTCTATAAACCAAAAAATATTTAATAAGTATTTACTTTTATCTCCGGAAAATTAATAAAAAAAGTCAAAAATAAACCACCTAAAACTCAAATGAATGACAAATAATTATTTACTAAATACCAATACGTTTTTAAAAAAGAAAGGATGCATGCCAATGACGCGGATTCAAAAAATCGCTGAAAGCTTTGCTCAACTTCTTCCTCTGTTTGATAACAAAGTTTTCAAACCGATCATCCAGGCTACCCCGATTCCGAAAAAAAAATCGGATTTAACTCATTTGCAATTTCACATTTTGGAAGCTTTGTTCCATGCAAAGACAGGAATCTCGATGACGGAGTTGGCCCAACACTTGAGAATTTCCAAACAGCAGTTGACCCCTCTAATTCGGAAATTGGAGGAAAAAGATTATGTGGTAAAAATGCAAGATTCTACTGATCGGCGAGTTGTTATACTCATGCTGACGGAAAAAGGGAAAGACATCGTAAAAAAACGTTGGGAAGAAATTTATCATCTATTTTGTGACAAGTTAGGGAAACTCAGCGAGGATGACTTGATAGACTTGGACTATGCGATCACCAAAATGATTCGAATTATGGGCAAGCTGGAATAAGTCTCATTTCCGAACAGCGTATGTACAGAAACAGCGGAAGCCAAAACGTACAAATCTATCTCAAAAAAGAGATTAGAGTTCCTTTGCAAATTGGACGAAAGTGAGAAAGGAATGGATGTGAAGAAGGAATCTGAATGCTAAAAATCTGCCAAATGAACCTTGGGAACTGCCAAGCTCGCTGGATGAAGGAGAAACCGATCTCCCACCTCGACATGAATGGAAGTGGGAGAATCCATTCTATTCATGGGAATGATCTTTTCTTCGCTCCATCTCTTCTTTCGTGTAAATAATTTGCATCGGATTGCCGGCGACAAACGCTCCGGCCGGCACATCTTTATGGACGACCGTGCCGGCGGCGACGACGGCGCGGTCGCCAATGACCACTCCGGGAAGAACCGTCGAGTTGGCGCCAATCATCACTTCATCTCCGATCATCACATCGCCAAGGCGGTATTCATCAATTAAGTATTCATGCGCCAAAATCGTCGTATTGTAGCCAATGATGCAATTGCGGCCGATTTGAATTTTTTCCGGAAACATAATATCCGGCATGACCATAAAGGCAAGCGCCGTTTTTTCGCCGATTTTCATTCGCAAAAACGTGCGGTACAGCCAGTTTTTCACCGCTAAAAACGGCGTGTAGCGGCCGATTTGAATGACGATCACGTTTTTGAGCACTTTCCAAAACGACACGGTTTTATAAATTTGCCATAGAGAATTTGCTCCTGATACCGGATATTTCGTCGTCCGTCTCACCTATTATTCCACTCCTACAATCGCCAATAAGTCGCTCATTTTTTCCAGCATAAAATCCGGTTCATATTGTTCCAAATACTCCCGACCTTTAATCGTCCACGCTACTCCCGCTGTTTTTGTGCCAGCGTTTTTTCCTGCCAAAATATCGTGATAATTATCACCGACCATTAACGCTTCATCCGGCGTTGATTGCAGCAAGTCCAGCGCTTTATAAATCGGCTCCGGATCCGGTTTCGGGCGCTTGACATCATCGAGGCCGATGACGCAATCAAAAAACGGCGCAAGCCGCGTTTTTTGCAGTCCCATCACTGCCGTCTGATGAATTTTTGTCGTCACGACGCCGAGACGGAACCCGTGCTGGTGCAACGTTTCGATCGTTTCATACACCGTTTCAAATTCGCGGATGAGCGCGTCATGATGCGCAAGATTGAATGAGCGATACGTATCAACCATTTCTTGCGTGCGCAACGGATCCAATGCGCTGAACGTTTCATGCAGCGATGGGCCGATAAATGGCAATACATCCTCACGTTTGTATTTGCCGGGATAGTAGATTTCCAACGTATGCAAAAAGGATTGAATAATAAGTTCATTCGTATCAATTAAGGTTCCATCGAGATCAAATAAAATGGTGCGAATCGTCATTATGCGGCTTCCTTTCTTTTTGTTTCTCCAACACGATTCCAAATAAAACTGATAAGCATGGTTAATAAAATAGCGGTGGCCAGCCGGATGACAAGCAGCGGCCATACCGGAATTCCAAGTGGAACAAATACGAGCGTATCTTCCACAACGGCGTGACATGACACAAGGAAAATAAAGGCCAATGTTAAATCACGTTTCGATACGCCGTCTTCTTTTACCGCCTGAATCATCACCCCCGCGCCGTACGCTAAACCGAACACGAGCCCAGCTGCCAATGTCAAAGAGGTGTTTTCTTTCATGCCAAGCACTTTTATCACCGGCGCCATCCAACGCGAAAAAATATGGATCCATTTTAACTCTTTTAATATTTGAATTCCAAGCATAAGTGGAATCACGATCACCGCCAACTGCACGATCCCAAGGCACGCTTTTTTCACCCCGTCAAACAAAATCGCGCCCCAGCTTGTCAACTGCTCTGGAGAATTCGAAACAAAACCGTATTGTGCTGTTTCGCTCCCCCCATGCCAAAGATAATGAATCAATAGAGCGGAAACAAGCGCGAGCCCGATGCGAACAATAATCATTAGCGCAATGCTCATGCCGGTGCGCGACGCGACGGTCGACTCGATGAGCAAGTTATGAGAAAACGAAAGCATGATCGCCAAAATTAATACTTCTTTTACCGTTAAGTCCAATGTTAAAATCGCGCCAATTCCGGCGTACAAGTTTAATAAGTTGCCAAGCACAAGCGGTATCGCCGCGTCCCCCGGCAAGCCAATCCATTTCATGAACGGAGTGACAAGCTGAATAACCCATTGCAATACCGGTGTATGCTGCAAAATCGATACGATTAACGTAATCGGAAAAATCACTTTTCCAAGCGTCCACGTCGTTTGCAAACCGACGAAAAACCCGCGCCGCAATATGCCAGCCATCTCTCTTCTCTCCTTTGCTAATCTCGATAACGTTCCTTGGCTAACCCTTTCATTCTGCGGTATACCCATAAACATACCGAAAGTATAATGAGCGCAACGGAAACGACTTGCGCGATGCGAAGATGACTTGTCAGCATCAAACTATCGGTGCGCATCCCTTCAATGTAAAACCGGCCGATCGAATACCAAATCAAATAGCTGAGAAACAGTTCCCCACGCCGCAGATTGACGCGCCGCAACCACAGCAGCAGCAAAAAGCCCACAAAATCCCACAGCGACTCATATAAAAACGTCGGATGGTAATATTGGCCGTTAATATACATTTGGTTGATAATAAAATCCGGCAAGTGCAAGCTTTCGAGAAACTCCCGCGTCACTGGGCCACCATGCGCTTCTTGGTTCATAAAATTGCCCCAGCGTCCGATCGCCTGCCCTAAAATAATGCTTGGCGCCGCGATATCGGCCAGCTTCCAAAACGAAAGCCCCCGCGCCTTCGCAAAGACGATCCCTGTCGCGACTGCGCCGATCAATCCTCCGTGAATGGCAAGGCCGCCTTCCCAAATTTTCGGGATTTCCGATATATGTTTCGAATAATAATTCCACTCAAAAATCACGTAATAGGCGCGCGCGCACAAAATCGCAATGGGCACGGCGAACAAAACAAGATCGACAAACGTTTCTTTCGGCAGTCCTCGCCGTACTCCTTCTCTTGTCGCAAGCCATAGCCCGATTAATACTCCCGTTCCGATAATCACCCCGTACCAGTAAATGGTGATCGGACCAAGATGCAAAAAGACACGGTCTAGCGGCTGAATCGTCGACTCCATCCATTCTCCTCCTAACTATTATTCGTAATCGCGCTCCCCGTCTTCAATTGCATCGGTCAAACGCGCGGAAAACTCCTCTGCGGCGTTGACTCCCATCCTCTTCAAACGAAAATTCATCGCAGCGACCTCGACAATGACGGCAAGGTTTCTTCCCGGACGAACCGGTATTGTCAATTTCGGCAATTCCGTATCCAAAATTTTTACTTTTTCTTCTTCGAGGCCAAGACGATCATATTGTTTATTCGGATCCCAAAGTTCCAAATCAATCACTAGTGAAATGCGTTTATGCGTCCGCACCGCACCGGCGCCAAATAATGTCATCATATTAATAATGCCTAACCCGCGAATCTCCAGCAAATGCTCAATTAACTCCGGCGCGCTGCCAACCAACATATCTTCATCTTCCTGGCGGATTTCGACACAGTCGTCCGCGACAAGGCGATGACCGCGCTTGACTAGTTCCAGAGCCGTTTCACTTTTGCCGACCCCGCTTTTCCCAGTAATTAATACCCCGACACCGTAAACGTCGACCAACACGCCGTGCACCGCCGTTGTCGGGGCGAGTTTGCTCTCCAAATAATTCGTCAACCGGCTCGAAAGACGGGTCGTTTTCATTGTCGAACGCATCACCGGCACCGACTGCCGCTCGGAAGCTTCGATCAGTTCCGGCGGCACTTCCAATCCGCGGGAAATAATAATTCCAGGAGTAATATCGGTGCAAAGTCTCTCCATTCTCGTTCTTTTCTCTTCCGGACTTAACGTTTCATAAAATGACAGTTCTGTTTTGCCCAATAACTGAATGCGCTCAGCCGGATAATAAGCAAAATAGCCTGCCATTTCAATGCCAGGACGGGATAGGTCACTTGTCGTAATCGGGCGGTAAATGCCTTCCGCACCGCTGACTAACTCTAACTGGAATTTTTCGATAATGTCTTTTGTACGCACTTTCGGCATGTCGGCACTTCTCCCCTTTCTTTGTCTTTTTCCATTTTAGCACTTTTCTTAATTTCATTGAATGAAAAACATCGCTGCAAACAAAAAGAGGCGGAAACCTCTCTTTGTTCCGCCCCTAATCGCCTATTTTTGCCGCAGCGGCTCAATAATCGCTTTTTGAATAAGCAAATGGAAAAAGGAAAGAACGATCGAAGCCAACAGCGCGGTACCAAACCCGTTGATTTCAAACGCATCTCCCATCAGCGCCGCGGTCATCTTCAATGTAATCGCATTAATCACGAACAAAAATAATCCGAGCGTTAAAATCGTCACCGGCAGCGTAAGCAAAATTAAAATAGGACGCACGATCACATTTAGAATGGCTAAAATCATGCTGGCGATAAAAGCGGCGCCAATGCCGCTGAATCGAATGGAATCAAAATATCCATCAATCGCCACCAATAATACCGTATTCACAAATACGCCAATTAACCAGTTGAGCATCTTATCACCATCTTTTTATGATCACTTTCGGCTACTTGTCACCGTCTTCAGCCACATGTAGGGAAACGGAGCCCGCTTTGGAATCCACATAAATATGAAACGGCGGCTTTGCGCTATTTTGACATTGAAAACGAATTGCTTTTTGCGCGGTTTCTTGCTTTTCTTCCACTAAAAATGCATTCGGATGACGGTACACTAATCCACCTAGGTTCGTTCTCATTTCCCCTTCCAAGCATATATCGCGCGGCAAAAGCAACGTAATGTTTCCCGTCACCGTTTTTCCCGTCACGACTCCATCTTCTCTTTCCGTCGCGTACGTAATTCCGCCGCTAAACGTCCGCAGCCGCGCATAACGATAATGGCCATCGAGCTTGATTTCTCCATGAATCGTTTCCGCTTCGACTTCCTCGAATGTGCTGTGTTCAAGCACGATCGACCCATTGGCCGTTTCCAACTCCGCCTCTTTACCGACAAGACGGTGCAGCATCATACTCCCATTCACGTTTTTAATGTGCAGCTTATCCATGTGGACGTCTTCTATATTTATATTGCCATTAAGCAAGCGAAATTTTGCGTCTTGAAGCGATGTTTTCGGAATATAAATAACGGCATCGGTTTTCATAAACGGCTTGGAAACGGAAAAGTGCAAACAACCATCCCGCGCGGAAAATACCGCCTCTTCGGTAAAGGCGCGGCGCGCTGCATCCGCCGATTCCGAACGGTACACTTTTGCTTCGCATTCAATGCGGACATCCGCTTGGTCCCATGGTATCATCTTTATATTTCCATTGGCAATATATACATCCATTTCTTGCAGCTTTGCATCGCTTTGATGGAAAACATGTTTTATTTCAAATGCGTTGGCAAATTGGAAATCAAATTCTTTTACCTTTTTGACAGCCATATCGAAAAAGTCCACCAGTTTTTCTTTGAGAGAGGCCATTTTGACCGAATGCTGCTTGGCGTCCGCATACGGTCCGGACGCATAAGACGATGATGAAAAACCGTTATCGCTCTTTTTTTGGTCTAACTGTTCCAGTAGCATCAACGCTTCTTCCACCGTCAGTTTTCCTTCTTTGACCATGTTAAGTATGCGCTTTTTTTCCTCCATGGGGCGCTCTCCTTTCATTATTTATTTTAACACTTGAATCCCCCTAATAATATTCCAAATGACCACAACCAAATTGACGATCCCTGCCGCAATAAAACCAATCCATACTAGGCCGCCGCCAACCCAAAATGACACGTCGCTGCCTCTCCCTGTCCATCCAGCAAAAATAGCGCTGACGATAAACAACAAAATGGTCAGAGCTGGAATCAAATGGGAAAGCAACGCTTTTTTTGCATGGCGTTTTACTTCCGGATGATCGGTGACAAAGTAAACGACAATCGGAAAGATGAATCCAGCAAAGAAAATGCTGAAGTAACATAAGGATGCAAGCACTTTATTGGAATTCACCAACAAATTCCTCCTTTTGTTCTATATAATTTATATACGGCAGCCATGCAGAAAAGTTTCGCCGGGCATACGGTAAAAAAACGGCAAAGGCTTATGCCCTTGCCGTTTCATACAGCGCCCGCATACGCTCGCGGTCGCGTTCCAATATCGGTTTTAAATAGCGGCCGGTGTAGGAGCTTTCTGCTTCTGCCACCTCTTCCGGCGTTCCCGTTGCAACAATCTGCCCGCCATGCTCGCCGCCTTCCGGGCCAAGGTCGATAATGTAGTCCGCTGTTTTAATGACATCGAGATTGTGTTCAATGACAAGAACGGTATCTCCGTTATCAACCAAACGCTGCAATACTTTCAATAAACGGGCAATGTCATCGACGTGAAGGCCGGTCGTCGGCTCGTCCAAAATATAAAGCGTGCGCCCGTTCGAGCGGCGATGCAGCTCCGCCGCCAATTTGACGCGCTGCGCTTCCCCGCCGGATAATGTCGTCGCCGGCTGTCCAAGTTTCATATATCCGAGCCCGACATCATAGAGCGTCTGCAGTTTCCGTTTAATTCTCGGGATATTGGCGAAAAACTCGAGCGCATCTTCCACCGTCATCTCCAGCACTTCGGCAATATTTTTGCCTTTGTACGTTACTTCAAGCGTTTCGCGATTGTACCGCTTGCCATGGCATACTTCGCACGGGACGTACACATCCGGCAGAAAGTGCATTTCAATTTTAATAATGCCGTCGCCATGGCACGCTTCACATCGCCCGCCTTTCACGTTAAAGCTGAAGCGGCCTTTTTTGTAGCCGCGCACTTTTGCTTCGTTCGTGGCGGCAAATACTTCGCGGATATCGTCAAACACGCCGGTATAGGTCGCCGGGTTCGAGCGCGGCGTCCGTCCGATCGGCGACTGGTCGATGTCGATCACTTTTTCTAAATGCTCCAGTCCTTTGATCGCTTTATGTTCACCCGGTTTTGCTTTGGCGCGCTGCAGTTTTTGCGCCAGCGCCTTGTACAAAATTTCGTTGACGAGCGTGCTTTTTCCCGAACCGGACACGCCGGTGACCGCGACAAACGTGCCAAGCGGAATTTTCACCGACACGTTTTTTAAATTATTTTCTTTCGCGCCGACAATCTCTAACCATCGTCCATCCGGCTTGCGCCGTTCGGTCGGAACCGGAATAAACTTTTTCCCTGACAAATATTGTCCGGTCAGCGAATTTGGATTATTCATCACCTCTTGCGGCGTCCCGGCGGCGACGACTTTGCCGCCGTGAATGCCCGCGCCCGGCCCGATATCGATTAAATAATCGGCAGCCAGCATCGTATCTTCGTCATGCTCGACGACAATCAGCGTATTGCCAAGATCGCGCATGCTTTTGAGCGTCGCGATCAGGCGGTCGTTGTCGCGCTGATGCAGGCCGATTGACGGTTCGTCCAACACATACAGCACCCCTGTTAGCCGCGAGCCGATCTGCGTCGCCAAGCGAATGCGCTGCGCCTCTCCACCGGAAAGCGTCCCGGCGGAACGATTCAGCGTCAAGTAATCGAGGCCGACGTTTTTTAAAAAGCCGAGCCGCTCGGTAATTTCGCGCAAAATGAGATGGGCGATTTTTTGTTCTTTTTCGCTCAGCTTCAAATTAGCGAAAAACTCGAGCGCCTCCGTAACCGACAACGCCGTCACTTCGCCGATATGTTTGCCGCCAACGAGCACGGCGAGGCTTTCTTTTTTCAAGCGGTTGCCTTTGCACGTCGGGCATGGCTGCTGTGCCATATATTTTTCCATTTGCTCGCGGATGTAATCGGAGCTTGTTTCGCGGTAACGGCGCTCAATGTTCGGAATAACGCCTTCAAAAACGATATATTGCTCACGGATTTGCCCGAAATCGGTCTGGTAGCGGAAGTAGATCGTCTCGCCGTCGCTTCCGTATAAAATTTTATCAAGCTGCTCTTTCGGCAAATCTTTTACCGGCACATCCATGTCAATGCCGTAATGGCGGCACACCGCCTCTAACAGCTGCGGATAATATTGCGAGCTTTGCGGCTCCCACGGGGCAATCGCATGTTCACGCAGCGTCAATTCGTCATTAGGGATGACCAAATCCGGGTCAACTTCAAGTTTGGCACCGAGACCGTCACAGTCTGGACAGGCGCCATACGGACTGTTAAACGAAAACAGGCGCGGCTCGAGTTCGCCAATCGAAAAACCGCAGTATGGGCAGGCGTGTTTTTCGCTAAATAGCAGTTCCTCCTGCCCAATGACATCGATCAGCACCTTTCCATCAGCCAGCTTTAGCGCAGTCTCCAACGAATCGGCCAGCCGCGAAGCAATGCCTTCTTTCATCACGATGCGGTCCACTACCACTTCAATCGAATGCTTTTTGTTTTTTTCCAACTCAATGTTTTCGGTCAGCTCCCGCATTTCTCCGTCGACGCGCACGCGTACATATCCTTGTTTGCGGATATCTTCCAGCGTTTTAGCGTGCGTCCCTTTGCGTCCGGAAACAATCGGAGCGAGAATTTGCATTTTTGTCCGCTCCGGATAGGCAAGAAGGCGGTCGACCATCTGTTCGATCGTTTGTGACGTAATTTCAATGCCGTGCTCCGGACAAACCGGGCGGCCGATGCGGGCAAACAAAAGCCGCAAATAATCGTAAATTTCCGTCACTGTTCCGACAGTCGAACGCGGATTGCGGCTTGTCGTTTTCTGGTCGATCGAAATCGCCGGCGACAGCCCTTCAATCGCGTCAACATCCGGCTTATCCATTTGCCCTAAAAATTGCCGGGCATACGCCGACAGCGATTCGACATAGCGCCGCTGGCCTTCCGCGTAAATCGTATCAAAGGCAAGCGACGATTTCCCCGAACCGGAAAGCCCCGTCAAAACGACGAGCTTGTCACGGGGAATTTCGACGTCAATATTTTTTAAATTATGAGCTCTTGCTCCTTTGACGATGATTTTATCGGTTGCCATAGACAGATAATCATCCTTCCGCTTTTAACTCGAAAATAATGTCGCGAAGTTGGGCAGCCCGTTCGAAATCCAACGCTTTGGCCGCCTCTTTCATTTCTTTCTCCAAATCGGCAATCAGTTTTTCCCGCTCTTTCTTCGTCATCTTGCTGTAAGACGGTTTCGCGTCGTATGTTTCTTTTTCTTCCGCAGCGTATGTCGCGCGGATGACATCGCGAATTTCTTTCTTCACCGTCTGCGGTACGATGCCGTGCTCACGGTTATACGCCTCTTGAATCGCACGGCGCCGTTTGGTTTCATTAATCGCAATTTCCATCGATTTCGTAATCGTATCGGCGTACATAATAACATGGCCATTCGCGTTTCTTGCCGCGCGGCCAATCGTTTGGATCAGCGAACGTTCGGAGCGCAAAAAGCCTTCTTTGTCCGCATCCAAAATGGCGACAAGCGATACTTCCGGAATATCCAGCCCTTCTCTTAACAAGTTAATTCCAACAAGCACATCATATTTGCCGAGCCGCAAATCACGAATGATTTCAATGCGCTCGAGCGTTTTAATTTCCGAATGCAAATACGCCACCTTAATGCCGACTTCTTTCAAGTAATCTGTTAAATCTTCGGCCATTTTTTTCGTCAGCGTCGTCACAAGCGTCCGTTCATTTCGCTTCACGCGCTCCTGAATTTCACCGATTAAATCGTCGATTTGCCCTTTGATCGGGCGGACGTCAATTGTCGGATCCAAAAGCCCGGTCGGGCGAATAATTTGCTCGACGACTTCCGGGCTATGTTCGAGCTCATACGGACCAGGAGTGGCGGAAACATAAATAATTTGATTGATTTTTTGTTCAAACTCCTCAAACGTTAACGGGCGGTTATCGAGCGCAGACGGCAGACGAAAGCCGTGGTCGACAAGCACTTGCTTGCGCGCCCGGTCCCCGTTATACATGCCGCGGAGTTGCGGCAAGGTCACATGGGACTCATCCACAATAATCAAAAAATCGTCAGGAAAGTAATCAAGCAGCGTATACGGCGTCGAACCTGGCGGACGGAGCGCCAAATGGCGGGAGTAGTTTTCAATTCCTGAGCAAAAGCCCATTTCCCGCATCATTTCCAAATCATAGCGCGTCCGCTGCTCGAGCCGCTGCGCTTCCAGCAATTTCCCCTGCTCTCTCAATTCGCGCAGCCGTTCTTCTAACTCTTTTTCAATATTTTCAATGGCAATACGCATTTTTTCTTCCCGTGTGACGAAGTGGGATGCCGGAAAAATCGCGACATGCTCCCTCTCGGCGATCACTTCGCCTGTTAGGGCGTCCACCTCGCGAATGCGGTCAATTTCATCGCCAAAAAACTCGACACGGATGCAATGCTCGTCCCGTGAAGCTGGAAAAATTTCGACGACATCGCCGCGGACGCGGAACGTTCCGCGTTGAAAATCAATGTCGTTTCGCTCATATTGGATGTCGACTAAGCGGCGCAGCAAAGCATTTCGCTCGATTTCCATGCCGACGCGCAGCGATACGACAAGCTCGCGGTATTCTTCCGGCGAACCTAGGCCGTAAATGCATGACACGCTGGCGACAATAATAACGTCGCGCCGCTCAAACAGCGCCGATGTGGCCGAGTGCCGCAATTTATCAATTTCATCATTAATCTTCGCGTCTTTTTCAATATACGTATCCGTCTGCGGCACATACGCTTCCGGCTGATAATAATCATAATAGCTGACAAAATATTCAACGGCGTTGTTCGGGAAAAACTCCTTCAACTCGCTGTACAATTGCCCTGCCAGCGTTTTATTATGGGCAATGACAAGCGTCGGTTTGTTTACCTCTTTAATCACGTTCGAAATCGTAAACGTCTTTCCCGTTCCCGTTGCCCCTAACAGCGTTTGGTGCTTTACTCCTTTGCGAATGCCTTCGACCAGTTTGGCAATCGCCTGCGGCTGATCTCCTTGCGGCTGATATGCTGATACCAACTCAAAACGGTCTCCCACCGACTAGACCTCCTGTTTCTTTCATCTTATTCCATTGTAGCATATTGCCAACAAAGATGCATAAAAAATACGAACCTATATTCGTTCCAAAAAAACAAACCATTTCCAACAGAAAATGGCGAACAGCACTAATGCCATTCGCCATCTCTCTTATGCCTATTTTTTTAACCGTTTCGCCATTTTCTCCGCGTATAAAAAACCAACCGTCGTTGAAACAATATCGGCTAAAATTTCATGCAGCTCATCGGTATACCCTTTAAAATAGGAGGCAACAAGCAGGGCGACGGTCAATAACGTTCCAATATAATGGTTGTACGTCACGCGGGTGAATAATAAGACAAGTAAACATGGTACGATTAACGCGACAATAAACCACATATGAAGAACCCCTTATTAGACGGCTTTCGATGCCCGATTTTCTCGTTCTTTCACAAACAGCAAGCCAAGTTCATGATGTTCATCCTCATAGAGCGCTCCTTGGACGAAGCGGACTTCTCCCTCTTCATCGGCTACTTCTAATTTACAAAACGCGCGGTTTCGTTGCACCGCTTCGTAAAACTCGTTTTCTGTTTTTACCGGTATTCCATTTGCTTTCACAATCACTTCACCGATTTGCAGCCCCATTTTTTCGGCCTTCGATTGCGGAAGAATACCTAAAATGACAAGCCCTTGTTCCCGTTTCGCAAAATATGGAGGCTGCGAACGGTCTTGGCGGTGCTGGAGAAACGCCAGCCATTCTCTTCCCAGCAACGCAAGCGCAGCCGCTATCCAAGAAAACGGTGCATACCAGCAGCTAATGATGGCCAATACACCAACCACAGCAGCCAAAAGCAGCACCCTCTGCCCGGCCAGGCGCACCGACACATGCGGCAGCAGCCCTTGCATGCGCTGGGAAAATCCTAGCAAAAACGGAACAAGCATGAACGAATAAGCATCATCTCCTGCTGGAAACAACGGCCACCAGGAAAGCGGAGACGGAAGCTCCCCCGTCACCGGCAGCAGCACCGGAACGAACCAAAGCCGCTGAGCCCAATGTTCTCCAACCACTAACCCGCGTTTGCTTGTCGCCAGCTGAGGCGACGTTTTCGCAGCACCGTTGCGTAAAATAAGCCATCCCTCTACCAACAGCAATAACGCAAGCAAAATCACAAGCGCCGCCATATTTGTCCGGCCTAGCTCCGGAAAAAACCGCTGTAAAGTGGAATGATGGCCAAACAGGCTGATGATGAAAAAGGAAATCCCGATCGTATACGCCGGGGAAAGCAGCCGCATTTGCATCGTCAAGCCAATGACGATCGTCACAAGCGCAACGAGCAAAATCGTGTCGCGCGGAACCGCCATGCCGGCTATCACTGCTGCCAGCGACAACACCGCTCCGGCGGCGGGACCGTTTCGCCAAAAAAATTTGCTTTCCTGAAACATGTCATAGACGCGAATATAAAAATGGCTTCTTTCCCGTTTTACTCGACGCCATCCGACAACAAGCGCCAGCGCGATCCCGTAGTAAAACAACGGCTGCATCAATAGACTCCCAATGCCGCGGAGCGCCTCCCATGCCCATACTGACATGCCGCCATCACCTCGCTATGCTCGCAATTCTTTTATCTACTATTCTACCAAATCGCCTGGATAAATCCTATGCTGACATGCATATTTTTTTCAATATCTTTTGCCGACCACTGGCGGATTCTTCCGTATAACCACTTTCTTTGCCGAATCGACACTAGTTTTGTCAAGGAGAAAGGAATTTGTTTTGCGATGGAAAAAATATATAACAAGACAAAAAAGGAGGAATCGTGAAAATGGAATTAAAAACAAGTAGCGTCGCCGCACGTCTTGGCGTATCTCCGAAAACGATTCAGCGCTGGGTCCGTAAATATAATGTTCCATACCGCAAAAATGAATCAGGCCATTACGTCTTCGATGCTGAAGCCATCGCCTTGCTCGAACAGATTAAATTTGAACAAAGTGCAACACTAGAAGCGGGTGCTCGACGTGAACAAAACGAAAAGCCGCAAAATAATGAGTTCTCCGCCGACGCGTTGTTTCAAGCATATGTCGAACCGCATCTTGACCAGTTCGCCTCCCGCCTCCAAAAAATCGAGAACAAACTCGACCAAAAAGCCGACGATATCGTTTCCGTGCAGCTTTTGCATCATCGCCGAGAAATTGAAGAACTAGTCACCCATCTTCGCTCACTCGAACAACGCATTGCCCGCTTAGAGGAAAGAGCGAATAAGGAACAAGCGAGTAAAACGGAAAATGCAACGCAAAAAAAGAAACGCCGTGGTCTCAGCCGCATTATGAGCCTATTTGCATGATCCCCCTCCTTCTCTCTTTTCCCTTTTCCAAGTAAAAAGAGAGAAGGAGCTTTTTTTTGAAAAAACTTCCTTAACATCTTCTTCACTTGTTTTTTATTATTTTTTAATGATAGTGATTTATAATGAACGATGCTTTATATCAAAAAGGAGCGGAAGAACATGGAGAGGAACGAGCGAGTTGCTATAGGAATTGCTATGCTTCTTTTAGCTATTTACCTTTCCCCGCTTTATGTGCTAGGAGAAAATGCGCATATCCGAGTTCATGACAACATGGATTCGAACATCGCCTGGTATAAAGTACTGACGCGAAGCGGAGAGCTGTTCGGCCCGATTAACGCAACCATTCCTCAAGTGATTAACGGCCTTCCGCGCAACGCGTTTGGCACCGAATTCAGCGGCATCGTTTGGCTTCATGCGCTGTTTCCTTCGATGGTAGCGTATGCGCTTAGCCAGACGATTACCCGCGTTTTTGCTTTCATTGGCATGTATTTATTGTTAAAGAGGCATTTCCTGCCTGCGAAAGAGTCCTATCTTATTCGCGTCGGTGCATCATTGACATTCGCGCTCACTCCGTTTTGGCCGTCCGGAATGTTAAGCACTCTTGGCATGCCGCTGGCGCTATGGGCATTTTTAACGATCCGCAAAGGCGAAGCGACATGGAAAGAATGGCTTGTCCTTGTGCTCTTGCCGTTTTACGCGAGTTTCGTGCTTGGCTTTTTCTTTTTCCTTACCGCCATGGCGCTGCTGTGGTTGCGTGACGTTCTCGTCCGCAAACAATGGAACTGGCCGTTTTTTGGCGCGATCGCATTGATGACAAGCATCTTCTTGGCGATTGAATACCGGCTCGTTTACTCGCTTGTATTTGGCGAAGAACCAACAAGCCGAAACGAATTTCTTTCTTCGAGGCTGAGTTTCTTCCATTGCGTGCGGCTGACGTTCAAAAACTACTTGCTTGGCCATACGCATGTGATGACCGTTCATACCTTTGTCATTCTGCCTATCTTATGGATCGCTTTCTTTTTTGCTTTGGCTAAACGAAACGAAACGCTGGAAAAACGATTTCTTTTCCTATTCGTGCTCAATTTTGTCTTGTCGACATGGTATGCGTTTTGGTTTTACAAAGGATGGCAGCCGCTAAAAGAGCGCTTTTCTCTATTAAATACGTTTAATTTCGCCCGGTTTCACTTTTTGCGGCCAATGGTGATCTATTTAGATTTTGCGTTAGCGCTGCAAATTCTTTGGCAGCGGGGAATAAAGTGGCGGCGCGTTGTCCCCGTCGCCCTGGCGCTGCAGTTATTGATTCTTGGCGGTTTTAACGAAGAGATTCGCTACCGCCTCATTGGGACACCGTCGTTTAAAGAATTTTACGCGGAACATTTGTTTCAACAAATCAAAGACTATATCGGGAAACCGCCGTCGTCCTACCGTGTCGCCAGTGTCGGACTTCATCCGGCGATCGCGCAATATAACGGGTTTTACACGCTCGATACGTATAACAATTTTTATCCGTTATCTTACAAATATCAATTTCGTAAAATCATCGCCAAAGAGCTCGATAAAAGTCCTGTCCTAAAAGATTACTTTGACCATTGGGGCAACCGCGTCTATCTGTTTTCTGCGGAACTTGGGAAACATTATATGTTCCGCAAAACGTCTCATAAAAAAATTCATCATTTCGATATCAATACGAAAGTGTTTAAGCAGATGGGAGGACGCTATATTTTCTCTTCCGTCCCGATCATGAACGCGAAACAAATTCATCTTCGTTTATTAAAAACGTTTAGCGACAAACAATCCGCTTGGAAAATTTATTTATACGAAGTGGAATGAAAGGAGGAAGAGACGATGAACAAGCCGATTTTGACGATTGTCGTTCCTTGTTATAACGAAGAAGAGGTCTTGCCGGAAACGGCAAAAGAGTTGACAAACGTGCTGGAAAATTTATTGGAAGACGAGTTAATCGCACTCGGAAGCAAAATCATGTTTGTCGATGATGGCAGCAGTGACCGTACGTGGGAGTTGATTGAACAAGAAAGCAAACGGAACCCGTTTGTCACCGGCATTAAGCTGTCGCGCAACTTTGGCCATCAAAAAGCGCTGCTCGCCGGACTGGAAACAGCAAAACAAGACTCCGACTGCGTCATTTCCATCGACGCCGATCTGCAAGATGATATTTCCGTCATTCGCGAATTTGTTATAAAATACCAAGAAGGATATGACATCGTTTACGGTGTGCGGCGCAGCCGAGATACCGATACATGGTTTAAACGGGCAACCGCACAATGGTTTTATCGCTTCATGCAAAAGTTAGGCGTCCAGCTAGTATACAACCATGCGGATTTCCGCTTAATGAGCAAGCGGGCGCTCGAAGAATTAAGCCGCTATACGGAAGTTAATATTTTCTTGCGCGGAATGGTGCCGATGCTTGGTTTTCGGTCGACGCAAGTATTTTATAACCGTAAAAAACGTTTTGCGGGAAAATCGAAATATCCATTAAAGAAAATGCTGGCGTTTGCTTTTGATGGCATTACGTCATTTAGCATTGCGCCGATTCGCTGGATCACGTTCATCGGTTTTCTCTCCTTCCTTCTCAGCAGCGCCGCCGGCATATACGCGCTCATCGTGAAGTTGCTCGGCCATGCTGAATTGGGCTGGACGTCGCTGATGATTTCCGTTTGGTTTATCGGAGGCTTGCTGCTGATCGGAATCGGTCTCATCGGGGAGTATATCGGCAAAATTTATCAAGAAGTAAAGCGGCGGCCGCGGTTTACGATTGAAAAAGTGTTGCGCTCCCCGTCAGTTTCGACGCTACCGAAAAAAGAAAAGGTGCAGTTATAAACCGACTTTTCCTTATCGGTTGCCTAGTACGGAATTTTATATGGTGTTTCATGAAAAAGCAAAGCGGGCAGCGCCCTTGGCGTTGCCCGCTTTGTTTTATTGAAATAACACTTTCATCGCCGTTTTTAATTGTACATCATGATCTTTGTTGCGGATGGCATCCATTATTTTGGCTTGCAGCACTTCGGCGGTGTTTTTATCGATTTTTCCGGTTTGTGGAAGTTTATTCGCTTTTTGGAACGCTTTGACTGCCGCCTCTGTTTTTTTGCTGAAATACCCGTCCGTGCGGCCTGGATCAAAGCCAAGCCCTTTTAACATTTGCTGGGCATTTTTGATTTGTTCATTGTTCATATCAAACGCCAGCGTTTTTTCAATATGAAGCGGACTGACATGGAAATAATCTGGCTGCTTGACTTCAACATCCGGCTTAATTCCTTTTTTATGAATCCAGTGGCCATCTGGCGTCAGCCATTTATACAGCGTTAATTTAATGTTGCTGCCATCGCCCATTGGAATCGCCTGCTGCACCGTTCCTTTCCCGAATGATGTTTCGCCGACGAGCTTATATCCTCCCGCTTCTTTCATGGCGCCGGCTAAAATTTCCGAGGCGGAGGCGCTGCCTTTATCAATTAACACAGTGATAGGATACGGTTTTTTCTTGGTTAAATCGGAATAAAAACGCTGCTTATCGCCGTTGCGTTCTTCAATTTGCACATATGGTTTATCTTTCGGGATGAATTGTTTTAAAATTTCCTCCACGCTTTGCAAATAGCCGCCCGGATTGCCGCGCACATCAATAATTAATCCATCAATATGCTCCGCTTCTAATTTCGACAATTTCTTTTTAAAATCTTGCGCCGTATTTTCGGAGAACGACGTTACTTCCAAATAGCCGACTTTTTTGCCGTTATACGTTTCAACAGAATCATACACCGTTTCAATCGGAATTTCGTCGCGGACCACTTTCACTTTAATCACTTCTTTTACGCCGGGACGAAGAATATCCAATTGTACGGTCGTTCCTTTTTTGCCGCGGATTTTCAGCACGGCTTCATATAAATCAAGCCCCTCTAAACTTTCTCCATTTACTTTTAAAATTTGATCATTTGGCTTTAATCCTGCCTTTTCCGCTGGCGAGTTTTTAATCGGTGCGACAATCGTCACTTTCCCATCAATCATGCTGACTTCGGCGCCGATTCCTTCAAACGAAGAGTCAAGCGACTGCGTAAATTGCTGGCTTGTTTCTTCGTCCATATAGACGGAATACGGGTCGTTTAGGGTGCTAATCATTCCTTGAATCGCGCCTTCAATTAATTTATCGTCATCGACTTTTTCAACGTAGCGGCTTTTAATGAGCTCATACGCTTGCTGCACTTTTTTCATCTCTTCGTCGCTTGCAGACGCTGTGTCTTTATTAGGAATCACGAGAGAAACATCGCTTTTTGCATCCGGCTGGGCAAGCTGCATCCCCGCGTATGTTCCGCCAGCACCAACCAGCATTGATAAAACCATCAATATTGCCGTTGTTTGTTTCTTCACATTGTCTCCTCCTCACCCTATGCCATACAGGAAAGGCACCACACAGTAGGCCGTGCGATGCCTTTTATTTTCATCATATGACAGGCTTGTACCTAGTATGATTATATTTGCGTTCTCTGCTACTAGTTTACACGCTCACCGCCATTTTCTCAACTCATATGGGTGCAGAAAAACAGGCACCACCCGCCAAATGGCAGGTGATGCCTGTTGAATCACGGCAAATCAATCAGCATAAAACGCGTTCCTTGCTTGGACGCGATGCCAAGGGTAGGAGTTTCGGTAATGCGCGCGGAATCGCGCCGATGCAATGTTGTTTCCCCGTTCAATGTCAGCTCGCCTTCAATGACAAATAGAAAAATTCTTCTCCCTTCCGGCTGTGTAAATGTAATCTCTTTTCCTGCTTCCAAGTCAGAAAGGTAAATCGTTAAATCTTGATGGATATGGGCAATTTCCCGTGAAGAAGGGCGGTTTGCCACAATCGGAAGCAGCGCGTTTTTCATTTTCGCCACATCAAATGTCGTCCGCTCATAAGAAGGGGTTAACCCGTTTACCTCCGGCAAAAACCAAAGCTGCAAAAAGTTCACCTCTTCTGTTGCCGACGGATTCACTTCCGAATGAATAATGCCCGTGCCCGCCGACATCCGCTGCACGCCGCCAAACGTTGTCGTCGCAGTATGTCCTGCGCTGTCTTCATGTTTCAAATGTCCTTTCAGTACAATCGAAACAATTTCCATTTCCTGATGAGGGTGCGCACCAAATCCGCGCAGCGGCGCTACAAAGTCGTCATTTAAGACACGCAATGGCCCAAACTGAATATTGTTTGGATCGTAATATTCACCAAAAGAAAAGCTATGATACGTTTTTAGCCACCCGTAATCGGCATGATAACGGGATTCGGCAGGATAAACCTTGATCATTCAGCCATCTCTCCTTTCATGGATCATTTACCGAAAAGGATGGCATCTAGCGCATATTGTCCTGGACCGATCAGCGCAACGCCAATAGCCACCGCAATAATGGCAAGATTATACTCATAGCCATTTTGGGCCATCCAATATCCGTTTGGACCATGCACTTTGGCAATAGCCACCATCATCGGCACAACCATGAATAAAGCAGCAAGCGGAGTCCATAAACCAAGGGCAAATAAAATACCGCCGACTAATTCGCTTGCCCCTGCCGCAAATGCCATTGCCTTTCCTGGTTTTAATCCGATGGATTCCATCCATCCTGCCGTTCCTTGCAGCCCATGTCCGCCAAACCAGCCAAACAGCTTCTGTGCTCCGTGTCCGGCAAACGTCAAGCCAAATACTAAACGGATTAATAATAATCCGATACTTGCCATCATAACAAATACTCCTTTCCTATTTATCCTTATTTAATAATTCTCGAATTCGAGATAATTATAAAATAGAGTTGTGTATATTGTCAACAAAAAAACCGAGCAGTGTTTCACTGCTCGGCGTATAACCATTAATTAATATAATTAAGCGGATTAACCGCATTGGATTTTGCCGGATTCCATTGTCCACGATGCAGTTCGAAGTGAAGGTGCGGTCCTGTCGACTCACCAGTATTGCCCATATAGCCGATGACTTGTCCTTTATGAACACGCTGCCCTTCACCGACGAGGCGCGCGTCGAGGTGCGCATATACCGTTGTGTATACTTGGCCGTTGATGACATGCGTAATGAAAATCACATTTCCGTAGCTGCTAGAGAGATAGGAACGGAACACATATCCGTCTGCCGCCGCCACCACAGGGACGACAGAGCCGCGCTTGCCGATGTCGATTCCCGGATGGAACTCGTTATCAAAACTACGATAACCGAATCCGGATGTAATCGGACCGTTTGCCGGTCTCATAAACGCACCACTTGTAACTGCCGGGACGTTCGAACTAGCGGAATCACCGCCATCATCATGCGCACTTTCGACAGATGCAGGGGCAGAATATGTATGTTGTGGCTGAGATGTACGTTTTGACTGAACGGCTGCTCTTCGTCTCGCTTCTTCTTCAGCACGTTTTTGCTCCTCCAGCTGCTGGAGCTGCATTTTTACGGCCGCTTCCTGCTTTTTCAACAATTCCTGTTCTTCTTTGAGCGCCATTTTGTGACTATGATGTTCTTCTTCTTTTTGCTTCAAATTAGCCATTAAGCGGTTTTTTTCATCCATCTGTTTATTTAATTGTTGTTGCAGCTGTTTTAATTCTTCTAAATTTTTTTGCAGACGATTCCGTTTTTCCGTAAGTTCGTTCTCTTTTTTCTCTTTTAACGCTTTATCCGCCTGTTGTTCGCGAATAATTTGCTTATCGGCTTCGAAAAGCGTCGTCACCGCGCTCATGCGGTCAATAAAATCGCTGAAGCTTTGCGATCCAAGCAACACTTCTAAATAGCTGATCACTCCGCCGCTTTCCTGCAAAGAGCGGACGCGTTCTTTTAAAATCTCATTTCGTTTTTCAATACGCGCCTCTACTTCGGCAATCTCCTTTTTCAACTGCTTGATATCTTGTTCCGTTTGGTCAATATCCGCTGTTACATTGCGGATTTTCCCGCTCGTTTCTTCGACCGCTAAATCCAGCTTTTTAATTTCTTCGGAAAGCTCTTTTTGTTGGGATTGCAGTTTTTTAATTGCTTGATCGGCATGATTGATTTTTTCTTGAACGGTAGACTGCTTTGCACGAATGTCGTAGATCTCATTCCGTTTTTCTTGAATAGCGCGGTCGCTTACGGCGCCTGCAAAATGCGGAAAAGCACTGAAACTCAGCGCCGTTGCCGCAACAAGCGCCAGCACTTTCTTGTTTTTCATTAATTCATTCCCCTCTCCCTTAAATCCTTTTTTCTATTAGATTTTCAAAAACTTGCGGACCGACATCATGCTTCCCCAAACGCCGATGCATGCCCCAATAAGCAATAAAAGCAAACTAATCTGCCACATAAACGGGTTAAACGGAAGAAGCTCGAAAAATGGAATCGTAATTTTCGGCTCAAAAAATTTGTAAATATTATAATAAACGACAGAAACGGCAGCGATCGGAAAAATCGCACCGATGACCCCAAGCCATAGCCCTTCCAAAAAGAATGGCCAGCGGATAAATCCGTTCGTCGCTCCTACTAATCTCATAATCTCAATCTCGCGCCGCCGCGCAAAAATCGTGATTTTAATGGTATTGGAAATGAGAAACATCGCGGTAAACAACAGTCCGATGATCAGCACAAGCCCAATATTGCGCGCTATCTTCAACGTACTGAATAATTTTTCCACTTGGCCTTGGCCGTAATTCACTTTATGGACAAACGGAAGTTTTTCAATTTTCTTCGCTACTTTGATCGTATCGACCGGATTTGCCGTTTTCACTACATATACGTCGCTTAACGGATTGTCCTGCTCAAACAAACGGAATGAGGATCCTTCCTCACCGAAGCTTTTAATTAATCGTTTCAGTTCTTCGTCCTTCGAGGAATAACGGATTTCCTTCACTTGAGGAATCTTCTCGATCTGCGCGCGAAGCGCTTGTTTATCTTGATTGTTCGCCGTGACATCAATATGAACGCGGATTTCGACATCGTTTTCGATTTTTTTCGCAAAATGATTCATGTTAAACATGACTACTAAAAACACACCGACTAGCAATAGTGTGACCGTTACCGCACTGATGGAAGCAAACGTCATCCAGCCATTGCGGCCAAGGCTTTTCACACTCTCGCGCATATGACGCTGCAGGGTACTAAGCCTCATAGCCGTATTCCCCTTTCGCCTCGTCACGGACAATTTTTCCATTTTCCATCGCGATAACACGTCGGCGAATCGTATTCACAATTTCGCGATTGTGCGTCGCCATAACGATCGTCGTGCCGCGACTGTTAATTTTCTCGAATAGTTCCATAATCCCCCATGATGTTTCTGGGTCTAAATTCCCAGTTGGCTCATCGGCAATGACAATTTTCGGCGAGTTGACAATCGAGCGAGCGATAGAAACGCGCTGCTGCTCCCCGCCGGAAAGCTCGCTTGGATAGGAGCGGACTTTATGCTTTAAGCCGACTAATTCCAGTACTTCCATCACTTTTTGGCGGATCACTTTCGGCGGCTCCTCAATTACTTCCAAAGCGAACGCTACATTTTCATATACCGTTAGCTTAGGAAGCAATTTGAAGTCCTGGAAAACAACGCCAATGTTCCGGCGCAATAATGGAACTTTGCTGTCTTTTAATCTTTCCAGATTAACCCCATGGACCATAATCGTGCCGCTTGTCGGTTTTTCTTCGCGGTACATCATTTTGATAAACGTTGATTTCCCAGCGCCGCTAGGTCCAACGACATAGACAAATTCCCCCTGTTTTATGCGGACACTAACGTCATTTAGGGCTACTACCCCATTCGGATATGTTTTACATACATTCTGCATTTCGATCATTTTTAATCACCTAGTCTCATTGTCTTTGTTGCCATGCCTCGAGGTGTTTCGTGCCAATTCGAACATATTATACAAAATTCTGCAAGGTTTATTATAACATTATTTCGAAAGCTGTAATTTTACATTTATATTTCAAATACATTACACAAACTAAAGCCCGGCCCCGACAGGGAACCGGACTTTGGTCATTAATTATTTTTTGGACGCAAGCCATTCTGCGACTTTGTCTGCATCTTCGCCTTTAATCACGCCAGCTGGCATGCCACCGCGTCCGTTTTCAATAATCTTTTTAATCTCATCTTTCGAATATTTGCTTCCGACTTTTTGCAAGTTTGGGCCGACGCCGCCTGATAAATCTTTTCCGTGACAAGAAGAGCAGTTTTGTTGGAAAATTTGCTCTGCTGCTGCGGCAGTATCCCCTCCACCATTATTGCCATTGTTGTTATCCGTTGCATTGTTGTTGCCGCCACAGGCCGCAAGCGCTAACGAAGCGCCAAGAAATACAGTAGCGAGTTTCCATTTCATTGATGAACTCCCCCCTATTGAAAAATAATGCATGTTTATTATAACCGATTTGACCAAAAATTATGTACGCCTAAATCCCTCGCCAAGTACTTCCGATGCATTCGTCACCACGACAAACGCTGATGGATCAATGCTTTTGACCAATTGTTTCAATTTTGTGAACTCCGATTGCTGCACGACGCACATCAGCATCGGGCGCTCGTGATCCGTATAGCCTCCATAGGCCGGCAGCTTTGTCACCCCGCGGTCAATTTCATGTAAAATCGCCTGGCGCACCTTTTCTTCCTCGTTCGTAATAATCAGCGCCATTTTTGAATAGCCGAGGCCGACTTGGACCAAATCGATCGTTTTGCTTGTCACATAAAGACCGATGAGTGCATAAAGCGCCCGTTCAATATCAAACACAAACGCCGCCGTTAAAACGATCAGCCCATCAATCAAAATGACGCACATTCCAAGCGACAGCCCTGTATATTTATGGATAATTTGCGCCGCTAAATCCGTTCCGCCTGTCGATGCCCGGCCGCGAAAGACAATGCCAAGACCAAGGCCAACGCCAATGCCGCCAAACAGCGCGCCCAATAACGGGTTATGAGTGGCTGGTTCAATTCCTTTCGTTACATACACGACAAATGGCAAAAACACCGTTCCGACAAGCGTTTTGATGCCAAACTGCCGACCCAGCAGCACGACGCCGGCAATAAATAACGGAATGTTGAGCGCCCACTGGACATACGCCGGCTGCCAGCCAAACAGTGCATACATGATCGTGCTAATGCCGCTTACCCCGCCAGAAGCGACGCGGTTTGGCAATAAAAAGACGTTGAACGCTACCGCGACGATGGCAGAGCCAATTAATATGTACACATATTCCATGACAAGTTCTATTTTTGGATGTCTAGACCGATTTCTTCTCCCCATTCGCCAAACCTCCCATGAGAGTATAGCACGACCATTCCTGCAAGTAAATGACAGCGAAATAAAGCAGTAACGCAGTAAAGTTAGTTTGCACAAAAAAAAGGCATCTACTATCGAACGAGCGATAATAGATGCCTTTTTATCTTATTTTAGTTTCGAACGCAAATACGCATCAATAAAGATATCGATCTCTCCATCCATCACCGCTTGCACGTTTCCGACCTCGACGTTGGTGCGATGGTCTTTGACCAGCGAGTAAGGATGGAACACATACGAACGAATTTGGTTCCCCCAGCCGATTTCTTTTTGTTCGCCGCGAATTTCGGCAAGCTCGGCTTGCTGTTCTTCGAGTTTCTTCTGATAAAGCTTCGCTTTTAGCATGTTCATCGCTTTTTCGCGGTTTTTAATTTGTGAGCGCTCCGATTGACATGTCACGACAATGCCGGTCGGAAGGTGGGTGATGCGCACCGCCGAATCGGTCGTATTGACGTGCTGCCCTCCGGCGCCGCTGGAGCGGTACGTGTCGACTTTAATCTCTTCCGGTCGGATTTCAATTTCAATATCATCATCCAACTCCGGCATGACTTCACAAGAAACGAACGACGTGTGGCGGCGCCCCGACGCGTCAAACGGCGAAATCCGCACGAGCCGGTGCACGCCTTTTTCCGCTTTTAAATAGCCGTAGGCGTTATGCCCTTTAATTAAAAGCGTGACGCTTTTAATGCCTGCTTCTTCCCCAGGCAAGTAGTCCAGCGTTTCGACTTTAAACCCTTTTTTCTCCGCCCAGCGCGTATACATTCTCAGCAGCATCGAAGCCCAGTCTTGCGATTCCGTACCGCCTGCGCCCGGATGGAGCTCTAAAATCGCATTGTTTTTATCATACGGCTCATTTAATAAGAGCTGGAGTTCAAATTCGCTAAAGTCTTTCGTCAATTTTTTCGCTTCCGCGACCAGCTCCTCCTGCAAATCTTCATCCGGTTCTTCTTTGATTAATTCATACGTCACTTCTAAATTTTCAAAGCGCTCTTGCAATGCTTCAAATTCGCTCACTAAGTCTTTCAGCGCATTGGCCTCCGAAATCACCGTTTGCGCTGCTTTTTGATCGTCCCAGAAGTTTGGCGCGGCCATTTGTTCTTCTAGCTCACGAATGCGCGCCTGCTTTGCTTCGAGGTCAAAGAGACCCCCTTATTTCCGCTAATCGCTTAGCCATTTTTTCCAGTTCGTGTTTAATTTCAATTAAATCAATCATGATGCCTTCACCTCGTTACTTTATTGTACTGAAATTTTTCATCTTCGCCAATGGGGTCATGCCCCGTTTTCTCGCAAAACAAAGTGAGAGGAAATCCCCCCACTTTGCCATTTCAATTATGCGTTTTTCCCGCAGCAATGCTTATACTTCTTGCCGCTGCCGCAAATGCAAGGGTCGTTGCGGCCGATGCGCACTGCCTTGCGGTACGGTTTGCGCTTCGTCTCCCCTTCTCCTTCTTTCGGATGAACCGCTTCGCCTTTCGCCACTTCCTGGCGTTCGAGATTGCTATGGATTTCCGCTTTCATAATATATCTTGCCACTTCTTCTTCAATGGAAGCAATCATGTTTTCAAACATCACATATCCTTCCATTTGATATTCGCGAAGCGGATCGATTTGTCCGTACGCGCGCAAATGGATGCCCTGGCGCAGCTGCTCCATCGCATCGATATGATCCATCCATTTCATATCGACGGCGCGAAGGACGATGACGCGCTCAAATTCGCGCATGTGTTCCGGCGGAATTTGCTGTTCTTTTTCATCATAGCGCGCTTTGACTTTTTCCCAAATGAGCTCGATCATTTCTTCCGGCTCTTTTCCGCGCAGATCGTTAACGGTCACATCGCCTTCCGGAAGCAGGTTTGCGTTCACGTAATCGATAATTCCTTTTAAGTTCCACTCTTCCGGAAGTTCCTCTTTCGGCGTATGCGTGTTCACCACGCGCTCAATGACCGACTGAATCATTTTTTCGATAATGCCACGGAGGTTTTCGGAATCGAGCACTTCATAACGCTGGCGATAAATAATTTCGCGCTGCTCGCGCAATACATCATCATATTGAAGCAGCTGTTTGCGCGCATCGAAGTTGTTGCCTTCGACCCGTTTTTGCGCCGATTCCACCGCTTTTGTCACCATTTTGCTTTGGATCGGCTGCGAGTCATCCATGCCTAAGCGGTCCATCATCGCCATTAAGCTTTCCGAACCAAAGCGGCGCATGAGTTCGTCTTCAAGCGACAGATAAAATTGCGATACCCCCGGGTCACCTTGACGTCCGGCACGGCCGCGCAGCTGGTTATCGATCCGCCGGCTTTCATGGCGCTCCGTACCAATGACCGCCAACCCGCCGAGCTCTTTCACTCCTTCACCGAGCTTAATGTCGGTACCGCGCCCAGCCATGTTCGTTGCGATCGTAACGGCGCCTTTTTGGCCGGCTTGGGCGATGATTTCCGCTTCTTTCGCATGGTTTTTCGCGTTCAATACATTATGCGGAATGCCCCGTTTTTTCAACATGTCCGAAAGCAATTCCGACGTTTCAATCGCCACCGTACCAACGAGCACCGGCTGCCCTTTTGCATGGCGCTGGGCGATATCTTCCACCACGGCGCGGAATTTTCCTTCCATCGTCCGGAAAATCAAGTCTGGACGGTCTTCGCGGATCACCGGCTTGTTGGTCGGAATGACGACGACTTGCATGTTATAAATATTGCGGAATTCTTCTTCTTCCGTTTTCGCCGTCCCTGTCATTCCCGCCAGCTTTTCGTACATGCGGAAATAGTTTTGGAACGTGATCGTCGCGAGCGTCATCGATTCGTTTTGAATTTCCAGTCCTTCTTTTGCCTCGATCGCCTGATGCAGCCCGTCGCTGTAGCGGCGTCCATGCATTAAGCGGCCGGTAAACGGGTCGACGATAATGACTTTGCCGTCTTCGACGACATAATCGACATCGCGATGCATCGTGACATGCGCTCTTAGCGCCAAGTTAATATGATGGTTTAGCGTCACGTGCTTTAAGTCGAACAGGTTATCAATGCCAAACGCTTTTTCCGCTTTGTTAATGCCTTCTTCGGTCAGCTGCACGCTTTTCGTTTTTTCATCGTACGTATAGTCGACATCTTTTTTCAGCGTGCGCACAAACGCATTGGCCTGAATATACAGCTTCGTCGATTTTTTCGCCGTACCGGAAATAATCAGCGGCGTCCGCGCTTCGTCAATCAAAATCGAGTCAACCTCGTCAATGATTGCGTAGTGAAGCGGCCGCTGCACAATGTGCTCTTTATAAAGCACCATGTTATCACGCAAATAGTCAAAGCCAAATTCGTTGTTGGTTCCATACGTAATATCGGCATTATACGCCGCCTGCTTTTCTTCGCGCGACATGCCGCTTAAGTTCAAACCGACGGTCAATCCTAAAAACTCGTACAGCTTGCCCATCTCCGTGGCGTCGCGGGTCGCCAAATATTCGTTGACTGTCACCACATGCACGCCCCGCCCCGTCAAGGCGTTTAAATAAACCGGCATCGTCGCCGTCAGCGTTTTCCCTTCCCCTGTTTTCATTTCGGCGATATTTCCTTCATGGAGGACAATACCGCCCATGATTTGCACTTTATATGGATATAAGCCAAGGACGCGCTTCGCCCCTTCGCGCACGACGGCAAACGCCTCAACAAGAAGATCATCGAGCGACTCTCCTTGTTGATAGCGGGCTTTAAACTCTTCGGTTTTTTGCCGCAGCTGCTCATCCGACAATTTTGCCATCTCCGGGCCGAGCGCATCGACTTGATCGGCGATTTTTTCTAAACGATTCAGTTGGCGTTTGTTTGGATCAAACACCTTTTTTAATACTCCAAGCATAGAAAAACGCTCCTTATTCGATAGAGTCACTAATTTACATCATATCATGTACACGAATGGGTGACAACTAAGACGCGGGGAAAGCGGACAGGGAAACCGAGGAAACAGAAACATGAAATCAAACTATGTCGTTAGCGGATGGAACATCCCCTGCCAAAATTTGGCAGGGGAGGGGTCAGTTCGCTTCAATTAAGCCGTATTTCCCGTCTTTGCGGCGATACACGATGTTCGTGCGGTTTGTTTCCGCATTTGTAAAGATGAAGAAGTTATGCCCAAGCAAGTTCATTTGCAAAATCGCTTCTTCGCTGTTCATTGGTTTTAAGCTGAAATGTTTGGTGCGGACAATTTCAAATTCTTCTTCATTCTCCGCAGCCGCATGGTTAGGCGCGGCAACTGCTTGTTTTGTCTCTTTATCGCGATCGCGCAATTTGCGGTTTACTTTCGTTTTATGCTTGCGGATTTGTCTTTCCAATTTATCGGCAACTAAATCAATGGCCGCATACATATCGTCATGGCGTTCTTCCGCCCGCAATAACAAATTCGGCATTGGAATCGTCACTTCAATTTTTCCTTGTTTATCATTATATACTTTTAAATTCACATGGACATGTACATCTTCCGTGTGATCTAAATATCTTTCCAATTTCCCGATTTTTTTCTCTACATACTCACGCAATGCCGGAGTTACTTCGATGTTTTCCCCGCGAACGTTATAGATCATTGCTGATCCCCCTTTAAATTAAACTATAGTTTCTATATTCTACAATACCCATAAAACCCCTGCCTGAATCGGCAAAATGTTTTTTTGAAAATTTTGTGAAAGGGCAAAGAAAAGCATCAAAGAAATATGGTAATATTTACACAGGAAATACATCCTTATTTTTACAAATTTGTTTTTCTAGTAAATCGAAATTGTTAATAGGAGTGTGGCAGTATGCGAAAAATACATATTTCGGAAGCGAAAAGCGGCGACATTCTTGCTGCCGATATCTTCGGCGGCAACGGCGCGATTCTGCTGCCAAAAGGAGCGGCGCTAACCAACCAATACATCCGCTCGCTGCAACTGAAAGGGGTTCAATATATTTGCATTCACGATGAACAGACGGATGATATCGCCTCGCGTCCGCATTCGAGCGGCCCGGCAACCAACAATGAACAAAGTCTATGAAGCGATGACAGCATTGGTCGAACAACAAAACTAGCAAGCTGCGTTTTTTCACTAGACCTAGGGATGGGATATCAAAAAGGGTTTAAAGAAATGCTAGACTACTGGTTAAGCAAAGAAAATGGCTTATTTCGATTTAGTCGGCTCTAACGGCTGCTTTTTCTACCATACCGTCCGCTCAGACCGATCGTGCGCATCGGCAAAAACCTGTACAGTGAAAAAGGGAGAAGCCCATACGAAATCGATTTGCATAAAGAAATGAACGCAACGATCGTAAAAAACACCGGGCTCCACGCCATGGAGCCCGGTGTTTTCATTGCTCCACATACCGTTTTAACAGCTGGGTGGTGGTCATCTTCCACGCTTGAAACACGGGGGAAAGATGCTGCTCGATAATACGCTGCTTGATGTTCGTATCGCCAAAATTTCCATCTAATTGATACGCTTCTTCCAGCACATCGGAAAACAGCCGCAAGTGATAGACGATGTCCGTTTCCTCAGCAAACAGCTGGCATAAATGGACGTTCGTTTTGCCAATCTGGGCAAACGCCGCAAAAATATCGGCTAGCACCTCGTCCCCTTGCGTCCGCTCGTAATTGACAAAGCTTTCTTCGACATAGGCAAACCCTTCCTCGATCGTATCGAGAAGCTCCACGTATCGCTGCACCATTTCGAGTTGTGGAGTCGTTAACATCGTCATACATATCACAACCTATCGTTTTTTATCGTAAAACATGCCGTCTATTGCTAAAGACTGCTCATATGGATTTATGTAATGATGATTCGCTATTTTCTTCTGACGCATCATTGTTAAATCACGCTGAATTTGCCGCTTCAGCTCCCGCAATTGCGCATCAATCTCTTGATTCCACTGTACGATTTGCCGGCCAAGCCGTTGTTCTTCCTCGCTATACGGCGGACGAAGCTCGGCCATGAGCTTTTCCCGCTCGGCAAGCAGCCGCTCGATGGCGGCGATCTTTTCGTCGCGCGCTTCCGCTGTTATCGGCATAGCGACAAGGTCCCGCAGCTCTTTCGTCACCGCCCATATCTCGCGAACGACTCTCATTACGCCTGCCCGCCTTGCGCGTACTGCCGCTGCCGGTTGATTTGGATTACTTGCTTCCACGTATCGCGAAACTCGGTCACATACCCTTCGACTTCATCCAAAATCGCCGCATCGTTTTTCACGTTCGCCTCGACAAGGCGGCGGTAAATGTAATCGTACATCGTCATCATCGACTTCGCTACGTCATACTCCATATTCAACGTCACCATCAGCTCGCGAATAATGTTTTGCGCCTTGATCAAGTTTTCATTTCGCGCTGGGATATTGTTTTCTTCGATCGCCTTGCGCGCCAGTTTAATAAACTTTAAGCAGCCGTTATACAGCATCAGCGTCAGCTCGCCTGGCGACGCCGTCTGCACGGCGTTCACCTGATAGTTTTGATACGGATTGTTCATGGTCATCTCGGTCACTCCTTTTTCGGTCATGATGGAATCACACGCTTCACGAAGCGAGGCATTACGCAGCGCAAGCATTCATCCAGCTTTTTTGTTATCCCTGCATTCCCCCGCCAAAGGCGTTCATTAAGTACATGCTTTGCTGATTGGCGCGCTGGATCGCTTCTTCCATCGCCGTAAACTGCCGCCAATAGCGGTCTTCGATTTGTTTGAGGCGGTCTTCAAACCGATCGATCTGCTCGTTAATTTGGATTAAATCGCGGCCGATCGCAAACTGCTGGTTCGTCCAAATTGTTTTCCCCGCCTTCTGCTCGATTTTGCCGATCGTATCTTTAATCGTATCTCTTAAGCGGCGGGCAATGCCTTTTTCGGAGTAATTGGTGCTATCATTATTAAATAAGCGGTAAACCGCGTCCGGATTTTCTTGGATTTTCTCGCGAAGCTTCGTTTCGTCAATAATGAGTTTGCCGCTATCCAGGTAGTTAGACGAAGTGGTAATGCCGATTTCGGCAAGCTGGGAAAAACCGCTCGTAATATTAGAGCCCTCTACTTTTGTATAAAGGTCCATCCGCATCTTGCTTAAACCGCTTGACAAAATCGAATCGCCGCGCAGCATCCCGCTTCGCGCCTTTTCTTCCCAAAGCTCAATTTGCTTTTCCGTCATTGCTTCTTTTTGTTCGTCTGTAAGTGGCGGATAATCGCGGTAGCGTTCTTCTTTCAGCTCGGCGTTGATTTTGTCGATGGTTTCGTTGTATTTGTCGACGAATGCTTTAATGGCATTGAAAATCGAATCCGTATCTGTTGCGGTAGAAATCGTTACCGTTCCCGTTGGCTTGACGTTTTTTAACGTATACGTCATGCCGTTGATCGTAAACGTGTTCGTCGTACGTTCTGTCTCTAGCCCGTTAATTGTAAATTTTGCGTTTGTCCCTGAACCAGGGTCTTGCTGAAGCATGTTGGTGCCGCTATCGATCGCAAAACCAAGCTCCTTAAGCAGGTCGCCGCCAGATACGACTTCAATAGACGCCCCGCTTCCTGTCTCATTTTTCGTCATGACCATTTTTTTCGTAAACTCATCATAAAACACGCTGACTCCTAGATTCGTGTTTTGATTCAGCTTTGTAATAATGGAATTTAAACTGTCATTTTGCGGATCAATCGAAATGTCTACCGTTTCCGCTGTCGTGCTTCCCGGCTTTGTCACATTTAATGTTAACGTAATAGGACTGGTAAATTGAAAATTTCCGCCACCAGTCGTAAACGTTACATCTTGTAACTTTGCGTTTGGATCGACGCTGCCGCTAGTCGTAGTAATCGTTGCTGACGTCCAACGTGCCGCCGACGCCAACTGAGTAATATTTCCAATTTCGACGGTTTGGTTCGCTGTCACACTCGTCGCAACAGCGGTCACTACACTTTCGTCCGAACTCGTCACCGTTTTTTTCATAAAAGTGCTTTGACGATAGATTCCATCGAAAACAAGCGTATCAAGATCTTGCAGTAATTTGTTCATCTCGCGGTAATCATCGCGCTGCCATTCTAATATTTGTTTCTTTTGCTTTAACTTATCCAGCGGCATCCGTTCCACTTTCATTAAGTCCTTAACGATCTGATCGATATCCATCCCGCTCGCCAGTCCGCCAATGCGCATCGTACTTGCCATTTTCACTCACCACCATTAAATTTTTTTATCAACAATTAAGCCGACAAATTCCATCATTGCCGCGTACATATCCAACAGCTTTTTCGGCGGAATTTCGCGAATCACTTCATGTGTCCGCTCATCGACAATTTGCACGTAATACTCCTTCAGCTCGTCATGCAGCTCAAACTTAATGGACGTATGGCTTGGCTGCAGGAATTCGTTTAAGCCTTTCACGACTTCTTCCAGTTTTTCTTTCGGGAGGTCTTGCTGCGGAGTTTCTGAAGCGCTCGCATGGTTGTGCTTTTGCGACTCTATCACACTGGTTTCCTTTTCATTGCGAATACGTTCATAGAAATAAGATAGAGAATGTGAAGAAACCCGTTCCACCGACATAAACGCCCGCTCCTTTGCATGAACACTATCTATTGTTTATATCGGATGGAGATGGGGAGTTGTGAAGGGGGAGGGGAAAATAAAAGAACAGGGGATTATTTCTTGTGTACAATATATTCATACTCTCCCCGGAATCCTTATAAAATATTGTTCTTCTACCTCTATTTGCTTCTTGCTTGTGTGAAAAATATATAATTCCTTCTCCGGAAAAGTTTTATGCTACTGCTTATAACCATTCCATGCATCGGACGCACTATGATACCGATTGATCACTGTCATTTCCTCAATGATACGTTTGTCATTTTGCGAATAAGCCGAAACAGCCTCTACCAAAACAAATTGATTCGGATATTGCTTACGTCTCTCTGACCATTTCATTTGTTGGTCTCCATTTCTTTTTATTTATTTTATCGCTAATCACCTTACACACATATAAAAAACAACATCTTTAATTTAAACGATGACAGTTTTAACCCTAAAAGTTCCTCTCCTTTAGTAACAATGAGAACAATGAACATTAAGCTGCACCCCATTACTAATCAAAAGGGATACAATTTTGCGAAACCCTTTTTCACGAAAATCATCAGGCATGATCACAATCAACGTGTAATCGGCGAGCGAATGGTAAAACTGCATTTTTCGGCCCGCCTTCTCCGCATACCACTTGTAACGCGTCGAACCATATAGTCCGAAATATTCGGCAATCCACTTTCTGCCGTTTTGTTCGATCACCCAGTCAGGGATGTATACTTCGTCATATTCGTGGTTCACAAAACGACATCCTTCTCTTTCCACTTTCCCATCAACGACCGCGCGAATCAAAAAGTTATGGATTTCTAGTTCTTCTTTTGAATCGCACAATTGCCCGTCCACGCCTACAAGTAAGCGAAACTCCTCGGGGGAAAATGTGTATTCCGGGTAGGATTCCATAATCCAACGGTAAAATTTGCTGTCGTAATGGCGATCGACCATGCTGATAAACCGCGGGAAATGCTTGCGAAAATACGCCCGGTTTAACCGCGGCAACTCCTCACGGCCGATCCCCCGCTTAGCACAAAACGTCCGCAGCGCCTGCACCCGGTTTTGCGGCGAATGCCAATGTTGGTTTGGCACACGCTGAAACTCTGTCACATCATACTTACCCGGAAACACCGCCTCTATAATCTCAATCGGCGAACCGTGATATTCATGCAACAGACCAGTCAACCCTTCCTCCATCAGCCGCTGTTTCGTCATAAAACGCGGGACATCCTGTTCGGCTATTTTCTCCCTGTCAATCAAATCCATAATTGCCCGTTTTACATTGTCGATATCTTTCCAATAGCCATTTGGTTTTGTGTGAAAATCATCGAGTGAAAATTGGTTGGGGAAAAGATACTGGATGAACGCTGAAGGAGATCCGCGGTGATGTTTTAACGCTGCACTAAAACGATATTGCAAAAGCATTTGTTGCGTCACTTTCTTCGGCACGTCTTCGAACCGAATCTTTTCTTGACGAAGCATGTCCATAAACTGCTCTCTCAAAAATTCGCGGTTTGTTGCATAACCTTGAGGAATTTTTTTAAAATCCGTTTCTTTAAAACGGCCGGGGTATAGGGCGTTCATAAGGCGAAATGGAGAATAACCGTACCGCTTTAAAGGATTGGAAAATCCCCATTCGACAAGCACATATCGATTTACTTTTTGAGGGATCTCCTCAATCTTGATTCCCTCTTTATCCAAATACCACTCCAAACGTTTACGTATATTTTCAACATTACGCCAATAATCAACTGGGACACGGTAGAAGTCGAATTCATTATATTGGTTAGGGTAAACAAACTTAATGAGCCGACGGGGAGATTTAAACCGATTCAAAACTCCCCAAAGTTTTTGTTCTCCAATAATCTTTTTATTTATCTTCGGAATTTGTTCCCTTGATAAACCAAGTTGTACTTCTAGCACATAGCGTACCAAGATAATGACATTTTCGTCCTTTTCCCATGTCCCTGCCGGAAGCGCCTTTCTCTTTCCAGCTAGCAATTCTTTGTACACACCTACAATCGGGAATTGCTCCAATTCGTAACAAGGAATTGTCCGATATTCATTTGTATCCGTCACTTGAATCACCCCTTACGATTATAGCATATATACAAACATACGTTCTATATAATTTTAAAATTTTTTGTCTTATCATCCTAACAAAAGAAATACCGAGGAATCCAAATGTCCCTCGGTATGTTTTCTCGTTTTAACGAAGCAATTGCAATACTCCTTGTGGTTGTTGGTTGGCTTGCCATGCCTCAACGTCTTTCGAACGTTGTGTAGACTACATCTTCACCTTTCCAGCTTGCCGCTGGCGAAGGGCTGGGCGCTTCGGTTCGGCTATCTTGCCTCCCCTACGGACTTCATCACCATAGCGTTTCGCCTTAGGTGGTATGTCCTAGTCGTTGAACCTTCTCCACCCTTTCGGGACAGGAGCTTGGCTGCTGGTTGCCCATTGTTGCATCTTTCTTTTTTCCAGCCGTCACACCTGCCGTTTCCAGCTACGTTGTGGCAAGGAAAGTTTTAGGGCTTCCCAGCAATTCACCCAGTGATTCTCTTAGCCGTTTCCAGCTAAGACGCCCTGCGAACCGGATTACCGAAGCAGCTGCAACACAGCCTGCGGCAGTTGGTTTGATTGAGCCAACATCGCTTGTGCGGCTTGCGCCAAGATGTTGTTTTTCGTAAACTCCATCATTTCTTTGGCCATCGTGCCACCCGCCCTTTCGGTACGGGACAAGACTACATCTTCACCCTCAGCTTTACCTGTTAGGGGCCGGGCGCTTCGGATGAACGAGGACGATGGAAAATCCTCTTCACCCTACGGACTTCATCACCATAGCGTTTCGCCTTAGGTGGTATGTCCTAGTCGTTGAACCTTCTCCACCCTTTCGGGACAGGAGCTTGGCTGCTGGTTGCCCAATCCTTTGACTTTTCAAGCCATCACGCCTGCCGTTTCCAGCTACGTTGTGGCGTCAAAGGCTCTAAGGGGTTTCCAGCAATTCACCCGGTGATGCTCCTAGCCGTTTCCAGCTAGGACGACTCTGCCTGTCGCTGCTTAGGCAGCTAAGGCATAATCAACGTCACGGATGCGAGACTCAGCGGCTGTTAAGTTTTCTGCAGCTGTACCTAAGTTATTGATTGTGTGCTCTAAACGGTTTTGGTATGCACCAAGCTTAGAACGCTCAGCTGATACATTTTTGATTGCATCATCAATAACATCGATTGCAGCTGTAGCGTTAGCATTAGTAGAAACATCTAGAGCCTTAAACTGTCCAGTGCTTGTAGTTCCATCAGTAACATCAGTAGCTGTTGTATAAGTAGCTACTTTACCTGATGAAGCAGTTACAGTTGTTCCTGTAGCAGTTGCTACTTTTAACAAAGTAGACGTTGCACGCATATCACTAATATTTATCCCAATGCTTTGACCACCATTTGCACCAATTTGGAATGTTAACCCATCGGTTGCTGGAGTCGGGTTTGTTGTTCCAGCTGTTAAACCAATCGCTGATAAGTTACCAGAAGTTGCAGCATTTATTGTAATTGAATCAGTAGTGTTAGTAGCAGTGATTTCGATTTTGCCACTATTGTTAGTGACAGTTACACCTGGACCTAAGGCTGTCTGTAAATCATTAACTAAGTCAGCCATTGTCTTAGTTGTACCATCATAGTCCTGGTTTAATGTAACAGTTTTAGTAGTGGTGCCAATATCTACAGTAAATACTAAGTTTGCACTGCTAAAATTCGTACCTGCCCCAAGAGTAACTGCACTTCCAGTTACCTTTGCAGCTGCAGCAGGTGAACCAGCTTTTGTTCCATCAAGTAATTTTTGAGTGTTAAACTCTGTAGTATTCCCAATACGGTTAATTTCCGATGTTAATTGGTTAATCTCTTTTTGAATTTCCCCACGATCAGTAGTAGTATTTGTATCGTTTGCTGCTTGAACGGCTAACTCACGCATACGTTGAAGGATAGAGTGAACTTCGTTTAAAGCCCCTTCTGCTGTCTGGAGGAGTGAGATTCCGTCCTGTGCATTGCGTGACGCTTGCTCTAACCCACGAATTTGCCCGCGCATTTTTTCAGAGATGGCAAGACCCGCCGCATCATCACCAGCGCGGTTAATGCGAAGACCAGAAGATAGTTTTTCCATGTTTTTCGCTGCTGCGCTTTGACCGATCGTCAACTGACGGTACGTATTCAATGCGGCAATGTTGTGGTTAATTCTCATCTTCTTTTCCTCCTTGAAATTTTTTTATTCCACGTCCTTGTGGAATGATAGATTCGCAGATAGATAGAAAGTCGGCCGCCTTCGTCTCTATCCTGCTTTCACTTTTATTATCGTCAGCAAGTTTTCCTTGTTTAATACTTTTATAGACTTTTTTTATAAAAAATCGGTCATTTTTGAACAAAAGTAAAAATCCCCCTAATGCCATTTAGAGGGATCGTTTTATTTGTTCATTTAATTTTTGTAATAAATCTTTGGAGACGAGAGACGCTTCGCTATTTTCTTTTTGGATGGCGAGATAGATTTCTTTCCGATGAACTTCAACATGTTTCGGCGCGTTGATACCAAGCTTCACTTGATCTCCTTGGATGGCGAGAACAGTGATTTCGATGTCATCGCCGATTTGAATCGCTTCTTTCAGTTTGCGTGTTAACACAAGCATCTGCTCCCGCCTCCTTTATTTCACTTCATCTTTTTTTCAGGGAATAGCCGATGTTTCGTTTTATACGGTGTATTCGTTAAAATTACTTGTTTGCCGAGCTTCTTTTCATAGTTCAGCACAATCGGCGCTTGCAAATTGGCAGTCGTGTTGTCAAACGGGTCAGCAACCGTGAGAATGACATATACTGCCACTTCTTTTTCTGAAGAAAGTTCGAGCTGCGTTACCGTTTGTTCATCAAGTTCGATATCGTAATCCGGAAAATACCCTAACGGATCAATCATCGCAAATCCGAGTGCTGGCGTTTTAACCGATTGTAAAATAACAAACGGGGTATCCTCAAGCGGCAATAAAACGAATTGTTTTTCGTCTAAAAAACCTGGAATACCGCACTCGAAATGAAAAATATCCTTTTCATTAATTTCAATTTCACCATGATATTTTGTACGAAGTTTCATCGTTTCACACCTTTTTACTAAATGGAAATTTCAAAATTAGTACCAACAAACCGTAAGTTGACGAAATCGATTTTTAAAGAATTGCGCTGCGCAAGATCTATCGTCACTTTTCCCGGCGTATAGTGAATCATCGGCTTGTTTATTTTGGCGCGAATAATCGGTTGATGGACTTTTACATCTATGTGCACTTTTGCTGGTTCAAAGTTCGTTTTTACACTAAAGAGAGAAGGAATCCAGCCAATATTGAAGTCGTATATCGGATCCTCGCTGTTTTCTTTTGCCTGCTCGGCGATCGGATTACCCCCGTCTTCAATTCTCATTAATTCATCTCCTTGTCTAGAGACTCGAGCAATGCCTTCCAACCAGTCTTCATAACCTTTTTCGGCAAATTCTTCAATGAGTCGGAAAATACTCTTCAAATTCATATCTTCCCATGCTTTTGTTTGGTCAATGGTTAGTTTGGCTGGTGTCGTTTCAATCTTCATTTCTGCCGGAGGTTGCTGCAGATCAAGCTCTGCTGGCGGCTGTTTAATTTCCTGCACAGGCGGAGTTGTCTTGATCGCGATTTTCGCAAAGGTAGATTGTAAACGAATTTGCGGCAGTTTCATATTTCATTCCCTCCTAGAGGAAAAGCTATCTTGTCCTCACAAGATAGCTTAACGTAAAAAGTCAAGGAGCGTCGGCTGAATAATGCGGGCACCAACACCTAGCGCGGCGCGATGTACACTTTCTTGTGTTTTTAAATCAGTGATGACACGTTCTATATCGGCATCCTCATTATCTGATAACATGCGGTTGGCGATAATTTCTTGTTGATCAACTCGGTTTTCCATCAATTCGATTCGATTCATGCGCGCCCCCAATTCCGCGCGAGCGTTTAGGAAATTGTTAATATGCTTATCAATATAACTAAGGTATTGATTTAAATCCTTTCCTGATTTTGTTGGATTATTCAAATCTTGATTCAATAACTCTAAATCACTGAACAACCCATTTCCCGGTTGTGGGGGAGTATTCGCGCTGTCGTAACTAAACACTTTTGTTGGATCAACGTTGACTGGAATATAAATCCCTTTCGATAATTCGATTTTGACTTCATTTTGGTTCGTCGACACTGGCGGCGTTCGGTTTAAATCCACTGGCTGCTGCAATGTATTGGTACCATTAAAAATATATTTATCTCCGACCTTCGTATTCGCAATCGTAACAAGATGGTCTGTCAGCTGCTGAACTTCTTGCGCAATCGCTGCACGTTGGCTTGCTTCATATGTATCATTGCTCGCTTGCACCACAAGCTCGCGAATTCGCTGCAATACTTGTGTTGCCTCATCAAGCGCCGCGTCCGAGTTTTCAATCCAATTGTATGCTTCGGAAAAGTTCCGCTTAAATTGCTCGACTTCCGTTAAATTCGTGCGATACGCCATTCCTTTCATTGCAACAACCGGATCATCAGAAGGACGATTAATTTTTTTCCCTGTTGACAGTTGATCTTGATATTTGCCAAGTCTCGCATAACTAGTACTCAAATTTCTAAGCATATTCTCTGCCAACATTCCTTGCGTTACGCGCATTTTCATTCACCTACCTTCCTACAATGCCCATGCCGTTAATAATTTTATCGAGCATTTGATCGATGACGGTAATTTGACGTGCCGCTGCATTGTAAGCGTGCTGAAATTTAATCATATTTGTCATTTCTTCATCTAACGACACAGAGCTGACCGACTGGCGACGCTCTTCGACTGATTGCCGCAACACTTCGCTGTTATTTTTCATCCGCTCCGCTTGTTGGCCGTCAACGCCGAGCTTTCCAATCCAACCCTCGTAGTTAGATTTAATTGTACCGCTTGTTAAAGGAAGAGGGGGATTAAGATTTGATAAATTTACATTTATATTGTCTATTAGGCTTACACCTGAAGATGATACAGAAGATAAAAGTATTTGTCCGACACTGGCTAGGTTAAGAGCATTGTTTCCATTCCCCGGTTTACCATCCGTTGATGCTGCAATTTTCGAAAGATCATCAATTGCCGCCGATAACTTAATGTCCTTAGCAGCTCCCTGAACGTTCAATATGTCATCAAAAAATTTCACATCACTTGTATTGTTAAGTCCGCGTCCCTGTTCATGAATAGCGTTAAATACTTTTACAAACGTATACGCTAGTTTATCCAAATTATCCATCATCTCTGGATAAATGCCTTTTACATTTCCTGAAGAGTCTTGATAACCGAATGATTCTATCAATCCGAGTAACTTCCCAGATGTTGAAATGGAAACTCCGCCTACCTGCACGCCGCTGACAAAATCCTTTCCGTTATTTCCATTAATACTTCCGTATGAAACAGAAAGTGTATTCACCGTACTTCCATCAACTAAGTAAATTGGTTTGTTGTTACTGTCTAAAATTGGATTTCCATTACTATCTACTAGATAAATTTTATATACGCCTTCCGCAATCTTTAACGCATTTCCGCCGCTTGGCACCTTTTCGACCCGCACATTAATAAGTTGTGAAAGTTGATCGACAAGGCGGTCACGTTCATCATATAAGTCGTTTGGCAAATAGCCGTTCGGCTCGATTTCGCTGATTTGCTGGTTGATTTGACTAATTTGCTGGGCCAACGAATTAATCTGTGTGATCGTAACATCAATTTGGCTCCCCAAATCTTGTTTAATTTGTGATAACGAATCATACAAATAATGAAATGTATCAACTACTGCTTGTCCGCGTTGACGAACGACCGAACGCGCCCCTTCATTTTCCGGATTGACGCTTAAATCTTGCAGCGACTGCCAAAACTGATCCATCGTTTTCGCTAAACCGCTGTCTGATGGCTCGTTCATGATATCTTCCATTTTTTTTAGGGCGTCTGCCCGTGCTTCCCAGTAGCCAAGTTTGTTATTTTCCCCGCGGTATTGCAGGTCTAAAAAGCTGTCACGCACCCGCTCAATGGAACCCGCTTCGACCCCCGTCCCCATCTGTCCCGGAATTTGCAGGCGGTTCATCGAAGCTGGCGGATATGGTTCCGTTTCGACAAAATTAACGCGTTGGCGTGAATAACCTGGTGTATTTGCATTAGCAATATTATTACTGGTTACATATAAAGCCGATTGCTGAGTAAACAGCCCTCTTTTCGCTATTTCTAAGCCTTGAAACGTGGAGCCCATTATATTTCCCCCAATGCTTAAAATTATGCCTTTGAATCAAATAACGATGGACTGCTTTCATATGAAGCTGTAGACATATTCGGTTTTTTATAATTCACTTCTGGCGGCTGCGACATGATCATACCTAGCATCATATGGACAAACTGCAACGATTGCTGGAGAAGCTGTTGGTTTAATTCATTAATGTTTCTAAGCTCTGCAACGACCGCCACCAAATTGTTTCGCAATCTTTCTAAAGCTCGGCGCTCCGGTTCTTCCACTAGTTCCATACATGCCGTTAATGTCGGCTCTGCCTGCGTATGGCCTAATGCGCTGATGATCTTTTCTACAGCAAGAATCCGTTCCTTCTCGATTTGTTTCATTGCGGCAATATACTTTTGTTCCTCTTTCATCATTTCGCTGAGGGCTTCCATATCGCCTTTCTTTAACACTTCTGTTTTTTTGTTTGCTAACTCCAGCAAGCCTTTATGCAGTTTCACATACTTTTCTAGCAACTCTATTAATTGTTTGGCAGACAATCCAATCTCTCCCTAAAAAGTGCATAAAAATTAAATCAGTATGGTGTGAATATTGATTTAATTTTTAAAGTAAAATTTGTATATACTTTTCGCGATGGCCTTCGCATCAATTTGATAGGTTCCGTTTTGCACTTGTTCCTTTAACTTGCGCACTTTCTCTTGATGCTCGACCATCGACTGAGAAATTTGCTGCAACTCTTTCGCCGCCGCGGAAATTTCCACTTTATCTTGATCTTGCTTAGCTACAGGCTTTTTCGCCTGCATCTCTTTATCGAATTGACGTCTGTAAGGATTAACACCCGTCAAGCCGAAATGGTTAATTCTCATGAAAATCCCCACCTTTTGTCTCTATGCCGTTTCCGTATCTCCTATCTATATTATCGGCAACCGAAAAAGATTGTTTACAAAAAATCGAAATTAATTCTCAGCACTCTCTTTCGTATAATAAACGTTCTTCACTTGACGGTGCTTTTTCATTTCTTCTTCCTTTTGCAGCATTTCTAATTGTTTATTCAAGTCTTTTGAACAGTTTGCGCACATTCTTCCTTCACGAATCAGCCTGCCGCAGCGGTCGCAAGGATATCCTAAATTCGGGAATTGAGCGAGTTGTAGACGTCTACTTTTAATAAATTTCATCAGCAGCGACTCCTTCACTCCTGTTGCGTCTACAATTTGCGCCATTGTCGCCATGCGATTTTCCCTTTTGCGCAAAAAGCGGTAAACTTTCTCGAAAGCCTCTTCTTCTTCTCTATAACAGCTCTCGCAAATATCGCGAAACGGATTTTTTACAAATAGGTTTCCGCAGTTTGGGCAATTTGCTAAATTCATTGTTTCCCCTCCCAATATTCTTCCTTCATTATAAGACAAATAAAAAACGCTTACGTATAAATATTGATAATTAATCCTTGAATTTCCCCGATGGTGCTTAAAAGGTCAATTCCTTGTTTTTCTTTTTGCAATACGGCATTCGTTAAATCAATCAACTTTTTGTCCACTTCTCTCACTATTTTGTACAAGCGCGAACGCCCGCTCCAATTGAAACCGTGTTGCTCGGATAATTGCAAACCGTTTTTTACCACGTCATCGAGCAACTTTTTCACAAGCTTTTTATATTTTCGCCAATCTTCCACCGAACGCGATTCTGCCAGAATTTTTCCTTGTTCTTCGATTTCTTTCACAAGTTGCTGAAACCGTTCGAACGCGAGTTCTTCCTTTTGCTTGGCCACGACTTCTGCAAACGATACGGACGCTGAGGCTGTTGCTTCCTTTTTACTTACATTCATCATGTTTGCTTTTGTGACTTTTTGAATTTCCACATAAATCTCCCCTATTGTTGTTCAATGCACTTAATTAATTTTAAAATTTCTCCAATGACTGCATAAAGCTGCGAAGGAACGCGATTTTCCGGGTCAGCTAAATGCTTGACAAGCGATGAATCGGTTTGGATGGGAATGTTTTGTTGTTGCGCCTGCTTGATGATTTCGTTTACCGTATTGGTTTTAGACTCTGACAGTTGATCGGCTCCTTTTTGGTAACTTGTCAACGCGGAAAAATAATGTGGATAACCGTTTTTCATACCCTTAAATCATAACCTTTCTCTTTGTTTGTTTCTTTCGCTTGCGTTGTTTCTGCCCCTATTGTTTGTTCTTCTTGTTCATTCATTTTCGTAAAAGCAATTCCTTTTACACTGTAGCCGATCGCTTCCAAGTTCTCTTTCGCCATCTCTGTCAACGATTTTAAGGCTTCGGCAAGTTTTTCATTGTCCGTTTTAATGGTCAGCGTTAAATTTCGTTCCAATGCCTGAAGCAAAATTCCGATTTTCCCGTATTTTTCTGTATCCAGTAAAAAGTATAAGCTGCAGTTTTGCCAATCAAGCTTCTCTCCATCATTTCGAGAGTTTAAATAAATATGGACCGTTTCCATTTGATCGCGCAATAATATCGGCAATTGATAAAACATCGTTTGCATATGATTGTTCGCATCAAATTTGCTTAACAGCTGCTGGCCTGTCATATTCGCTAAAGCGTGCTCGGCTTGCGATACAATCATGCCAGGTTCTCCCTGGCTTAATTTCATCAACAGCGCCTTTATATTTTGCGGTTCAATGGCTGGCTGCTTCAACAATAAGGCACGGGAAACATCTTGTTCATGCTGAAAACCTAATTGCCGAAATTGCTCAAACATATTCCGCGCTGAAACTTCCTCGCCTAGCGGAAGCTTTAATGTTCTTGCTAGTTGCGAAAAAAGCTGCTGCTTCGGCATCGCTTCTTGCTCATTGAAATGAAAAGCGGAAACAAAATGCTTTATTTTTACATCCGCCGGCTGAAAGCGAAGTCCTCCAAGCAAATCCTTGACTTCATTCACGATTGTTAAAGCATCGCTCTGCTTTCCCTCCATAAGCAGCTGCTTTGCTTCCGCCAATTTCGCGCTCGCCTGAAGCATTTGCTTCTCCGTTTTCATGTCGGTAAAAAGCATAAATTCTCCTTGCAAAATAGCGCGGTCTAGCGTATGAATCACGGCTTCGACGAATTGTTTTGCCTGCTGGCGCGCCAATGTTTGCCCACTGTTCAACAAAAATGCTGCGTTTTCCAGCTTCTTGTTCATCTCTATTTGCAGCTTTTTAAAATCCAGCGCCGCTTGCGAGAGTTTTTCTGTAATCGTTTTAACGATCATATCTTTTGTTTGGACGGGAATGGTTTGAAACCATTCCTCATTCCAATATGGCAGTTCCGTTTGTTGTCCGTTCGTTTCTTCTCCTCCTGCAGAAATGCGTTTTTTTGACGAGTTTTTTTGATCTTCTAATAAGTCAGTTTTCGTTTGAGAATCGAAAATCTCCTCTCCGCTGTTAACAGCCTTCCTGTTGTCCTCCTTCGAATATGGCAAATGTGGCAAAAGATCGAGATGATCTGCCAACTGTCTTAATATCTGGCCGAATGGCTCGCCATGCAGCGCTTCGTGGATGGACTGCAAATGCAATTTGGTTACTTCAAGCTTTTTATTCGCAAGCGTCTGTATCGTTTCCAGTTTTTCATTCAGCGTCCCCTCTGCTTTTTCGAAAAAACGCCTTAATATCGCTTTCTCTTCCTTAGATAGATGAATTCCTTGCGACAGCAAGATTTGTTCCGCTTTCTCTAATTCACTAACAGGGAGCAACCCATCGGCTGTGTCATTCGTTTCCGCTGTTTTCAGTACCGCTTGCACTTGCAAAACATGGTCTTTTATGCCGATAATTTGCACAGCAAATTTATCTTCATTCGGGATTTCGCCTTGAAAACGAACGTGCACATCCTGTCCTTTAACAGTGATAATCGCTTCATTGTTGCTTAATTTTTCCTTCATCGTCGCGAAAAATGTTTCTCCCTCTTTCAAGGGAAACGGAAAGAGAGTTGCCATTGGCTCGTTCATGATTAAATCGCTGCGAATTTGCATTCATTTCACGCTCCGCTCTATCCTTGCTATTTTTTATATCGGCATGTTTGCCCTCGATATTAACCTCTTGCCAATGTGAACGAAGAAACAGAAGCGGCGCCAGCCTTAAGCAACACCTTCGCCGCATGCCTTAACGTTGTCCCTGTCGTATAAATATCATCGATTAACACAATATGCTTGTCCTGTAAAGGCATTTTTCCTGAAAACTGAAAGACGTTTTCCGTCTGCAATCGCTCACGGCGCGATTTTTTGGATTGTTTTTCAAGGTGATGGCGTGTGAGGATATCGTGGATGGGGAGAGCGAGTAGTTCGGCAAGCGCCTTTGCCTGGTTAAAGCCGCGTTCGTACAGGCGCTCGGCACTGAGGGGAATCGGAACGATCAGAAAGGTATGGTCAAAATGACGATAAAATTCACGGCAAAACTCTTCTTCAAATGCTTGGATAATCACGTAGTCGCCGCGAAATTTCCAAAGCGCAACCACTTCTTTCATAAATTCATTGTACATATACACCGACCGATTTTTCGTTAACACGTCTTTCCACTCGCCGTCCGCTTGCCAACGAACACAATCCGTACATAATCGTCCTTGACGATGGGATGGTTCCAAGCCGGCAAACGGACGGCCGCACATATCGCAAATTTCTCCGTTAATCCTCATAAACGCATGGCGGCATTTCGGACAAAGACAATCCACTTTTGCTAATGTCAGCAAATGCCGCCAACTCAGCATCGGATTGTACGGCGTATGGCAAATTAAGCAATTCATTGCGCTTTCAACAGCCCCCTTTCCGCCGCCTCCTTATTCATTCTCTCCATCTGCCGTTTCGCCGCGATCATTTGCCGCGTCTTTCCGTAATGGAAAAAGCGGATGTCGCCGCTCGGATATTGGGCGCTTCGGCCGACGCGGCCGGCGATTTGCACGAGCGCGCTTTCCGTAAAAATGTCGTCTTCGGCACCAAGCACGGCGACATCGATGTTTGGAACGGTCACGCCGCGTTCCAAAATCGTCGTAGTGACAAGAAGCGGAATGCGTCCGTCGCGAAACGCCTGCACTTTCCCGGCGCGCTGCGGATCTTCCGCGTGAACGCCTTCGATCCGCTGATCCCATTGCTTGAGGATGCAAACAACTTGCTCGAGCACATCAATATGGGGGACAAACAAAAACGCTTGTTTTGCCGTGTTGAGGCGGGATTGGACCCAGGCGAGGACATTGCGGGGAAGGCGTCTATGCTTTAACTGCCTGCGCCAGTTGCCGCACCATTCGAAAGATGGAACAGGAAGGGGAAAACCGTGGTAGCGGGCGGGAATGGTAACCGCTTTTCGTTTGCCGCGCTTGATTTCCTTTTGCCAGGCTGGATGAGGAGTGGCGGTTAAATAAATCAGGCTCGATGCCTCTTTGCGCGCTTTGGCGGCGGCATATTCCAGCATCGGCTCGACCGAATACGGGAAGGCGTCGACTTCGTCAATCACCATCACATCAAAAGCGCGGGAAAACCGTAAAAGCTGATGGGTGGTGGAAAGGACAAGCGGGGCGAATTTGCCGCGGTCGTCGCTACCACCGTACAAGACGATCAATGGGACACTTGGAAATGCTTGTTTCAAGCGAGGGGCAAGCTCGCGCACGACGTCGGTTCTTGGTGTGGCGATGCATACGCGCTTTCCCATTTCTAGCGCCCGCGCGATACCCGGAAACAGTACCTCCGTTTTGCCGGCGCCGCACACCGCCCATACGAGCAATTCGCCATTGTGCACGATCGCTTCCGTTACCGCATCGGCGGCCCGCTGCTGGCCTTGGGATAACGTTCCATTCCAAGAGAGCGGGGAAAGATAGCGATCCTGTGGGAAAGAAAAGCGGGATACGACAAGCGGGGTGCATGCGCTGACACGTCCCATCATGATGCATTTGCGGCAATACGTACAAACGGTTTGGCAGCGGGCGCAAGGAAACGATGCGAAAAAATGATGCTCCTCGTTTCCGCACCTCATGCAGCGCCATCCATGCTTTGTTTTCATCATCCCTTTTTCGTAAGAAAGATAGCCGTGTTCGTAGTGAGCTTGAATGAGATCGAGAGGAAATGGAAGTTCCTCAAGGAGAAGCTGTTTTCCCTCAAGAAAAGAAAGGAGTTCTGGGGAGTTATGAAACTCGGGGTGCAGCGGGATAGAAGGCATGGAATCGATATGGCTAATCGGTTTAGCAGCTGGATCATTGGCTTTTGCCAATACTTCGGGGATCAATCTTCCTTCACTCACGATAAAACGCATACGTTCCCTCCATTTTCAGATGGTCCATCCCTATGCCGCATAAGGCTTGCGGCATAGGGAAAGCAACACTACGGCTGATACCATGTTAGTCCTAACGCGCCTTCGCCAAGATGGGTGCCGATGACAGGGCCGAAGTAGCTGATCATAAAATCGACATGCGGATACTTGCTTGCTAGCTCTTGTTTCCACTGTTTGGCATCATCAGGGCGGTTGGCGTGAATAATCGCCGCTTTGAGCGGCACTCCTTTGGCAGCGTCTTCGGCAAACAATTCTTCAATGCGTTTTACTGCTTTTTTGCGCGTGCGAATTTTTTCAAACGGAACAATCACTTTGTTTTCAAAGCAAAGCAATGGCTTAATTTGCAAAAGTCCGCCGATGAACGCCTGCGCTCCCGTCAGCCTGCCGCCGCGCTGCAAATGCGATAAATCGTCCACCATAAAGTAAGCGCGCAGCGTTTTTTTCATTTCATCCATTCGTGCGATGATCTCTTCCGGCGTCTTCCCATCAAGCGCCATTTCTGCCGCTTCGATCGTGTAAAAACCTTGGGCCATGCAGCTGATTTCCGAATCGTACGCGTACACCTTCAGGCCATCGACCATATTCGCCGCCGTCAGCGCTCCTTGATACGTGCCGCTAATACCGCTTGAGAGATGGATGCTTACGACCGCGTCGTAGCCTTCATCACGGAGTGATGTAAATAATTCGACAAACTCGCCAACCGGAGGCTGGGACGTGGTCGGCAGTTCTTTTTGTTGCCTCACTTCTTCGTAAAACTGCTCGGCCGTAATATCGATTTCCTCGCGGTACGTCTCTGCGCCAAAAGTAACGCTGAGCGGAATCATATGAATCTTGTACCTATCTCGTACTTCTTTCGGAATATAAGCCGTGCTATCGGTGACAACAGCAGTTTTCATTCGTTCCTACCTTCCTCGCCTATATAGTCTTTAATACCTATTATAGCGAAAAGTGGAACGAATTTCATTAATTGTTTGGCAACAAATATAAGACCATCTTTGCCGAATGCTCACCAAATCTGACAGGTGCCAACAATGTCAAAAACGAATGTATTAGCGCACTTCGACCCATCCATTTTTAATCGCTACGACAACCGCTTGCGTACGATCGTTGACATTTAGTTTTTGCAAAATATTGCTTACATGATTTTTTACCGTTTTTTCGCTGATGTACAGCGCTTCGCCAATTCCACGGTTGCTTTTTCCATCCGCCAGCAGCTGCAATACCTCGCATTCGCGGCGCGTTAACAGATGGAGCGGCCGGCGCACTTCCTGTTTTCTGATTTTGCTTTCGTCTTTGCCCGAGGCCAAACGGCGGTATTCGCGAATTAAATTATGGGCCACTTTCGGATGCAAGTACGACCCGCCTTCTGCGACGACTTTTACCGCTTCAATTAATGTATCGGCGTCCATCTCTTTTAATAAATAGCCTGTCGCCCCTGTTTGCAGCGCGCGCATCACATAATTTTCATCGTCATGAATGGAAAGCACGACAACTTTCGTCTCAGGATACGTTTCCACCAACTGTTTCGTTGCCTCGACCCCGTTTATGTTTGGCATGTTAATATCCATCAAAACGATGTCTGGCCGATATTGTTCGACAATGGAAAGCACTTCACTGCCATCCGCGCCATCGGCGACGACTTCAAATTCTTCCTCAAATTCTAAAATGCGTTTAATCCCTTCCCGAAATAGTTGATGATCATCAATGATTGCAATGCGAGTTTTCATTTATGCCTCTCCTCCCTTTTTCATCCTGCATTGGAATGTTCAGTGGAATGCGAATAAACACCGCCGTACCGAATCCCACTTTGGAACGAATCGTTAACGTTCCTTCCAGTAATTCGACTCGTTCTTTCATGCCGATCAGCCCAAAGGCATTTTCTTTTTTGACATTGGTGTCAAATCCTTTACCGTTATCTTTTACCATCACAAGCAGCTGATCGCTATTGATCTCCATCTTTACTTCAATGTGCGTCGCTTCCGCGTGTTTAAGGGCATTTTGTACTGATTCTTGAACGAGTCGAAATACGGCTACTTCCATACGGGACGGCAGTCTCATTTCTTCGCCGACGTGCACAAAGGAGACGGTAACCCCTTTACTATAGTCTTCGATGGTTTGTAGGTATTTTTTAAGTGTAGGCACTAAACCTAAATCGTCAAGAGCCATTGGTCTTAAATCATAAATAATCCTGCGCACTTCGGAAAGGGCGGAACGAACCATTTTTTTAAAATCGCGGATTTCGGCAATCGCTGCGTCGATGCCGCGGTCTTTTAATACTTTCTCTAGCAGGTCGGAACGAATCATGACATGGGCCAGCGTTTGTGCAGGACCGTCATGAATCTCGCGCGACAATCGTTTTCGCTCCTCTTCTTGCGCTTCAATAATTTTAAGACCGAACTCTTGCTTTTGTTTCGCTCCTTCAATAAATTCTCCAACTTGGCGGAAATCGCTGTCCAAGTAATGAAGCACAACGGTAATTTGCCCGACTAAATGCTCCGCGCGTTCAATGATCTCTTTCAATCCGGCTAAGCGCCGCTCAAGCTCATCGCGCCGCAGCCGCAGCTGTTTTTCCCGTTCGCGAACCATCGCCAATTCCATGTGCAATGCATGCGCCTTTTCGTATGCCTCGCGAATCTGTTCTTCGGAATGGGAGGAAAAATTTTGGCTCACTTCGGAAAGGTGGCGGCGGGAAAGGCGCGCTTTTACTTCAAGCTCGTCCGCTTCGTCAATCGTCTGCTTCGTCAGCCGTTTAATTTCGATAAGCTCCCGCAGCAACCGCTCGTGTTCCTGGCGCGATTGTTCGCCAATTTGGAAAATTTCATTCTTGCTATGTTGAACCGTGTTGATCATTTTTTCGACAATTTGATCCAATTGTTTTGTATCGAAATGTTTGTCTGCAGACATGCCAAATCCCCCGTAAACTCCTAGTTCTGTCGCTGCCAGGTTTTATATTCCAGCGCCAAAAAAATTTATTTGAAGGAAAAATGTTGTCGATTTATAATAAGAAAAGCATCTACTTTATCAATCTATTTAAAATTAGTATAACATGTTTTTGTTAGAAATTAGGCAAACTTTTATCGAAAATTACAGCTCTTTTCTCTTCCAGCGAGGTGATTTTTGTTTTGTTACAAAAGTATTATACCGTAAAGGGGTACGGAGAAAACGAGATTATTATCGAAAAATCCCGTTTTATCTGTTATATCAATAGAGCCACAACGGAAGAAGAGGCCGTTCAGTTTATTCAAAAAATCAAAAAGAAGCATTGGGATGCGACCCACAACTGTTCCGCTTATATCATCGGCGAGCACGATCAAATTCAAAAAGCAAACGATGACGGCGAACCGAGCGGAACGGCAGGCATTCCTATGCTCGAGGTGCTGAAGAAAAAAGGGCTAAAAGACACGGTTGCCGTCGTCACCCGCTATTTTGGCGGCATTAAGCTTGGCGCTGGCGGTCTTGTCCGCGCTTATGGCAAAGCGGTATCCGAAGGGTTGAAAGCCGCAGGCATTGTCGAACGCCGCCTTGCGCGCGTCATGCATGTTACCATTGACTACACATGGCTTGGAAAAGTCGAAAATGAGTTACGCTCTTCGATATATATGATTAGGGACATCCATTATTCAGAAAATGTCAAGCTGGAAATTTTCGTTGATGAAACAAAAAAACAAACATTCATCGAATGGATGACGGAACTTACCAATGGAAGGGCGGAAATCGCCGAAGGGGAAACGGAATATCTCGAAACGGACGTCTCTTAAAGCGGGCGCACAGTCAAAACGATGAAAAGGAGTTTTTATGATGGTAAATGAAAGAAAACGGCTTAAAAAGATAAAAAAGAAAAAACGAAGAAGACGCATATTATTTGGGCTATTTGTTTTCAGTTTATTATTGTTAGTTAGCTGCTTAGGATATGCTTCATTTTTAATGCATAAAGCCGAATCGGTGATTAACAAATCGTATGAAGAGATCAGAAACGATAATGGAAAGCATCTGGACCCAAAAAAAGATAATTTCTCTGTACTGTTTATCGGCATTGACGATAGCAAGTCCCGCAATTTTAAAAGCGATACCCGATCCGATGCGCTTCTCCTTGCCACGTTTAACGCGAAAGACAAGTCGGTGAAAATGGTGAGCATTCCGCGGGATTCGTACGTATATATTCCGTGCAAAGACAAATACGATAAAATTACACACGCACATGCTTATGGAGGCGTAAAATGTACGGTCGAATCCATTGAAGATTTGTTTGATATTCATATCGATTATTACGTCAAAATGAATTTCTATGCCTTCATGGATGTGGTGGATGCACTAGGGGGAATCAAGGTCGAAGTGCCTTATGACATTAAGGAAAAAGATTCCGAAGACCACCGTAACGCGATTGTACTGAAAAAAGGAGTGCATACGTTAAACGGCGAAGAAGCGCTCGCCCTTGCGAGGACCCGAAAAAAAGATAACGATATCGAGCGCGGGAAACGCCAGCAAGAAATTTTAAAAGCCATTTTGAAAAAAGCAAGCAAGGCCAGTTCCATTACAAAATACGACGATGTCATCGAAGCGGTTGGAAACAATATGAAAACAAACCTCACATTTGATGACATTAAGTCATTAATTTATTATGTCACAAGCAGAAAAAATATCCATATCGAATCACTCCAACTCAAAGGGACAGACCAAAATGACGGGGTTTATTACTACCAGTTAGATGAGGAGTCTGTGCAAGAAGTAGCAGATACGCTTCGAAAACAGTTAGGGTCATCGGATGAATAGCGGATGGATAAAAAAGGTCATCTCGATACAGACGAGATGACCTTTTTTATTTCATTTTCTCATTTGCATAGCGAATGCCTCGCACAATTTTTAAAATTGGACGGTAGTTGTGACCAACTAATCCGATTTTTTCAGCGACTAACTCCAGCGCGAGCACGACAATGGCCAATATAACCATAGATACCCATGCGGCAGCTTTGGACAAAATGATGGCCACCAGTCCAAACAAAGCGCTCATGCCGTAAATAATGAGAACGGTTTGGCGATGGCTATATCCAAGCCGAAGCAAACAATGGTGCAGATGCGACTTATCTGGCGCTGACAATGGCTGTCTTTTAAGAAGACGGCGAATAATCGCAAAAAATGTATCTGAAATTGGCACACCCAAAATAATAACAGGAATAATAAACGAAATCGCTGTGACGTTTTTAAACCCAAGCAAGGAGAGAACAGAAATCATATATCCTAAAAACAGAGCTCCTGTATCTCCCATGAAAATTTTAGCAGGATGAAAATTATAAATCAAAAACCCTAAAATGCTGCCGAGCAAAATAAAACCCATGCCTGTGACAAACATGTCACCTTTTAAAATGGCCATCCAGGAAATAGTTACTAGCGCAATGGCAGAAACTCCAGCAGCTAGCCCATCCAGCCCGTCAATCAAATTAATGGCATTGGTAATCCCTACAATCCAAAGAATCGTTAATGGAATGCTTAAAAAGCCGAAATGCAATTGCGAGCCAAACGGCAAATTAATGTATTCCACTTGCACTCCACCAAATACAACAACGACAAAGGCAGCTAACAGCTGTCCCGCTAATTTCACTTTTGGAGAAAGTTCAAATAAATCATCCAAAAATCCGGTAATAATAATGATGACGCTTCCTAATAAAATCGGGACCTCAAACACATTATCCGGATCTAAAAACACAACTCCTACCATAAACGCGATATATATCGCCAATCCGCCTAAACGCGGCATTATTTTCTGATGCACTTTCCGTTGATTTGGACGATCAGTTGCGCCAATTTTAAACGCCAACTTTTTGACAAGCGGTGTTATAAGCACGGAGGTCATAAAGCAAATCAACAAGGTAATAAAATAAGCCATAAAAAATCCTCCTTAACTTTATCATAACCACTCATTCTTTTTTCTTGTCATCATGATTTTGCATTCCCATCAAAATATTGGGAAAAATAACACGAAATCACTATGTATCATTGGTGTCAATCCGGACATAGTATAAAAAAAGACATTTTGACTACCAATGAGGATTATAACATAGACATACAAACTATTAAACAATTAATTTCACACACTACTTGTTTCATAAACTTGCTTCTTTATATATCATTCGAAAAAAGTAATTCCTATAAGGGTAATGAGGACAAAAATGGTTTAGAAGTAATCAGAACAACGCTATCGTTTATACTAGTCTTTTACTTTGCATAAACGGATAGATATGTTGAAAAAATGTTTGCTATGGATGGATGTCAAATTTTCGAGGTAGGTAATGGTTATGTAGTATAATTCATGCATTTTGTATAATATTTTCACATTTTTGCTTGTCTACCATGTGGGTTATGGTACAATAAAAGTGAGGACCGTCTTCCGTTTTGTATCAGGATATAGATCGAGAGTGCGATGGACGGGTTGAGGCCACGAAAGATATCCCACGAATAGGTGGATATCTTTTTTTTATTTAAAAAAGCTAATATTCAACGTTGTTGAAACGTTGAATATTAGCTTAAACAGACAGACGGTCTATGATGATTTTAACAGTGAATATTTTCTTATTTTACAGTGGATATCTTCCATTTACTCAAATCTGGCGCAGACTTTTGGATGAGCTCTTTCGGAAAAATAAATGTCCACGGTTTTGTCGTGTTTGCTTTTACTTCCAAACGGTCAAGGACGAATCCTCCGCGTGCGACCACCTCACCTGCCGCGTCTTCTACTTGAAGCGGAAGCTGCTCAAGATAAATAGTTTGGTCGCTGCCGTTACGAATTAACACGGTGATGTGCAATCCATGTTCCTCCGTTAGCTTTGCCTGAAGGCCAAAGAAATTGACTTCCCCTGGCTTTGGCGGCTCAAGTTGATCCACGAATTGCCGTAATTTTTCCTTTTCTTCTTCAGGAAGCGCTTTTTCCCAGCTTTCCTCCAATTCCAAGCGATGCTTTGATTTTAATTCGAAAGCAAGCTTCCATCCTTCGCTTGGAATATCATCCATTTTTAATGTCGCATTTTCGAAAAGAAAGTGCCATGGCCGGCTGCTTTTTGCCGGAAGTTCCCCCATCTCCTCTAAATCGAACTCTTTCCGCGCAATGATCCCATCGTCTGCGCTTAACAATAAAAGCGTTGCTTTTCCAATTTGAATCGGCTTGGATAAACTATGGCGCACGAACGCGGATACAACCACGCCATCAGCTTCCCTTCTTAAACTAATGCCAGATAGGGAAATTTGGTTTGGTTTTAACGGCGGTAGTTCATTGTTTAAAAAGCGCAGCACATATTGCTCTTCAAGCGGCAAATTCCACGATGGATGCAAGGAAAGCTCTGTATAAACATCTTCGTCGCCGGCATCATCCGTTTCTTGAATGACATCTTGCGCAGAAACGGCGGTATCTCCGCCGCTTTTTTTCTTTTTCTTTAAAAAGGGAAACAACGTTTATTCCTCCTTATTCGTCCGAAGTATGTTGGAATGATTGCAACAACTGGGAAAGATGCAAACTCATTTCTTTTTCGATCGCTGCGTACATCATCGTGAATAATTCGAATCCGTCCTTTTGATATAATCGCATTGGGTCTTCTTGCTGGTAATGGCGCAGCCCGATTCCTTCTTTTAAAAGCGCCATATTTTCTAAATGCTTCATCCAATTTTGATCAATCACCGTTAACATGATATTTTTTAATGCTGTCTGAAGCGATAGGTTGTTTTTCCATGTTTCAAGATACTGAATATAGGAATCTACCGCTTCCTTCACTTTCTGTTTCACATCTTCCATATCTTCTAATGAATGTTCAAAGGAAACTTGCTGCGGGTAGAGAAGACGGTTTAACTCCTCGGTCATCGTTTTAACATCCCATTCTTCTGGAATAAGCTCTGGCAGACAGTATTTTTCGACAATGTTGCTGCACGCGGATTGAACCATCGGAACGATAAGAGAAATCCTGTCTTCTACTTTTAATACTTTATCACGTATATGGTAAACAACGTTTCGCTGCTCATTAATGACGTCATCCAGCTTTAAATTGTATTCCCTAATCGAGAAATTAATGCCTTCTATAATTCGTTGTACTTTATCCACAAACTCATGAATGTTGCTGTTTATAATTCGTCCAGTTTCATCTGTTTTTAGTTTCGGTTTTAATTTTTCCGTTTCTTCCTTCGCAAAGCGGCGAAACATATCATCTTCAAGGGAAATGAAAAACTGACTCGAACCCGGATCCCCTTGGCGACCCGCTCTTCCTTTCAGCTGGTTGTCAATTCTTCGGCTTTCATGCCGCTCTGTTCCGATGACGTGCAAACCGCCAAGCTCAGCAACTCCTTCGCCTAACAAAATGTCTGTTCCCCGGCCGGCAATATTCGTAGCAATCGTGATGCGGCCGCGCTGCCCAGCTTTGGCAATGACCTCCGCTTCCTGCTCGACCGTTTTCGCGTTCAACAGCTCATACGGCAAATTTTCTTTATCTAAATATTTAGCTACCTCCTCTGACTGCAAAATCGAAGTCGTCCCTATTAAAACCGGCTGTCCTTTTTCATGACGGCGTTTTACTTCTTTCGCAACTGCCACATATTTGTCATGTCTTGTCATGTACACGTTATCCGGCATATCCACGCGAATTTTCGGCCGGTTCGTCGGAATCGGGATGACATCCATTCCGTAAACGTGCTGGAATTCTTTTTCTTCCGTTTTCGCTGTTCCTGTCATCCCTGATAAAATCGGATACATACGGAAATAGTTTTGAATCGTAATAGAAGCTTGCGTTTTGTTTTCTTCGGTAATTTCCAAACCCTCTTTCGCTTCAATGGCTTGATGAAGCCCATCGCTTAACGAACGCCCTTCCATTACGCGGCCTGTAAACATATCGACCAGCATTACTTTTCCGTCCCGGACGATGTAATCAACATCTCTCTTGAAAATCACATGCGCCCGCAACGCCTGAATGACGTAATGGTATAAAATTTGGTGCTGCAAGTCATATAAGTTGTCAATGCCGAACGCTTTTTCCACTTTTTCGATTCCTTTTTCCGTTAAATTCGTTGTTTTCATTTCTTCATCATATATATAGTCAACGTCACGCTCAAACCTCTTGACTAAACGTGCCGCGATATAATGAAGTTCCGAGCTTGATCTCGTTTTTCCCGCAATAATGAGAGGCGTTTTCGCTTCATCGATTAAGACGCTGTCGATTTCATCGATAATGGCGTAATGATAAGGGCGTTGCACTTTATCGGAAAGATCGTACACCATGTTATCCCGTAAATAATCGAATCCAAACTCTGTGCCAATTCCGTATGTAATATCGGCTTGATACGCTTTTTTCTTTTCCGAAGGAGACATCATTGGAAGATTCAAGCCGACGGTAAGACCAAGAAATTCATGAATTTGGCCGATTAAATTTCTGTCGCGTTTTGCTAAGTAGTCATTGACCGTGATCACATGCACGCCTTTTCCTTCCAGCGCGCGCAAATAGCTTGGAAGCGACGCGACAAGCGTTTTCCCTTCCCCAGTGGCCATTTCAGCGATATTTCCTTCAGCAAGGACAAGCCCGCCCATAAGCTGGACGTCGAAATGCCGCATGCCAAGCACCCGTTTCGCTGCTTCTCTCACCACCGCGAACGCTTCCACCTTAATATCGCCAACGGACTTTCCCGAAGCCAATTGTTCTTTAAAATATTCTGTTTTTGCCCGCAGTTCCTCATTCGTGAGCTTTTCCATTTGTGGTTCAAGCTGATTGATTTGTTCAACCAGCTGTCTATATTTTCTTAACCGCCGTTCACTGGCATCTCCAATTGTTTTTTTTAAGAGTGAAAGCATTCCGAATTACGCTCCTTTATGACTAATTCTAATATAGTATACCAAATTAACCATTGTTATGAAATATGAATCTATTATAGGATGTTTTGTTATTTTTTTGAAGTCGTCCCTTGCTTAACTCCTATTTCAAATATGACACTTTATGTGAAAAAATTACTTGTCGACAAACTTTGCCGAATATTATAGAATGACATCGATAGGATTTAGGTTGATAAGCCAGTCCACGGTTTCCGTGGCTGGCGCTTTTTTTTGTCTGCAGAAACTATTGAAAAAGAAACATGATGCCACCTCTTGATGGCACCATGCTTTCTTACTCATGCAGATGGGACCAAATATTTGTATCAACAGAACTTCTGCATCGTTACCGCCATCACATCTTCGAAATCCATCTCCACAGGGATGTAATCCATAGCCAACAAAGTGACATCACTTGGGAAAAGTGCTATACTAACCATTTGAAAGACATTTCATTTTTAGGATGGAGCATTATCAAGGGAGGATCGGTAGTGGATATTCTCGTTATTATCCCTGCTTATAATGAAGAAGCGACCATAAAAAAGACGGTCATGAATTTAATCCAAACGTGTCCATATGATTATATTGTGATCAACGATGGCTCCACCGACCGAACATTGGATATTTTAAAAGAGAACCGATTTCATTATTTAGATTTACCGGTTAATTTAGGAATCGGTGGCGCGATGCAGACGGGCTATCGTTACGCACTTAGAAAGGGATATCAATACGCGATTCAATTAGACGCGGACGGTCAGCACGATCCAAAAGACCTAGAAAAGCTTGTTGCGGAAATCAAACAATCTGGCTGCGATATGGTCATTGGCTCTCGATTCGTAGAGAAAACGAATTACAAAGGCAGCCCTTTTCGAAGAATGGGGATTCTTTATTTTTACTATCTGCTCTATTTTCTTTCTGGAGTGAAAATCACCGATCCGACCTCGGGATACCGCATCGTAAACAGAAACGTGATGCGCGAATTCGCGAATTATTACCCTGTCGATTATCCTGAAGTCGAAGTCATCGCGAAATTAGCGAAAAAAGGGTATAAAATTAAAGAAATCAAGGTGGAAATGAACGCAAGACAAGGTGGAAGATCATCGATCACCCCGTTAAAATCGCTATACTATATGACCAAAGTAACCTTCACTTCTTTGATTCGGTCTATTTTTTAAAAAGGGGCGAAAGGGTTCGGATGAACAAAGTACAGCTAATAACCATTATGTTCGCTTCTCTTTTCCTCATCCAAGTCATTTATTATTCGACTCGCAATAAATTGAGGGACAAGCAGGCATTTCTTTGGTTTTTGCTGGCGGTAATCGGTCTTTTTATCGCCATCTTTCTCGAACCGCTGAATAAAATTGCCGCGGTGCTTGGTGTTTCTTACATGCCTACCCTCATCTTTACCATCGCGTTTTTAGTCGTCCTAAACGCGCTCATTTACCAATCGATTACGCTTTCCGATCACCAAGAAAAAATAAAAACGCTCGTCCAAGAAATCGCTTATATCAAACATGAATTACAAAATGATCAACGTAAGGAAGAGAAAGATGAGTCTTGTTAATTTTGTATTGATTTTATTAAATACGGTCATTCTCGTCGCAGGTCAGTTTTTGTGGAAATATGGCATGATGAAAACAACGTTTAAACTGGATCCTCTTTCTATTATCAAAATATTGTTTTCACCGTTCATTTTTTCCGGATTAGTGATGTACGGTTTCGCCACCATTTTATGGCTTTTTATTTTATCGCGCGTTCCATTAAGCATCGCCTATCCTGTGCAAAGCATTGCGTATGTGCTCGCCGTATTTGGCGCCTATTTTGTCTTTCATGAGCCCCTTTCTCCGACAAAAATCATCGGGGTCATTCTCATTATATTGGGTGTTTCCCTCATCGGAATATCACCTAATACTCAATAAAATACTGGAGTGAATATCATGGTGCTGTCCAATAAAAGGAGAAACATCATCATTGCCAGCATGCTGTTAACCGCGCTTGTCTTTCGCCTTTTTGTTTTATGGAAATACGGATTGTCCCTTACCCTGCACAGTGATGATATGGGATATGTAAGAAGCGGCAAAATTCTTTTAGAGAAAGGCATGCTCATTTACCATAGTATGAATGAACCGACCGTTCATATCATGCCTGGGATGCCGATATTGCTGGCAGCTGTTTTTTTTATTTTTGGCACCGGTAGCGTCGGATTGTACGCCGCAAAAGTGGTGATGATTTTATTCGGCACAGCCAGCGTCTATCTCATCTATGTAATCGGGAAAGATATCAACCAAGAATGGGCTGGCATCATCGCTGGATTTTTCACTGCGCTATTTGTTCCGCTTATCGAAACGGACAATTTAACGTTAACCGAACCGCCTTTTCTATTCGGATTTCTTCTTTTCATTCATTTCGCGATCCAACTTGGACGAAATCATAACATGTCTACTTTCTATTGGTTGATGTTTTCCTACTTGTTCTGCCTGTTGTTTCGAGCTACCTTCGCGTTGATTCCATTCGCGCTTCTTGGCTACTTGCTGCTTATCCAATATCCGCTTCGCCTCGCATGGAAGCAACTAGGAGTAGCTGTCCTGCTCGTGCTGATCGTACTTGGACCATGGTGGGTGCGCAACTATGTTCACTATAAAGAATTTATTCCATTAACCGGCGGTTCCGGTGATCCGCTTCTGTTAGGCACTTATCAAGGATATGGATACCGATATGGCGAGCCTTATAAAGAAGTCATCCAAAAAATCAATGAACAGTACCCACATATAAGCAATTACGAAAAACAAAAACTGGAAAAACAAATAGCGATCGAGCGAATAAAAAAATGGTATCATGTAAATCCGAAACAATTCATCGAAAGCTACACAACAAAAAAGGCAAAAGCACAATGGGAACAACCTTTTTACTGGATTGAAATCCTAGGCGTACCGAAAGCCGCCGTGGTTTCCTTACACCAATGGATCGTATCACTGGCGTTTGCATCCGTGGCGCTCACCTTGTTTTTGTTCAAGCGCCACCGAAAAGAACTGTTGTTTTTTATTTTCATCATCGCGTACTTTACCATTTTAAACAACGTGTTTTTTGCCTACCCGAGATACAACCTTCCGTTAATGCCGCTTTTGTTTTTATATATCGGCCTGCTCGTTTCAGCTATTGCACGCATGTTTTTCCGCAAAAAAGCAACCTCCTCTTAAACCTCATTGTTTAAGGGGAGGTTTTGTCCTTATTTTGTCCTGGTGTTCATTATGGTTGAAACATCCGCAACGTCATGCTAGAGTACACCGATTGCCGCTTTAACTCCAACCGTAGATCACTTGTTTTCAGGCAAATTTCTAGTTGTCGAATCCGCGATTAAAGCTACGGAATCTGTTTCTCTTGCTCTTCGATTCGGCAACATCATATTTCCACTAATGGATGAACAGCGTCCGAACCTTGATGGGATGCAGCGAGAATTTGATTTCGATTCGCCGCCTTCCCCTCCTGTCTAAATTGGTGTTTTTCTTTGCGGCCGGCTAATTTTTTGATCGTTCTCCACTTTGATTCCTTCCCAAATCTAGAAATACTTTTTCCGCCTCAATGATCTTTTGGAAGAAATGTCTACTTTGTTCCCAATGTTCCTCTTTCACTTTTATTATACTAATTCCATAAATTTAGTATTTTCTTTATCTTTCATTTTGATTTATACTAAACAAGTATAAACAAGTATTATTTTACTATGGAGGTTATTTTATAAAAAAATTGATTATTTTTACTATCACGGCATCTCTTGCAATCGCAACATTGCCTGCTTCTGCTTTTGCGATTAGTCCTAATGATCCTGAGCTTCAAACCTACTTAAATGGGATCGGTATGACACAAGAAGAACTAGAAGAATATTTAAGCTACGATGGCTACACATTAGAAGATTTTAAAGATGTCAACGATCTTCGCAACGAGCTTGGCGATGTATTGACAGAAGAAAATTTAGAACAATTGCTTGAAGATTACGGATTAACGAAAGAGGAATTAAAACAACTTCTTATCGATAACGGTGAACTAGAACCAAACGAAGAAATTACGGAAGCGTTTAAGTTTTATAACGACTTAGAAGAGTTCCTCCTTTTTGAACAATCCTATTCAACACCGATTACCGAAGAAACGCTTGCCGATTTCTTGCAACAGCGGAATATGACGAAAGAACAATTACTTATGCTCCTTAGCAGTCATCATGAATCATTAAAAGATTACAGCTCCATCGGCGAATTGGCTGATGCGATTGATTATTATCAAAGCTTAACTCCGCTTACGGAAGAAACATTGAACGAACTTTTAGACACACTCGGACTTACACGACAACAATTGGAAGAGTTGCTTGCGGCAAACCACGATTCGTTACATAACTATACGACAGTGGAAGAACTATCAGAAGCCATTGTCGATTATATGCTTCCTGATTTAGAAGAGCTTGGTCTGACGAACGCTGAACTCGAAAAATTGTATCATCACTTCCAATCACTGAATATGGAAGATCCGCAATTTGCGAGCCAAATGGAAGAAATCGGCCGGCGGCTGGAAGCCATTAGCTCGTACGATTTTGAAGGGGTAACAGAGTTGTCCCCGGCGCAAATAGCGGAAATTGCCGATGTGATACACGACATGCTTGACATTTTCCAATTGGATGTGAAATTTTATTTGACGAAAAACGGGGAGAAAAAGCCATTAAGCCTAGCGACGCTGCTAACGATGGAATCCACCAACGGCTATGACCTCTTGATCGAAATTTATAACAAACAAGGCGAACTGCTTGCCGACTTCATATTGACAGCGGACATGTTCAACTCTGATTTATTTGAAAACGTAGGCAAAGATTTAGAGAAAGCTGGAAAAGTCGCAAAGATAGAGAAAAAGATTGAGAAAAAGGTAAAACTAAAACCGGTAAAAAGAACGGTAAAAGGAGCAAAACTTCCAAAAACAGCTTCCCCATATGTATCGAATGTGCTTATAGGCGTTGTATTCATCGCTTTGGGAGCGTTCCTATTCCGTGTGCGAAAAGGATTAGGAGCAAAATAAAATGCAAAAACAACGAATCGTTCGCTTTCTTGGCATTAGCTTGATGGTGGTTGGCTTCGCTCTCGTCTTGCTCAACGGCTACCAATACGCAAAGGGGATCAACGCCGCAAAACCGGCGCCAACGGAAACAGCAACGAAAGCAGCCTCTACACCGCCAAAAACTGCAGCAACGATTTACCCGCGCCAACCAAAAGTGGGCGAAAATATTGGGGAGCTCATCATTCCGAAACTGAACGCCAGTCTTCCGATTTATCATGGCACCAATGAAGAGGAGTTAGAAAAAGGAGTCGGTCATTACGCTGGAAGCGTCCTGCCAGGAGAGTCAGATAACTGCGTCCTTGCAGGACATCGCGACACCGTCTTTCGCAGACTGGGCGAGGTGGGAAAAGGAGACTTGCTGATTGTCAAAACGATCGCTGGAGAGTTTACCTATAAAGTCCGCAAAGTGCGAATTGTAGATGCCGATGACAGAACCGTGATTGTGCCCAAGCCAAAAGCTACATTAACCGTCTCCACCTGCTATCCGTTTCACTACATCGGCGCGGCACCAAAGCGGTATATCCTCGTCGCTAACTTAGTGGCGACAAGACATTGATGCCTGCTTTATCCCTTCACTCTCTATAAATTTCATAAAAACACCGTTGTGTCAGTCACCAATCCTTTTTATACACCCCCCACGGAGTTTCCGTGGGGGTTTTGTGATTCGCTCTTGGCTTGCGAAACACTTTTTTCACCAACATGAACGGCATCCATATAATACGTTGCTTGCGTGTAGTAAAGCGTGACAGGCACAAAATGAAAGAGAACTGCCATCATCATGCCGTAAATAGAATTTTTTTTAAACATTGTATTCCCAAGAAAAATAGTTATTTCCCTAGCGCAACTGTAAAAAGGCAAAATGAAATTGCCTGCCTCCTGTTGAGTTTCGGAAATAGGCAATGTCCCAAATCAATGAGTCAATCCAAACATGAAAAGAGATGTTTTGTATTATGGAGTCAATAACTGCTCAAACTGCTGCAATGTAATGTGAGGATATACCCACTGCCGTTTTAACTCAAAAACGGGATCACCTGGATAAACCGTGCCTTTTTTCGTCGTAAACGCCATCGTAAACCCCGCATCTTTCACGATTTGAATCGTCCGTTTGTCGTACGCACCGAACGGATACGCGATAGCCGTCGCATTTACTTTGGCGATGCTCGCTTTTAAATCGTCCATAATTTCATGATACGGTTTAAACAATAAATAAGGCCCGTTCTTTTTATCAAATAAATGAAAATGATTCGTGTGGCTTTCAAATGTAAACACATCCTGCATTTTTGCTACTTCCTGCTTGCTTAAAAACTGCAAGCCGCTCGGGTCAAACGGCTGCGGAGCCGGTCGCATCCGCCCTGTAATCATAAAGATCGTCGCTTTAAAATTCAACCGTTTCAATAACGGATACGCGTACACATCATTCGATTTCAACCCATCATCAAATGTAATCAATACCGATTTTGGCGGAAGCAGCTGCTCCTTCTTGACATACGCCAACAGTTGCTGCGGAGTAATCGTCGTATAATGCTGCTCCTTTAAGTAATTCATTTCATTCGTAAATTGGCTTAACGGGACGGTTGTCGTAGCCCGGAAAATCCGCTCATCTTTATCTTCCAAAATATGATGATATAACAAAACCGGAACTCCTGGGTCTTTCTCCGTTATATGTTTATAAATATACCCGTCTCGTCCTCCCAACTCCACAACATAAAACTGTTTCGTCTCCTCCTTCACTGGATAACGAACGCCCGCATGAATCTCCCCAATCGACTGTTTATTTCCATTTTGGAACATATACACTTGCAAATCTTTCGTTCCAATCACGCTTCTTTTTAAGCGGTCTGCTAGTTTCGTAAACTCCGCCGGCTTTCCAAGTCTTACGTCTTGCTTTTTCACCATCCCTTTTACAAAGCCGTAGTGAATGAAATAATAGGTTTCGTTTTCTCCGACTACTTCAAAGGCTTGTCCATGATATATTTTTCCCACTTCCTGAAGCTCATCTGCCACATATGCATACACGGGGGCCGATGGACCGATGGTTTGAATAGATGGACCGGTGGTTCGAATAAATATTTTTTGATTCACGGAAGCCTGCTTTTCATAAGGCAATAAAAACAGAAGAACCAACATCATCATGATGCCTAGTACCCTGCTGCGCAACGGATTCCCTCCCTGTATCATCGATTCTATTTTATTAGCATTATTTAGTTTACCATGATTTTTGTACCATTTCCTCTTAAACATAAACATTACTTTCGAATGATAACATAATGTGATCGTAACAGGTAAAAATTTGCCTCTTTGTAAAAGAAATACTCGATTGATGACAAATTCTGCACATTTGTATTACAATATGCTTATGCCTATATTGATACATATGGGGGACTAGTCTATGATGTATAAAAGCAATCCGCTAAAGGAAATTCTTCATCCGAAAATCGCATTTGCCCAGCTTAGAGAAGCGGAACGGGTGAAAAATGTAATATTGGTCGCCCTTCTTCTCTTGCTTATGAACGTCATCCTTTCGTTGCTGCGGGCTTATTTTGGCATTGGCACGGAAGAACTGACCAAGCATCTCGACCGGTACACCGGCGAACAATTTGCTTTCTTGCAGCTTTTATTCGCGTTCAGCCATGCCTTGGGCGGTCTGTGCGTTCCACTATTATTTTTATTCATATCCTCTATCATTTATTATTTGCTTTTTGATATAGATTTTGTGAAACTATTAACAATTCAACTGCCGATTTTGCTCATTTTCTTACTCGAAGATTTGTTTCTCTTTCCATTCCAACTATTTTTCGGCGTAAAGGATCTCTTTTCCCCATTTTCCCTTGGTGTGTGGGGGCCTTACATAACGAAACATGCCTTTATATGGGCGCTGTTGCGAACCGTTTCACTCTTTTCCATCTGGGCCATATCGATACAAATCATTGCTCTTCGCTCCTTGACGGAAAAATCGGTTCAACGCATCGCGATGATCGTTATCGCCGTCTACCTCTTTTTCGCTTTATTAGCAGCAGCAGGCACAGAATTTCCGTTTAATGGATTTTAATGAAAGGTAGGAATACCAATGAAACGATGGAAACGATACATATTCATCGTCATCGTGCTATGTATATGCGCAAACTTTTACATCTTGTTTCATGCCCAAAGCAAAATTCCAAAATCGGTCTATGTGAACGAACGGGCAAAACCAGAAAAAACAAATATCAAAGAAACCGTCCATACTACCGGCATGACCGTGCCAACAGAGCGAAAATTCATTTACTATAATCCGCAGCTTGGCGCCATCGATGAAATCCTTGTCACAAAGGGACAAGAAATACAAGTCGGCACACCACTGATACGCTACGTGGATGAAGAAATCGACCGGGAGATTCATCGAATCGCACGAAAAAAAGAACAATTAAACGCGCAAATCGAGCAGCTTTCTAAAGATATCGATGATTACACAGCCATGTCCTCTTCTGCCAAAGAAGATAGCATAGAGAAGATGCAATGGGAGGAAAAAGCAAGGGAAGCGAAGCGAGAAAAAACGCTGCTCGAATGGCAAATGAAGGAATATGAGGAACAACAACATGAACTCACAGAGAAAAAAGACGAACTGATCGTGGAAAGCAACACAGCTGGCGTGGTCGAAGAAATCAGCTATAACAAGTCCAAACCGCTGATCACCATCGCTTCCCCTTCCGCTATCGTTCGCGGAAAAGTGAAGGAAGAAACCATTGGAAAACTCGCTGTCGGACAGACAGCGACCGTCAACGTTCCGAACGAACATGAGTCATTTGCCGGTACGATTGCCGATATCGGCAAATTTCCAATCAAAGAAGCGAGCTTTCAAGAAAAAAGCGAATATCCGTTTACTGTGCAACTCAACGAACAACCGAAACAACTTCCTTTCGGGTATCATGTAAACATCACCGTAGTGACAAAAGAAAAAAACGGCGTGATTACCGTTCCTGCCGAAGCGGTGTGGCATGAAAAAACGAAAGCATTTGTCTATGTCATTCATAACGGCAAACTCGAAAAACGAAACGTAATACTAGGAATCAAACATGGAAAGAAACAAGAAATCGAGCAAGGCCTGCGCCAAAACGAATATATTGTGTCCCATCCGACAAAACAGATGAAACACGGAATGGACGTCATCGTTCCGCTTGAGGTGGAAAAACCAAGAAAAGAAACAATCAAGCAATTATCGAAATGGGACATCGTCAAACACTTCCTCGACGGATTTTTCCGTTCCTTCTATTGATAAGGGTTTTCTAAAGAAAAACTGGCCTTTTCCTAATACATGCAGGAAAGGCCAGTTTTTTCTTCCTTCGCGGCGAAAAAGCCTTACAAAGACTTTTCTCCGCAGGGCTTTCGGGCTTTTTCAGAAAGTGAAAGGCGTTTACATCAACTTCGCGGATACTAAAAATGCCAATAATACTTTCGCCATTTGATCGCGTTTGATATAGCTGTTTGGTTCAAAGCGCCCATTTGCTCCCATGGAAAATACCGCTTGATATACTTTTTCAACGGCTTTCCGCGAGGAAGCACCAATTTGTTTTACGTCCTCAAAATCTGTTACTTTTCTGTTTTTGTTCAGTTTGGTAAAGTCATCGTTTAAGAAAGAGAGATTCATCACTCGTTCGATCATCATAGCCGCTTGCGCTCTCATCGCATTACGGGTGGGTGACAGGCACGCATCCCAATGGGGAGAGGATTGTATTAATTCATCGGTTGATCTGTTGTTTGATCTGTTGATGGATCCGTTGATTGGTCCTGCGGTGATTCATCCGTTGTTCCTTCATCCCATTCACCTTCGTAACTTTCACTCTCATTTAATTCATGATCTTCAACCGTTTCCTCTCCATCAGACGGCTCTTCTTCTAGATCTGTTTTTTCATCCGTTGGTTCGTCGTTTATTTCTTCCTCATGCCAGCTTTCCTCTTCAGAGATATTGCTTCCATCAATGGAATCGTCCATCTCCACATTTTCTTCTATCGCATCGCTTTCATCGTCGTTTTCATATTCACTATCCGTTTCGGACTCTTGTTCATCATAGTTCCAAACATCGTATGTATCATATGCTTCGCTGTAATCTCCGCCCTCGAAATACCCTTCACCTTCGAGGCTCTGATAAAAATACATTCCTTCATTGTTGTAAAACATTGCATAAATCTCATCTTCCGCAAGCGGTGAGGAAATCCACTTCTGTATAAGGCTATATATTTTAAAAATTGGGATACTAAAACCGATATTCGCCTCTGTTGCATGGCGCGCCGAATTAATCGCTAGCACTTTTCCTGTTTTTCGTTCCAATAACGGTCCGCCACTGTTTCCAGGCGCCATCGGGGCAGAGATTTGGTAAACATCTTCATATATATGCGGTTCGATCACGAAATTACGGTCTACGCCGCTAATATACCCAAATGTCGCTGTATTTTCCAATCCCATCGGACTTCCGAGCGTAATGACTTCTTCGCCAACTTGCGCTTTTCTTGTTGTTTCCAAAAGAAGCGGGCTTTTATTTTTCAGCGCAGGAACGCGCACAACGGCAACATCGATGTCGTTGCTGTAACCGATTACTTTTCCTTGAAATTCTTCTCCGTTTCTGTCACGAACCATGACGTCAATCGACCCTTCGACCACATGCGCGTTCGTTAACACATCTCCTTGTTTGTTGATTAAGAAACCGGATCCTTGCGAATAGCCAGTATAAATGGTAAATACTTTTTCTTGCGCTTCGGCAATAATTTTCGTTACGTCTTTGTTCGTATTCGCCGCTGTTGCTTTGGCGGCAGGTGCGGTCTGGCTTTTCACTTTTTCCACAGGTGTTTTTCTTTCTTTTTTTACCTGCTCGATTGGCTTGCTGGCGACTTCCTCTGTTTTTTTCTCATCATATCGCCATTGATGGACAAGTGCCGTCCAAATACTAACACAAACGACAAACATGAATATAGCCGTCATCACTAATAGCTTATTAGACTGAGGCCGCACAGAAGCACCACAGTTGCTGCAAAATTTTGCCCCAGACTCTGTTTTGTTTCCACATTTAGCGCAATACACGCGAAAAACCCCCACCCTTTGATCATTTTATATACTTCTATCATACTAGTAAAATATACCTATTTCAACAAAATATCTACAATAATGGGTGATTTTCTGCGATAAACAAACTATTGTCAACAACGATTTAAAATTAGTTCTTACGCTAATTTGGGGAGATAACTTTCTATTAACTACATGGATATAATAGATATCAATAAAAATAAAGGGGCTCGTAACGATGATTAACCTTTCTTGGTCTCCTCTTGATTCAACTATCAAGTTACTAGATGTGTCTGATGTTGATGATAGTTTATGTTTAACGGTAAAAAGCAACCGAGAGTCTTCTCCCTGTCCTGCCTGTCATCATGTTTCCTCCCGCCCGCATAGTCGGTATACACGTGTGATTCAAGATCTTCCTATCGGCCTGTTCGACTCCTGCTTATTTCTCGAAAATGGTTTTGCGATGATCCTTCCTGTTCCGTTAAAGTGTTTACTAAGCGTTATGACTGGCTGGCGCCGCATGGTCGTCGTACCCTTCGGGCAGGACACACTTTGCGACAAATTGCCTTTTCCACGAGTTGTTTAGCAGTTGAAAAGATTGCACAAGCGATTCATCTGCCTATCAGCCATGATTCATTGTTAACGATGATTTATAAAACTCCTATTCCTGTGGAGGTGTCTCCCATTCCTCGAAATCGATGATTTGGCTTTTCGAAAAGTCCATACGTATGGAATGATGATTTGTGATCTTCGCAGTCATCACCTGTTGCTCTCTTGCCAAATCGGCTGCCGCAAACACTTGCCGAATGGCTGAAAACATATTCCCATGCACAAGTGATGAGCAGGGATGGATTTACAGGATTCCGTCAAGTGATTCTAATGCCAATCCTTCCATCCTTCATGTGTACGATCGATGGCATTTTATCGGGAGTGCGAAGAAGAGACTAGATTTCCTTCTTTTATCCCTCGTTCCTTCTGTGATGACATGGAGTGAATCGAACACATCTGTTCATGAAATCGAAGTGACAAAGCAAAAAAGAGGAAAAAGCAGCGCCAGGAACAAAAATGGACACTCATTCAAGAAATCTAAATGGCTCATGAGACGAATCATCATGACAAATGAACGTAACGATGAGGTGTTTCCAAATGTTGAACACAGGAGGGAGAATAGCGCCTGCTGATCTTCAGAAAAGAACATGCAGGATGAAATGCGATTCCTTGTTTACAAATGATCGTGCTGACAGAAAAATGGATCCATCGCTCACAAAGATCCATCTAACCACAAAGGTCTTGTATGAAATTCGTTTGTAAGAGAAAAAGTAGACAAAAATCGATCCTACATGATTACTCTAACTTGCCTATTGCCCCCCTTTTTAACCCTTCACTTCGAACTTCTTCCTGTAAAATAACAAATCTACTTAACTTTTTTTGATTCGTTGAGCGGATTTTGTCTGTTATGGTGAAGATTTCCCCTATAATCAATAGCGGCCGCGTCATTCTCTCCATCCCTCCGTCATCGATGATTTGGACATATCCCTCTTCCCTCTCGCTTTTATTTTTTGTCTGACATAAAATATCCATAAGCATAGGCTTGACCATTGGCCAGCCTCATCCACCCTCAGTCATTACCGCCTTCCTTTTTCACAATATGGTTGAACATCATCACTTGAAAAGAGATTTGGAGGCTTTGTGTATCGGCTTTACACCCCATGTCCTACGATATGAAAGAGGCCATTTTACGAATTTATTTCTCCCCGTTTCCTTCGCCCGATATAAGGCTTGATCGGCTTTCTCCAGAAAACCGCTTATCGATCGTATCCCAAGAGTTATGGTATCCTTATCACAAAGGTAAAAATCAAGGCAGCTAAAATAAATCCAAAGCCCAATCGAAAGGAGCAACCAAAGCATGGACGAGAACAAAGAATTCTGCCCATACTGCGGCGCTGATTTGCAGGGAGATCCGATTCCAAAAGAATGACAGCGTCATTACGGCAATGCTACCCATTTTAGCAGAAAAATTGGCATATCAAGTCTAGAGAAAGATCGAGTAATGAAATGGCAATGTCCTGACTGTGGGAAGGAATGGGAGCGGGAGAAATAAACAGAAGGACGGAGCGGTTTGTGGTGTGGCATAAGCATAGCAGCATATAAGAGAATAAAAATTCCCTCTGCAGGACTTTGGACATTTTCAGAGTAGTGGTGACAAGCACCGAACTAACTAGAGTCTAGCTAGGAAATAGAGGTTAAAAGTGGACAAGCTAAAATTGTTGACTCTTGACTGGTCCGTATTTTGACAAACAAAATAAGACAGAAACGAGAAGAGGTGTTAATTAAGATTCTAGGTTACTACTAGGTCGTCCATTTTAAGAGAAAGCCAAGGTTGCTTCGTCTTTTTTCATTTTAGATTGAAGAAAGAAAAGCCCCGCAGAGATTTCTCTCCACAGAGCTTTTCTATATTATTCAAACTTTAGTTGTGCAATTAAGGTAATAAGAATTCAACGTCAGCAGATGCAGTGTTGCCAACTACATCTTCAACTTTATTAGCAGTTACAACAAGTTTATCACCTGAAGCAACGACAGGAGAACCTTTAAGTGTAATGACAAAAGTTGTTGCATAACCGTTGCTGTCAGCATCTGCAGCTGCGATAGTAGAAGCATCTAAAGTTGCACCTGTACCACCTTGAATTAAGATATTTTGAGGTGCACCATTAGTACCAACAAGGTTAGCCACTTTTACTTTTTCACTGAATTTGATTGTAATTGTATCATTAGCTGCGTAAGTTCCAGTTGTAGCTTGTTTTACAGAAACTGCACCTGTCGCAGCAGCTGTTGGAAGTACACCATCAGCAACTGTGAATGTTACAAAGTCTGTTTGTCCGTTAGCTTGAGCAATCAAACGGAAAGCAGCATTGTTTACAGTGAATACTGTATCAGCTGAGCCACTTGGATTATCTTCGATTGTAATAACACCAGTATCTGGGTCCACATCTACAGTATCATTAGCTATTCCATCTACACCTTTTACATTAGCTAAGCTAAATCTTACTGTATCAGCAGCTGCCGCATAACCACCAAATTGGTCTTTAGCCCATACATATACAGTTTTATTACCAGCATCTGCATAATCTGCAGCATTAGCAAGTTCAAATGCAGTTACATCAGTAGCTTTATCAGCCTCTGGATCATTATAAGGTTTATCCTTGAAAGCGATAGATTGAACTTTTGCATCATCTTTAGATACTGTGAATGATTGAGTTACAACTTTTACAGTATCGTCAGCGTTAATTGTAAAGCTGATAGTACCTGTTAAGTCTGTAGTTGTTCCATCGGCTTTTTTAAAGTCATCAGCAGCAAAATCAGTTTGAGTATATAAGTAGTATTTACCATCGTATTCAAAGATACCAATTTTATCACTCACATCATTACCTTGTGCATCTTTCAAAGTAATTGATGGAGTACCTACTACTGCAGAAGTAGGAACAAGTGTTACATTACCACTTGCATCTGTTGCGTTAATCGCAACTTCTTCTGCATAGCCACTATCAACTGCAGCTTTTTTCTCAGTATCATCTGATGGAGTTGTTACCACAGCTTTTTTATAAATTGGAGCAATAGCTGGAATGCTGTAAGAAACTTTAGTAGAGTCATTAGCAATAACTTGAATTGTTAATGCTTTTTCAGCAACTACTACTCCATTTTTGTCTTTTAGTTGAGCTTTAATAGTAACTGTACCTGCTTTTAGTGCTTTTACAACTACAGATGGATCTGCTTCATCAGCAGATGGATTGCTTAGCGCAAGTACAGTATCATCACTTGTTGTGTAAGCTACAGTATAGTCACTAGTTCCATCAAATAGATTGCCATATTGATCATTTACATCAAATTTTAAAGTTTTTTGTGCACCAGCAAGTAAAGCCGTAGGAACATTGAAATCTTTTTCTACTACAATGCTAGTTGGAGTTGCTGCTTCGCCGATAGTAATATTTGCAGTAGCTTTTTGTCCTGTGCTGTTTACTGTTACAGTAACTGTTGCACTTGTTTTAGGAGCATTAGCTGGTATAGTTAATTCAATTTGACCTTGATGTTCTCCTGCTTCTGTTACTAATTTAGCATCAGAAACTACTGATTTATTACTTACAGCAATAGTGTAGTCTTCTGCTTTTAAGTCTTTAGCAGTAATAACTGTGCCATATTGGTCTTTTACAGTTGGAGTTAGATATACTTTTTTCTCAGCAGTAGGTTGGGCTACAGTTAAGTCTGTTTTGTCTAACTCTACTGAGTAAGGTTTGCCAGCATCTTCTTTAACTTCAATTGTTAATTGAGAAGTTTGACCTGTCGCAGTAGATAAAACAGTTAAAGTAACAGTGCCTGCCTTACCAAATTTCGCGATTTTAATTTTGTTATCATCAGTAATAGAAATATCACTTACATTTAATACTTCAGAATCAGAAGAGAAGAATTTAATTGCTCCATTTGCAACATCATTAGCAGTTAAATCATACTTTTCACCATAAATATCTTGAGCAGTGTATTTAATTTCTACATCTTTAGTTCCAGATGGAGTGAAGAATGTTTTACCAGTTGGTAATACTGCTTCAGTAAGAGTTACGCTACCTACAGTAGCTGGGTTAACAACAGTTAGAGTTTTAGTAACTGTAAGCCCTTTGTAGTATACAGTAACTTGAACTTCGTCTTTTACTTCAGCAGCTGATGCATTTAATTGGAATTTTCCGTTTACTGGTGTAACAGCACGAGCGCTATTTGTTTTGTTATAAGCAGTAATTGTTACATCGCTAGGAGAAACTGTTGCTTCTTCACCATATTGGTTAATGAATTTAACATTTAATGGTGCATTAGATGATTTTTGTAATTGAGTATTTACAATTTCAATTGATTTCACTACTTCTGCTTCTACTTTTACAGTATTAGTAGCATTTTCAAGACCTTCAATACCTGAAACCGTTACAGTGTATTCAGCAGGTGTGAAGTTACCAGCTGTTTTTTCAAGTACAGCTTCAGTTTTAGCTTCATTCCAAGTTACTTTTACATCTTCAGTAACTGTACCGCGCTTAACTTCAAATTTAGCTTTTGTAGTGTCAACTGCTTTGTTGAATGTTACTTTAATTTTATTAACGTTAATCGCACTTACTGAAACTACTTGTGGAGCTTCAGGTTCTACATCAACATTCGCCGCTCTATATACAAATACCGCAAAATCACCGCGAGTGATGTTTTGGTATGCACCGAAGCTTGTTTCTGTTTTACCTTTTGTTACTCCATTTTTATAAAGTGCTTTTACGAACGGTGCCCATGTATCGTTTACATCCGTGAATGGAAGTGTTACATCATCGCCTTTTAAGTTATAAGCGTTCGCGATGATTTTTGCCATTTCCACGCGAGTCAATTTGTCGTATGCACCGAATTTGCCAGGCGCTTTGCCGCTTAATACGCCAGCATCTACAAGCGCGTTGACGTATTTCGCACGGTCTTTTGGCACATCTGTGAACCCTGCGTCTTTTGCGTTGTCAACGTCCAGTTTTAATACTTTTGCAAGGATCACTGCTGCATCCAGACGAGTGATTTCATCGTAAACGCCGAATTTTGTGTCTGTTTTGCCGTTTGTTGCACCTGTAGAAACTAAGAAATCGATCGCATCTTTATATTGCGGTGCAACATCTGTGAAGCCTGCTGCAGCGGATACTACAGGAGCTACCGCAGATGCGACCATGGCAGCTGTTGCAGTTGTTGCAACAAACTTGCGATAGGACTTAGGTTGATAAGCCATGAATGATTTCCTCCCCGTTTTGTGTATATTTTTATGATGAATCGAAGGTATCATAAATACCATCGATCAGTTACCGAGATTAGGAGCTGCAAAAGCCTTTCTATGATTCATTTCATAGTAGAAAAGGCATAAATAATAAACATAAAAGCTCCAAAACTCCCAAACTCTATTACTATTCTACCAAAGACATAGGATTTTTCAACTGTTTTTTTACAAAATTCTCATCACATGCGTTTTTTATGTAACAAATGCTTTATTTGGTTAATAAACGTTAATTTCCCATAACAGGCATTATACATAAATAGAAAAATTATAAATTACTTTTCTTGAAAATAACAGATCCATGCGTGGTTAGGGCTATTTTCATGCCTGGCGGGGAGTAAAATTTACTCATGGATGTTTTTTGTAAAAAAAAAAAGCATGCAGCTTATTCCTGCATGCTTGCTGGTTTTTCTTTATTTTGATGCACAAAGGCGATGGCCAGTCCCGACACAAGCCAAAAGATCGTGTTCAACTGCGGGATGAAAATGAGATTGTTAGACAAGTTTTGCACCATGAACGTAGCGCTTCCGGCGATCAACCCGATGACAACGATCTTGCTTAACCGGTTGGCGGCGGAAAAATAAAGGCGGAGCAAGTACACGTAATAGATGACATAGATGGCCAAAAATGCGGCTAGCCCAATAAATCCTGTTTCCGCGCCGACCTTTAAATAGGAGTTGTGCACGGAATACTGATCATGCCCGATATACAGTTCTGGATATTTTGTAACATAGTCTTTGTATCTCACCAGATAATTTCCGATGCCAACACCAAGGATAGGGTTTTCTTTCATCATCACCCATCCCGTTTTCCATAGCGTGACGCGGGAGACAACAGCGCGGCTCGTCGTTGCTTCGTCCTGTACTTTTTCCTCGTCCCCCGGCTCTTCCGCAAAAAATCCGCCGTCTTTTCCTTGCGAAACGTCCCCGTTAGCAATATGGTCAGTAATATTCATTGGAAGGTGGCGGATGACAATCTTCTGCATCGCGTACAGCGCCGAATACGTACGGGACTGGACGTCCGGCATGAAGTAGACAACCGTAAGCAAGACGACGAAAGAGAGAAGTATATGCGGACGAACGGCGTTTTTGATGAAATCTTTCGGAATGAGCAAGACCATTAATACGAAACCGCCGATCATCGCCACCCAAGCCGCGCGCGTATAGGTGAGCACCAAATTAATTACGTAAATGCCATACAGCGCGAACATCAATAGCTGCGCTTTTTTATCTTTGAAATATACAACCGCTAGTAACACTAAAGTCGGAATGACAAAATTAAGAAAAGAGGCATAATAATTGGGATTCACCAGCGTTGAGTCTACGCGTCCCTTCGCTTCCTTTAGGGCATACAACCCGGCGGTATTCAAAGAAATGCCGAAAATGTATTGCACAATTCCGTAAACACCGATGATCAAGACGGATAGGCCAAACACTTTTGCAAAGTGGATATATTGTTCGCGCGTAAAGCGAACTTTCACGACAATCAGAAACAAGACAACGTACGAAAGATAGCGGGCAAGCTCCATTGCGGCTGGAGCAAGGCTGACCGCTTGCGTTAACGAAATAACCGCAATGATGAAATATAACAGAAACGCCGCTGCGATCGGCTTTATGTTGAAATCATTCAACGCGATTCTTTTCTGCGCATAATCTACGATAGCGGCGATTGTTAACAACGGAATCATCACGACTTCCGCTGACAGCGGCAAAGGGCCGATATACGTTTTATAAGAAACAAGCGGAACGAGAAACAGAGATAAAATCACAGCATAATAAGTAAACGGTTGTTGAAGACGCATCGCTTAAACTCCTTTTTACTCACTTCGATTTGCGAAAATCATTTTTGATGATGTTTCTCCAGCACATTTTGGTAAGTAGTGATTGTTTCTTTGTACAAGCGATGTAACGAAAAATGGGAAGAGGCATATTCGTACAACGTCTGCCCCATTTGTTTTAATTGTTGCTTTTTTTCGCGCGCTTCTTGGATTGCCCCAGCCAGCGCCGCGCTGTCGCCGACAGGAACGATCCATCCCATCTCCTTAGAGGCAATGAGCTGTCTAACTCCGCCAACATCGGTGGAAATGACGGGAATACGTTCGTTGGCCGCTTCGAGCAAGGCTAACGGAAAGCTTTCGCTGTAAGAAGCCATGAGCGCGACGTCAGAGAGGGAATAAATGGCGGCGATATCGCGACGAAACCCAAGAAATTTCACTTGATTTTCGATTTGCAGATTCGCCGCCTTTTCTTTCAGCTCCTCTTCCAGCGGACCGTCTCCGACGACTAGCAGCTTGATGTCACGATACGGCAGCGATTGGAGCGCTTCGAATACAAGCGCATGACCTTTAATGGGATGCAGTCTTGCGACCATAGCGATGACAAAGTCGTCTTCGTTCACGCCAACATGGGTTCGTTGCAGCAGATGGTCAGGAGATGTTTCGTTGAAGTCGATGCCGTTGTAAATCGTCTTGATCCGCTCTTTCGGAATGCCAAAGGCGACGAGATTGTCTTTAAACCGCTCGGACACGGCAAAGAAATAATCGACTTTTTTTAGCGCCCATAAATTTAAGCGGGTAAAAAGGAAGCCTTTTAATCCCGATTTCATAAAATCAAGGCGCGGGTCGCTATGAATCGTCGTCATCCACGGAATCCCGATTTTCCGCTTGATCAGCGCGCCATATAAATTGGCTCTCGGACCATGCGTATGCAACAAATCATAGCGCTCGTGCTGAATAAGCTCCACGAGCTTATGCAAGACAGACAAATCATAGCGGGACGATTGCGGAAGGAGGCGGACATCAATATGATGTTCCCGCGCTTCTTTCGCGAGCGGCCCTTCTTGAAACACCACGAGCGTTGCCGTCTCCTTCGGGAATTTGGATAACAGGGTGACGACGTGTTTGCGCGACCCTCCCGTTTCCCCGCCGCTAATGACGTGCAATACTTTCAACCGAATCTCCCCTTGCTGTTGGAATGAACGAGACACGACTTATTGGCCCAAACCGGTCATTCCATCGATGGTTTTTCCCATAATACTTTCCATAAAAACTTTGGCAATGCAAGCTGCCGTTTGAACCGTTTCGGGTCTGTCACAAGGCGGTAAAACCATTCTAACCCAAGATTGCGGAACAGTTTTGGCGCCCGTTTGACATGCCCCGCGAACACGTCGAAACTTCCGCCGACGCCTTGCAGCACTTTCACGTTCAAATCGTTCATATATGTTTTGATCCACAGCTCTTGCCGAGGGCTTCCGAGCGCCACAAATAAAATATCGGCATTCGACTCATTAATTTTTTGGATAAGCGAATCGTAATCATTGACGTAGCCGTTGGAGTAACCGACGATTTGCAATCCAGGATATTTTGCTTCGAGATTTTCCTTCGCTTTTTTGACGACTTCTTCTTTCGCGCCAAATAAGAACACGCGATACCCTTTTTTTGCGGAAAGCTCAATTAACCGCTCCATCATATCAATCCCCGTCACGCGCGAGGTGATGCGTCCGCCTTTCAGCTTTGATGCGAGCACGACCCCAATGCCGTCGGGAATTTGATACGTCGCCGAGTTAATGAGCTGTTTGACGTTTTCGTCTTTACTGGCGGCAATGAGCTTTTCCGGATTCACCGCAACAATGGTTGATTTTTCTCCTGCTGCCATTCTCTTTTCGATATCGGCAAGAATTTCGTCGTAATTTAGCGTGGAAACATACACGTCTAAATATTTTTCTTTCCCCATCACCGATCATACTCTCTTTGGCTGTTATTCTTGGATTGCTTTAACAGAATATAAATTTCCTATTTTATATACCGTTATGCTTTCATCGTTAAGATGCACGCAGTTTTTCGTATCGAAAATGACCTTTGTTTTCATCGCTGCAAAATCTTCCGCTTTCATGTTTTTAAATTCGTTATGGTCAGCGAGAACGACAACTAAGTGCGCGCCATGAACGGCTTCTTCCAACGTAGAAAGCGGAAAAGATACTTGCTCTTGTTTGACATGCGGATCGTACGCGCGCACTTCGAACCGGCTGTGCTGCTTTAATAATTCATAGATTTTAATCGCCGGGCTTTCCCGCACGTCATCCGTATTTCCTTTATACGTCAAGCCAAAAATCGCCACTTTTGGGGACGCAAGTTCGGCGGTCATGCGTTGAATTTGTTCCACGACAAAATACGGCATGGAATTATTAATGCGTCGAGCCGTTTGGATTAACGGTGATTCTTCTTTCGCTTTTTCGATAATAAAATAAGGGTCAACGGCCAAACAGTGGCCTCCGACGCCAGGGCCCGGCAAATGGATGTTGACACGAGGATGTTTGTTTGCCAGTTCAATGACTTTGTGCGCATTCACGCCAATCCGTTGCGAAATTTTAACCAGTTCATTGGCAAGTGCGATATTGACATCCCTAAACGTATTTTCCATTAACTTCGACATTTCGGCGGTGACGGCTTCTGTTTCGATCACTTCGCCTTTGACGATGGCGCGGTATACGTCAGCCGCTTTTTTCGCCGCTTCTTTCGTGACACCGCCGACAATTCTTGTATTTTCAACAAGTTCAATTAAAATACGACCTGGCAATACCCGTTCAGGACAATGCGCCAAATAAATGTCTTTTTCTGGATCTAACCCGTGTTCGCGAATAATCGGCGCGACGACATCATCCATCGTGCGAGGCGGAATCGTCGATTCCACAATAACGATATTTCCTTTTTCTAAATAAGGAACGATCGATTTCGTCGCGTCCACGACATAATCAATATTTGCTGTATAGTCTTCGTGAATCGGTGTTGGAACGGCGATAATAAACACATCTGCCTTTTCGGGAACAAGTGAAGCTCTGAACTTGCCTTCTTGCACTACTTTTTTGAAAAGTTCAGGCAACCCGTTTTCTTCAATATGTATTTCGCCTGTGTTCAATGTTTGTACGACTTTTTCGTTTACATCCACACCGACGACTTCAAAGCCAGCATTTGCGAAAATCGCTGATGTCGGCAGTCCAATATATCCTAGTCCAACTACACAAACTTTTTTCATCGCAAAAAAACCTCGCTTTGGTTTAGAAATTGGCAAATGTACTTGCCACGCTTCATTATGCTCACTGCAAGCCGTTTTTGTCAATCATGATATAGTATATCAAATTACGACATATTTTGCATCATTGAATATAGAATAGGCAAATGCTACAATTAAGGTTGATTTTTGTGGCAGAAATTATTTTTAAGAAAAAACGATATTGGATAGAGGGAGGAAACGTTTCTTTGAAAATCGTTATTTCAGGTTTTTACGGTCTTGGAAATACTGGAGATGAAGCGATTCTGGAAGCGATTATCGACAATCTTCGCGCAGAATTGGATCATCCGGAAATCACCGTATTTTCTCTTTCTCCAGAAAAAACGGCAAAAACGCATAACGTGAAAAGTGTTTACCGCGGATGGCGTCATGATAATAGAAAAAAAATCAAAGCATTACGCGAAGCGGATTTGCTCATTAGCGGAGGAGGAGGATTGCTGCAAGATACATATCCGACGAGATTTCTATTCGGACCTCTTCCTTATTATTTATTAATTGTCTTTCTTGCAAAGCTTTGTGGAACGAAAGTAATGTTTTTCTCGCAAGGCATCGGTCCTGTAAATACGACATGGGGAAAAATATTAATGAAAGTTTTCGCCAATATGGCGGACTTTATTACCGTACGTGACCAATATTCGAAAGAATTGCTGCATAAACTCGGAGTCACCAAACCAGAGACAGTTGTCACAGCGGATATCGTCTTTGCGTTTAAACATAAAGTGGATGATGCCTGCTTTGATAGCCTTCCGTTAAAAGGAGACGAAAAGCTCGTTGCTGTTTCCGTCCGGCCATGGTTTCACCATGAGGAATATTATTCACAGTTGGCGGAAGCGCTCGATCGCTTAATAGAGGAAGAAACTATTACCCCTGTTTTCGTGCCGATGGAAGGTCATCATGACGTGAGAGCCTCCAAACAAGTAATAGAAAAAATGAAGCGGAAAGGCGCATGTCATCTTCTTGGTCCGGACTTTACTCCAAACCAATATTTGCACTTTATTAGCCGCTGCCGGATGACAATCGGCATGCGACTGCATTCACTCATTTTCTCCGCACTTACTGGAGTCCCGCACATCGGCATCAGCTATGATAAAAAAGTGGAAAGTTTATTGAAACGCTCGGGAATGTGGGAATATTCTTTCCGCTTAGGAGAAATCGACGTGGAACGTTTGATTGCGAACGCCAAATACGTGCTCAGCCATCGCGACCAATTAAGCGAAATCGTGCAGAAAAACGCCGAATCCATGCGCAAAGATGCGATGGAAAACATTCGGTTGTTAAAGGAAAAATTTCTCGTACATTAATTCTCTTAAGGAGAAGATGAAAGATGAAAATATTATTAGCTACCGTCTTCGATTATCCTCACGCTGGAGGATTATCGACCCATGTCACCACATTAAAAGCCGGATTAGAAGCGAGAGGACATGAAGTCGATGTTCTCTCGTTTAGCGATATTAGCCCTGTAAGCCAAAATCTACTCGCAAAAGGGCCAAGCTTTATTTTGAACAAACTATCGAAAGGCAGCGGAATTATTTGGAGCCATCTCGTCCGGCAAAAAATGCTTTATCGCTTGATCGAACAGCATAAATCGAAAGGATACGACATCATTAACGCCCAAGAAGTATTCGCAACGCTTGCGGCGGTAGAAACGGGAATTCCAACCGTCACGACCGTGCATGGATATATGACATATGAAGCAATCAGCCGCGGCTCTGTTGTGGAAGGAAGCCGGCAAGCCCGTTATTTATTGCAAAAAGAAGTCGAAGCCTATACAAAAACAAGAAAAATTGTTACGGTCGACCAGCGCATCAAAAATTATGTTTTTGAGAAAGCAGGCGTAGAGGCGACAGCGATTCGCAACTTTATTGACATTAACAGTTTTAAGCCAGATAAAGAAAATCGTCTTGCTTACCGCCGCAAACACGGCTTTGCCGAAGATACGAACATTATTTTTGTTCCAAGGCGTCTGACGAAGAAAAACGGCGTCATTTATCCTGTGCTCGCGCTTCCGCAAGTGCTCGAAAAATATCCGAATACGATGCTCGTCTATGCCGGCATGGGCGAAGCCTTTCAAGAATTAAAATCACTGATTCACGAAAAAGGATTAGAAGAGAAAACAAAGTTGCTAGGAGCGATTCCGCATGAAGCGATTAAAGAATATTATGCGCTATCGGATATCGTTCTTGTGCCAAGCGTTCATTCAGCGGGCGTAGAGGAAGCGACGTCCATTTCCGCTCTCGAAGCGATGGGATCTGGCTCCCCGCTCATCGCTTCCGCCGTCGGCGGTCTAAAAGAAATTGTCCGCCATGAGCAAGATGGTCTTCTGGTAGAAGAGAAAAACGTCGATCAGCTTGCCCAAGCTATCATTTACTTGCTTGATCATCCGGAAATCGGACAAAGGCTTGCGAAAGAAGCAAGACGAAAAATTGAAGAGGAATATTCCCACTTGGCTGCAGCGAAAAAGTATGAAGAAATCTATGCAGCAGCGTTACAGCAATAAAAATGCGGCTGTCTCGTAGCCCTTTAGAGACAGCCTTTTTTCGATTTTTTTATAAGGAAGTGAGACAGATGTCATCATTAAAACGAACAGCGCTTTGGATTACGTTGCTTGCGTTGCTCGTCAAATTATCCGGTTTTCTTCGCGAGAGCATTATTGCCAAACAGTTTGGGGCAAATGAATACACAGACGGCTATTTATTGGCATTTTCGTTTATTACGCTCGTGTTGGCGATCATTTCCGGCGGATTTAATAACGTGTTTCTTCCTTTATATATACAGAAGAAAAAAAAGGATCCTGAAGCAGCGGAACAAAACGCCAACGGCATTATGAACGCAACAGTGTCAATTTTCCTTCTCGTTACGGTCATTGGGTATTTCTTCGTTCCTTCGTTCGTCCCGATTATTTTTGGCAATATGACGCCGACGACAGAAAAAGTCGCTGTCGAGATTACCCAAATCTTTTTCCTATTCATGAGCGCTATTGCCTTAAACGGAATTCTTGATTCCTATTTGCAAGGACGGCGCATTTTCGTACCATCGCAAATTTCGAAACTGCTTGCCACCTTAATGGGAGCGGTGTTTGCTCTTCTTTTTTCGGATGTGTGGGGAATATACAGCCTTGCTTACGGGTTTGTGTTTGGCATTATATTAGGCATTGTGCTGATGTTTTTCTACTTACAAAAAAGCGGCTATCGCTGGTCGCCGACATTTGCAGTGGATAAAGAATTTCGCCAAACGTTTCTCGTCTTGCTTGTACCGTCATTATTAAACGCGTTTGTTGGACAAATGAACATGTTTATCGATAAAATGTTTGCTTCTGGAACCATAGAAGGGGCAGTGACATATTTAAATAACGCATCATTGTTAGTCAGCATTCCCCATACCATTTACGGTACGACCATCGCCGCCATTTTGTTTACACTGTTATCCGAGCAGGTAGACGATCAACGTAAGTTTCAACAAACGTTCTTTACGGGAATGGAATTGTCTCTCATGACACTCATGCCGATTGCGGCAGGATTGCTGTTTGTAGGTGACACCGCCATTTCCTTTGTCTACGAACGAGGCAGATTTACAGCGGAAGACACCCATAACACGTACATCGCTTTGCTGTTTTATTTGCCTCTTATTGTTACGCAAGGGCTGCAATATATTGTTTCAAAATCGATGTACGCGAAGGGAAAAACGGCGATTGTCCTGCGAATTAGCGTCACGACCATCGTATTAAACACATTATTAGATTATTTATTGGTGAAACCGCTTGGCTACCCTGGACTAGCTTTATCTAGTTCGCTTGTTTCCTTCTATTATTTAACGGCGTGCACCATTTCCGTATATAAAGAGTTTGAACAGGGGGAAACAAAAAAACTATTTTGGTTGATTGCCCGCGTCAGTCTGCCAACTGCTATCATGGCCGTTTCATTATATGTGGTAAAATACTGGACACCCGTTGGACATTGGTACTCCCTTCTTCAACTTGCCGTTCTGGTGCCGATTGGAGTCGTGTTCTATATGGTTGGCACCTACTTCTTTTATCGCGATGGTTTTTACCGTCTTCTCCGTATGGTCAAAACCAAACAGAGGGTAGTATAACAAAAAAACGAGGCAAGCTGCTTGCTTGCCTCGTTTATTTTGCGATTAGCAGCGGTTCTAATAAGTCGCTGCGGATATATGCGTCCTCACCAGTAGGCAAATCGGTGTGGATTTTATACCAAACGTAGCCGTCTGGCTGTTTCGCTGTTTCCCCCAGCTTAATAACCGGAGTGTTATTCAACTTATATGTGTACAATGGAGACTCATTCGTATTCGGTTCACGACGAACTTTGACTCCTTCTGTTGTCGTTCCCATAATGGTATATTTACCCCAGTCCTTCCAGCCTAAAAATTTGTCAGCCTGATACATAAGTCCAGCAATTTTTTGCCCCCAATATGGGTCAGACGCGTAAAAAACGTTAAAACCAATCGTCTTATCACCAAGAACCGCTCCATTATACTTCCAGCTCTTTGGGTTGGCATATCCATTCGATATCATCGTCTGTGCCATATAGTTGATGCAATCTTCAAAGGAATTAAATGTCATAGCACTGTTGAGCGGATCGCTATCAACCGCCTGAATGCCGAATAAGTTTTTCTTCTCTTTCGCAATTTGGCTAGTTCCCCCATCGCTCTCAAGAATCGCATGCGCCAACAAATAAAGCGCATTGACGTTGTATGTTTTCTCTGCTTTTTTAAACGCCTCTCCTAACGTCTTCAGCGGACTGTCGGAGCGATTCGCGGCGGCAAACTTATTCAATTCTTCAGCTGTATAATTTGTTTTCGTACGAATTGGCAGGACGTTAAAGTATTGATATGCCGTGCCGACGAGCTTGCCTGCCTCGTTATAAAACGTTTCGCCGTCCCAACTGTAATACTTTTGCCCATCTTGCATAAACGACGGGGCTTTTCCGTACAGATAGGGTACTGCGTATTTGTTGCTTGTCGTTTTGTAAATGTAATGATACAATTCCCCTTTTTTCGCCATATAATACGACCGGCCTTGCAGCAACGCCGTTGGCACAAGCATCACTTCCGACTGTTTCACATACCCAATCGTATTGGCGATTTGCACTTTTACTTTTTCTTCGTCCGCGCCTAAATATTTCATTTCCGTATTTGGCGCAACATACGTAAGGGACTTGCTTAAAGTAGATTCATAGATTATTGTGGTTGATTTTCCAGGAGACGGTTGGGCAATGACGTTTCCGCTAGCCATTTTAACAATTTTGGTGCCTTGCATAATCACTTGCGAAGCCCAATTCGTAACGGCTGCTTCCGCCTGCGCAAACGTAGCGTAGCGCTTTGGCAGCGGCGTTAATTGCCCGTTTTGAATGGCAGCGACTTGATACGCCATTTCCGGCGCCTGCTCCGCCCACACTTCAAGCAAACGATAAAGAAAAGCAGCGGCGTGCGCTCTTGTCGCATACGCTTTCGGGTCAAAGCGGAACGTTTTTCCATCCGTGTTTGGAATTCCACGAATAATGCCATAATACACATTATGAGAGATTGCAATTTTTGAAGTCGAATAGAGCCCATTCACATCAGTAAAATGGTCGAGCAATGCCTGCTTTTTCTCTATTCCTAAATAATCTAGCGCGCGGTCAATCATTACCGCCATTTCTTCTCTTGTAATTTTATTGTACACGCCAAACGTGCCGTTCGAATATCCTTGAACGATTCCCGCCGCGCTCGCTTTGTAAATGCCATCGGCTAATTTTGAAGATGGCGACACGTCGGAAAAGTGTCCCGATCCTTCCCGAAGCTGTAACGCTCTGGCAACAAATGTAGCAAACTGGCCGCGAGTGACAGGGTCGTTAGGACGATAATGGCCATCAGGATATCCTTCAACGATTCCTTGGTTCACCATCGCACGCATTTCTTCTTCAAGCGCAATTCCTGTAATATCATCTGCGAACGAAACGGAAATATTAGTAAACAATAAACTAAAAACTAAAAAAAGACTGGCAAGTAACCTCAATGTTTCTACTCCTTCCTGCTATGTTTTAGTAGATTTCGATAAATATGTACTATGAAAGAAATTGATTCCTAATTCCTACATCATTCTATTTTATTCTATCAAATATGACAAAAATATGTAAGAATCGAAATTTAAATATTTCCTGTACGACCTATTTTTTCTGTTAAATCCATCATCATCATCTGGATTTTCTATCCTTTTGCATGATTGCTATGGTGTCATTCATAAGTGACAAATGGACAAAAAAAAACGGCACGAAGTGAACCCACATGAAGCTCCGTGCCGTTTTGCTTATTTTTGAGAGGCCTGAATCGCGCTGTAAACCGCCGATGCAAAGGCCATTCTTGTTGCATCCATGCCGCCGTGGAAGCTGGAGCTGTTAAATACCCCCGTACGATCGACCGCTTTGATCGCAATAATCGACGAATATGCCCAAAAGCTTGGATGTACATCATTATATTTAACCGCCGCTCCGGCAATGGCTGGACTTTGACTAAGTCGAAACGCGCGGTCGATAATGACAGCCATTTGCGTTCTTGTAATATTTTCATAAGGGCGGAACGTACCATCTTTATAGCCGAATATAATTCCCGCTTCTTTCATGGCGGCAATGTCTTTTGCGAAGGACATTCCTAACGAAACATCGGAAAACGATTTTGTCGAAGGGGCAGGTAGTTTTAAATAGCGATTTAATATCGCAGCTGCTTGTCCTCTTGTAACGGGAAGGTCCGGTTTGAAATAAGAACCTTCAAATCCATGGATGATTCCGGCTTTGCCTAGCTCACTGATCGCTTGATATGCCGGATGATCCGGACTGACATCATAAAATTGCCCAGGTGGAAGCGGCTCTTTAATGACGCGTCTACCGCCGGCAAACTTTGGCCCCCAATACGGGTTGTTTATGGATGCTCTGGAGACGCCCTGGCTCGTTGTTGCGCTGATGAATTCATCGTTTCCTATATATATGCCTGAATGAGAAATTCCGGACTTATATGTATTCTTAAAAAATACTAAATCACCAGGCAGCAAATCTTCCTTGTTTACGGCAACTCCCGTTTCATATTGTTCACTGGTTGTTCTCGGCAGCGCAATTCCGACTGCATCAAATACATATTGAACAAATCCGGAGCAATCAAATCCGCTTGGGGTAGTACCACCGAATCGATAAGGAGCGCCAAGCTGTTCTTTTGCCATTTTTACAACTTCATCGCGGGTGTTTTCCGCGTAAGCTCTCGGAAGGCCACTAATGAGGAATGTAAGCATCAGCAAAAAAGAAAGCGCTTTTTTCACCATCATCACCTGCCTATTCTCGACGATTTTTCTCAAACTTTAACAATTATAAAGAAATTTTAACAAATTTTAGCGAATTACTGTTTTACATATGTATTACAAATATATTACTCAAAATGAATTCTTTGAAAAAATGGAGGGATTTTCTTCAAAAATATGATAATATTACGAAAAAGTGATAATCTTTAAATTAAATTAGAAGGGAGAAATTTTTTTGAAGAAGAGAAACCAATCTAAAAAACTACTTACCTTAGGAATGGCTTTATCTTTAGCATTTGTGGGAATTCTCCCTTACACGAACGTCTCTGTCTCTGCCGCGGAAATAAAACAACAAGAAACCGCTAACCAACTGTTGAATCGATTTGGCCTTTATCATTCCACAAACGAAGTAAAAGCAAGCACGGTGCAAAAGGATAAGGAAAAACAGTTGTTTAGCGAAACTGTGCTGATTGTCAAGTATAAAAATGTACTTTCATCAACAGAACACCAAAAAGCTGGAACAAAACTTGTCAGACGAATTTCTTCTTTGCATTATGATGTCGTGCAAATAACGGGAAAGAAAAAGTTAGAAGATGTCGTTAGCGCCTATGCAAAAAATCCAAATGTCATTTCTGTATCACGCAGCGCATATTTTTCGAGAGCCGCTGTCGATGATGCAAAAAGCTACGACATGTATCATCTTACAACATTGCAAGTAAACAAAGCTCTTGCACTAGCCGGCAAGCATCCTGTCAAAGTAGCAGTCGTCGACACCGGAATCGACGTCCATCACCCTGAATTAAAGAATAAAATTATTTCAAACTATAATGTTATGAATCCTATGCAAAAAGGAGCCGTTGATGTTCACGGCACGCACGTTGCCGGAATCATCGCAGGAGAGAAAGGAAACGGGATCGGTGGATATGGCGTGTTCCCAAATGCGCAAATTATCTCGATCGACGTGTTTAACCGTTCCTTTTTCAGTTCCGATTACATTGTGGCAGAAGGAATTTTAGAAGCGATTCGCCAAAAGGCACAAGTGATCAATTTAAGCTTAGGTTCCCCTGTCCCTTCTCCTATTGTCGAAGAAGCGATTAAAAAGGCCGTTGCCGCAAACATTACCGTTGTCGCCGCAGCTGGCAACTCCGGGATCAATACATATGAATACCCAGCTGCTTTTGAAGGTGTAATCGGAGTGGGAGCAACCAATGCAAAGAATGAACTCGCTGATTTCTCTACTTATGGCCCTGCTGTCGATGTCGTCGCCCCTGGGGAAGATATTTACAGTTCCATTTACGATATCGACAAAAAATCAACGTTTGCAAAACTAAGCGGAACGTCCATGGCAACGCCAATGGTGACGGCAACAGTAGCGATGCTGCTGTCGAAAAATCCAAAGCTGACACCATATGAAATTAATTATATTTTAAATAAGACGGCGAAAGATTTGGGGGAAAAAGGATACGACCTCAAATACGGTTATGGCTTAGTCAATCCGGTTGCGGCGCTGCAGTTTAATCCCAAAAACATCCCAGCCAATCCGAATATTGCGGAAAAAGATTTGTTAAAGAAGGCAAAAAACATCAACGTAACGTCCTATTCTGTACAAACTGGCACCATTAAGAAGTTGAATCAAACGGACTGGTATCAATTGAAAGTTCAAAAAGGAGATTACATTCAAACAAAATTGAAAGGATCCGCCGACTACGACTATAAATTGGACATCTTATTCTTCCCTGCCGGCAAAACAGCACCGTCTACAAAAGTGCCAGTGAATGATACATTGCAAGGTAAAGAAGAAGGCTACTTATTTGAAGCCCCGCAAGATGGAACGCTGGTGATCGGTGTAAAAGACGCGCTCGGCAACTATAACGAAAGCGGGAAATCGCGCTATACCCTTTCCATTGACCGAACAAAGAACAAACTCGACGATGGCAACAATGCAAAAAATCCTTTCGTTATTCAATCATTGCCATATCATTCGCAACGCGAACATGGACCACTTTTCTTTACAAACGAGCTGACAGACCCGGAAGCCCCAACAGATGAAAGTATAAAAACGGAAGAGCCTGCGAAAGAAGAAGCTCCGAAAGATACAGAACAGGAAGAAGAAACAAAACCGCTGCCGGGAGACAGCGATTACTTCCGTTTTACAGTACCAGAATCGGAGGATGGAACGGAGCAAACGGTTCATGTTTCGCTAACAGGAGTGCCTGGAATTGATTCCACCATCAACTTATATGCCATCGAAAAGCTGGAAGAAGAACCAAGCTCTGACGGAGAAACGGAGCAAACGCCTGAAGAACAACCCGAAGAACAGCCTGAAGAACAACCTGGTGAACAGCCGGCGGAAAATCAATTTATGATTGATTCCGTCAACATGAAAGGGTACGGCGAAGGGGAGGAACTCACATTTAATGCGGTGCCGGGCATGGAATATATGATTGAGGTTACGAATAAACCAACCCTTGATCCATTGGTGACGTCCCTTTTTGGAGAGCCGGAAATGGATTTAACAAGAAACTTCTCTTCTCACTTGCCTTACCAGTTAACGATTGATGCAACCACTTTGCCAGCAGATGAGGATGGTTTGCCAATGGAAGAGGAAATGCCGGAAGAAGAGCTAACGAAAGGAAACATCGAAGCATATTTAGCGAAAAAAGAAGCATTAAAAGAGAAACGAAGCGCAGTTATCTCGGATCCAGGGATGTTCTCTAGCGAGGACGATGGGATCGAAAACGTTCTTAACGCGGCACAACCTTATGATTTAAGCCAAACGGTAAACGGATATTTTCAATACAGCGGAGATGAAGATTGGTTCGCCTTTACGCCTAAGCAAAACGGAATTTACGAGTTCCGCTTTGCCGCAGATGAAAACCATGAGGTTCCAAGCATGAGCATATTCGTTTATAACGAAAAACAAAAAGAATTCTCCCATCTCGGTTCTAACCTTTCTGATTACGGCTTTGAACCAAAAGATCGCTATCAAATCGGTCTAAAAGGCGGGAAAACTTACTATATTCAACTATCGGAAAAAATGTATCGTCCATCCGTGAAAGCCTATACGTTTACGTCGACGCTGCTGGCAAGCAATACAGCAGATAAATTCGAGAATAACGATGACTTTGAAAAAGCAACAAACATCAGACTAAAAGCAATTACAGGAAACTTTGCTTCCGCCCAAGATATAGATATTTACTACTTCAAACCAGACCAAAACGGGCTTTACGGATTTGCGGTGACTCCGCTAAGCGTTCCTGCGAAATACGCCAAACTGCCAAAAAAACTGTTAACGCCGATTGACCCGGTAGTGATTGTCATCGAAGATACGAATGGCAACAAAAAATTAGACAAGGAAGAGGAAGGAAAAGAATGGATAACCGACCGCGGCCTTTCCAATGAAGCAGAGCGTGGTGCCTTTAAAGCGGCGAAACCGAAAGGATACTTTATCGTTACTCTGAATTATTTCGGAGATACTTCGCTAATGCCATACCAATTTACATTGGCAAAAGCTTCCTTGCAAGATGAAGACAAAAATTCGACGGTGAAAAATAACATTCCATCAAAACCGCTTCCATTGAAAAAACCGAATAAAAACACATTCTATAATACCGGTTATATGAATGTTACCAACAATAACGGCGATGTTGATTACTATGTGTTTACGGCGAATGAAGAACGAGCATATAAATTTAAGCTCGAACTGCCTTCCGACCTTGATGGGGTGATCAGCGTTTATGATGCAAAAGGCAAACAAGTTGGAAAAGCAGATTACTATATCAGCGGGGACGCCGAATATTTGAAATTAAAATTAAAGAAAGGAAAATACTTTATCAAAGTGGAAGATGCATTTGGCAATGCAAGCATTAACCCATATAAACTCATTGTGCGAAAAGAATAACAAAGCCAAGAAGGCTGCCGTCCATTAGGGAGGCAGCCTTCTATTTGAATATGTCATTTTCAGCGCGGGCGATGAAAACGAAAAGCTCTAGCCGCTTCACAAGCTGATAAGGTCTAAACGTACCATCGGGATACCCTTTTGTAATGTTTGCTGCAGCCATTTTATAAATTTCCGCATGCCCCGTCACCTTGTTGGTAACGTCTTTAAACGTAATGGAAGAAGCGCTAGGGAGTTGGTACGCCTTCGCTAACAGCATTGCTGTTTCCGCGCGGGTGATAGGCTGTTGCGGACGAAACGTACCATCTGGAAACCCATTTACCAACCCTCGCTCATATGCAGATTGAATATATCCAGACGCGGAATTAGCAGAGCCCACATCTTTAAAAACGGTAGACCGTTTTGTCGAATCCAAATGCAACATCCGTCCTAACATCGTTACCGCTTCGGCACGCGTTACAAAATCATTAGGCTTGATCGTACCGTTATTATATCCAGTAACAATTCCCTTGCTGAATAAATAAACAATGTGAGGCGTGTACCAAATATTGTTTGTCAAATCTTTGTAATCTGGTTCTGAAAGGGTTACGGTGATCGGATTAGACAATGCTGATTCTGTTCCATCGCTATATACAGAAGAAAACTGATAGTGGTAAGTTCCTTTGAGCACGTAGTCTGTAAATGACGAACTAGACTGCAGCTTTTTTATTTGCTTTCCATCGCGATACACATTATATCCTTGAATACTGTCAGCAAGCGGCGTAACAGAAAAGTTTACTACTCCCGCTGCATTGGATTGCAGCTTCACTTTCAGCTGCGGCGGTTTATTTTGCTCTGCCTGTGCTAATCCATAGCCGTACCAATCATCTTTTCCAGGCTTGCCTAAATCCATCGCATTTGCCCTTAACATTTGGCGAAGTTCGACATTGGTTTTATTCGGATACTGCTGCTTATATAAGGCTAATATACCGCTGACAAATGGAGCTGCCATGGACGTCCCCGCCATCCATGTATATCCATCCGGATTGCCGTCCAAATCATAGGCAACAGGAACGGTGCTGTAAATGTTTTCTCCAGGCGCTGCAACTTCGACTGCTGGGCCTGTTGCAGAATAAGCAACGCGAACGTTTTGGTTGTTGATGGCCGCAACGGCGATCGCACTGTCATATTTCGCAGGATATTCGACGGTATCTCCTGTTCCTTTTTCGTTGCCGTTGTTTCCAGCCGCCGCGACCACCAAAATTCCTTTCTGATATGCTTTATCAATGGCTTCTTTTAGCACAGGGGAACTTTCTGAAGCAGCAAAACTCAAGTTAATAATATCCATATGGTTTTGTATCGCCCATTCAATCCCTGCTAAAACAGTCGATATCGTTCCTTCGCCGAAGCGGTCCAATACTTTCACCGCATAGATGCTTGCCTCCGGAGCTACTCCAAGCACCCCAATATGATTATTTTTCGCCGCGATAATACCTGCCACATGGGTGCCGTGTCCGTTATCATCATTATAAGCATTAGGGCAATAGGATAACATGCACGCACCGCCCGATACATGTAAATCGGGATGATTCGTATCAATTCCTGTATCTAAAACGGCGATCTTCACGCCTTTACCCGTAACGCCACGGACGTGCATGCCGGTTGCTTTTGTTTTCGTTATGCCCCAGTCTACCACCTGTCCGTCAATCGTAATGGTTTCATCCTGCTGAATGTATTCTACTCCCGGTAATTGCCCTAAAAGATCCATAGAAGCCAACGGCACATTGGCAGATAAAGCTGGAAGCACGTCAAACCGCTGATACACTTTTCCTTGCAGCTGTTCCACTGCTTTTTCGTCAACATGCTTTTTAAAAAGAATAATCACATTGATCCGCTTTGTTTCAGATGCAAAAGTGGAAGCAGCGGGCAGAAAACTCATCATCACGAGAACAGCACTAAAAAAAACGAGACGCCATTTTTTCATATGAAATAACCTCTCATGCAAGAAAATCTGCTATTATTCTCTATTTTACTATTTCCATGCAAGAAAATCTGCTATTATTCTCTATTTTACTATTTCTTTACTATTTCATTGAACACGGCGTTATAAATATTTTACTGAACACGGTCGTATAAAGGCTGAAAGTTCAATCCTGATTCGGATGCGTAATAGTCTAATATTCCGAGATAAATAGCTTTCGCTGCTTCTCCCTGCCAGTATGAAGAGCCTAACTTTTTGGCATCTTCTTTACGATCAATAAAACCTAACTCCACTAAAACCGCAGGCATATTATTTTCCCGAAGAACGTGCAAATCTCCTTTTTTCACTCCACGGTCCGCTGCATTCCACGCTTCGACTAACCGTTTTTGGATACATTGAGCGAGCTTTTTGCTTTTTTCTACATATGGATTTGTCGCTGCCGCGCTATAATAGTACGTTTCCGTGCCCGTTCCGCCGCCTGAATTCGTATGGATGCTGACAAATATATCTCCATTCATCTTTTTCGCAAAATCAACCCTGCCGCTTAACGGAACAAATACATCTTTTTCGCGTGTTAAAGCAATATTAAATCCTGTACCTTCAAATAATGACTTTACTTTTAAAGCGACGCTGAGATTAATATCCTTTTCTTTTAATCCATTTGCCACTGCTCCAGGGTCATGGTCACCATGTCCGGGATCGATGATAATAGTTTGCGTTTTTACATATTGCAACAGCCGGTCCGTTGGATTAGATGTACTCATTCCACTAAGGTAAGCAGTATGTACAAAACCTTCTATTCCCGAAGCGCGAACATATGCCCAATTACCGATAATATGTAAGATCTCTACTTTTTCTCCTTTTTTCAATACAGACAAAGTGTCAAAGTTGGTGGATGGTCCTTGACGGACATTCAAAGTTGACGCATTTACCGTTGCTTGTTGAATAGCTGTGAATTGATAATCGACCCGGAATTTTGGATTAATGGCTCTTGCAATAAACACCGCAAAATCGGCACGTATAATCGGTTGATCTTCACCAAAAGTCCCATCTGCAAGCCCTTGGGCAATCCCTTTCGCCATTAGTTGCTGGATCGCTGTCGATATCGTGTTTCCGCCAAACGAATAAGCGCGGTTGATAAGCAGCGCCATTTCTCCCCGCGTAACAAACTGATCAGGACGAAAAGTACCATCTTTGTAACCGCTAATAATGTTTTTTTCAACTGCTTCTTGTATGTATCCCGAAGCAAAATTTCCTTTTCCTACATCTTTAAATTTCGTTGCTCTCTGCGTTCCATCGAAATTAAGCGTTCTTCCGATAATGGCCGCAGCCTCTGCCCTTGTCACATTTTTAGATGGATAAAAATATCCAGATAAACTGCCTTGAACCATTTTCCCTTGCGCTAAATAATAAATTTCTTTTGCAGCACGATGAGTCGTGCCAACATCACGAAAATATGGAGCAGCGCTAGTATGACCAACAGGACTGATGAGTACTGCGGCCAACAACAGACAAAAAGCGACAAATACTCCTTTTCTCATACATCCTTTCTCCCTTTTTTGATATATTTTTCTACTATTCTACCACAAAATTCATGTTTTCTAAATAAAAAATGGTTCCTTTTCCTTATCATAGATTTTGGGTCATATTTCTCACATTTCGTATGGAAGTACTTTTTCATCTTGTAGGGATAACCATCAGCATGTCCTTGTTGGATGGCTTGGTGCGCGAGGTTCTTGCGAAGAGGCATTCGTGGCAGACCACTTGAATCGATTGGCTGTAAAGGGGGAATCTTTCCTTTTGTTTGCTTTTGCAGTTCGCTTTTAGTGTCCAGCAGCCGCATTAGAGAAGAGATGTTCCTTTACTCATCAAAGACATTCATCCAAACACAGGCAGACTTGTGATGCGGGCACACCATCGATCCGAATCCGTTTTGGCCGCAAAACAGGAAAACTTTTCCTTCCCCCGCCTGATAGGATAGCCAGATATAGAACATATGTTCGCTTTTCATAAATAAAAATCTCCCGATTCATCTCCCCTTCCCTTTGATTAGAAGAGGAAGACTTCTCGGGAAAAATATGAAAAAAACCCCCTAAACTGAACTTTTGCACCATTCAAGTCAGCAGGTTCTGGCATACTAGGGAGTTTTTCCTACACCTGCGTGCAGTCATTCACTCTTGTTCCGTTAAATATCATGGACAAACACCGCATTGGCGCTTAGCTCCCTGTCGGCTTGGGTCAAAACCGTTTTCCGCTTCATCCCAATCACTTCAGCCACAGACTTCGTGGCTAATACTTTTGCAAACCGCCAGCTTTTTCTGTCTACTTCAAGGGAGCCTGTTCATGATATGTTCATTCCTTGAGAATTACGATTGCGATGTTAATTTTTCCTTCAGCCGTTCGATATGGTACTTTGCTTCCATTCTACACGTATAGTCAATATCATCCATCCCCAATTGAGCAATAAGACTGTCCAGCGCCTTCATTTCCTGTTCTGTCGGTGGTTCTGTCAATACCTTTTCAATCACTTCGTTTATTTTTGCAGCCAACTCTTCGTGAAAATCTGGGTTAGACTTGATCTCATCATCTATTTTCTTGAACCAAGAAGCATTTTTTTGCGCATAATCCCGCCAGTACGCAATAAAGTCCTCTAAATTATATTTTTTTTCATCCCATTGAATCATCTCCATATATTTCTCAAAGGCGGCCGAAATAGACCTCGTAATGCTTATTTTTATTCCGTTCGGAAGGCTCTTGAACATAATAGTGATATATTACCTCCTAAAGTGATGATTCATTTTCCTAATATTCGATACAACGTTTATTTTCCATTACTGATCCATATTTTGTCTAAATAGTAAAAGGAGCTGGAGCAGATTCTGCCTTGCCAAAATAATAAAGAATGGCCTGCACGATGCGTTTGGAAGCTTGCCCATCTCCGTATGGATTCGAAGCTTTCGCCATTTTTTCATATTCGTTTCGATTATTCAACAGCTCGCGGGCCATGCGGTATATCGTTTCCTCGTTGGTTCCCGCTAATTTCAGCGTTCCCGCTTCGATGCCTTCGGGCCGTTCCGTCGTATCGCGAAGCACTAATACCGGAACCCCCAACGAAGGCGCTTCTTCCTGCACGCCGCCGGAATCCGTCAAAATAAGAAACGCTCTCGCGGCAAGATTATGAAAATCAAATACATCTAAAGGTTCGATTAAATGAATGCGCGGATCATGGCCAAGAATTTCATCGGCTACTTCACGTACCGCCGGATTCAAATGAACGGGATAAACGACTTGCACATCTTCATGCTCTTGAACAATGCGCTTAATCGCGCGGAACATGTTGCGCATGGATTCGCCAAGGTTTTCCCTGCGATGGGCAGTTAATAAAATCATGCGGTCGTTGCCGATTTTCGTTAAAATATCATGCTGATAATCTTCGGTCACTGTCGTTTTTAACGCGTCGATGGCCGTGTTTCCCGTAATAAAAATCGAATCTGGTTTTTTATTCTCACGGATTAAGTTTTCGTACGCTTTTTTCGTTGGCGCAAAATGAAGATCGGCAATCACACCGGTAAGCTGACGGTTCATTTCTTCAGGAAATGGTGAATATTTATTCCACGTGCGCAACCCGGCTTCAACATGCCCGACAGCGATTTGATTGTAAAACGCCGCGAGGCTGGCGACAAACGTCGTTGTCGTATCCCCGTGCACCAGCACTAAATCCGGCTTCACCTTTTTCATCACGTCATCGAGACCTTCTAAAGCACGGACGGTAATATCCGTCAACGTTTGGCGGTCTTTCATAATATTTAAGTCATAATCGGGCTTTATATGGAAAATTTCTAGCACCTGGTCCAGCATTTGCCGATGCTGCGCCGTTACGGTGACAATCGGTTCAATCAGTTCCGAATGTTTTTTCAGCTCCAATACAAGCGGTGCCATTTTAATTGCTTCCGGTCTTGTGCCGAAAATAGCCATTACTTTAATTTTATCTGCCATTACTTTCACCTACAATATGAAATGTTAGATCCGGTGCAAACTTCATTCCCTACATTATCATAACCTTTCTATTTTCTCAACCATTAGCGCATTCGTTCTCCATAAACTTGAATGCTTCCCAATAGAAAAATTGGTTCTTCTTTACTAATTAGATAGCTATGAGGGGGACTTGAGTCGGAGAAAGCAAGTTTTTTGGTAAAATTTAGGGGGTGGGGTTGGTGCGATCGCGACAACTCCTAAGGCCGAAAGCTTTCCATCATGCTCGAAAAATGATTCATATCCATAGCTTAGCATTCTAGATGGCAAACATGCATTGCTATGCGTATATTTAGAAACGAACAACGCTTCGTAAAAAAAGGACAGCTCCGGAAAACCCCAAGCCATCCCTTTTCATTGAATAAAACGTCCATCATTTTTTCCCATTAGTATCGTTTTGCGCCCAAGTAACACGCTTTCCAATAAGAATTATTCAGGCTGCTGATGGTAACGCCAGTGGAAGAGCCGCTATGAATAAATTGTTTATTACCGATATAAATGCCCGCGTGGGACGGACCGGATTGGCTGGTGTTAAAAAAGACAATGTCGCCAACCGAAGGAGAGGAAACCGGCGTACCGACGTTCCAAATCGTCGCTACCGTGCGCGGCAAAGAAATGCCTTGCTTTTTAAACAAATATACAATCAACCCGCTGCAGTCAAAGCCCACCTCCGGCGTTTGGCCGCCCCAAACGTACGGCTTGCCGAGAAGCTCGGACGCATCGGCGACAAGCTCGATGACATCCAGTTTCCGCTGCGGCGCCTGCCCCGTCAATCGCTCATATGTTTCCGCATCGACAACGCCGGTCGCTTTGAGGCCGGCGCTATTCTGGAATCGCTTCACCGCGTCCGCCGTAATCGCCCCGTAATACCCGGTAATTTCCGGATAGGTAAAATAACCGAGCTGTTTCAATTTCACTTGCACCTGTTTGACCTGATCGCCTGCCGAACCGATCGTTAGATAGATGGTCCCTTGCGAAGCAGGCGGATGGGATGGAGCTTGTTTTTTCAGCGCCTCATTGATCTTCGCGATTGTCGCGCCATCAGCCGCGCCGGTCACTGGCAGCTGATATTGTTTTTGAAACTGCCGGACCGCGGTGGCCGTCACCGTTCCGTAATAACCGGTGATCTTTGGATATGTAAAATAGCCGAGCTGTTTTAAGTTTTGCTGCAGTTTGCTTACTTCCGCCCCCCGCGAGCCGATTTTCAGCACATTGGCTTGAGGCGGTTTGACCGATGTGGCAGACAGATGGCGCATGGCGTTTTGAATCAGCTGCAACGTGCGGGCATCGGCCACCCCGGTTGCGGAAAGCCCGTTTGCCTGCTGGAACCGTTTCACCGCGTCTTGGGTGATTACGCCAAAATAGCCGGTAATCTCCGGGTACTTAAAATAACCAAGAAGTTTTAAGTTTTGCTGCAGCACTTTTACCTCGTTTCCACGCGAGCCGATTTTCATGGCCGCATTGACGGCGAGGCTTCCTTTCAATTTCGCATATGTAGCATCATCGACAATGCCGGTCGCCGGCAGGCGGACAGATGCTTGAAACGCTTTAACGGCCTGCTCGGTAATCGGTCCAAAATATCCCGTCGCAGTCGGATATGTGAAAAATCCTTTTTCTTTCAAGAGCTGCTGCAGCTCTTTCACTTGCGGCGAACTCATCCCAACCTTCCATTCTGCTGCTTTCCCGTCATCTGGCATCATAAACAACGCCGAAACGAAAGCGGTCGTTAACACAACATCTCTTGGCCTGATACTCACAGCGATCCCCCTCTTCCTTTCCTGCTTTCATCCCTCGCATCTTTTCTTGAACATTCACAACATCAAACGTCCACGCGCCGATTTCGCTTTACCTCTTTTGCTTTCACGCGGTAAGTAGAATTCGCCATGGTGATCATGTCGAAAAAAAGGAATTGATGTAAAACCAGGCTCCTATATCATACAAAAGAATGACAACCTTCGTAGCTATATTACCTTTTTCGACACGCATAAAGACTAAAAATTGACTATGCATATTATTCATCTATAATTCTTATTTACTAGTATAACGGAAATTCCTTCCTAATAGAAAGAGTTTTTTTAATTTCGGAAGAGCAGCTGTAACACCTACGGGACAAAGCAACGAAACAGGGTGATGCTGACGAAATTATCGCCATGCCATGGAAAATGCGTGCCATCAGGGAAAACATTTGGGGCAGCCCAACTACAGCATTTTGTTGTTTTTTCTCGCCGGACACGTATACAAGTAGGAAATGCGCTTATGATCAAAAATATAAATAGACTGCAAGATTTCATAAATCAGCTTTCTTTCCATCGCCAATAGTTCATTGGTATGAACGCGGAGATATTTTTGCTGCAGCTGGTTCCACTCGTAGAGGGTGATTTCAAACTTTTTCCTTTGCAAATCCAGCTTTACGATAAACATATATAATTGATTGACACATTTAAACACAAAATATAATTGAGCATCACTGGAACATATAATCGTACGGAACAGCGTATCCTCTCCTAAAAAGCGATCACGGTTTTCCTCGCTTTTTAAAAACCGCAGCGAATCGGTAAAATTCGTCGGTGCAATCGTTTTCAACCGAATCGAAAACGGATTTTTCATCTCTTTAATAAATATGCGATACGTTTCCTTTTTCCGTTTCGAGCCTTTCCGTTCACGAACCATTAAATCAGCGAGATAAATATTCACCATCATCCCCCTTTTTTCTAATTATAGTAAATATTTACTCATTTTTACTTATTATACCATGTAACTAGTGAATGAAAAAGTGTCGAACCTTGGGGTAAAGAATGGTTTTGTTCTTTATCGGAACAAATCAGAAAATGGTTATAAACAGAACACAAGTCTCCGCCACGCTTTTCTACCTTTAAGTTATTGATGGATTTTCTGATAGCGTGGTGAATAATGATGGATTTAGGCGAAAGGCTAAAATATTTGCGCAAACAGCAGCACTGGACGCAGGAACAATTAGCGCAATACTTGAATATATCGCGCTCGCAAATTAGCAAATGGGAAAATGGCGACTTGCTTCCCGATGTGCAGTCCCTGCAAAAACTAAGCAACTTGTACAACGTGAGCATCGACTTTTTAATCGGCAGGGATTCTTCCAAAAAGGAGCTGTTGCGCGAGGTAAGACAATGGTACCAAACGGACGATATTGGCGAAAAAACGCTCGATATTATCAATTATTTGAAGCAAAACCCCAACATCGAAGAAGCAATTTATTCGCTGGCACAATCGCCAAACAAAAAACGAAAACATGCTGAAGTAATGATTTCCACCATCATCAAAGAGTTTTCCAACGCCATCAAATAAAGAAGGGCGTTCCCATATCATTTTTTCTGGCCGCGCATTGCTATGTCCGCAGAAAAAAAGCGCTAACATAATCGTGCTAGCGCCATCGTTGGGGACTTTTTGGGGAAAATATATTCTTTTTCTCTTGGGGACAATGATTTGGAAAGGAAAACATGGGGAAATACAGAGGAAATTCAGGCATGCTCGAACCATTCATTCACTTTGCTGGTGCCGATAAAGCGGACAGATTCCGCTACTACCTCAGTGACATAGACACGCTGTCCGTCTTTGTTTTCATAGTTTCGCGTTTGGACCCGTCCCGTCACCGCAATCATCGAGCCTTTTCGGCAATAATTGGCCGTGTTTTCTGCTGTCTTTCGCCAAAGGACGCACGGGACGAAATCAGTATCTACCCTCCCTTCTGCATTGCGGAAATTTCTTGCTACTGCTAACGTAATGTTAGCGACTGCTGCTCCATCGGCGGTATAGCGAAGTTCCGGATCTTTCGTTAACCGGCCGACGAGCACCACTTGATTAATCATGTTTCTCCACATCTCCCCCTTCGTTTCCTTGCATTTTCATCATAAATGACATCGATTCCATCGTAAAATGGCGATTTTTGAATTTTTACATGATATTTATTGGTACAATAATGACTAGCATCTGTACAAAGAAAAGAAACCGGCCAGCAAAATTAAATTTTGGCATGCTTTCATGAAAAATGGCAGTGGTGATATTTTTGTTCATGACACCATTTTATGGACATAACCCATTTCATTTTCCTGTATAAAATAATAAATGGAGGACAGACATACGATCCGTTTTCCTTTTGCGATGGGAATATGCTATAATTTCTACAAGACAATGCTGACGAGGTGGATGGAATGAAAACCTTCAAGCTTGTGGGGCTCTCGGTCGTTCATGACGATTCGGACCCGCAGGATATTCCGTTTATTGATGGCCTCATTATTAATAAAGAAGACGGAAAAAACCGCTGGCTCGTGGAGGCCTATTTAGACCAACAGTATGAACCCATTTTTGCGGATTTGCAGCACAAAGAGGATGAATTTCGTCTGCAAGTGACGATTACCAATCGCAGCAATGATCCGGCCAATATGCTCGTCACTGTTCGTTCCATCACAAGAATGAACAACCATATCAGCGTGCTGATGGAAGGATTCATCGTTCCAAGCAGAACGCACTTGGCGGAAGTCGTACTAGCAGGTCTTGTCAAAAAGGGGCTGCAAGGCGAGGCGTTATTGAAAGAATTTAAACATCAGCTAGACGAACGTCGCGGGATCAAAAGTAAAAATAATGAAGAAACAGTAAAGGGCTAGAAAAACGCTTCTAGCCCTTTTCTTTATTGCACGGAAACGAGCCGGGCGATCAACACATAGCGCTGCTTTGCCTTTCCGAAAAAATGAAATGGATAGCAGGTCGTCACCGTTAACGTTGGGCGCGGTTTTTCGACCAAGACCGTCCGGTCATGTTGATCAACAATGCGCACTTTCGTTACGCGATAAATAAATTGTTTGCTTGCTGTCTTCACCATTAATTCGTCACCAATGCCGATTTGCCCTAACTGCCGAAATACGGTATCGCGATGGCCCGATAGAACCATATTGTGCGGTTCCCCCGGCAGAGCGCTTTTTGGATAGTGGCCGATACCTTTTCGCAGCTGCTGTTCCGTCACCCCATGGTAAATCGGGATCGATACGCTCAGTTTCGGAATAAACAGCGTGCCGATTTGCTCTCCGATCTTCGGCTTTGCCGGCAGCGCCGCCTGCTGTAGCCGGGACGCCTGCCGGAACGCTGGTTTTTTACCTTCCGCTTCTACATTTTGTACGGCATGATACCCCACCCAGTAGCAATAACCGTTCCAAAGCGCCATCCCCAAGCCGGCCACGATACATACAGCTGCAACGTACGTCTTCGCGCGACGAAACACTCGTTTTCACTCCGCCAATTTCTTTTTGCTGCTCCAATAAACGTAAAAGCCAAACAAAGCGAGGAGAACACCGGAAAGCGTACGGGCAAGATACGGAGAAGCGGTATCCGGCATTTTTTCGCCATACATCGTTTCTTTCATTTCACTTGCTAATTCCCCTGCTGCGATCCATCTTTCCCCCGCCCGCACGACATAGCCGGAAGTGAACATTTCTTTCGACAACCGCACATCAGCAAGCAATTCCCCCGCTTGGTTATATAACTTGACCAATAGCTCGCGTCCATCAGGCATGTTTCCCTCTGCTAGCTCGTGGTAAGAGATTTTCTGTCTTTTCCCGTTTTCCCCCAAGTAAAATGCAGCTTTCATTTGCAAAGTAGACAATACGTCTTCCCAAATGGAAAGCAGCTGCCGGCGCTGCGTTTCTGTCAGCTGTGTCACGTCTTCTACTTGCAGAAACGGTTGCAGACGGCGGTCTAGTTCGGCTAATTGCTGTCCTACATGCGGATTTGGCAGCGAGGCAATATGTTCAAACAGGCGTTTTGCTTCGCTTTCAGTAAAACCAATCGCGCCAAGCATATCGTTAATTTGCTGCATCTTTTCATTATGGCGCAAATAAAAACGGACCGCTGTATCCAAATCTTCGATAAACGTATAATCTTGCATCGTTTCCCCAAACTGCCCGAGCAGCGCCTCCAGCTCTTCTTGCGTCAGTTGGTGCTTCTTGAGCAAGCGTTGCATGTTTTCTTCCGTAATCGGCGTGCCAAGCCATTGTTTTAATTCCTCCATGCTTTGAAAATCAGCCACCGTCATCTTGTACTTGTCCAAATAATGTAGCAAATCACTCATCGACCAGCCTATGCTTTCGATGTACTGTTCCAGTTCTTGTTTTTGAATTTGGGCAAATGCGCGCGTCCCATTGGAGGCAATGATAAACAGAGAACAAACAATCATGGCGGACAACCAGCGCTTCAATGCCATTTCCTCCCTTCCATTGCATCGAGTAAGATACATTGGTAGTATTTTCCGAAGGACGGCGTCTTATGTATAAAAAAGAAGCGGAAACGAATCTGTTTTGTTCGTTTCCGCTTCCTATGTATTCTGCTTCTTATTTGACGCTGTTTCCGACGGGTAATTCCTGAAAATACGCCTCATACAGCGCACGCACCGCATTGGTAACGACTTCCTCTTTGACGCCAAACATCATGCTTACTTCCGATGAGCCTTGGTTAATCATCTCTAAGTTAATGTTGGCCTTCGCCAGCGCCGTCGTCGCTTTTGCTGCCATTCCAACGGTGCGCTCCATACCTTCGCCGACCACCATAATAAGCGCAAGCCCATATTCCACATTTACTTCATCGACTTCCAATTCCGTTTGAATGCGGTCTAAAATACGCTTTTCTTTCTCCCCTTCCAGTTGGCTGGCGCGTAAAATCACCGACATATTGTCGATGCCGGAAGGAGTATGTTCGTAGGAGATTCCTTCATCCTCTAAAATCTGCAGCACCCGGCGGCCAAATCCGATTTCCCGGTTCATTAAATATTTGCTAATGTTAATGCTGCAAAATCCCGTATCGCTGGCAATGCCGGCAATCGGCTCTTCCTGATGGTTGCGTTTGGCGACAATCCAAGTGCCTGGGGCCGCAGGATTATTCGTATTTTTGACGCAAACCGGAATTCCCGCGCGGTACACCGGCTCCAGCGCTTCATCATGAAACACGGAAAACCCAGAGTAGGAAAGTTCGCGCATTTCACGATAGGTAATTTCTTTCAACTTGCGCGGATTGGCAATAATCGAAGGGTTGACGCAATAAATCGAATCGACGTCGGTAAAATTTTCATACACATCCGCTTTTACCCCTGCTGCGACAATCGAGCCGCTAATATCGGAGCCGCCGCGCGGAAATGTCACGATATGCCCGTCAAGCGAGTAACCAAAAAACCCTGGGATCACTAACACCCCGCGCCGGTTGCGCAACTGATACAACTTTTCATATGACTCCGGCAAAATTTGCGCATTGCCCGGTTCATCCGTAACGAAAATTCCCGCCTCCCGGGGACTGACATAGCTCGCTTCAAGCCCGGTTTCCTGTAAATACAGCGCCATCAACCGTGCGTTATGATCCTCCCCGCTCGCTTTGATCACATCCATCAAGCGGCATGGCTCATTGCGGTACTCGCTGATTTTCCAACGCAGATCGTCTTGGAGTTCCGCTAAAAACTCCCCTGCTGTCAATTCGAGCTCATTCGCAATTTCCGCATACCGTTTTACGATCTCGTCAAGCACCTCATCGTACGCTTTCCCGTCGATCACCGCCTGTGCCAGCTGAATAAGCATATCGGTCACTTTCACATCATCTTTAAACCGTTTCCCCGGTGCCGATACGATCACAATGCGGCGCTCAACATCGGAGCTGACAATATCCGCCACTTTGCGAAACTGTGTGGCGCTTGCGACAGAACTTCCACCGAACTTTGCTACTTTCATGTCCATAACCCTTTCTGTTCGAAAATCTCCTTATATTCGTTTATCATACCACACTTTTTTATGGGAGGTGTCATTATTTTTCCGGAATTCTGACAAAAAAATTACTCCGCTTCCTTTTGCGCAACATTTCCGGCCCGGACATTGGCAATACCTTCTTTACACACACCGTACGGAAGCCAGGAGCATTTGGCGCATAAGTAATCTAAATCGTCAGGACGCACCTTTTGTGCAGTGAGCCTCACTAGTTCCGATTTTAAGTAAACCCCGTTTTCTTCAATGCCTAAATGGCGGATTACTTTTTGGTCCATGGAGGTCACATGTTTATTGGAATTCGGATCGGCTTGGCACGTCGTTTCTCCATGGTGCGGACATGCCATGCACGCATCATCCAGAGCAGCGACGACTTGAATCGGAAAATCTTGCTCTTCATCGCGAATTTTCGTCACGACTTCCCACATCTTTTCCACAAACGATGGGCTATATCCCATTCCGCGAAATCCGTGCACACATAATAAATGATGTCCCCGTAAGCGCAGCGGCTTCATCGCTTCTCTCCTCCCCTTTTTCCATAATTCCATCTTACTTGAAGAAGCGCCGTCCTACAACATGGACATTGACGGACGTGAAGAAGACATGGCATCCTTGAAATATACAAATAAACAACATAGAAAGGAATTAACCGCCATGACGAAAGAAGAAGCGGCTCATATCTTATCGGTTTTGCTTCATGAACTAACGAAACATTGGACGAAAGAAAAAATTCATTCTGATGTGCTCGAAACGATTATGAAATTGCGAATTCAGTCTGCGGACGAACAGGAATATATACATGGACTGCTGATGAACGTCACCTTCGCAACGGAATCGGCGCACGCACTGCAACAAATATTCGGTGCGATGCTCGAGAAACAATCGTTTTTTTCCCCGAAAACGGTGGAAAACATGTTCAACGAAGCGCAAGCAAACATCCGCGATCATCTATTGGAACTCACAGGCCGCTATCGTGAACATTTCAAACAAATTGTGGACCGGACGGAACGCAAAGAGCAGCTCGAACGTTCTTACAGCGCGCTTCTGATTGTCAATCGCATCCAAACAGATTTTTTATTTCAGTTTATCCAAGAGCATAACCAAGAAGTGGCGCGACAATTTTTCAAAGCCAATCCGAGCGATGTGCTGGAAGCGTTCCATCATTTAAGCAGCGTATATGCTAGCCGCTGGCTGGAAGGACTCGAACTGCATTACTAGATGCATAATTTCCATTTTTATAGAATTTTAAATAACTCAAAATTTTATTTTGACAAAATTGTCATATAATGCTAACCTAATCACTGGGAGGAATTTTTCACTTTTCCCAGTAATGTATACGCTTTTTTGTAAGCGTATATAAAAAAGATACAAAGGGGGAAACTTGGATGATTTACGCTCAACCTGGGCAGCCTGGTTCACTTGTCACTTTCAAAAAACGCTATGAAAATTTCATTGGCGGCAAATGGGTCCCGCCAGTTGACGGAGAGTATTTTGAAAATATTTCTCCTGTGACGGGGCAAGCTTACTGCGAAGTACCACGCTCCAAAGCCGCTGATATCGAGCTTGCGTTGGATGCTGCTCATGCTGCGAAAGATGCATGGGGCCGTACTTCCCCTGCCGAGCGCGCACGAATCCTCAATAAAATTGCCGACCGCATGGAAGAAAACTTGGAAATGCTCGCAGTCGCGGAAACGTGGGAAAACGGCAAGCCGATTCGTGAAACGTTGAATGCAGACATCCCGCTTGCCATCGATCATTTCCGTTATTTTGCCGGCTGCATCCGTGCGGAAGAAGGCACTTTAGCAGAAATCGACCATAATACAGTTGCCTATCACTTTAAAGAGCCGCTCGGCGTTGTCGGACAAATCATTCCATGGAACTTCCCGCTTTTAATGGCAGCATGGAAACTGGCGCCGGCGTTAGCCGCTGGAAACTGCGTTGTCTTAAAACCTGCCGAACAAACACCAACTTCGATCCTCGTACTGATGGAACTCATTCAAGACTTACTTCCTCCAGGTGTCGTCAACATCGTCAACGGATTTGGTTTAGAAGCCGGAAAACCGCTTGCCTCCAACCCTCGCGTCGCTAAAGTGGCATTCACCGGCGAAACAACAACGGGACGACTCATCATGCAATACGCATCGCAAAACATTATTCCAGTAACATTGGAGCTTGGCGGAAAATCGCCAAACATTTTCTTTGAAGACGTAGCGGAAAAAGATGATGAATTTTTCGATAAAGCAATTGAAGGCTTTACGCTTTTCGCTTTAAACCAAGGAGAAGTATGTACATGCCCTTCCCGCGCTCTCATTCAAGAATCGATTTACGACAAATTTATGGAACGCGCGTTAGAGCGTGTGAAACAAATTAAACAAGGCAATCCGCTCGATACGGAAACGATGATTGGAGCGCAAGCATCTTCGGAGCAATTGGAAAAAATCCTTTCCTACATTGACATTGGCAAACAGGAAGGGGCTGAACTGCTCATCGGCGGCGAACGCAACTACTTAGAAGGCGACTTAAGAAATGGCTATTACGTCAAACCGACGGTTTTCAAAGGCCATAATAAAATGCGCATTTTCCAAGAAGAAATTTTCGGGCCGGTCGTCGCTGTCACCACATTTAAAGATAAGGACGAAGCTCTTGCGATTGCCAATGACACATTGTATGGCTTAGGCGCCGGTGTCTGGACGCGCGACATTAATACGGCCTACCGCTTCGGACGCGGCATCCAGGCAGGACGCGTCTGGACGAACTGCTACCACATCTATCCTGCACACGCCGCATTCGGCGGCTACAAAATGTCCGGATTCGGCCGCGAAACACATAAAATGATGCTCGAACATTATCAACAAACGAAAAACTTGCTCGTCAGCTACTCTCCGAAAAAACTAGGACTGTTCTAATCATGCAGGCAGCGCACCATCCGCGCTGCCTTTTCTGCCTATCCATATTCCTGCAGGGAGGGATCTGTTATGAATGAGGAGCCAAAAGTAATTGCGACAGACGCCGCTTTAGAGCTGATTGAAAAACTAAAAGCAAAGTACGGGCCGCTTATGTTTCACCAATCTGGCGGCTGCTGCGACGGCAGTTCGCCGATGTGCTACCCTCTCGGGGAGCTGATCGTCGGCGATTCCGACGTGCTGCTTGGCGAAATCGGCGGCTGCCCGTTTTACATTTCCAAGGCGCAATACGAATATTGGAAGCACACCCAGCTTATTATCGACGTCGTACCTGGGCGCGGCGGCATGTTTTCGCTTGAAGGGCCGGAAGGCGTCCGCTTTCTCACCCGCTCGCGGGTGTTTGGCAGCGGATCTTGATGGTTGGCGCCCCCTTCCCTAAAGAATCGTCATGCTCTTCGGCTTCCGTGGCCGCACAGCCACCCAATGCACGGACTCTTTCAGCGGTGCGGTGCGGCCCTCCGTCACTCATCAGCTTGGCAGAGACTTGCCTCCGACAGCCGAAAAATTTGGTGATCCAACTCCCCTATTGCCGGTCAAACGATTCAGTGGAGCGTATCCCGCCCGCATTTCCTCGTTCCGCTGCAATAAAAAAACCGCCGCAGAGAGCTAGCTCTGCGGCAGTTTTTCGTTTTTCGCCGTTTCCTGCAATTGACGGCGGTCAGACAGTTTGATTTTCTTCAGCCCAAATACAAGCACTGTTCCGCCAATGACAAAAATAAGTCCAAATAGGAAAACGGATTGAAGCGAATCCACAAGCGACTGTTTTAAAATCGGCACAAACGTTTCCCGCATTTGCGGCGGTATTTTCGCCAGCGCTTCCGGGCTGAGCAAAACGGAATAAAGCCCTTGCGGATCATCATGAATCATATGAGCAAACCGGTCCACCATTCCTTTTGCTTGTGGAGGAAGCGACCGAAGCATTGGCATGAGGCGGTCATCGAGCAGCTGGCTCGACCGATGGTTCATAATCGCCCCTAACACCGTTATGCCGAACGTTCCGCCGACCGCACGGAAAAACTGGCTTGAAGAGGTGACGACGCCAAGCTCCGACTTTGGAAAACTTTCTTGCAAAGCCAGCGTTAAAATCGGCATCACTAACCCCATTCCAAGCCCTAAAACAATCATATACAACGTGGCGGTGAACTTGGACGTATCCACGCCCATGGTGCTTAATAAACCGAACCCTGCCGCCAACACAGCCATGCCAATGAACAGCTGTGATTTTACACCAATTTTATAAACGGTACGGCCACCAACGATGCTTCCGATAATCATCGTAATCATCATCGGTGTCATAATCGTGCCGGACTGGGTTGCACTTACTCCGACAACCCCTTGCATAAAAAACGGAACGAACATAATCGCACCAAACATGCCGACACTCATTAAAAAGCCAATTCCATTTAACACGATAAACGTGCGGTGTTTAAACAAATGCATCGGCAAAATCGGTTCTTCCGCTTTCCTCTCTACGAATACAAACAGCGTTAAAAAGACGAGCGCCGCCGCAAACAAGGCAATGATTTGCCATGATGTCCATTCATACTTATCCCCGCCAAACGTTAACGCTAAAAGCAAGCTAACCACGCCAACAACCATCGTGAACATCCCGGCAAGATCAAACTTCACCGGACCTTCCGCTTTATATTTGCTCAATCCCATCGCAATAAAAATCGTTGCCAAAATCCCGACAGGAAGATTAATATAAAATACCCAGCGCCAATTCAAATGGTCGACGATAAATCCCCCGATTTGCGGGCCTATGACAGAGGCAAGACCATATAATCCACCAAAAACCCCTTGCCATTTCGCGCGCTCTTTTCCGGTAAACACATCTCCGATGACAACCATGGCCATCGGCATCATAATTCCCCCGCCGATTCCTTGCAGTCCTCGGCAAATGATGAGCTCTGTCATGTCATTTGCCATGCCGCAAAGGGCAGAGCCAACCATAAAAATGACGAGTCCTGTCACATAAATGACTCGCCTGCCTAATAAATCCGCAAGCTTGCCGGCAATCGGCACCACCGTTGTCGATGTCAACATATACGCGGTCGTCAGCCATGTCATTAAACTTAATCCGCCAAGCTCCCCAACGATGCGCGGCATCGCCGTTCCGACGATCGTACCGTCTAACGCGCCAAACAGCATGGCAATGATTAAACCAGTAATTAATATATTGCGGTGCCGAATGGTGCTAGCTGGCATTTCTAATGCTTTTTCCATTTACTTCTCTCCCATCTATTATTCGTTTTCCGATATTGTTCAATATCCTTTCTTAATGCGGCCAAATCATCCGCAAGCAGCGGAAGATGCCGGTTCTCGATATATAATAAAATCCCTTGCACGACATATTCCCTCGGCGCAGACTCTTCATTCATTAATTCTGCTTCTAACGTATCCAGCGCAGCATGAAGCTCGTGCTGTATCTTTTTATCGAGCGAAAGCGATAAAATCTTTTTTTGCATATGGGCAATGCGGGCGCTAATCTTTTCTTGCAATACGCACCGCTCTTTTTCTTCCATTCCGATCAGCGGCTCTACCATTTCTTTGTTTAAAATCGGCGCTTCTTCATGGGAAAAGCTCGCAATGATCGCATCCAAACGCCGCACGAGAAAACGCGCCACTTCTTCGGCATGCAGCTTGCTTGGCCGCAAAAAGAAGCAAAACATATATTGGCGGATCATGCCGTTTAGCATCGTCGCCACGTCAAACACGTACCGCTCTACCTCTGTTCCGTATACTTCGATGAGGCGGTCGCAATACCATGAAAAGATATAAGCACGCTGCTTCAATAAATAAAGGTGAATATCACTGCTGATTTTTGGGATTTGTTCAGCCATCATCATTTGCAGAAATTCTTTATGCTCATGCATATTCGCAAAATGCGCAGCGATTTGCTGAATAAACCGCTCTTTTTCCGAACCGCCATCCTGTGGAATGACGGTGAAACTTTCCATCATTTTTTCAAAATGGTGCTGAATGATGGCAAGCATCAAATCTTCTTTGGACGAAAAGTGATGATAAAATGCTCCTTTCGAAATGCCCCAGGCATCGACAATATCTTGAATCGATGTAGAATAATACCCTTTTTCCGCAAATAATTTCATAGCTGTTTCAATAAACTGGACTTTCCGTTCATCGGCCATTCTTTTTCATCTCCTAGATAGAGGAAATTTCACGAGCAGAAGGGCATGCATTTTGTAGCATATGCTTATATACAGATAGCTGCGAGCGCGGTTTGACGAGCTCAACATGCACCCCATGTTTTCGCAACGCTTCCACTACACGTTCAAAGCGAATGGGTTTGTTACATTTGTCCATTGAAAGGCACCTCGATTCCTATGCCGCAAATTTGACCGAATGGTCACCGACATCACAGACACCATTATAAGCACCTTTTTATTTTTTATCAACAATTATGTTCACAAAAAATGACCATATCGTCATTTTTTTGTTGACTTAATAGTCAAAAAAATAATAAAAATCGTCCATTTGCTTTTTTGTCTTCCTTCTTTGCTGCTGCCTTCCCTGCCGATCCTTTCGACGATGAGGCAGGCTTCACCGCGGATGATGGTTTCACCAATCAAAGCTGCTCATTGATGAAGCCCACGATTCCTCATAGCTGAATAGAAAGCGTTTTTTCACTGCCTATCAAACTGCCATTTTTTTGAATGTATCCACTTTCATTTCTTTTCCGTTATGTTGCCGCCCTGCCTTACAAGGCGTTGGAGCTGGCTTTTCACGTTGCCATTACAAATACCACCGTGATAACAAATCACAGATTCTATATCTAAGTCCAAAAATTTTTCCAATGAACGAAGCGCTGTATTCATATCTAGCGTGGTTCGCTGAACCGGTCCGTGCAAAGAGCCATTTAAACATATCATCGCATCCCCGGCAACAAGGATTTTACTTTGTTTTAAATACAGACTAATATGTCCTGGAGTATGCCCAGGCGTAAAAATAACACGAATCCCCCCGCAATAAGGAAGCTCTTGGCCGTCATCCACTGTCTTGTCAACTTTCACTTTCGGAGGATTCTGATATAAAATCCGCATTTCTTCCGGAAGAGACACCCATTCTTCTTTACTTATGCGGTTGGGGTCTGTTTTGATCAGAGGCAAAGCCCCTTCAATGTATGGTTTGTCAAGCTCGTGCGCATACACTTCAATGCGGTTAGTGAATTCTTTTAATATTTCAGGAAGACTCCCTATGTGATCCAAATCCTGATGCGTCAGAATTACTGCTTTCAATTTATCAAAGGAGACGCCGGCCTCACTCATGGCGGCACGTATTTGTTCCAATTGCCCAGGCATGCCGGCATCAATCAAAACGGCGGTTTCATCGTCCCAAACCAGCGTAGGATTTAAAACAAAACCTTGAACTTTTAATTCAAGCATTGCTACTCCATTCGAAATCTTCATTGAATCCTCTCCCTTAATAAATAAATTAATATTAGTTTTGATGCTAAACATTTCGTAATATATTATTTACCATAGCTCTAAACAAAATGTCAATAAATAAAAATTTTATAATATCATAAAAAAATATATTTGTCAATAAATATAGCATGATTTCATTGCTCTTATATGGTTCTATCGTTGGATAAAACAAGCAATCTGCTACTAACACCTTCCTGTACCGATTGTTAAAATCTCACAATCCTTATGCGCCATATTACCATTAACAAGCCAATGGATGCGGTGCCATCAGAAGAATGGTTTTTCGCCTCATTATAATAAAAAACGACCGTTTTCGCTGCATCCTGTTCCGCAACGAACGGTCGCATTTCGCTTCCGATTATTCATCAAGCGCTTGTTTCGCTAACGCAAGTGCACCGCAAACTCCAGCGTTATCCCCTAATCCAGGCAGGACGATATACTCATCCATTTTCTGTAAAACCGCCTCGTGTTGTACGTATCCATTGAGAAACTCCATTACACGATGACGAATGTTGGGCAACAGCTGTTCTTGTTTCATAACGCCACCGCCGATAATCACTTTTTCCGGCGATAAAATTAAGATGTAGTTAGCAATCGCCTGCGCCAAATAAAACGCTTCTAACTCCCATACTTCTTTGCGATCAGCCAGCTCCGCGCCCTTTTTGCCCCAGCGCTTTTCAATCGCCGGCCCGGACGCCATTCCTTCCAGACAATCGCCATGGTACGGGCAAACGCCGGCAAATGTGTCTTGCGGATGACGGCGAACGAGAATATGCCCCATTTCCGGATGCATCAGGCCATGGAGCAGATTGCCTTCGACAATCGCCCCGACACCGATTCCCGTTCCAACGGTAATATAAATGCAGCTTTGCAGCCCTTTCGCGGCACCCCAGCGCCGTTCCCCGAGCGCGGCCGCATTGACATCGGTATCAAAGCCAATCGGCACGGAAAAATGCCGTTTCATTTCGCCGACAAAGTTGAAATTCACCCATTTTTGTTTCGGCGTGCTCGTAATATAGCCGTACGTCGCACTATCGCGACGCAAATCAACCGGACCAAACGAGCCGATGCCGATCGCTTCTAACGGGTATGGGCGGAAAAACTCAACGACACGGCGCATCGTTTCTTCCGGCGTCGTCGTTGGAAACGTCACCCTCTCCTTAATATTTCCATCATGATCGCCGATGGCGCAGACAAATTTTGTGCCGCCTGCTTCAATCGCTCCAAGATACACGCACTTCTCCCCGCTTTCTCCTCTATGATTTCCGCTTTCATTGTACCATAAAACGGTAAAAAAGCGGGGCGTCCTTTGCCGCACATCATTACCCTTTCACCGAACCGGCCAATAAACCACGAACAAAATATTTACCTAAAAAAATGTAGACAAGCAAGGTTGGTAAAGCAGCAAGCAACGCTCCCGCCATTTGCACGTTCCATTGGACAATTTGGCTGCCCGATAAGTTTTGCAAAGCGACCATAATCGGCTGCTGTGCAGAAGTGGTAATCGTGACGGCGAATAAAAATTCATTCCATATATTCGTAAACTGCCAAATCGCTACGACGACAAACCCGGTAATCGAGAGCGGAAGCATAATATAGCGGAAAATCCGTAAAAACCCGGCCCCGTCGATTTTCGCCGATTCAATCATTTCATCCGGAATCGCCGCGTAAAAATTGCGGAACATCAACGTCGTAATCGGAATCCCGTACACGACATGCACAAAAATGAGCCCCGGAATCGTATTATACAGGCCTATTTCGCGCAAAAACTGAATCAGCGGAATCAAAATGCTTTGGTATGGGATGAACATGCCGAACAAAATAAGCGTAAACAGCGTGTCCGCTCCTTTGAATTTCCATTTCGACAATACGTAGCCGTTTAATGCACCTAATATCGCCGATATGAGCGTCGCCGGAACCACCAAATAAACGGAGTTCCAAAAGTTCGGCGCCAATTTCGCAAACGCGGTTTGATAGCTGCTCCAGTCGAAGGCGGACGGAAGCTTCCACATATCGGCGAGCGTCACTTCATCAAGCGGCTTGACGCTTGTCACCAGCATCACATAGACCGGCATTAAGAAAAATAGGCTCATGACTAGGCAAATGAGATATAAAACAGCTCGTGACCATGCCCGTTGTTTCATCATGATTCACCCTTTCGGCTGGAAATCAAATATGGAACGATAAAAATGGCGACAGAAAGTAGCATGATCATCGCGATTGCCGCTCCGTTGGCATAATAGTTGCCGCGGAATGTCGTTTCAAACATATATACCCCCGGCACGTCCGTAACAAAGTTTGCCCCAGGGCCCGTCATCGCGTAAATCAGGTCGAAAATTTTCAGCGAAATATGGGCCATAATAATGATGACGCTGACGGTAACCGGCCGCAGCAATGGAATAATAATTTTGCGGTAAATTTGCAGCTCCGTCGCGCCGTCCATCCGCGCCGCCTCGCGCACTTCTTCCGGAATCGCCCTTAATCCGGCCAAATACATCGCAACGGCAAACCCCGTCATTTGCCATACGGCGGCAATCACCACCGCAAGTATCGCCACCGGCACGCCAAATTCAATTTTTCCTAAATGAAATCCTCCTAAAATCGTTGTATCCGTGTACCACTTCGAATCGAGGCCGATCTTTTTTAAAAATAGGTTGACACCGGTTGACGGGTTCAGCAGCCATTGCCATACGACCCCGGTCACTACAAAAGAGAGCGCCATCGGGAAAAAGAAAATATTGCGGAAAATCGATTCCCCGCGCAGTTTTTGATCCAGCAAAATCGCCAACAATTGGCCAAGCACAATCACCACGCCGATAAACAGGATCGTAAATACCAGCGTATTGCGCAAATCGGCCTGGAAGCGGAAATCATGAAACAAATAAATATAGTTTTTCAACCCGGCAAACGATAAATCGGGTACAAGTGAATTCCAGTTGCTGAGGGAAACGTATCCCGTCCAGCCGATAAAGCCATAGACGAAAATGAAAATAAGTACAACCGACGGCGTGAGAAACGCAGCCGCAAGCCAATGGTCCACGGTCCATTTCCGTTTTTTCCGCGGTGTCGGTACGACCGTCACGCTTCGTTCCGATACTGTCTTTACCGTTTCCACATTTGATTCCTCCCGTCGTAACACGAAAAGGGGAAGAGAATGGTTCCCGTCCCCTTTTCGTGTTTATTTCTTCAATTCTGACGAAGCTGATACAAGTGTATCGATAAACGTTTTCGTATCTTTCTGCGTCACGAAAATATTGACCGCTTGGTTTACTTTTGTCACAAATCCTTCCGGAGCCGCCGATCCGTGCGCTAAGCTTGGCGCCAGCTCCGCCGTTTTGAAATCTTGAATTGTTTGTTTTCCATATTCGTCATATTTAGATAGATCCGCATCAATGCGAGCCGGAATCGAGCCTTTAAGAGGGTTGAACGTATCTTGTCCCTCCACGGAACCAAGCACCGCTAAAAATTTCTTCACATCGTCCGGATTTTTCACGCCTTTTGGCAAGCCAAACGTATCGGTAATGACCATGAATTTGCCTTCTGTGTTTGGCGTCGGCACATATCCGAAATCTTCATTCACTTTTAATTTCAAATCATTGACAAAATAGCCTTTGACCCAATCTCCCATAATGTTCATCGCCGCTTCGCCCTTGCCGACCAATTGAGCGGCATCTTGCCAGTTGCGGGAGCTGTGGTCTTCGTTGACGTAATTTAACATTTTCTTAAACGTGTTGACCGCTTCTTTCACTTTCGGATCGTCAAACGACAATTCTCCTGTCCAAAGCTTTTTGTAATCTTCCGTACCGAGTGTGCCCAATAAAACGGTTTCAAAAATATGCGTTGCCGTCCACGGCTCCTTATCCCCCAACGCAAGCGGCGTAATGCCTTTTGCTTTCAGCTTTTCGGCAACTTGGAAAAACTCATCAAACGTTTTTGGCGGCTCGAGGCCGTTTTCCGCAAAGATTTTTTTGTTATACCAAAGCACATTGCCGCGGTGAATGTTGACAGGAACGGAATAAATTTTTCCATCTTTGCTGACCATGTCGATCAATGATTTCGGAAACTTATCCATCCAGCCTTCTTTTTCATACAAATCATTGAGCGGTTCCATTTTGCCAGCGGCGACCCATCCTTCATTGAGCTCCGCACCGCCGTGCACTTGGAATGTCGCAGGAGGGTCATTTCCTTGCATGCGGCTCGCTAGTACCGCTTTCGCGTTCGTTCCCGCTCCTCCGGCTACCGCCGCGTTTTCCACTGGAATATCTGGATATTTTTCTTGGAACAGCTTGAGCAGCGCTTTCAATCCATCTTCTTCGCCGGCGCCCGTCCACCAGCTGAATATTTCTAGCTTCTCATGTCCTTTGCTGGCGCTTTGGTCCTCTTTCTGGCCATTATTCGATGCGGAATCGGAATTACAGCCAGATAACGTGAAACCAAACACTAACGCTAAAGACAACCATAATCCTTTTTTCTTCACGCTCTCCTCCCCCTCATTTCATCATGAAAACCCCTTCAATATGAATGTAACATGTTTTTGCGCCGTTTCCGCGAATAAATCCCTATACTTTTTTGCGATCTTCTTCACTTTTTTGTCCATCGACAAAAAAGCTCCTGGCCACGATCATGGGGCCAGGAGCTTTTTCCGATATTCGCTCGGGGACAGGCCGGTATGCTTTTTAAAAACGCGGCTAAAATAATTCGGGTCATTATAGCCGACGAGAAAACAAATTTCTTTGAGGCTTTTATTCGGATTGGCCATTTCCTTTTTCGCGCGGGCGATGCGCACATCGGTCACATAGTCAATAAACGTCTTGCCGAAGCGGTCTTTAAATAGTTTGCTAAAGTAGTATGGACTGATACCAACATATTCCGCCACTTCTTCCAGTGTCAGCAGATGATGGTAATGTTCATCAATATAATCTTTCGCCTTGCCAAGCTTTCCGTTTGCCTGCTGGTGGCGCCATGCCTGGATATGGCGGGTCATGTGCTGCAGCTGCTCCGCAGCGGTCTTTTTCAATTCTTCAAGGGAACGGCATGAATGAAAAGTGGTGGTCCGCTCATACGCTATGCCGAAATCGGCCAACATGCGGCTAAGCAAAACAAACGTTTCCTCCAGCTTCTGCTGCACGGCCGCAAACGGATGATGGGCGGCGGCCTCCTCGATATACGAGAGGCATTGCGAAAGCGCCTGCTCCAAATCGCCTTGGCGCACGGCATCCAACAATCGTTTTTCTCTTTCCGTTTGATCGATGGTTGCCGCTGCGAATACCGCTTTTTTCGGCAGGAACCCGCTCTTTGCCTTTTTTTGCGTGGCATAATATTGCACCGCGGCAAGTGCTTCGTAATAAGACTGTCGCAATTCTTCCAGATGTGATGCCGGGGAGCCAAGGCCAATATAAAGCGTTTGTCCATATTGCTGTTCGAACTTCTGAATCAGTTCGAGGGCAAGGGACTGGATCGTCGCCTTCCATGGAAATGCTTTATCCGCGGCATCATGAAAAAACAACACCGGCATTTGTCCGTCCATCATTTTGCCAATGACATAACGCACCGCCGCCTTTTCGCCAAGCGTCTGCTCGATCCAGTACTTCCAATCCTCCTTTTTTCCGCCGCTTGGAAATTGAATCACCATAAACATTCCCGAGTCGATCGAAAACGGAAGCAGCGCCTCCCACTGTTTCCATTCTTCTGAAGACACTTCCTCTAGCATGAGCACAGATAGCCACTCTTTTTCGACCAGCTTTTGCAATTGGTGCACCCGCTTTTGCAATTCCCGATTTTCTTCCTCTTTCCGCCGCTCTTCCATTAATTCGTCATACACCCGCCGCAGCGCCCCGATCACTTCTTCTTTCCGGCTTGGTTTTAATAAATATTCTTTTACCCCATGCCGCATCGCTTGCTTCGCATAATCAAACGTATCAAACGCGGAAACGATAATAAACTTGATATCCGGATGGTTTCGGCGAATCCATTCGATCGCCTTAAGCCCGTCGATTCCGGGCATTTTAATATCCATCAACATCACATCCGGCTTATATTGATCAGCAATCTCCACTGCTTCTCTTCCGTTGACCGCTTCCGCGATCACTTCCATCGCTGGGAGATGGTCGCGAATCATTTTTCGCAATGCTTTCCGCTCCAGCGCTTCATCGTCGACAATGGCGATCCTCATGCGTCCTTCCCCCCTTTTGTCATTGGCAAAAGCAAGCGGATCGTTGTTCCTTTGCCAACCGCTGATTCAATTTCGATGACATCTTGTATCCCGTAAAACAGCTGCAGCCGGCGAATGACGTTCCGCATCCCGATGCCAGTCGAGTGGCCGTGCGTTTTTCCATGAGAAATGGAATCCGTTTCTTCCCCTTTGATAAAGGCGGTTAGCTTTTCTTTCACTTCTTCGCTCATTCCCACTCCGTTGTCTCTTATTTCAATGACTACAAGCTCCTTCCTTTTTTCCACTTTTAACGAAAGCACCGCTCCTTTTTCATACGATTCAATTCCATGAATAAACGCATTTTCAATGAGCGGCTGCAACGTCAGTGGCGGAATCGGCAGCGATAAACATGACTCCTCTACATCCATGGAAAATTTAATGCGGTCAAAAAAACGCGTCTGTTGAATAAAAAAGTACTCGTGCGCTATGTGCACCTCGTCGGCCAACGTGACCGTGCGCTGCAAATCTCCCAAGTTATAGCGCAAAATGGCGGCAATCGCTTCGATCAGCCTTGATGTTTGGTTCGCTTCTTCTAAATACGCCATTTTAGAGACAACGTTTAACGTGTTAAATAAAAAGTGCGGATTAATTTGGCTTTGCAAACTTTTTAACTCCAACTCTTTGACAAGCCGATCCAGCTCTGATTTTTGCTTCATTTCCTCGATCAGCCGCTTCAGGTTGCGGCGCATATCGTTAAACGTATCAGTCAGCAGCTTCAATTCATCATTGGTGGCGCTGATGACATCGGGGCCATCCAGCTTCCCGCTGGCGATTTCCCGAGCGGCCCGGGAAAGGCGCGCAATCGGCTTTGTCAGCCCTCCGGAAAACCATACGGCTAAAAGGACGCCAAGCAAAAACGTCGTCACAAACAGCCCCATTCCCATATAGCGAAAATAACGATTCCGCGCTTCCACTTCATTATAAAAATGTTGATAGGTCGTTAACTCCTCGTCAATGAGGGAAAGGGTCGTCTCTTGAATAAAAGAAGCGATCTTCATGGTTTCATGAAGATGGGAAGAATATAAGCCAATATTGCCTGCTTGAAAGTGGTAAACCGTCAGCGCTCCTTCCTCTAGCAAACTTTCAATCATATGTTGGTAGTTTTCCACCAAAAGACGATTATTCCGGTTGGAAAGCGCTTCGCCTACTTGTCTGCGGTGCTGCTGCAGCCACCGGTATTGGCGCTCATACTCCCGAAAATAGCGCTCATCTTTTTCTGTCACATAAGCGTTCAACTGTTCTACCAGCCGGTTTGTCCGCTGCGAAATTTCATTAAACAAAAGCAGCCGGCGCATGCTGTAGTCATAGTCGGTCACAATATCTTCGCTGCTTTGGTAGAAAAAGAAGACCGTGGCGTTTAGCAGCACAATGAAAATGCTAAAATAGAGCAATACTTTCGTACGGATTTTAATCATGTTTCACCTCGTAGTTGCGGGAAGGGCGCAGCGGCAAATCTTGCTTGCGGATCACTTTCGTTTCCGTATTCGTTACCGATGGAACATCGTTTCCTTTCCTAATATCGACCATCGTTTTCACCGCGCGATACCCCATTTCGTACGGCTCCTGCACCACCGTGGCATGAATCGTTCCTTTTTGCAAATAGTGAATCGTCTCTGGCAGCGTATCAAATCCGATAATATACGTTCCCTTTTCACGGTGAAACTGCTCGACGACCTTGGCGATGCCAATCGCATCAAGCGCGCTTGTCCCATAAAACGCATTCACTTCCGGATGCTTTTTTAAAATGTTGTATGCTTTTTCCGCTGCCTGCACGCGCGTAATATGCGACTCTTCAATGGCGACGATGCGAATTCCCTTTTCTTGCTTCACCGCATCTTTAAACCCTTGCACGCGCAGCTGTTGGTGGGAAGCGGTCAAACTGCCGGTAATGATCGCCACATTTGCCTTTCCGTGCATATCTTCGGCTAATGCCCGTCCGGCGATAAAACCGGCATAATAGTTATCGGTCCCTATATACGCCGTGCGTTTGCTTGTTGGGGCATCGGTGTCAATCGTCACCACCGGAATATTTTTTTCCACTATATGATTGATGACCGGGGTAAACTCTTTTTCCGTTAATCCTTGTGTCATAATTCCATCTACTTTGGAAGCAGCCGCTTTTTCAAGAATATGAATATGTTCATCAATGTTGGCCTGCCGCGGTCCGACATATTCAAGGTTTACCCCCAATTCCTTTGCGGCCGCTTTTGCCCCTTTTTCTACGAGTCGCCAATAATCGTTATCCAGCTCCTCGGGAACGAGGACAAAATGATACTCGTTATTTTCCGTTTTCACTGTCGCCCCTTCACCGGGCTGATGATAGGCATACACCTTCCACGCGCAATAGATCGTAAAGGAAGCGCTTGCAACAAGCGCCACGATGCTGCCGGCATAAATGCCCCACTTCCACCATGTACGACGCATAGACAACCTCCTGTGCGAATCCAAACCATTTTCCTCTAATCATCATTGTACCTAAATTTTTCAACACTGGGATAATAAAAAATGACCCCAAAGGTTGAATGGATGACCTTTGGAGTCAGCGTTTTACGGAAATGGCCGGATATTTGCCTCGGCCCACGCTCCTTATCTGATCCACAAAAATTTCTTATTCAGCTTCCCCCTCCCCTGCGCTGCCAGGAGAAAGCCTGTCCGGAAGAAATGTTCTGATGAGCACGAAAGCTAAGATATAAATGGTGAATCAAACCAATTAGCAATGTTAGCCATGCGGCCATTGCAATATATACCATAAAACGGGGAATCACTAATAAAAAAGGGATATTTAACGCTTTAGCCAATTGATATGTGCTAGTCGTATACATCGCAAGCGGGAAGGCCATCCCCCAAAATTGCGGGTCATATTTCAATGGGTAATGATGGTAAAGATGGCGCCATACCATAAGAATAAACAACAACGGAATCCACCATGTACCCGTAATCCAAAAAAATAACGTGAATCCTTTTAAAAATGGCATCACTTCACCAAGAAAAGGCCAATTTTGCGAATGTAGCATTAACGTTGATCCCGCCAGCGTAGTAATGGCGACCGCCCCCATATTGATCCAATATGGCGGGGTCAGCGCAGCAATTTTAAGCTCGGCAAAAGTAAACCGATAAAAAATCAAGGTAATAATGTTCAAGTATAACATACAGCCTAGCAAGTACATGCATAAAGCGAAAAATAAGAGGATTTCCCGTCCGTTTTCCACATGGGAGGAAAGCAATGTGCCAAGGACAGAAATGGATTGCGTGGCCACAGCGGCAATGAGCCAAGCACCATTAATCCCTTCTGCCAAAGTAGGCTTATCCTTTCGCACCGTAACTGCCGTAAAAAATGTATACATAACGACAATCCAAAGAATAATTCCTAAAAACCATAAATAAAGCGCTAATGAATAATGATGGGCTACGGTAATCAGCTGGCTGCCAAGCACACAAGTCCCGGCAACCAAAGTAAAAAACCCAGGGCCAAGCGTATGGCTGGTCAAATCCGCTATGATCCGCGGCGTAAATCGAATCAGACGGAACAAAGTAAGACACCATAAAGTGATGTAAGCAACTGTGTTAAAATACAGTAACAACCTAGAAATGAGGTGCATACCAAGCAAAAATGTGGCAATCGATAGCGCTCCTGTAGCCATGACAAGGGCAAAATAACCTGGAAATAGATTGACCGACATTTGTTTAATATAACGAATCATTGTTCCACTCCTAAATACAGTCTACATTCATTTTAAAACGTTTTTTTACACATTGTTCCAATACTTATCATGGACCTCTCCTTCCTTTTTTATTTTACATGTTTTCCTTCTGAAATTCTGTATCATTTATCATTTTTGAAAAAAAAAAAAAAGCGATTCATCCCCCACTTCCGTTTGGCAAAAGTGAGGGCTTCTCGCTCCAATATGATATGAATGATTGGATTGGCTGGACGAGCCCACAGTTGCTCGGCATGCTATAATGAATAAAAATAATCCGCTTAAAGCAAACAAACCGAGGTGTCAATATGTTTACGCCCGAACAAATCGCCCGTTTTTCTGAACTGGACTATATCATCTACAACTATGTCACGAAACACGCCAATGAAGTAGTATATATGCGCATTCGCGAGCTCGCGGATGCGGTGCATGTTTCGCCGCCAACAATTCTGCGCTTTTGCAAAAAGGTAGGCTGCGACGGCTTTTCCGAGTTTAAAACGAAACTGAAACTATATTTGCAGCAAAACGAGCGGTTCTTTATCACCAACGCCCAAGATACGCTCGCCGAATTTTTTGAGCGGACCTTAAAAACCGATTACCAGCAGACGATCCGCGAAGCGGCCGCCGCGATCGCCCGCGCCGACAACGTCATTTTCGTCGGTTCCGGCAGCTCCGGCATTTTGGCGGAATACGGCTCCCGCTATTTTTCTGCGATGGAAAAGTTTTCCGTTTACATTAAAGATCCGTTTTTCCCAATTTACGGCCATTATTTCAACAACTGCGTAGCCATCGCTTTATCCGTATCGGGCGAAACGTCCTATACGCTATCACAGGTCCACCGCTTAAAAGAGAAAGGGAGTACCATCATCAGCATCACCAACCGCAAACATTGTTCTCTGGCGAAAATGTCGGATTACAACTTGACGTATTACGTCAATACCGAATTTGTCGAACAAACGAATGTCACGACGCAAATCCCGGTCATTTACTTGCTGGAAAGCCTGGCAAAAGAGATGTACCGGATGCTGAACGGGCCGCTTGCATAACTGGCAAACGCTCAAAGCTCTTTGCCGTTCGAAGCAATCACTTGTTTATACCAGTAAAAGCTTTTCTTTTTAATGCGGCGCAAATCTTTTTCCGATTCGTCATCACGGTTGACATACACAAACCCGTACCGCTTTTGATAGCCGTTCAGCCAGCTGAGAAGATCGGTAAACGACCATGTGCAATAGCCAATGACATCGACGCCGTCGGTGATCGCGCGCTGGATTTCTTGAATATGGTGGCGAAGATAGTCAATGCGGTAATCATCGTTGACGATATCGCCATCTTCCAACTTGTCAAATTCGCCGAGACCGTTTTCGGTAATGAAAACAGGCAGCCCATAGCGGTTGGCGATGCGGCGCAATCCGATGTGAAGGCCGACCGGGTCAATTGTCCAATCCCAGTTCGTCGTTTCTAAATACGGATTGCGAATCGTTTTAAACAGTCCCGGAACGCCGCTTTCCGTCGAAGTTCCTTTTTTGCCGGTCGTGTTCATGATTCCCTCGCCGACACCGTTTAGCGGATTATACTCGATCGTTTTCGTTTGATAATAATTGACGCCCATAAAATCCGGTTTCCCCGCTTTCAATAATTCCATATCGCCGGGTTGTATCGTCGGGGCCAACCCTTGTTGCTCAAGATAGTTCCAGGCGGCTTGCGGATACGTGCCCCAGGCGTATACGTCCATCCACCAATGGTTTTGAAATTCTTCGGCATTTTCAAACGCCAGCACATTTTCCGGCCGGCAATCATATGGATACATCGGCGAATAAGCGAAGCTCGGGCCGATTTTGCCGTCCGGCACATAGTGGCGGAACGCTTGAATCACTTTGGCGTTCGCCAAATTGGCAATATGGTTCGCCTCATACATGCGTTTAACGTCTTTGACTCCTGGTGGATGCAGCCCTAACCGATAGCCGAACGTAATGAAAATATTTTGTTCGTTGAGCGTCACCCAATATTTGACGCGATCGCCAAACCGCTGAAACAGCGTTACCGCATAATCATGAAAATCATCGATGATCTGCCGCGACTCCCATGCGCCATATTCGTCCATCAGCGCCTGCGGAACATCCCAATGATAAAGCGTAATCACTGGCTCAATGTTATGTGTTAACAATTCATTGATCAGATTATCGTAAAACTGCAGCCCTTTTTCGTTCACTTCCCCTTTTCCGCTTGGGAATACGCGGCTCCACGCGATAGAGAAGCGGTACGCTTTTAGCCCCGTTTCCGCCATTAATGCCACGTCTTCTTTATAGCGGTGATAATGATCGACCGCGACATCGCCGTTCGTTCCTTTAAACGTTCTGCCTGGCTGTTTGGCAAAGACATCCCAAACCGACGGTCCTTTTCCGTCTTCATTCCATGCACCTTCGACTTGATATGCAGCCGAGGCGGAGCCCCATAAAAAGCCGTCGGGGAATGGGCGCAATTGTTTATGTTCCATCTCTTTTTCCTCCTTTTCTTCATTATTTTTTCATTATTTCCCTGCTTACTAAATAAACGGGTTTCCCCACAAAAAGTAAATATGTTGTCAAAATTCCGTAATTCGCACAAAACGAAAAAAATTTGTTTCATACGCGTAACAATATGTTACTCTGATAGATTCAAAAAAATTCCCCACTGAATAGGAATCAGTGGGGAAGCATCATTATAGGAAGATTTTTCCCGGATTCATAATACCGTTCGGGTCAAACAGCTGCTTAATCCCTTTCATAAACGAAACCGAATCGCGATGTTCTTCGTATAGAAACCGCCGCTTGCCGATGCCGATGCCGTGCTCGCCCGTACACGTGCCGCCATGCGATAAGGCGTAGCGGACGATGCGGGCATTTACTTCTTCGATCCGTTTCATTTCTTCCGCATCGTTCGGGTCAAACGCTAAGACGGTATGATAATTGCCATCGCCGACATGGCCGAAAATCGCGGCCGTCATGCCGTATTCATCGACGAGCTTGCGCGTTTCGGCAATCGCCGCCGGCAGTTTGGAAATCGGCACACATACGTCGGTGGATAACATTGCTTTCCCTGGGTAGGCCGCTTGAATGGCAAACGCTGCATGGTGGCGCGCCTCCCATAGTTTGGCCCTGGCGACGGAATCCTCTTCGACCTCAAACGCTACCGCGTTTTCCGACTCGCACAATTCTTTGACCATTGCAGTGCCGTCTTGGATGCTGGCGGCGCTGCCGCTTAATTCGATAAATAATGTCGGCTTCACTGGGTAATCCGTCTTTTTATATCGGTTGACGGCGTCGATCGTTTGCTCGTCGACTAGCTCTATTTTCCCTGGCGAAACCCCCGCCTTTAAAATCGATGCTGCCGCCTGCGCTGCTTCCGCCAGCGTCGGGAAACTGGCTTTTATCGCGTTCGTCGCTTCCGGGATGCCTTGCAGACGGACAATGATGCGCGTAAACGCTCCTAACGTTCCTTCCGAGCCGACAAACAGACCTGTTAAATCATAGCCCGCTGACGATTTCACCGCCATTCCGCCGGTATGGATGGTCGTTCCGTCAGCTAATACGACTTCCAGGCCAAGCACTTGGTCGCGCATGACTCCGTATTTGACGCTGTTCGTACCGCTCGCGTTCGTCGCTGCCATTCCGCCGATCGTCGCATCGGCGCCCGGGTCGACCGGGAAAAACAAGCCGTATTGCTTCAGCGCCTGATTCAGCTGCATCCGTGTGACTCCCGGCTCGACAATGGCAAGAAAGTCATCCGGGCGAATCTCGATAATTTCGTTCATCATAGTAAAATCAAGGGTAATGCCGCCTTCAACCGGAATCACATGCCCTTCAAGGCTGCTTCCGGCGCCAAACGGCGTCACCGGAATGCGCCGCTCATTGGCGTAGGACAATACCGCGCTTACTTCCGCCGCCGTTTTCGGAAACACGACGACATCCGGCTTTCGCGGTGCATGATAGGCGATGCCTTTGCTGTGCTGCTCAAGAATTGTCTCGTTTATCGTCACCCGTTCGCGGTCGCCAATCCGTTCCAGCAAATCTTCATACAGTCCCATTGCGATCCTCCTCTTTTCATTAGTAGCGCATGAGCGTTTGTACTCCTTCGACGATGCGGGCGGCGTTTGGCAGCCAATCATCTTCGACCGATGGCACCGGATATGGTGTATCATAGCCAGTGACGCGCACGATCGGCGCCGACAGCGAGAACAAGGCGCGCTCGCTGATGAGTGCGGCAATTTCCGCGCCGAATCCGTTCGTTTTCACCGCTTCATGGACAATCATCACCCTGCCTGTCTTTTCGACCGATTGCATAATCGTATCGATATCAAGCGGCTGCAGGCAGCGCAGATCGATCACTTCCGCATCCACGCCTTGCGCTTTCATGTCTGCGGCGAGTTTCGCGACAAGCGGAACGGTCGCCCCCCATGAAATGATCGTCACATCTTCCCCTTCTTTGACGATGCGCGCTTTGCCGAGCGGAATTTCATACGGCTCCTCCGGCACTTCCATGCGGAAGGCGCGGTACAATTTCATCGGCTCTAAAAACAAAACCGGATCTTCATCACGAATCGCAGCAATCAGCAACCCTTTCGCGTCATACGCGTTCGATGGCATGACGACTTTCAGCCCCGGCGAATGCGTAAACAGCGCCTCCAGCGCGTCGGAATGCAATTCGGGCGTGCGCACCCCGCCGCCATATGGACTGCGCACGACGATCGGGCACGTAAACCGCCCCGCTGAACGGAAGCGAATGCGGGCCGCCTGAGCTGCCAGCTGATCCATCGCCTGATAGACAAAACCGAGGAACTGAATTTCCGCGATTGGGCGGAAGCCGTTGACCGCGAGCCCAATCGATGTGCCGATGATGCCCGATTCGGCAAGCGGCGTATCAAACACACGCTGATCGCCAAACTGTTCCAGCAAGCCATCGGTGGCGCGAAACACGCCGCCGTTGGTGCCGACGTCTTCACCTAAGACGATCACGCGCTCATCCCGCTCCATTTCTTGGCGCATCGCCTCATTAATCGCTTGAATCATTGTGATTTCCGCCATCTTACCTCACCTCTTTCCGTTGTTTCCGCCGCGCGGCTTCTTGCTGCTGCTCCTGTAAGAGCTTGCTTGGCTTACCGTATACGTAGTCAAATACATCAACAATCGACCCGGTTTCGTTCGCCGTCGCTTCCTCATATGCCTCCGTCACTTCCTCATTCACTTGCGCGACCCATGCTTCCTCTTGCTCTTCCGTCCACAGCCCCCGCTTCTCTAGCAGCACCCGCAGGCGATGAAGCGGATCCTTTTTCCGCTTCCACTGCTCTACTTCTTCGGCATTGCGGTATTTCGTCGGATCGTCCGCTGTCGTATGCGGCCCTAAACGATACGTCAGCGCTTCAATCAGCATCGGCCCCTCGCCGTTGCGCGCCGCCTCCACCGCTTGTTTCATCGTTTTGTACACAGCAAGCGCATCATTGCCGTCCACCAGCACGCCTTTCATGCCGTAGGCGAGCGCTTTTTGCGCGATCGTCCGGCTCGCTGTCTGCTTATGCACCGGAACGCTGATCGCATAGTGATTGTTTTGGCAGAAGAAAATGACGGGAACCTGATAAACGGAGGCAAAGTTCAACGCTTCATGAAAGTCCCCTTCCGATGTCGCGCCATCGCCGAAATAGCAGACCGATACTTGCGTTTCCCCTTTCAGCTTCGTCGCCCATGCGCATCCCGTCGCGTGGAGCGTCTGGGCGCCGATAATGATTTGAGTCGGAAAAATATTTAAATCCTCCGGCATTTTTCTGCCCATGACGCGGCCGCGGACATACTGAAAAATTTGCGCGAGCGGAAGCCCATGCGCCAAGCAGGCGGCGATTTCCCGATAGCTTGGAAAAATCCAATCGTCTTTTCTCAGCGCCAGCACGCTGCCGATTTGCGCCGCTTCCTGGCCGCTGAACGGCGCGTATGTACCAATCCGCCCTTGCCGCTGCATTTTCAACAGGCGCTCATCGATGACTCTCACTTTGCGCATCCAGCGGTACAGCGTCACGAGAAACTCATCGGAGAAAGACGCCAGCTCTTGTTCATCCCCATTCCCATTTTCATCAAGCAGCTGCACCATCTCAAATCGCAATTCGTTTTGATCAAACATCGTTTTCCCCCCCTGTTCATCGAACATCTAATAACAGCTGTTCCGGATGTTCTAAAATGCGCGCGATCGTCCTCATAAACCGTCCGGCTGGTTCGCCGTCAATGACGCGATGGTCAAACGTCAGCGACAGCCCCATCATATTACGGATCACAATCTCATCCCCGACGACGGCTGGCCGGCGCTTAATCGCGTGAACGCCTAAAATCGCCACTTCCGGATAGTTGATGATCGGCGTCGCGAACCAGCCGCCGCCCGCGCCGGTGCTTGTAATCGTAAAGGTGCTTCCTTGCAGCTCATCGATGCGCAATGTGTGCCGATGCGCTTTTTCCGAAAGGTCGGCAATCTCCATCGCCAGCTCGCGAATCGATTTTTGATCGGCATGCTTAATGACGGGAACGACAAGGCCCTCTTTCGTCGCCGTCGCAATGCCGATATGGTACTCTTTCTTTAAGACTATTTCATTCGTTTCTTCATCCACCATGGCGTTAAAAATCGGATGCTCTTGCAGCGCCCGCGTCACCGCCTTAATGACAAACGGCAAATACGTCAGCTTGATGGATTCCGACTCCAGCTGTTTGGCAAGGACAGTGCGGATTTCCACCAGTTTCGTGACATCGACTTCGTCCATTCCGGTCACATGCGGAGCCGTATAGGCGGACTTCACCATTTTCTCAGCGATTTTTTTGCGCAGCCCGCGAATCGGAAGGCGTTCTTCTTTCACGGCGCCGTCGTTTCCGCCGGCCGATGGCTTGGCGGTTTCCAGCGCCGGAGCAGCCGCGGCGGCCGCCGACTCCCGTTCTTTGACATACCGCTCCAAATCGGCGAGCGTCACCCTGCCTCCTTCCCCGCTTCCTTCTACTTCTTCAATCGGAACGCCCATTTCCCGCGCCCGCTTGCGTACGGACGGAGCGGCAATCACCCGTTTTTTCCGCTGAAGCGGCGCAGGCTCCACGCTATCCGCCTCCTGCTGGCCGGCACTGCCAGTCTCCTGCTCAACGACGATCAGCGCTTCTCCCACTTTCACCGTCGCGCCTTCCGGTCCGGCGAGCGCCACCACTTTTCCGGCCACCGGCGTTGTAATTTCCACCATCGCCTTATCCGTCTGAATTTCGGCAATCGGCTGATCGGCCGCCACCTCGTCGCCTTCTTGGATCAACCAGCGGATAATCTCCGCTTCATGCAATCCTTCACCGATATCGGGCAGTTTAAATTCATAGCGCATGACTATATCCCCTTCTCCCTTTCTACTATTTCATTGGAAAATGATGTAGTATAATTCTAGAAGCAATATGATGCGGACAGCACTTGGTGCAGATATGCTTTGGGGCTTTGCTAGATGGAAGGAGCTTGTTGAAGCAAACAGTTTCATCTATACAGATATTTTTTTAATAAAACAGATTAGTATAAATATTCTGAATTATATCGTCTATTGTTTTCATGATAATATACATTTTGTTCCATGTCAATATAGATTAGGGAAGACATTTTTCCCGCCAAAGCTTGCGGACTGCCGCAAATCTATTTTTATTGCAAAATAGCTTACCGACAAGGAGGAAAACGATGCACTTCACTCGCGTTCACCATATCGCCATTATTTGTTCCGACTATGAACGGTCGAAACATTTTTATACGAACATTCTTGGATTCCGCGTCATTCACGAACAGTATCGGGAGGAACGCCGCTCGTACAAATTGGATTTGCAAGTCGGCAACCATACGCAAATCGAGCTGTTTTCCTTTGAACATCCGCCGAAGCGGCCAAGCCATCCGGAAGCGTGCGGGCTGCGCCACCTCGCTTTGGAAGTCGAAAATATCGAGGAAGCAATCGCCTATTTGCATACGCACGGCATCGAGACGGAGCCAATCCGCGTTGACCCAATTACAGGAAAGCGGTTCACGTTTTTCCGCGATCCGGATGAATTGCCGATTGAGTTGTATGAGCGGTAAAATAGGGTAGTTACCAAAACAAAGGAGGGGCAAGCATGATTCGATTTGCGACGATCGGCACGAACTGGATTACGGAGGCATTTATTGAAGCGGCTAGAGAAGTAGAAGATTTCGCCCTCGCCGCCGTATATTCGCGGACGGAGGAGAAAGCGCGGGAATTTGCGCAAAAAACAGGGGCAGCGCGCACGTTTACCGACCTAGAAGAACTGGCGAAAAGCGATGAAATCGACGCCGTCTATATCGCCAGCCCGAATTCCCTGCACGCCGAGCAGGCGGTTTTCCTCATGAACCACGGCAAACATGTGCTATGCGAAAAACCGCTCGCATCAAACGAAAAAGAAGTGAAGGCGATGATCGGGGCGGCGCGGCGCAACGGCGTCGTGTTAATGGAAGCGATGAAAACGACGCTGCTCCCGAACTTTCAGGCGATCCGCCAGCACTTGCATAAACTTGGCAAAATCCGCCGCTATTTTGCAAGCTATTGCCAATATTCGTCGCGCTATGACGCGTATAAACAAGGCACCGTATTAAATGCGTTCAACCCTGCCTTTTCCAACGGCGCGTTAATGGATATCGGCGTCTATTGCATTTACCCGATGGTCGTCTTGTTTGGAAAACCAAACCGCCTGCAAGCCAGCAGCCTAAAACTCGAATCAGGCGTGGATGGCGAAGGGACGATTATCTTTACTTATGAGGAGATGGACGCCGTCGTTATGTACTCGAAAATTACAAACTCCTATCTGCCTGCGGAAATTCAAGGGGAAGACGGAAGCATGCTCATCGACGCAATCCACACGCCGACGAAAGTGGAAATCCGTTACCGCGATGGGCGCGTAGAAGACATTACCGTCCCGCAAGAGAAACATCCGATGTATTATGAAGCGAAAGAATTTATCGAGCTGATCCGAAGCGGAAAACGCGAATCCGAAATCAATTCGCACGAGCATTCGTTGCTCACAATTGCCTTGATGGAAGAAGCCCGCAAACAAACGGGCATCATGTTTCCTGCGGACCACTAAAAAACAAAATGTCGATTCATCCCCCACCTACGCTCCGCTTAAAGTTGGGAGCTTCTCGGCAAAAAAGATAAAAACAGCTTCCTGCATGCTCGCAGGAAGCTATTTCTTTTGCCATTCTTTCTGCCAATTGGCGCTCTTCTCGTCTGCCTGTTTGGCGACAAACATCATGCTCATGACAACAAGCATGACAAGCGATCCGACAAACATTCCAGCGATAAACAAAATCATTGGCGACCTCTCCCTTTTCTAGCAACTTATTATTCTCATTCTTTACTTTTCGGTCGAAAAACATACTTGGGAGAGCCAGCAATTTGTTTTCTATTATGATACGTCGTGTTTCACCGGATCATGCCTCTTTTTCGTCCAACGTGTATAAAGAAAAACGCCGATAACGGCCAACAGCGCGCCGCACGAGTCAATCGCCACATCTTTCGGCGTAGCGGTGCGCCCCGGCTCAAACGATTGATGCCATTCATCCGTCATCGCATACAGCGTCGCAAACAGCCAGGCGCCGGCATACGCCGTCCGCTTTGGCGACAGCGCCCGCCAGACAAGCACCGCCAATATGCCATACTCGGTTAAGTGTGCCAGCTTCCGGACGATAAAGTTCAGTAAAGACGGTCCTTCTTCTTTGCCACCGCCAAACGGCAAGTACGACAGGATCATATCTAAAATGCGTTGGGTATTCTCCCCGGTAAACAAAGAAAATTCGCTAAAGCAGTAAATGACGATGCACCAAACGATGACCGGGATCCAGCGTTGAATTTTTCCCTTCATTTTCATCACCTGTTATTTACCTTACTATCTTTATGAAATCGTGGCAACATAAATAAAAATACCTTCTGCCCGTACATGGACAGAAGGCAAATCAATCGATTATTCGTTTCCTTTTACTAACTCTAATGGAATAGGAATAAATTTATCCACTTTTTCTCCATTTAATACTTTCAACGCGGTTTTTACTGCATTCTCTCCAATAAGCTCTGGCTTCTGAGCGACGGTCGCCGCCATTTTTCCTTCTTTTACTGCTTTCACGGCGTCTTCCGTTGCGTCAAAACCAACGACGATCACATCTTTCATACCGCGTGCCTCTAAAGCTTCTAATGCTCCTAGCGCCATTTCATCATTATGGGCAAATACAGCTTGAATGTCCTTATGGCTTTGCAAAATATTTTCCATGACAGATAACCCTTTAGCACGATCAAAATCCGCTGCTTGCTTCGCTACTACTTTCACATTGGATGCTTTATCAATGACTTGATGGAATCCTTCTCCACGTTCCCGAGCTGCTGATGAACCTGGAATTCCTTCAAGTTCTACAATATTGCCACCATTTTTTAATTGTTCAAGGATGAACTCTCCTGCCATTTTTCCACCAGCAACGTTATCAGAAGCGATGTGAGTGACTACTTTACCACCATCCGCGCTACGGTCAACAGTGATCACAGGAATATTTGCGCTGTTAGCCGATTCAATTGCCGATGTGACCGCACTGGAGTCAGTTGGATTCACTAAAATCAAATCAACATCTTGCTGAATCAAATCTTCGATATCATTAATTTGCTTCGCAGAATCGTTTTGCGCATCGACAACGATTAATTTCACACCTTCTTTTTTCGCCGCCTTTTCAGCTCCTTCTTTTAATGTCACGAAAAATGGGTTATTTAACGTTGAAATCGATAAACCAATTTTCATATTCCCGTCTTTTTTCGCTTCTTCTTTTTTGTCACCGGTTGCGCCGTTATCTAACGAACAACCCGCTAATACGCCTACAACTAACAAAAACGCCAACAACATGCTAGCTAACTTTTTCATCGCCCTCTTCCTTTCATTTTATTATTTTTTATTCATCAAGCTTCTTTGCGGCGGTCAAGGAGCACCGCAAGAAGAATGACTGCCCCTTTAATGACTTGCTGGTAAAATGAAGATACATTCAATAAGTTCAGCCCGTTGTTTAATACACCAATAATGAGCGCACCAACCAACGTCCCGAAAATCCAACCGCGTCCGCCAGATAAACTGGTTCCTCCAAGAACAACAGCAGCAATCGCATCTAATTCATATGCTGTTCCTGCCGTTGGCTGCGCCGAGTTTAAGCGGGAGGTTAAAATGATTCCCGCTAATGCAGATAATCCGCCTGTTAAAGAATAAATCCAAATTTTTAAACGGTCGACGCGAATCCCGGATAAACGGCTCGCTTCCTCATTTCCGCCAACCGCATACGTATGGCGGCCAAACGTCGTTTTCTTTAACACAAAGTACAGAACAGCGTACGCAATGAGCATAAATACAACTGGAACAGGAATACCTAGAAAGTATCCGCGTCCCATCATTTGAAACGAAATATCGTCTGAGGCAAAACCAGTGATAGGACGGCCATCTGTATAAACAAGGGTTAACCCACGAAACATTGTCATCGTTGCTAAGGTGGCAATAAACGGAGCAACGCGTCCTTTCGTGATTACCACACCGTTGATCGCACCCATGAGAAATCCGGCAAGCAATCCGATGATGATGGCGGTAAAGCCGTTCATTCCACTTGCCATCATTCCCGCAGTAATCGCACTTGAGAGCGCTAACACAGAACCAACGGATAAATCAATGCCTCCCGTTAAAATAACGAATGTCATCCCAAACGCGATTAACGCATTAATCGATACTTGGCGTAAAACGTTCATCCAGTTATTGACCGTTAGAAAACTGTCACTTAATATCGACAGCACAATACATAACAAGAAGAAGCCGATAAGCGGGCCAAGCTTTTTTATATCAAAATTCCATTTGTTTTCCATCATGCGTTCCCCCCTGTTGCCGCACGCATAATCGTTTCTTGATCAATTCCTTCATTCTCCAAAATAACGCGAACTTTCCCTTCATGGACAACCATAATGCGATCGCTCATCCCAAGTACTTCCGGGAGCTCAGACGATACCATAATAATTGCGACTCCTTGAGCCGTCAGTTCATTCATAATTTCATAAATTTCTTTTTTGGCCCCAACATCAACCCCGCGCGTTGGTTCATCTAAAATGAGAATGCGCGGCTCCATTGTCAGCCATTTTCCGAATACGACTTTTTGCTGGTTCCCTCCGCTTAACGCTTTTACCTCTAATTCTGGAGATGCCGTTTTAATGTTTAATTTCTTAATTAACGACGAAACTAACTCCTGCTCTTTCGTCGCCTGAATGACACCGGCTGTTGCCAATTGTTCTGATTTTGGCAACGTTAGATTTTCCCGCACACTCATACTTAAAATGAGTCCTTTTTGTTTGCGGTCTTCTGTAATCATTGCGATGCCGTGCTCAATCGCTTGTCTTGGCGATGTAATATGAACTGGTCGGCCATCAATATAAATCGTTCCCTTGTTCGTTTTTCTCGCTCCAAAAATCGCCTCCATAATTTCGGTGCGTCCTGATCCCATCAATCCTGCCACACCGAGAATTTCACCGGCACGTACAGAAAACGAGACATTTTCGAAGACACCTTCCTGTGTCAAGCCTTCCACGCGCAGCCGTTCCTTGCCAATGACTGCATTTCGTTTTGGAAAGCGCTCTCCAATTTGCCGACCGACCATCATGTGAACAATCTCATCAAAGTTTGTCTCAGCGATGCGCTTCGTGCCGATAAACTGTCCGTCCCGGAGTACGGAAATACGGTCGCAAATCGTAAAAATCTCCTCCATACGATGTGAAATATAGACGATAGCAACCCCTTGCTTCTTTAATGTTCGAATTACTTCAAATAACGTTTGAATTTCCCGTTCTGTCAAAGCCGCGGTTGGTTCATCCATAATTAAACATTTCGCATTGGTAGAAAGCGCCCCTGCAATCTCAACAATTTGCTGTTTTCCCACCGATAAATTGCCTGCCAATTCACTAGGGTCAATATGGATCCCTAGCTTCTTCAAATAGACTTCTGCCTGCTTCTCCATTTCTTTATATCGAATAATACCTGTCCGGCCAATTGTGCTCTCCCGCCCAAGGAAAATGTTTTCTGCGACCGACAACGTAGGAATGATAGTAAGCTCCTGATGAATGACCGAAATCCCATCACGTTCCGCTTCCTTCGGATGGCGATAATGGACTTCTCGGCCATCCACCAAGATCGTCCCGGCATCGCGCTCATAAATGCCGGTTAATACTTTCATTAACGTCGATTTTCCGGCGCCGTTTTCGCCCATGAGCGCGTGTACTTCACCGGCTCGTACTTCAAAATCGACGCCATTTAAGACGACATGCTGGTGGAATGCTTTTTTAATGCCCCGCATCTCAATAAACGGTTTCGTCATCGCTCTCCCTCCTTTTTTTCAAATGAACGCTACGAAAAGTTCACACCGGAGCGAAGAATAATATTGGCGTAAGGCGTCGCTTCCCCCGTACGAATGACTGCTTTCGCTGATTTTGTCATCTCTTTAAATTGTTCGTGTGGAACAAATTGCATCGGTGCATCGCTCAATCTTTGCTGAATTTTTTCATATATTGCGGGGTTGTCTGTTTTGATTTCTTCCGCCAATGTGACTGCTTCCACCTCTAACTCTTCTAAAATCGCATCCAGCACGGATAAAAACGGTGGAAATCCTTTCACCAGTGATAAATCAATGCGGGTCGTCTCATTCGGAATCGGCAGGCCGCAGTCCGCGATGACAATCGTATCAGTATGACCGAGAGAAGCTAATAGTGTACTTAACTCTTTATTGAGAATACCCCGTTTTTTCATGATGAACACCCTTCCTTTTCCTGCAAAAATTTCTCCACTTCTTCTTCCTTCGGCATCCCACCTTGCGCGCCTAGCTTTGTCACCGATAGCGCCGCCGCCGCGTTGGCAAAACGACATGCATCTTCTAAACTCATTCCTTTGCTTAGCGCTACCGCCAATGCTCCGTTAAACGTATCTCCTGCTCCTGTCGTATCAACGACCGGAACGCGAAACCCTGGGATAAGCACTGATTTTCCATCCTTTCGAATCGTTACGCCGCGTGCTCCTTCGGTGACAATCACTTTATCAGCAAACGAGCTCACCTCGACTTGTTGGAAAATAATCTCCCGCTCATGTTCGTTTGGTGTAAGAAAATCGACTGCCTCCATCAATTCCTGCGGCAACGGCTGAGCTGGCGCAGGATTCAAAATGACACGCACATGATGTTTTTTCGCTAAAAAGACGGCTCTTTCTACAACGGAAAGCGGAATTTCCAGTTGCAGTACACATACGTCGCTCTTGGCAATTATCTCTTCGTGCCGGTCGATGTCTTCTGGGCGAAGCGCATGATTTGCTCCTGGAACAACGATAATTCGGTTATCTTGTTCCGAAATCGTAATCGAAGCAATGCCGGTCCCTTTATCTGTAACCGGTTTCACATTGTCAATATGAACACCTTCCTTCTCCAAGGAACGAAGCAACTCCGTTCCAAACGCATCCACTCCGACCGCTCCAATCATATGTACATCAGCACCTAAACGAGCGGCCGCCACCGCTTGGTTTGCTCCTTTCCCGCCAGGAACGAGATGAAACTCCTCCCCTAAAATCGTCTCCCCTTGTGACGGAAAGCGAGAAGCAATCGTCACAAGGTCCATGTTGATACTGCCGACTACGGTAATCACTGGTTTTGCCACTTTCATTCCCCCTTACGCGTCGATTGTCGTACCACTAGTTCAATCGGAAGCACATAATGAAGCTTCTCAAGCGGTTTCCCTTCTATTTGTTTGATTAAAATTCTCGCAGCTATTGCCCCCATCTCATAAATCGGTTGGGAAATCGTCGATAGTTCCGGTGTCGTCATTTCCGTCAGCGGAATACCGTCATATCCAATAATCGCAATGTCGTCTGGAACGCGCAGCCCCAGCTGTTGAACCGCTTTCAACGCTCCCACTGCCATCGCATCATTTCCAGCAAAAATACCATCGATATCGTATTTATTCAATGCTTCGATTACCGCTTCTTTCGCCTGCTTCAACTGATAGTTTCCAAGAATGACAAGCCTCTCATCCCAAAGGCCAAGTGCCATCATTTCATCACGGTAACCGTGAAAACGCTCCATCGCGTTCACAACGTGAAGAGGTCCTTGGATGTGGGCAATTTTACGGCAACCGATGTCATACAAATGTTTCGTTGCTAACCGGGCTCCGCCATAATTATCGGCAATGACCGACGGATAATCATGATTTAGCGGACGGTCTAGCACGACTATCGGAATGTCCCATTCCGATACTTCCTCCAACTCTAATTGATTGGTCGTTAAGATAATGCCGTCCACATATTTTTGTTTAAGCACTTCCATATACTCTTTTTCTTTTTCCGTCTTCTCATCAGAATTGCATAAAATCACGGTATAGTCATAAATATTCATGACATCTTCCACAGCGCGAACAAGCTCTGGAAAAAACGGGTTGGTTATATCCGGCACGATTAACCCGATGGTTTTCGATGTCTTTTTAAACAGTGCCCGTGCCACTTCACTCGGTTTATAATTCAACTCTTTCATCGCCTGTCTCACGCGCTTTTCCGTTTCTTCATTCACATAACCATTTTGATTTAGCACGCGGGAAACAGTCGCCACAGACACACCTGCCAACTTTGCCACATCTCTAATCGTTGCCATCATTATTCGTCTCCATTTCTCATCTGTAACCGGTTACATACATTATACAAAAAATTTACGAAAACTCACAATGAAAATTTTTTACATTCGCTATTTGTAGCTATTCAGCTTCCTTATAGATTATTTTTACAGACGCTGTTTTAATCTATCTCTATCCTTTCTACACTCGAGCTAATTTTTGACAAAAGAAGAATAAAAATTATTGACCATTTTCTGAATTATTTAATATAATAAAATTTGAAAACAAATACATATTACGAGCAACATTTATGAGTCTATCATAAATGCCCCTCGTAATAGCTGTATTTGGTTGGAGGATTAGCATGTTTGAGAATAATACCGTATATATCATCGGAGACGCAAAAGCGCCTTCAAACAATCCGATTACCCAGCAATATAACGCGTTTTTCATCGGATTAGTGGTCAATAAAGAAAGCGGTATCATTGTTGATGCAGATTGTTCAGCGACGATTGAGCTGACGAAATCCTTTGTCAAAAGTTTATTGGTCGGCCGATCGATATTGGATATTGACACAGTAAAAAAAGAAATTCAAACCCGCTATTTCGGTTCTTCACAAAAGGCGTTAATCGTCGCTTTTAAAAACGCCAGCTTAAAATATCAAAATATCGTTTCGTCAGCTGCTTCATCTGTACCCTCATCACGCAGATGAAACCCAGCGAATAGAGCGATTGTTTCTCTCTATTTGCTGGGTTTTTGTATTTTCTATAAACCAAATAAGGGGGAGAAACAATGATTCAAGACGGCGTTGTTTTCTTAAGTATTTTACTAGCTTACGTCGCACTTATTGCTTTTGCAGAGCAAAAGTCTAAATCCAAACTTTTTAAAGTCGTCCCCGGCATTATTTTTATTTATGTCGGGGGAGCGCTGATGCAAACATTTGGCGTTTTCGGGAAAACGGATTCGATCGACAATACGTACAATACCGTTCGAAACGTACTGCTTCCTGCCATGCTCATTCTTATGCTTCTGCATTGCGACTTGCGAAAGATCATCAAAATGGGGCCAAGAATTCTTCTTACTTTTTTTGCGGCATCTTTCACGATCATTATTGGATTCACCATTACGTATCTGCTATTCAAAGAACTCTACGCGAAAGATACATGGAAGGCCTTTGCTGCGCTCAGCTCCAGCTGGACAGGCGGGTCGGCCAACATGGTTATTCTGCAAAAAATTTTAGATGTCCCAGAAAACATTTTCGGCTACGCCTTAATGATGGATACGGTCAACTATTCTATTTGGGTCATGTTTATGTTTTGGCTTGTACCGTTTGCCGACAGATTCAACCGCTGGACAAAGGCAAAAATGGTAGATATACCTATTACAAACGATGAAGCAGCGGCAACCAACGAAAATCATCAAGGAAAAATGGGATTTACCGAATTAATCGTCTTGCTTGGATTCAGCATTCTTTTATCGACGATTTGTACGGAAATCGGAAATGCTTTGCCTGAGGTGGGAGCCGTATTTAATGGAACCACATGGACGATTGTATTCGCAACCGTCATCGGTTTAGTATTGGCGATGACAAAAATAGCGAAAATTCCCGGCTCCAACGATGTATCGAAAGTCATGCTTTATGTGGTCATCGCATTAATTGCGTCGCAAGCAGACTTTTCTCAATTGTTCCAAGCTCCCATTTACATCATCTCGGGGTTTCTTATTCTTTTGATTCACGCATTATTAATGCTAATGATCGCCAAAGTATGCAAACTTGATTTATTTACAATGGGGGTAACCTCCTTGGCAAATATCGGCGGAGTAGCTTCCACTCCCATTCTTGCGGGCGCATATCATCAGTCACTCATTCCTGTCGGCATATTGACAGCTTTACTAGGCAATCTCCTTGGAACCTATTACGGATTGCTCACCGCTCATATTTTATCATCACTGTAACCGAAAGGATGTCTATTCATGAAAATCAAAGACGCAGCCATCGCCACACAATCAACTCCATTAATAAAACCTTTCAAAACGGCATTGCGGACGGCTACGCAAATGGAAAGCATCGTCGTAAAAATCAAGCTGGATAACGGAATGGAAGGGTATGGGGCCGCCGTCCCGACCGAAGCTATCACAGGAGAAACGAAACAAGGAATCATCGGTATTTTAGAAAATGTACTCATCCCTAAAATCATCGGTAAAGAAATCGAAGAAATAGCAAAAAACGATAAAGATGTTCAAACCAGTTGCGTTGGAAATACGAGTGCAAAAGCGGCATTAGAAATGGCCATGTGCGATGCGCTTTGCAAACTGCTAAACATTCCGCTCTATCAATTATTTGGAGGAAAAACGAACCACCATGTTAACGATATGACCATTAGCGTAAATAGTGTTGAAGAAATGGTCAATGACGCAAAAAAAGTCACAGAAAAAGGTTTTTCGATTTTAAAAATTAAAGTAGGAAAAGAAGCCGAAAAAGATATCGAACGAATCAAACGAATTTATGAAGAAGTAGGTCCAAACGTTTCACTTCGCATCGACGCTAATCAAGGCTGGACAACGAAAGAAGCGGTGAAAATCATTCAATCACTGGAACAACTTCAACTTCCGATCGAATTTATTGAACAGCCTGTTCCTAAATACGACATAAAAGGTCTTCAGTTTATCCGGGAACGAGTCAACATACCGATTATGGCGGACGAAAGTATATTTTCTGCGCGAGATGCGCTAGAACTGATCCGTCATCACGCTGTCGATTTGATCAACATTAAGCTGATGAAAACGGGAGGATTACGGGAAGCTTACAAAATTGCTAGTTTGGCGGAAGCAGCTGGCATCGAATGCATGATCGGAAGCATGATGGAACCAACTCTTTCTGTATTGGCAGCAACCCATTTAGCCATGGCTCATCCGAACATTACCAAAGTCGATTTGGATGCCCCTCTATGGATAGACGATGACAGCAGCCGTTCTTTCTTTCAAGGAAGCAAGATTCACGTTCCTGATTTACCGGGTATTGGTTATGTTCCTTATATATCCAATCATTGATCATAAGAAAGGAGATTAGCAATGAAAAAATGGAAAAGGTACTTCACCGCCTTCCTTTGCTTCTGCATGGTTTTCGTCTTTCTTTCACCAGCAAGTGCCAAAACAAACAAGGAGGAAACGGCTTATATTGACGTTTCTGTCGCAACGCTTTGGACAGAACCGAACATTGCAAGAGACATTGACAGTCCATCGCTATCCAACCCGGTCGATATGTGGAAGTGGACAAAAAGCATGACGTACGAAGAAAAACTATGGTTAGTGGGGAATCTCGAAACACAAGCGTTATACGGCATGAAAGTCACGATACTAGAAAAACAAGGAGATTGGGCGAAAGTTGTCGTCCATGGTCAACCGACGCCGCGCCATCCGCTTGGATATCCAGGCTGGGTGCCAATTCGCCAACTGACCAAAGGAAACGCATTTGCAAAATTCCAATCGAAACCATTTGCTCAAGTCATTTCGCCAACTGCATGGCTTTACAAAGATCCAAAAGGGAACCATAAATTTATGGAAATCAGCTTTAACACTCGCCTTCCTGTGATTCAATCAACCAAAAACGCAGTCAAAGTGATGACGCCGAGTGATGGTGCCAAATGGCTGAAAAAAGAGGATGTCCAAATTTTCCGGACGGAAGCAGACATTCCGGCACCAACTGGAGAAGACTTAGTAAATACCGCAAAACAGTTTTTAGGCTTGCCTTATTTATGGGCAGGAACATCCGGATTTGGGTTTGACTGCTCCGGGTTTACCCATACGATTTATAAAGCGCACGGCATTACCATTCCCCGCGATTCGTCCGTACAGGCCCAATTCGGTACACCTGTCCCGGAAAGCGAACTGCAGCCGGGGGATCTCCTGTTCTTTGCGTATAATAACGGAAAAGGGAAAATCCACCACGTCGGCATGTATATCGGCAACGGAAAAATGATCCACTCGCCAAACACCAGCACAACCGTACGCATTGATGATTACCGAGCTCCTGGATATGGCGAAGAGTTCGCCGGCGCAAGAAGATATATCCACAAATAAGAAAAAACCCGAAAAGGAGACATGAATGTTTCGACTCATGTCTCCTTTCTTTTTCACTATCCCTATCGGCTTCCTACCGCCAATACCATGTCCAGTACAAACAACAGCATTTTCTTCTCCCTACATCGTGCTTTTTTCCATGTCAACGCTGACGGAGCGGGTTGGAATCCAGCTCACCACCACCGTGACAACGATATTGACAATCAACGCGATAATTCCGACATTCAGATCTTGCACTGCCTGCGGCAAGGAAGGGAACAACGTGCCGATGCTGCTGCCGGATAATGTAATATAAGCTACCGTCACAACCCCAGCGATAATACCGGCAAACGCTCCCTGCTTCGTTACAAAGTTGTTTTTCATCAGGCTGAGCACAAGCGACGGGAACAGCTGCGTCACAAGGCTGTACCCCATGAGAAGCAAAGCGACGATCGTATTTCCACCGCGGAACGTAAAATATAACGAAATGAGAGCAATGACAGGAACGAGATATTTCGCGAGTTTCGCGACCTGCTCGTCGGTGGCGGAAGGAGAAAACACCTTATAGACATTTTTCGCGAGCAGCGTCGACGCCGTCATTAAAATCATGGAACCTGGAACCATCGCCGTCAACAGCCCGGCCGCGCCGATCAGCCCGACGACCCAAGGGTCAAACGTCTGAATGGACAAGCGCAATAACGCTAGGTCGGCATCAGAGCCTTCCAAATGCGGAATTTGCAAAATCGCCGCAAAGCCGACAAAAAAGACAAATAGCAGCACTAACTGATAAATTGGCAAAATCATCGCATTTTTCCGAAAAACATTGGCGCTTTTCGCCGAATAAATCGAACCGAACGTGTGCGGCCACATATAAAAACCAAGCGCCGTCAACAGAACAGTAGAAATAAACCAAGACACGCTCATGCCTTTATCCGGCAAGGCGAGAAATCCCGGCTTTGCTTCTTCAATCGCCGTAAACATTGGCTCGATTCCACCATAATAATGGAATGGAAGATAAAGACCTAAAAAGACCGCAACAACCAAAATCATGATATCTTTCACTACCGCTGTCCACGCCGAGCCGTGAATTCCTGAAATCATCACGTACACCGTAACGGCAAGGACGCCGATCCAAATCGCCGCTGTCGACGAAATCGTGCCGTACGAAGCTTCTGAAACGATAATGCCCAACCCTTTTAACTGCAGCACCAAATACGGAATAAGCGCAACCACCCCGACCAGGGAAACGAGCACCCCCAACAGCGGGCTGTTGTACTTACTGGCGAAAAAGTCAGACTGGGACATAAGCTGATGTTCTTTCGCATATTTCCATACTTTCGGAAGCATCCAATATGACAGCACGTACGCCAAGCAGCCGTACGCGATAATGTAAAACGTCGGTCCGCCTTTGCCGTAAGCCCAGCCGCTTCCGCCCAAAAAGGTGAACGTCGTATAAATTTCGCCGGCCATGAGAAGAAAAACAAAGATGGTGCCAAATCCGCGGCCGCCGACCGTCCACTGTTCCAAGTTCATATCTTTTCCTTTTCGCGCCTGCACTCCTAAATATAAAGAGAGAAGCAGAAAGGCAAAAATAATGATTAGCGCCCCATTCATGTACGCTCCTCCTCCCGCACTTCCGGGTCAAAGCGGTAGACAACCGCCATGATGACGGAAGTGAGAATCACCCAAGCGACAATCCAAAAGAGAATAAACGGCATGCCAAGCACATATGGAGTCACTTTATTGGCAAACGGAATACCGCCAAGTATGCCAAGAAACGGCAGCACCATCAGCCAGCGAATTCCTTTCATCGTTATTTCCTCCCCCATGGAATATTAGGAAGCGGAAGCTCTTACGGGGCTTCCGCCAATAATTTAAACGCCGCATGGACAAACAGGCGCACGCCAATTTCCAGCGCATCTTCGTCGATCGTAAAGCGTGGATGGTGATGCGGATAGATGATGCCTTTTTCTTTGTTTCCCGCGCCGACATAGAAGAAGCTTCCCGGCGCTTTTTGCAAGAAAGCGGAAAAGTCTTCGCCGCCCATGTTTGGTTTCATATGGTCAACCGCTTCTTCACCAAGCACCTCGCGCACCGTTTCCTCCATCACGCGGGTCACCTCGTCGTTGTTAATGACCGGGCGGTAACCGTATTCAAATTCAAATTCATATGTCGCGCCGTGCGCTTCGGTAATGCCTTTAATAATCCGCTCCATTAATTTCGGCACGTTTTTCCGTAGTTTTTCATCAAAGCTGCGCACCGTCCCTTGAATTTCGACGCTTCCCGGAATGACGTTATGTGTCGTGCCCGCAACAAATTGCGTCACCGAAACAACAAGCGGCTCGAGCGGATCGACATTGCGCGAAACGATATACTGCAAGTTGGTGACCACTTGGGCGCCGATCGCAATCGCGTCAATCGTTTGGTGCGGCATCGCCGCGTGCCCGCCTTTGCCATGGATGCGGATGAAAAAACGGTCCGGAGCCGCCATCATCGGCCCGTACACAATGCCAATTTTGCCGCGTTCAAGCGGCGACCAAAGATGGGTGCCGATCACGACATCCACCCCATCCATCACGCCGGCCTGCACCATTTCTTCCGCGCCGCCTGGATGCAATTCTTCGGCATGCTGGAAAAGAAAGCGGACTTCTCCTTGGATTTGATCGCGCAGTTTAGAAAGAATTTTCGCCGTCCCTAAAAGCATGGCCGTATGTCCGTCATGCCCGCACGCATGCATCACGCCTGGATTTTTTGAAGCAAATTCAAACGTGTTTTCCTCTTGAATCGGAAGCGCGTCCATATCGGCGCGAATCGCCACCACTCTCCCCGGCTGATGCCCGATCAGCCGCGCCATCACGCTCGTTTTGGTCGGCCGCGAGAGTTCTAGATTCCCAAACGATTGCAGCGTGTCATAAACAAACTGCGCCGTTTTTTCTTCGTGAAACGACAGCTCTGGATTCGCATGCAAGTGGCGGCGCCAGGCAATCACTTCCTCTTTCACTTCATCGACAAGCCGTTTGATTTCTTCATTGGTCATGCGTTCTTCCCCCTTTTTCTCGCTTATTCTCCCGTCGCCAAACGCAGCACCGTATGATACAAAACATTCGCTCCGGCCGCGCAGTCCTCCTTCGTGCTCCATTCATCCGGACTATGGCTGACCCCATCTTGCGAGCGGACAAAAATCATCCCGATCGGACAAAGCCCCACTAGCTGCACTCCGTCATGGGAAGCGCCGCTAGGAAGGGAGAAAACATCCAAACCAAGTTTTTGACATGCCTCTTTCGCTGCGTTTTGTACAAGTTCGGAACATAATACAGGAGGCATCTCTTGCAATAGCTCGGTAGTGACCTTCACGTTTCGCTCTTTGCCAATCTTTTGCGCTTGTTCGTTAATCGACTGTAATACGTTATCGCGCACTGCCGCGTCCAAATCCCGCAAATCAAGAACAAATTCAACCCGCTCCGGAATGATGTTAATGCCGCCCGGAAAGACGTGCAGCTGTCCGACGGTGCCGACGGTCGTTCCCGTTTCTTTCGCCTCTTGCTCGATTACTTCAATGATTTGGGCTGCCGCCACAAGCGGATCGCGGCGCAGTAGCATCGGCGTCGCCCCTGCATGTTCCGCTTTTCCTTCCACCGTAAATTTGACCCACACGAGTCCGGCAATGCCGGTGACAATGCCAACCGGAAGATTCGCTTCTTCAAGCACCCGTCCTTGTTCAATATGTAGTTCCACATAGGCTTTGACCGATCCCGGTTTTCGCGCTGCTTTTCCGATGTGATGCGGATTTAGCCCCGCTTCTTGCATCGCTTCGGCAACCGACACGCCGTTTGCATCCTGATAGTTTAGCTCGTCTGCTGACAACGCCCCCGCCATAGCGCGGCTGCCGATCATCCCGAAGCGAAAGCGCGCCCCCTCTTCATCGGTAAATGCGACAACCTCAATCGGATGTTTGGTTTTCACCCCGTTTTCATTCATCGTCTGTACTACTTCCACAGCGGCAAGCACGCCAAGCGGGCCATCAAACATGCCGCCATTGTACACCGAATCCAGATGAGAACCGACCAGCACGACCGGCGCTTCTTTGTCTGTTCCTTCTTTCCGCCCAATTAAGTTTCCGGCTGCATCTTCATAGACAAAAAGCCCCGCCTCTTTCATATAGGCCGCAACCTTTTCTTTTGCCGCGCGCTCCTCTTTCGTAAACGACAAACGCGTAATCCCGCCCGTCGGCTGCCGGCCAATCTCCCCTAATTCCATGAGCCGCTGCCAAAGCCGTTCTTCCTGAATCACAGCATTCCCTCCCTTCACCATGATTGCGATTTACGGGTGAATTTCGGTTATGTCCTTAATTATAATATAATTATTAAAAATTTTAAATTATTTTATTTATAAAAATTTATTAAAACATATTATGAACCATGATGTTTATCTTCTCCATCCAATAAAAAAACTGGCCCAACATCGTTCAAAAAACGATATGGAACCAGCCTCACCTACATCATAAAAAAATACGATATACTTTCCGCGGCCGTCCGCGCGGATACGGATTCGTTTCGCCAATCACCTCAGCGATGCCGGCGTCCTCGAGTTCCTTTAAAATCCGTCTCGCGCTGCGCGGCAAAATTTGCATATACCTAGCCAGCTCATGCGCCTGAATCTCGTTTTTCCCCAGTTTCCGTAAAATAGCGCGCAGCTTGCTTAGCGTGGCGACGCTCAAATTCGTTTGTTGGCTAAGCTGCTGCAGCTCCTCGCTGTCTAGCGAATAATGTATCCGTTCGGCGCGCCCTAACGGACCGGCGATCGTCCCATCATCAAAGACGACCATCCAAGCGCCCCTTCCATATTTTTTCGCGTGCAGAAACGCTTTTCCGGCGTGAATCTCAGCCTCATATGCCGTCCTTCCGATGCCGATGCCGCACGTTGCGATCTCATCATGGATGTGTTCCATTTCATCCGCGGCCGGAACGGTTTTGTATTGGTCTGTCATTTCTTTTAACGCGCCTCTTGTCGTAAAAATGACATACCGCCCAGGCCCCGCGCATTTTAGCGACCCTTGGATTTTTTTCGCATATTGAAGCAATTTTTCCGTCACTTTCATTTCCATCTTGTAAATTTCATCCGTCGAAAACGCTTCCGTGGTGAGCGCGGACAAAGAATCCACTTCCATCATTTGCACGGCGATTTGCGCATTTTGAATGTCAAGCATTTCACCCGTACGAATGATCATTTGCACAACCGACTCGACGGTGGCGCGCGCCGGCAGCACCCGATACACCGGAACGCCAAGCTTTTCTAATTCTAGATGAGCCGTCCGCAAGCAGGTTACCGCCGCCTTTATTTTTCCTCGCTTCCATAATGTATAATGATACTCCGCCAACTCTTCAGCGGAGATCCCGCCTTGATAGTGCTTCACGTACTCGACGGGCTCCCGAATCCCGACCTCTTCAAGCAGCCGTTCGATCTCCGATGGATGGTACGTATCAAAGCTCAACTGATGAACCGGAATTTGCCGCTCGTAATAAGCCTGCAAGAGCGTCCTGTATAAGCTTGCACCTGTATGCGGGACGTAAAACAACGGTACATCGACCTCGCCTGATTCCTTGACAATCGAATACGGAACCTGTCCGGAAAACAGCCACATATCGACTTTAGGAAGCAACGGGCGAATAAGATCCATAATTTCGCTTTCATCCCAATAGACAATCGGCACACAGTCAAGTTCCTTATATTCCTGCGCAATCGTTTGAATAATGTTTAACGAATCGTCTGCCGCCAATATTCCTAGCCGGATGCGAATCATTGGTTCCTCCCCTTGTTTGCAGCATGTTTGCCCGTGATAGCAATCACACGAACAGGACGTCCCCTTTCCCGCAAACCACATTGTTTTTCCTCATAATTGCCTTTTTCTTACTCTCTTTATTCTATCAAAATCATCACCTCTCTAGGGGCAAAAAGCGAAAATAAGGCAGGCCAGCAATGGCTTTTTCCCTTTACCGCTCATCCGTTTCCACCAAAACAGCACTTTCCGCTGCGCCCACCTGCTTCCGCCCAATCGATTCGTAGAGGATTCCCGCCTTGCGGGCACTTTCAAGGTCATAGCAATTCCGTCCATCGAACACAAGCGGCGTTTTCATTAAAGCAGCATACTGGCATAGGTCAAATTGCCGAATCTCTGGCCATTCCGTGAAAATGAAGCATAAATCGGCGTTCGCAATCGCTTCTTCAATCGTCGCGCAATACGTCAAATTCTCGGCAAAGATACGCTTTACGTTATCCATCCCAACCGGATCCCATACCTTCACGTTGGCGCCTTCTTCGAGCAGCACCGCAATATTGGCAAGGGCAGGAGCTTCCCTTATATCATCCGTCCCCGGCTTAAACGTCAACCCGAGCACCGCTGCTTCCCGTCCGTGAAAATCGCCAATATACGTTCTCGCCTTTTCTATTAATTTGAGCTTTTGCTTTTCATTCACGTCGATCGCGGCTCGTACCGTTTTCAGTTCATAGCCGCAGCGACTTGCAAGGTGACACAGCGCTTTCGTATCTTTCGGAAAACAAGATCCACCGTAGCCGATCCCCGCGCGCAAAAAACGGGGGCCGATGCGCGGATCCATCCCCATTCCTTCAGCGACTGCCCCAATATCAGCGCCAACGATTTCGCATAAATTGGCAATGTCATTGATATACGAGATTTTTAATGCCAAAAAGACGTTGGAAGCGTATTTAATCATTTCCGCGCTTTTTCGGTCCGTCACCACATACGGAAGCGCAAACGGGTCGTACACTTCTCTCATTACCTTCTCGGCATGGGACGATTCCACTCCTAACACGATCCTCGACGCGTATAGCGTATCGTTGACCGCCGTTCCTTGCGATAAAAACTCAGGATTAGCGACAACCTCGATATGCACGGGGTGTTTGCGATGTTCAGCGATCCAGCGCGCCAATTCATCGCCTGTACCGACGGGAACGGTAGATTTTACCGCCACCACACAGTCTTTTTCCACCGTCCGTGCAATTTGCTTTGCCGCTTCCCACACATAGCGCAAATTCACTGATCCATCCCGCTCTTCCGGGGTGCCAACAGCGATGATAATGACATCTGCCCGCCGATACGCCGCCGCATAATCGGTCGTAAACCACAACCGCTCACGATTTTTTCTTACTAACTCCTCCAAACCAGGCTCATAGATCGGAGACATTCCGCGCTGAAGCAGCATCACTTTTTCAATATCGACATCCGCGCATGCCACCCTGTGCCCCTTTTCCGCCAAACACGCGGCCGTGACGAGTCCTACATATCCTGCACCCGCTACAGCAATATCCATATTTCATCACACCTTTGATTGTTTACTCTGCTTCCAAACGTGCCTAATGTCAGGAAAAATATAGTATGCGGCAATCCAATGACACATTTCCCTAACCAAGCATCATTTCTGTCAAACCATCGGATCATTTACGTTATTTCTCGTACATATATGTTATTATAAACTATAATGAACTTCCCTTTCATTTACAACGATTACGTGGGTATGATGGGAACGGTTTCGATTCTAAAAAAGAAAAAAAGGAGAGCCGTTCACTTCTGACCGTGGCAAGCTCTCCTTCTCTTTTATCTCTTAACGGCAGACGCCGTGCTTCTTTTTTGCGCTGTCCTATGCTGCTTCAAGGCAACGTTGTCCATCACAAAGCCAATGATTGCCCCTATGATGGCAGGGACCACCCATCCTAATCCAACCGAGAAAAATGGGGACCAAGATAATAACGCCTTCAGCCACTCGGCCTTTATGCCAAACGCGTTCAAGCCGTCGTAGATGCTGAACACGGCGGTAAACAGCAAGGCCATCCCATACGTTTTCGCCGAACCTTGATAGAAGCGATGGAAAAACGACATAATCACAAGCACAATAGCTAAAGGATAAATCATCGTTAACACCGGAGCGGAAATCGAAATCAGTTGATTCAACCCTAAGTTAGAAACGGCTAAGCTAAAAATCGTAATGATCGTCACATAGGTTTTATACGATATGTTTGGCGTCACTTCATGAAAATATTGCGCGCATGCCGCGGTTAGCCCAATGCAGGTCGTTAAGCACGCTAAAGCGACAATGACGCCAAGCAATAGCTTTCCGCCGCTGCCAAATAAAAGTGCAGCCGCACTCGACAATAGATCTCCACCATTGGCAAATGGACCGTTTACAGACATTTTTGCCCCAACCAACGCAGTCGCTATATAAACTAACGCCAAGCCCATTCCCGCAATCAATCCTGCTTGAATAGTGCCTTTTACCATTGTTGACTGCTGATGTACGCCTCTATCTTTTAACGCGTTCACAACGACAATCCCAAACGCAAGCGCTGCGATCGCATCCATTGTTAAATATCCTTCCATAAACCCTTTAAAAAACGGGACGGAAGCGTATTTTTCCGTCGGTGCTTGCAGCGGATTTTTTAGCTGGATGACCCCTGCAACGCAAAGAACGGCAATAGAAAGAAGCAAAGCAGGTGTCAATATTTCCCCAATGCGATCGACCAGCTTTGACGGATTTAAGCTTAACCAATAAACGGCCGCGAAAAAGATAATGGTAAATAATAGAAGCGAAAACGCGCTGCCATTCCCGTTGAAAAACGGTTTGATTCCCATTTCATAAGTGACGCTCGCTCCCCGCGGGATACCGAAAAACGGGCCGATCGCTAAATAGATGGTAAACGAAAAGCATAAACTAAACAGAGGATGAACATAATTGCCAATCGATTGAATCCCATCTTTCGCTAGCGCAATCGCGGCAACAGACAAAATCGGCAAACTCACCCCTGTAACGACAAACCCGAAAATCGCCGGCCAAACCGCTTTCCCCGCTTCCATGCCAAGATATGGCGGAAAAATTAAGTTCCCTGCCCCGAAAAACAAAGCAAAAAGCATCAACCCCGTAAAGAAAATGTCTTTTTTCTTCATCTAAGATGCCTCCACATATGATATTTAAAATATTCTGAAAATGAAATCATTTATCCCGGTTTGCACCAAGACTTACTATTTTTGTATAATTACGACTTTTTTAATATTACATTTTTTCTTCCATTTCGTCAATCAAGACAATAGAAAAAAGCCTAGTATGAGCGCATTGCCGAGGGGCAGCGATCCGTTGCGTGGACATTTTTTTATGAAGCTGGCGGAAAGCGGGGAGAAAAAATGGAATATCCCCTTCTATGCCGCACCCCAATCGATGAGAAGCGCGAGAGTCATCATCCATATATGGCAGGGAGATGGAGTCTTCACACCAATAGCGATAGTATATTCATTTTATTACCATTGTTGTGGCATTTATAGATAAATATCTTTCATCCCAATCTCCCCGCATCCCTGTTACCATAAACGGTAACCAATCAATCACATGGAATTCGATATGAAAACTCCAACAATGATCTTCATCCGTTTTCGGCTTGAACGGCAGAAACCCATTTTCCAATCGAAGTATTCTTCTATTCATTCCTCTTTGCACTTTTATAACAAAAAAGATAGAAAAAAAGGAAGGGGATTCAACTCCCTGCCTTTTCACTCATGACATTATCCAAAATAATTGCGTAGGCCGTTGGCAATCGCATTGGTCACTTCCTGCTGGTAACGGTCTGTCGCAATGATGTCCGCTTCTGTCGGATTGCTTAAATATCCAAGTTCCACTAGTACAGACGGAAGCTTGTTTTCACGAATAACATGATAATCTCCGAAACTCACCCCGCGAAGCGGAATCGACATGATGCGGGAAAACGGATGTTCAAGCGACAATGCAAGCAAATAGTCGGAAAACATATCATAGTAATACACGGTCATTCCTTTGGCATTTTGATCCTTCGAACTATCATAATGAATGCTAATAAACGCATCGGCTTGATAGCGATACGCCGTTTGCACACGCTCGGGCAAGGAAAGGTATCGATCAGTGGAACGCGTCAGCACGACGTTTGCCCCGTATCGTTTCAGCTTTTCCTTTAACAGCTTTGCCGTTCGTAAAGTTAAGGTTTTCTCCATCGTTCCGTTCACACTTCTCGCACCGCTATCTTTGCCGCCATGTCCGGCATCGATTACCACCGTCTTTCCTTTTAATGTTTTGGACTCCGACTTGCCATCAGCACTAACGGAAACGAGCCAGCCGGCAATATAACCGATTCCTTGTCCCGGAATTTCAATTCCATACCAATTGCCGATCTTCCCTAGCACCCGGTAACGCTCTCCATACCGTGCTGTTGCTTTCACGTTCCCATCCAACGAAGGAGCCGAACGAATATTCACATCGTCATACAATACCGTCAACCATTGCGAAGTCGCAGGAGAAACAATGGATATATAATCGCTAGACACCCAGCCGATCTTTCCATCCTCTGTGATAATTTGATACCATTCTCCTCGTTTCAACATAATTTGCACTTGTTGTCCGTATGTCACTTTTTCCACACGTTCTGCCTGCAATGACGGTCTTGCCCTTACGTTCAAGGAATCAGCCGTTACCCATCCTATTCGTCTCATCTCTGTTTCCTGCTGACCATCCGAAGCGAGATAAGCCAAGGAAACCCAGCCGACGAACGAAGGTGCTACAATTTTTGCCCATCCGTCCTCCGTTTCTGCTATGTGAACGGTTTGGCCTTGCTCAAGATAGCCAATGATATTTCCATGGCTGCTTGGGATGGAACGAACGCGAAGACGATCAGCCGTCACCACTGCCTTCTTCCGCACACCAATAACATATTGCTTCGCCACCCAACCAGTTTCGCCATGATTCAACCGTAATTTGACCCAGCTCCCTTTCTTATCAAGGACGTGATATGTTTCGCCTTGATCAAGCTTTGCGAAGGCACGGTACGACGTCCCCGGCCCTATCCGGACGTTCAAATGATCCCCTTGCACGATCACCTTGTCTACCTTTGCTTTCCCTTGAAAAACAGGTGGAAAAAAGGAAAAAATGATAGACACCAAAAGGAAGGAAACTACTAATCTTATATGTAAACGACTCAACCTTTCTTACTCCTCCTCTTCATTTCCGTCTACTATATATTTCGATATCACGAAATATTTTCCTGTCCGTTTAAAAATAGGAAGTTGGGTTATTTTTTGAAGAATAAAGCGGTTTCCTATTAGAAAGATAGGCAGCAATGAATTAAATAGCAGGAACAGAAAAAACATATTAAAAAATGTCCAAAGAATTGCTTACTTTCCACCAAAAACAACCTATTAGAGAATTTACCAAATAAAAAATAAAAAAAGAGCGTACCGCCTTCGCGGCAACGCTCTTCCGACAAGCTTTGGGGGAAAACCAGGCATTTGTCATTTTAAGTTGCCCGGAACGGATTTAGAAAGTCTTCCCGAATTGGACGCCGCAACTGGCGATACCGCTGGGCGTAAAATGCGCATATCGTTTCACCACCTCCTTTGCCGCTAATGTTTTGCCATCCCATTAAGCATTCAAATCGCCTAGCGGCGCGGCATCATCGTGCCGATGTCACTGGATTGCCGATTGCTGTGCATGAATCAAACGCAGCACTTGTTTAATTTTTCGTTTTTCATACGGGCAAGGGCGCTTTCCTTTACGTATGCGGTACAACGGACAATGATTCCCTTGGCACGCCGGGCGGAAAAAACAGGCTTGGCACGTTTCGTCTTGTTCTTCTCCCGACATAACCCATAAGGCCAATTTATCAAAATCGACGTCCATCGTTCCATCGGCATGAAGCCGTCCGACATGGTTATATTCCTCGTCAAGGAAACACGTACATTTATACACTTGACCGTTGGACCCAATGACAAACGAATGCGGCTTGGCCGCATAACAAACCGCCCCGGAAGGCATGAGCATCGACTCAATGATCGAGCTCATCTGCAGCCCTTTGTTGATCCCTAATTCCGTAAACTCCCATATTTTCGTTTCTGCGGTACGATGGTCGCAGATCGGCAGCGCTTCATCGTTCGCTCCGCCCCATTTTCCAACAGGACGGCAGAAAATTTGAAAGCGCGAGTCTCCGGCAAAATAACGGGCCAACTCTTCTAAAAACGTCGGAACATGGGAAAGATTGTCTTCATCAAAATTAATACGAATATAAATTTCAAACGAATCATCTAACGTCTGTATATCGAGCAGATGATTGACGATCGTCTCATACGTCGGCCCCCGACTCGCAAGGGCCCGGCGTGAATCATGCACGTCTTTGCTTCCATCCAGCGTCACCATAAAGCGATTCACTTTATATTTCAATAAACGCTGCAATGTTTCTTTGGATAAATAATAGCCGTTCGTGGACATTTCCGCTTGATACGTGACGCCGTGCCGCTCCGTCCATTCGACGATCGCTTCGCTTAACTCTTCGATAATGTCCAGCGCCAGCAACGGTTCGCCGCCAAACCAGCTGACCGTAAGATGCTCGAGCCGCGGAATTTTCTTTTCCAAAAAACGTTTTAACCCATTGATGACATCGCGGCTCATATTTCCGCGCGAAAAATCTTGATAGCAGTATGTACAGCGGAAATTACACGCTTCTGTCGGAAGAACAATCAGATGCATTACATCCGTCCGGTGTAAAGTTTGATGCAAAAACTGGGCGCGCTGTTTTTCATTTACACTCTCTGCGACGAGAAACCCGCATTCGACAAGCGTTTTTTCAACAGGCAATAAGTCACGGTCGATGCCGCTTGGCTTTAACGCTTGCAGCACCGTTTTTTTCTCTTCCTCCGCAACAACGCCGACCGCCCCTGTATAACTGTTGTAAAGAATAAGCTCACCGTTTTTGGCTTGCGAAATCGCGTTAAAGCGAGATGGAATCCACTTCATGTTTCTCTAACACCCTTTTTGTCACTTATCATATAAAAACTTGCCGTTTCTTGCTGTTACATCGGTCACAATACCAATACCGCCCGCTACGCCACTAAATTATTGTAAAAAAGCAAACAGCGAAAAACCCATCTTATTCTTAAATATTAGGTTAATATTTTTCGAAAAAATTTTGACAAGGAACCAACAGCAAGGAAAAGAAACAGAGGCGCTTTGGACGGAAGATCAGATCGTAGGATGTCTAAGGGGCAAAAAACTCCCACTTAAAGGGGCGTTCCTGGAGTAAAGAAATCCGGGGAAAGTGCGTCCCCGGATGGAAGCGGATTTTTTGGTGATTGATGCATAGATGATGCGTTCGATAAATGGAATTCCTTGACTTGAAATATTTTCGTCATTTCTAGGCTTGGGACTTCCCCAAGCAATAGAAACGAAAAGAGCGAACCGTCTTGACCAATCTCCTTTTAAAAAATGCGCACATCGATACTATTCCATCCACTGTCACAGTTCAGTCACATAAAAATCAGAAAGATGCATTAAATCATGAACAATTTCCGATGGCTGTTTATGGGTTGTGTCATAAATATATTTTTTATTTCCAGCAGAGCTTCCCAGTTTTTTCAACAAGAATAAGGAACGGTCGATTAAATGGTCATCGCCTCGTTTATTTAAGCGCTCGATTAACTTATCTTCGCTTGCTATTAATACGATATACTTAATGGGTATATTTAAATCTGAAATATGCTGGCAAAACCATTCCAATTCACTTTCAACAACATAATCGATAACAACATTTAAATCATGCTGAACAAAATTTCTCGTTAAAGAAAGAATGTTTTTCCACGTTATGGATAGCCATTCTTCCCAAGGCGGTGCATATCCTTTTTCAATCATAAACATGATGTCATCTCCGGAAATAAGCGCAGCATATTTCAAATTTCGAGAAAGTTCCTTTGCAACTGTAGATTTGCCGACACCACATGGTCCAGATATAATGTAAATGGTTTTCTCTATGCTTGTACCCAAAGTGGTCGCCTCTCTTTTTTTATTATATATTCTAAATATGGAGCTGCTCCGTCAGAAAAATCAACATCATTCTTTAACGGAGCCAATCTCCATATCCCTTTCATCACTACACGTTGTGCCTTTCCATTGGCCGGAACGCGCCACGCTTCACTCGTTCGGATGCTCCGAAATTGCCCAGCAACTCCCCTGTCCGCTTCGATGGAATGTTCTATCCGTACCAGCCGCGCGATGCCGTTCCGCCCCAAATTCTTGAAAAACAGTTATTTTTGCTTGAAATACATAAAACGCCAAAACCGAATTACTTCGGTTTTGGCGAAAAACTTATATTTTCTAACTTATACTTCCGCTGCTATAAATCTATTTTCTTCCTGATATATCTCATTTCTTTCGTATTTGACAAACGGATCCATAATGGTAATTTTTTGTGCTTCGGCGTCGCCGACACCCGCATATAAATCAGCCGTTCCATCCCCTTTGCGAACTAAGCCGCCGCTAAAGACGACATCCGCAAGATCCGGACGCTTCGAAACACCTTCTAAAAAATGAGATCTTGTTGCGATAAGCTCAATATCGGAAAACTCCATCGTATCCGGATTCAAAACAAACACCATCGGGTAATAATGGCGGTGTCCCTCTTCATCAAAACAAGCGATATGCCCCAGCACGCCAATCAGGCCATTGGAAAGCAAGTGTGGTTCGTTTGCTCCTCCCCACTCTTCGTCGATAAACTGGCCTTCTAAGAGCGGAGCGTTCTCCATCACCTCACAAGTAAAATCATCGAGCGATGGAATTCGGATAAATCCAATTTTACCGCGTCCGCCTTTTTCACCTTGTGGTCGTGTAAGCACGCCAATCGATCCGTCTTTCAGCTCGATAAGCCTTACATCTTTCATACCGTCTGGACCTTTAGCAAACTCTTTTAAATCCGCAATACGCTTTCCTCTATAAAAGACAGTTCTCCATCCGAGGGAACTTTCCATTGTTGGATTAGAAAAGGTTTGAACCCCTCCAAAGATTAATTCACCACCAATTTTGGTGAAAAAAGGATCTTGTAACTGAAATACCGGTGCGCCTTCCCTTGGTATCCATTCCCCATTGCGATTCACGAAAAAGTATACTTCCGAATGTTCGCTGTCCCGAGGTTCTACCCGGCCGGCAATGACAAGTTCCCCTTCATCTTCAAACGGCGCTGAAATATTATAAACATCGCGGTCCCCTATACCTTTGAAAATCAATTTTTCCGGATTGAAAGGCTGCGGAGCATTTTCGAATTCTTTTAATAACATGGCACATGTCTTGGCATCCGTTTTCTTCAACCTCATAAAAGCTAACCCCCAACTCCCTGCCATTGATGTTTTACACATGATGCATGTGATTATATTACACGCTCTCGTTTGCCTAACTATAACCGTTCAGAATGAATGGCGAGTCATCTCCCCCCCATTCAGGCTTTCCCAAATAAAATGATTTCTAGATGGCTTTGATGAAACAAATGTGGAAACATGCTTTCATCAAACGAACTCCTTCGCTTTACACCATCTCCAAAATTACAAGCAAGAATTATAACATTAATTCTACATTCCTAACTTATTTAGTCAATCATCATTTTTTGCCTTATTCGCGAGTTATCGCCATTTATTCGTATTTTTGCAGTTTAAGAATCATATCATCCTCTATTTCTCCAGATTACTATGCGAACATTACAGAAATTAAATGCAACATTACAAATATTAGTTGAAAAAGGAAGGGGCAGGCAAGACCGATTCCCTAATCTTGGATAAAAAATCATTCGATCAAGCACTGCCGTTGATGGCTGATACGCTTAAATCGTCTAAAGAAATGGTTTTGCCATCTAAATGTCTTATCTTAATGATCTTTCGCTCCGAAGGAAGCAAGTCAAAGAAATTGTCAGAAAAAATAATTTTTTCAGCCGGAAGTTCCAGTTTTACAAAACGGGCAAAACAATCCGTACAAATTTCTACTTCTTGTTTTTCCGGGATCACTTTGACTTGCAGCTTCGCTTTAGGGAGCTGAAGATCCTTATGATTTCTCAAGTAATAATAATTTTCTTCTGCTTTTTTCTTCAGCGATTTTAAGCGGACAACCACTTGTTCCGCAGGTTGGCCTTGCAAAACCTCCGCTTCTGTTAAGGAAGCAATGCGAGTCGAAGTATTCGCTTTCACATGGATCAAAAATTCTTTGGAATACACTAACTCGCCATTAAAACGAAACACTTCAAACACCAGTATATCTTCCACATCTTCTAATCGGTCATTCACAATCCATAGATGCAAATCATCACCAGGGTCATGTTCAAGCATAAATAAAAGTGGAGCATTAAATTTTTTACTATAATAATATGAAGCTTTTGGCAAAAGGTAATAGTCAATCATGGACCAACTTGTTCCAGGCCAGCAATCGTTCAATTGCCAGATTAAAGCTCCGCTTGTTTGCGGTTTATTACGGCGATAATGTTCCATTCCATACTTTAAACCTTCGGCTTGCGTGAGCATCGAATAATTCATGTATTCCTCCACATTTTTTGGAACGCCGGTATACCCTTCCATTAATAAAATCCCTTTTATATGATGATAATCTTTATTGCGATATGCCAGCTCATCGCTGCCCCAATAAAAAGTTCCCTCAGGCAGATTTTTTTCCAGCGTATAGCGATTGGCAGAAGCATGCATGCCAAACTCGCTGCAAAACCGGGTGCGATCCTTCTTATAATTTCGAAACGAAACCCCCTCCACACTGATGTTTTGCCCTAAATTCTGGCCAAATTTCCGGGGTTCGACATTTCCATGCCAAACTTGCCAATTATGACGATCGCCTTCCTCTTCCGAGTTGTGGTCATTTCCGCCATATGGCGAGCTTGGCCAGTAAACCCTTGAAGGATCCAATTCTTCCAATAGTTCAGGAATTAACTCATGATAGATTTTTTCCCCGTAAAAAGGAGTATGAATGTTCCCGGCAGCACGCTCCACTTCATATAACCAATCGTTTTCGTTATTTCCGCACCATAAAGCGATGGAAGGATGATTCCGCAGCCGCTTAATCACCGAAACCACTTCTTCCCGGACATTTTCCATATAATTGCGGTTGTAATCCGGGTATAATGCACAGGCAAACATAAAGTCCTGCCAAACTAAAATCCCTTGACGATTGCATTCCTGATAAAAAATGTCTTTTTCATAAATCCCTCCGCCCCATACACGCAGCATATTCATATTCGCTTCTTTTGCCAGTTGAATAAGATGGCGATAGCGCGATTCCGGGGCAGATCCTAAAAAGCTATCAACAGGAATCCAGTTTGCTCCTTTGGCAAAAATCTCTACTCCATTTAACACAAAGGTAAACCGCGGATTCCCTTCGCGATCTCTTTGCATGACTTCCATCGTGCGAATCCCAATTTCGGTTTGATACGTATCAAGAACTTCATCTTCCCATTTTAAAACGACAGATAATTGATAAAGATTTGGCTCTCCTAAATCATGCGTCCACCAAAGGTTTGGATGGTCGATGTTTAATTTCAGCGTCGCCCGATCTTGTTCCATATTTACGGTTTGGAAAAATTGTTGTTCTGGATCTTTTAGCGTAATTTCCGCGTGCAACGGTTTTCCCTTAACAAAGCTTTTTGTGTAAATATCTATTTGAACAAGAGCCCGAGAATCTTGGATATCAAGCGTTCTTGCGTAAACACTTTCGATTTTGGCAATTTTTCTTTTTTCCAAACGTACCTCTTTCCAAATTCCTACCGTTAAAATTTGCGGACCCCAGTCCCAGCCAAAATGATATTGAGCCTTGCGCGCCCATATGCGGTCTTTGCCAAATCCAGCCCAATAATTCTTCTCCTTATCCTTTAACTGATAGGAGACAGGATTAAATTTCACAGCCAAGACATTTCTTCCGTCCACGATTTCTCTAGTCACATCAAAAGTATGAGAAATGAACATATTTTCCGTAGACCCTAATTCCACTCCATTTAAATAAACAGTCGCAAAAGTATCCAGCCCTTCAAAAATCAACTCCAGCCGTTCATCTTGATCTAAGTTTTTTTCAAAGGTAAATTCCGTACGATACCACCAAACCTTTTCTTCCACCCATTTCGATTTCAAATCATTATGGCCAAAAAAGGGATCATCAATCAAATTTTTTTCCCGCAAAATCGAATGTACGTCTCCCGGCACCTTTGCGGACATCCAAAAGTGATCAATATAGTTCGGATCCGCAATCGTCAAATCCCTTACTTGTCCTACGTCAAAATATTGTATTTTCCAATTTTTGTTAATTAACACAGTTCACTCCCCCTCATCATCGCAAAGAAAAAGAGACCGAATCTTATTCATCGTTCGCAAGCGGTCTCTTATATAAAGAATTCTTTATCGCAGCCGGTCTACAACGCCGTTTGGTCATTTTTGGCCAGCCATTACTTCAATACAAACTGCATTCCCTCTTTAAAGTTTTTGCTAAAGATAATGAATAGGATAAGAATCGGCAATGTCAGCAATACCGAAGCCGCATACATTGGCCCCGGATATGCTCCATACGGGCCAAACATCTGCGCCAGCAATACGTTTAGCGTCAGCAATTTTTCATTTCTAACCACCAGCATATCCCATAAAAGTTCTACCCATCTTTCCATAAAGAGGAACAGGAATATAATCGTTGTGATGGACTTAGACATTGGCAAGACAATTCTCGTAATGATGGTTAATTGCCCTGCCCCATCCATTTTTGCCGCTTCAATCAGCTCATCAGGTATGCTGCGGAAGAAGTTCGTATACATAAATATGGCCCACAAATTCACAGCCTTTGGCAGGATCATGGCCCAATATGTGTCATACATTCCAGAGTAACGAACAATCAAAAAGAGCGGAATCAATAGGATAATCGCCGGATAAAACATTTGAAACAAAATGACATTGTTGATCAAACGGCTGCCTTTAAACTTTAATTTCGCTAAAGAATAGCCCACTAGAATCGCCGTCACCAGCATGAGCGCAGTAGAAGACAAGGTGACCAGTATGCTGTTAAAAAAGGCGCGCAGCCATGGTCTAGGAACAACATCTTCCCCGCCGGCAAATAACCATTCATACGAACGCAGGGTCAGCTTCGTTGGAATAATTTTACGGTCCACTTGTTCCCATGGGGCTAGAGAGCTTAAAACCATATATATGTAAGGAAACACCATGATGATCAGAACAACAAAAGCCAACACGTATAACAGCGTGGTTTTTATTTTTTTACTCCCAACCATGTCTTGCACCCCACTTTTCCAAAACCTTTCTAAACACGAGAACTGACACGAATGTCACCACCGAGTTGATGATCGCTACGGTTGTTCCATACCCAGCATTTAATTTTTGGAATGCTTGATTATAAATTTCCAACTGCCATGTATGTGTCGAATAATCTGGTCCGCCTCCCGTTAATACGTACGGTTCCGTAAAGATTCCAAACATGAGGCCTACCGCTAAAATGGTGACGGTATAAAATGACGGATACAACATCGGAAGGGTTACGTACCAAAACCTTTTCCATCCCACGGCGCCATCCATTTCAGCTGCTTCATAGACTTCTTTCGGTATGCTTTCTAAACCAGATAAAAACAACAGTGCATAGTAGCCCATGAATTTCCATGCCATCATAAGGGCAATGATCAACGGCGCTAAAATCGGAGAACCTAGCCAATCGATATCCAAGCCCAAATATCGGCGAAGGAAAGCGTTGAACGGGCTGTTATAAGATAATACCCCTTTGACGACAATGGCAGAAGCTACTCCGGATGCCAAATAAGGCAAGAAATATCCTACAGAAAACAGTCCTTTCAGCCTAGGCAAAGAATGGATAATCAAAGCCAAAAAGAGAGAACCCGCAATAACAATAGGAACAAACATCAACATAAATTTATAAGTAACCCAAAACGCAGCCCGGACGCTTTCACTAAAAAACGCTTCGATAAAATTTCGCAGTCCAACCATTTCATAATCAGGCGCAATTAAGTTCCAATTGGTAAAAGCCAAATAAACGGCCCATAGCAGCGGAAACAGAAAGAAGATGAGCGAATAGATAAGGTATGGGCTGGCCAAAAGCCAACCCACCCTTGCCGTGCTTTTATTCATTTACTTTAACACCCCGTTAATGGCATTTTTCATATCTTTCCAGGCTTTTTCAGCGGTTTTTTGGCCTTTGACAACCGGATTTAATGCTTCTTTGCCGATCAATTCTTGAATGTCTACTACTTTTTCGTTATCCACAGGCGGGATTGCGTTTGGAATATTTTCCGCATATTGTTTCAATTGAGGGTTTGCCGCAAGATAAGACGCAAACGCTTTATTGGTTGATAAATCATCACGCGCAGGCGGTAAATTGGTTTGCTTGAACCAAGCTAAATCGTTATTTGCATCTGAATATACCCACTTCACAAAGTCGAATGCTGCTTGCTGTTGTTCTTTTGTGGCAGAAGCATAAATCACCAGACCTTTTGTATCTGCAAATGTTTTGGCGTTTTTCGGATCTACATCATCTGGCACAGGCGGCAAAGATAAGACATAATTTTGATTGAATTTCATTTCTGGGAATTTTTCAGCCCAATACGGGAATGTCCATGGCCCCAGATCTGCCATAATGGCTGTCGCATTTTCAAATGGGTCCGTTGCTTTTCTAGTCAACAGCAAATCATTTTTGCTTAAATCATGAAAGAATTGAAGGGTTTTTACACCTGCTTCGTCATCCGCCACAAATTTATTTCCTTTTACGAAGCTGTTTCCATTCGAAGCGGCATTATACAACATGAAGAAATCAAACCATCTTGCCCACCAGGTTGGTTGCACTAAATCAGCCCGCGCCCATAGAAACTTGTCAGGATACTTTTTCTTTAATTTTTTGCCAAGCTCAATAACCTCACTATACGTTTTTGGCGGCGCATTATATCCAAGCTCTTTGAGAATGTCCATTCTCCAGCCAAACAACATCGCGTTGGAATAAATAGGTAAAACGTATTGATGGTTATCGGCAAATTTCCATTTTGAAATCGTTTCCTTCATTTGGCGTTTGCTAATTAACTCATCAAAACCTTTAAATTCGTCCAATGGCACAATTGCATGATTCGCTGCTAACTGGGCGGCAAAACCGCGAGAAATATTTTCAGAGATCACAGGCGCATTCCCTGATGCAATGGCGGATTGGATCCCGGCTTCAGAAGAAGGGCTTTCCGGCATTGGCGAAACCTTGATTTTCACGTTTTTATGTTCTTTCATATAATTATCGGCCATCTTTTTCCAAAAGCCTTGTTGGGTAGGGTTAGGCGCGGCCCAGAAATCCACTTCCACCACATTGTTTGCCCCGCCGCCTTTGTCATTTTTCCCTTCATTCCCATTTTGCCCTTGGCAGCCCGTGCCAACGAGAGCCACGGCAAGCAATGCGGCGATGAGTTTCGTAAACCCTTTCTTTTTCATGTTTTGCTCCTCCTTTATTCAAGCTTAAATGAACCTATACAATAAAAGCATACCAAAATGGGTGATTAGCCTGACCATTAGAATGGTTTCTGTACATTTTTGTATTCCGAGTATGCATTTTCACCCCCATCATCCGCCAGATGATATTTTTTCCATAAAAAACGCCGCTATGCTTCATCGCTATTATAAATACGTTAATTTCGACATGATTTCCTGCAAACTAAGTTCTGCGCCGGCCATAGATTCATCGGCCGCACCATAGTAGATTCGAACGGTATCTCCTTCTACAACGACACCGCAAGTAAACACGACATTGCCAAAGAAACCATTTTTTTCATAATCCGCTTCGGGTTCTAAAATAGGCTCTTTTGTTTTGGCGAGAACTTTGGCCGGGTCATGAAGATCCAAGAGCACAGCTCCTAAACAATAGCGGTCATTTTTATCAGCGGCATGATAAATCGCTAACCAGCCTTTATCTGTTTTAAACGGAACCGCGCCTCCGCCAATGCGGCCATTGTCCCAGCCTTCTTCGCTAAGGCCTAACAAATATTGATGATTTCCCCAATAAAGAAGATTGTCTGATTCAGCAATCCAAATTTCGGGCCGGCCAATTCCTTTTGGCACCGGACGATGCAATGCATAGTATTTTCCGTTAATTTTTTCAGGAAAAATGGCCACATCTTTATTTTCCGGGTGAAAAATCAATCCGTGGCGTTCGTAAGTCACAAAATCTTTTGTTGATACAAGCCCTACGCCAATTCCTTCGGCCGACACCGCACTATATTGAATGTAATAGGTATCATCGATCTGCGTCACGCGCGGATCTTCAATCCCCCATGCTTCCCGTTCCGTTCCCGGATAGATGAAAGGGTTCTCATCAATGGTGAAGCGGCGACCATCTTTGCTGCGGGCAATACGAATATACGACAAAGACGTAAGATAAGCGACTCTACGATGCAAATCGTTGTAAAGAATCGCACGCGGATCGGAAAAATCAAACCGCGAATCATCTTTACGTAGCTCGATCACTTTCAGTTTTCCTTCTCCGCTTGAAAAATCAATGACAGGAGCTTTGACGATATTCGGATCTTCGCTGATTGGGCGTTCAGCGACGCGAAGCAATAACAGCACTTCGCCATTGTATTGGGCGACCCCGGCGTTAAAAACCCCAATCACCTCATGGTCGCGGTGAAATGGCTTCACATCGTTCGGAGTGATTAACGGATTTTCCAGAAAACGATGGACTCTCACCATAAATAATCTCCTCCAACCTTTTTATTCGTTTATCAACTTATAGTCAATGAAAGAATGGAACGAATCCTTCTTCCCGCCGAAGAAATGAAACAAACCAAAAACGAATGGCATCGTCTCGCATCTTTGCCTTTAAAAAATCCTATGCTAGATGCACGCTATTATGAAAACGCTTTAAAATGATGGTGTAAAAAGAGGATGCAGATGCATCAAAATGTTGTAACGTTACATTTCCTATCTGTAAACATATAATTTTGTTTTTGTAACTTCACAAGAAAATTATTCCACCTTTCATTCTTATAGTCAATAGCTTTTTTATAAATTACATTACAAAACTTTGAACTTCCTAAATTTCTATACAAAAATAAAAAGCTTGCCTAAACAAAAAAATATATGTATATTACAAATGTAATGTAAATCATGTAATGTTTGTAATGTTACATAATTCGTATTCATTGGCTGATTTATTTCTCGTTGAGACCGGGAATCATGTGAAGATGCCGAAAAAACTCTGTTTTGTCATGGATGGAAGGATGGTTTCTTTTCTTTCCAATTTGGTTAATTCTTATTACAATATTAGTTGAAAGCAAATGGAATACTTTGGTTCATGGAATGTTTTATAAGAATAGTAGGTGTGAAGATGAAAAAGAGAGTAACGATGCAAGATATCGCAGATCGATTAAATATATCGAAGAACTCCGTATCACAAGCATTAAGGGGAAAACAGGGAGTCAGCGAGGAAACACGGCAGCTGATCAAGCGCGTTGCTGAGGAAATGGGTTATCAATATCCAGGACCGCGAAAGAAAAAGAAACAAGGAAAAACGGGAAACATCGGATTAATCGCTTCGGATTTAACATTTTCCTTTAAAAATTTTTTTGGAGAAATTTATTTGAGCATCGAAAAAGAAGTAATAAAACGGGGCATGAACTTACACATTCAGTCGGTGAATCAAGAACAAAAAGAACGGCTTATTTTGCCTTCATTTATCGAAAATAAACTGGTAGACGGGATCCTGATTCTTTCTCATATCAGCACGGAATACATTAATAAAGTGATTGCCACTGGCATTCCAACCATACTCGTCGATCACCATCATCCTAATATTCAGGCAGATGCCGTATTAACCAACAATCGCTTTGGCGCCTATCTTGCCGTCCAGCATTTAATCGAACTGAATCACCGGGACATCGCTTTTGTCGGCAATATCGATTATTCGCCAAGCTACGAGGAACGATATGAAGGATACTTGCTTGCCTTGAAAGATTATGGAATTAAACCAAACGAACATTTTATTTTTAAAAACGCGGAAGAAAAAGAAGAAGTCATCTTCCAATATATTCGGCAATTAAAAAAGCAGCCGACCGCATGGTTTTGCGCCAATGACGGATTGGGATTCCTGGTGAATTCATGCCTGCAGCAACAAGGCATTCAAGTACCGGAGCAAGCATCGGTATGCAGCTATGATAATGGGCAGCTGTCCAAAATAGCGACCCCAAAAACCACCACCGTGGACATTGATTTGGAGTTATACGGAAGAAGAGCGGTAGAGCTGCTGTTCTGGAGAATGGAGAACAAAAACGAACCATTCCAAGAAATCCTGCTCGCATCCAAACTGATTAAAAGGGAATCGACCGCATTAGCGCCAAAACAATCATAAACCTTCTCCAAAAAAGCCGCATGCAAGAGACTGGCCCGACACATTTGGGATTCCGTCTCTTCTTTATTATTGACAGCCTCCCGCTAAACGCCGTTGCGCGGGAGTCCTTTTCATCGGGGCGGTGACAGCGGAGCGGCCTTCGAAAGCAGACAAAAGATGCCGATGCAAACATACGAAAAGGAGCGGAGCACAAAAGAAGATGTTCCACTCCTTTTTATAAACATTGCCGCTTCCAGCGAATAATGAGAGGATTTTCTTCGTACCGATAAATGTGCATGCCTATTCCTGCCTTTCGTATTTAATGAATGGATCGACAATGGTAATTTTTTGCGCCTCCGCATCGCTAATTCCCGCATAGAGGTCCGCCGTTCCATCCTTTTTCCGAATTAACCCGCCGCTAAATACGACATCGACAAGATCCGGCCGCTTTGCAGGGCCTTCGAGAAAATGCGAACGCGTCGCGATCAATTCGATATTCGAAGTTTCCATCGTATCCGGGTTCAATACAAACACCATCGGATAATAATGACGGTTGCCTTCTTTATCCAAATAAGCAATGTGTCCGAGAACTCCGACCAGCCCATTCGCAAGCAAGTGCAGTTCATTGACCCCGCCCCATTCCTCATCGATGAATTGATTATTCAAGAGCGGAGCGCTTTTGATCACTTCCGCCGTCAAATCATCTAGCGACGCGATGCGGGTAAATCCGATTTTTCCGCGTCCTCCTTTTTCTCCTTGCGGGCGCGTAAATACGCCGATCGACCCGTCTTTCAGCTCGACTAATCGAATGTCTTTCATCCCATCCGGACCTTTGGCAAACTCTTTTAAACTAGCGACATTCTTCCCTCTGTAGAAAACCGTTCTCCAGCCTAAAGTGCCCTCGATGGTTGGATGAGGGAAAATTTGCACCCCGCCGAAAACTAAATGGCCATGAATTTTCGAAACAAATGGATCCTGCAGGGCAAAAACAGGCGCTCCTTCCCTCGGCGTCCATTTCCCATCCCGCTGGACAAAGAAATAAACTTCCGAGTGTTCGCTACCTCTTGACTCCACTCGGCCGGCTATGACCAGCTCTCCCTCATCTTCAAACGGCGCGGAAATATTATACACGTCTCTTCCTCCCACGCCCGTAAACACTAGTTTTTCCACCTTAAACGGCTGCGCCGCATATCGTAACTCTTCCAATAATGCCCTGCATGTTTTGATCGAAGGCCTCCTAAATAACATAAAACACCTCCCAAATGTGTATGATATATGATCAATGAAATTGTGCTTTCCATTACTAAACAAATTACAATAGGAATTCTCACATTACAAAAAATATTTAGTCGACACCTTTCATTCGATGGCATTAATAAAATTTTCCTTATATATAACAGATTATTCTTTTATTGATCATGCTTGTTTACTCTAAAAAATTAATTTTTTCTAGCAATACCATAATTAACCATAAACAAAAAACGAACCTTTTCAAGAAATTCTACTTTCGCCGAAACTGATCAAGCGGGAATCCACCGCTTCGCTCCGAACAAACACCAATAAACATACCAAAAGAGCGGAACACCAAAGAAGGTGCTCCGCTCTTTTAGTAAGCATTGCCGCTTCCAGCGAATAATGTGATAAATTCTTCGTCAATATCAACAACGATAAACTCAATGTCTTTCACCGGCTCCAACACTTCTTTGAAGATGGCGGCGACTTTTGTTTTATCCAAATTTCCTACCCCCGTTCCCAACGCGGGAAGGGCCACCTTGTCAATGCCTTGCTTTCGGCAATAAGCGACTAAATTGTGTAAACATGTTCGCACCACATCATAAGACGTCGGTCCTGCCGGCTGTTTCATCGTCACAAGATGAATAATTCCTTGAAACGGAAGCGTTCCCGCATGAGTGACATAAAGATCGCCTGGCATCGGATTTTGCTCCTTACAAACTTTGATCGCTTCTTCCTCAATCTCTTGGCCGCCGGCTTTGCGAATCGCGGCCGCCACTCCTCCTCCCATCGGGCCGATTCCGTTTGCCGCGTTGCAAATGTACGAAACGCCTTGCAGTTTCGTAATATCTCCATGTACGGCTTTGATCATAATCATTCCTCCTTCCTATGTCGTCCGTAGTGGCAGGCACCAAGCCCATCCAGCCCTCTCTCCTTATCCGTCAGGGAGAAGGACCCTTTCTAGCGTTGGCCCATTAAAAAGTTTCGTAACACAACGGCATGATTGCATTCTTGATCCTTCGCCCCGTAAAGGAGGGTTACTTTTTCTTTTTTTGCCATCGCTATCAGCTCCCTGACCAGCATTTGTTTTTGTTCCTCCGTTTCCAGCTCCGTCACATAACGCTTTGAAAATTCTTGAAACCGCTCCCGTTTATGGCCAAACCATTTTCTAAGTTCGGGGCTTGGGGCAATCTCTTTCATCCACAGATCAATTTTTGCTTCCGTTTTCGAGATGCCTCTTGGCCAAATCCGGTCAATCAAAATTCGTTTTCCATCTTTTGAATCATATGGTTCATAAATTCGTTTTAAACCATAATCTCCAGCCATTCCACCCACTCCCTCTTCACACTCTCTTAAAATTATCATAGCGCATCTTTCCCAAAACAAAAAGGGAAGCAATCTTTCTGTTTGGCCGGATCGCATTCCAGTATAAATAAAAAATGTTAAATCATATCTAACAAATCCAGCAGAAAAATAGCCGGACTTGTGAGAGGAGGAACACCCTCTCCCGTCCGACGCTCTCTCTCATTCCCATAGCTGAAAGCTAAAGGTTTTCCCGTTTGCATCTATAAAGTATCCATTTAGCCGCCGACTGGCTGCCAAGGAACAGGCGCCCATAAAATCTCCCGTCAGCTTTCCGGCTCGGCTGGCGCCTGCGGCTTTATCTTCCGCAAAAAGAAAATGCCAAGGAGCACCATCACCAAAAGCGCCCCCATCGCCAACCGATTGGCAATGTTTCCATACGAATGAAGAAGGAGGGTAATGCTTCCGTAAATCGCCGGACCGATGATGGCCGACACTTTTCCGGAAAACGCGAACAGCCCAAAAAATTGCCCTTGCTTGTCTTGCGGCGAAAGTTCGACAATATACGTTCTCGAAGTGACCCACATCGCTCCTAAACTGACGCCGAACAAACTTCCGGCGATCCAAAAAGACAACTTGGAAAAAGCAAGCGCTCCTATTGCCAAGGCGATGCACATCAGGATGCCGACATACAAAACCGCTTTTTTTGCCCCTTTGCTTCTCGTAATATAGCCAAAAAGAAAGGAACCGATAATGCTAGAAACGGTGGAAACTAAATATAAAAGGATAAATTCCCCCGCCGTAAACCCGGCAATGGCCTTGGCATAAACGGACATAATGGCGATCGTCGTCGCCACCGCATCATTCAAAAAGAAATAGGCAATCATGAAAGTAAAAATATTTTGATACTTTTTCATTTCTGTAAACGTCGCATAAATATCCCGATAGCCCGCAAAAAATCCGGCCTTTCGCTTGAGCAGAGCGGCTTCTTCTTTGACAAAGAAAAAAAGCGGCAAAGAAAAGAGGAGAAACAAAAGGGCGCTTGGAATAAAAGCCCGGTAGTAATCCTTTTCGCCAACAAACGGATACACGGCAAGCCCGACAAGCGTTCCAACATACCCGACGGCAACGCCAAAACCGGAGATGAGTGGAATTTCCTGTTTATTCCCCAAACTGGAAATCATGGAATCGTAAAACACGAGGCTCGAATGGTAAAAAAACTTGGCTGCGACAAATAAAAGCACAGTGATGACAAAAGACGCCGGCAACCCAAACATGAAATCCGCACGGTTCGAATATCCGGCAACGCCCATAAGCAACGTCGCCGCAACCGAAAGAGCCGTAAAGATCCCAAGCCATTTCTTTCTTCTCCCAGTCCGGTCAATCCATGTGCCGTATAAAGGAGAAAATACAACTAAAAAGAAAGAGGCCAACGCATTCGCATACGAAATAAATGTACTGGCTATCTGGTTCAAGCTCTCGCTTTTTCCCACCGTTTCCGAAACATAAAGCGGAAAAAAAATCGTATTCACATTCGAAGAAAAAATCGTATTCGCAAAATCATACAACGCCCACGATAAAACCGGCAAAGAAACATACAGCTTCCAGCCCGGCCGCCTCTTTGTTTCATACAAAGGCGAGGCATCTTCTATCTTCCCCACTGCTCTCTCCCCCATTCTGTCGGTTATGGAACGGTCGGCAAACCGCCTATTCTAATATATTAGGTTACTTCACATATTTGGTGATTTTGTTTAATTGATGTAAATAAATTTTTATCTTTTTTACGAAAGAACGCCTCTCCGGCTCCGAAAAACGGCGTTTTATTTTTTTGAATATAATTAATATTTTAACAAATAATCACGCATTTGTGTGTCATCATCGTTTTCCGCTAATGAATGGGGGAAGATCCAGACGGCATTGCCTCATCACATATATACATCCCTATTCATCAAAAGAAACCGCCAAACGCTCGATAGAAAACACCCGCAACCACCGCCTTTGGTTAGCCAAATCGAGTAGGAAAGGGTGACTAACTCTCGGCCTCTTAACACTACCTTGATATACGGTGGTTCCATTCAGTTTGATGAGGCGCGCCGGGGCGGCCGGGCGGCCACATACTTCAATGACTTCATTGACGGAATAGCCTTCGACAAGGGACAGGCGCTTATACATTAGAGCTGTTTAGGCCCTAATTCTCCTGATTAACCGATTTTATACTGTATATACAGGCACCCTCACAAAAAGGAAAAGAACAATAAAAAACGGAGCTCTACTAAACTCCGTTTTTAACACTTTTTCCCCATCACTTTTGAGCGATGAGCAAGCGCATCGATTTCATCCAATACACCGCCACCTAAGACAACGCCGAGCACGATCAAAATAAATCCCAGCATTTGTGTAAAGGAAATAGATTCTCCAAGAAATAAATAAGCTCCCAGCAAAGAAAACAAAGGATTCAAATTAATGAAAATCGCCGATTCCACCGCACCAATATGTTGGATCGCTTGGTTGTAAAACATATGTCCCAGCGCAGTGGCAAATACAGCGGAAGCAAGGAAGATCATCCATAAGAATGGCGTACCGTTGGCCAAGCTGGATAAGCCGTTCGGTTCCATCCACAAACTAATGAAAAATAAAAGCAAAGACCCAAACAACAACATCCAACCTGTCATCACACGCGCATCGACCGTTGCTTTTTTAATCATGATAAAACTGATTCCTTGCGATAATACGGCCAGAAATACATAAAAATCGCCAATGGACACATGGTGAATGCCGCTTTCGCCGTTTAACACGACAAATACCACGCCGGTAAACCCGAGAAAAATCCCAGCAAACCGAAACACTGTAAACCGATTGCCTAAAAAGATGACCGCTAACACCGATGTCACCAGCGGAACAAGCCCTAAAATTAAGCCAGCATTGGCCGCTGTCGTTTTTGTTAATCCGAGCGCAAGAAAAAGGTGATGGACAACAACACTAAACAAAGCGGCTATGCCAATATACATAACTTCCTTCCAAGTTAATTTCCGCAACTGCCCCATGAATAGCAAAATCAGAATCACAACGATCCCTGCAGTAAAAATCCGAAACGACGTTAACATCACCGGCGAAAAATGTTCGACTAAGATCTTGATGGCAATCACGTTAAATCCCCAGATCATCATAATCAAGACGAGGGATATATAAACGAACAGTTTCGACATGTCCGAACTCCTCTCATGCATAAACATGAAGTCGTAAAAAACTATTTTAGGAAAATGTATCCTTCTGCCAAAAAACGTGGCATGCATTATTCTAGCAACCATTAAACAGAATGACAATCAAAGTGATATTCAACAGATTATAAAATGTTCGTGATCCATTCCTATATATGTATGTGTTTCTTCACGACATCATGTTTGTTGTTTCCATTATGTAATATGAGTTGCGAATAACGTCTAATGTGCCCGAGACAGAGATTTTCTCGCTCCATCAACGTCACGATGCTTAGAAGAGCACTTTTTGCATTACTTTTTTACGTTTAATCAACGATGATAAAATGGCTCTTACGCAATCTTGGTGATAGGGAATAACTAATTGAGAAAATTAGTGTGTAAATTAGAATTTTCAAGATTCTCATTCTCAATTATCTTTACTTTTCACCAAAAGAAACGTAAGATCCAATTTTAAATCGTTTTTGACAACTACTATAGGAAATCCTCTAAATTGACATAGAAAATTTCCCTCTCGTCATCACGAACCATAGCTCCTCCCATGATTGAAACTACGGTTCTATTGTAAGTGGGGGAATTTTATGCCGGCTATATGGTGGATTTTATCATCGGTGTTAACAACATGTGCAGACAACCGCAATTTATTGGTGACAATGCAGTTATATGAGATCCTGTTTATCATCACAGCTTTCTGTTCATACTTATGGATGAGGTGAGATGATGTTGGAAACGGCGATTTTTAATATTGGTGTCGATAAACTACAACATTTCTTTTTTTATATGGTAACTGCCTTTGCCCTTGCGGCCACGGTATGCCTCATTCCTCCGTTCGCAAATGGATTGCAGCGCATTTGTACCGTTTGGTTTTCACTCATTTTCATTGGCATGTTAGAAGAATACCGGCAACTGCTCATTCCCGAACGAACGGCAGAATATTATGATGCAATCGCAAACACTCTCGGCGTTTCTGTTGGCGTATTGCTTCCTCTTCTTATGCATCTAAAATGGCGAAGATCTAAAGGAAAAGACGTTAGTCTAAAACGAAACTTCCTTCTGTTAGGAGCTGCCATTCTGTTTGTTTTTTCTCCGTTACTGTACGGGCTGATCGTTTTCAGCGAGCCTATACCACCGACGATGGTCAACAACAAAGGACTCCATGCTCAGAATATTCCACAAGGCGACATACCAAAACACGAAACAACAAGCACGGAAAACTCTCTTACATCTGAGGCGATCATCGAGAAATATCGCTTAAAACTAGAGGAGTTACAACAATATGCGAATAGAAATGTAGAAAAGCTAGCTGATGAAGCAATAAGCGAATGGAAAGCGAAACCAATGACATTAACTGACCTTTATTCAAAATACGTGGAAAGAGCCAACGAATTGGAGAAACAAATCAATGCGAAGTTTCAACAAATCTATGAAGCGGCGAAGGACGATTTACAACAATACGGCTTTAATCCGGAAGATGCAGAGGTATTGAAAAAGGAATACGAAGATGCAAAAGAAGCAGAAAAAGCCGCCATTATGCAAAAAGTAGCTACTGAATTGTTTTAATAAACGTGATAAAAAATGAGTCCAAGACGCTGTTAAAACCAAAAGCACCTGCCTTCCCTAGCAAAATAAGAAACACTTAGGAACGTTTCAAACGCAAATACATTCGAAAGAATAGTACAGCAATCCCCGTCCCGCACGCGTCAATCACTACATCCGATAAAAGCGGAGTCCGCCCCGGCTGAAACGACTGGTGCCACTCATCCAAACCTGCGCAAATAATGGCAAACATCCAAGCGCTAGCCATCGCAAACCGCCATGGATATAACACTCTCCACACAAGAACAACAAGCAGGCCGAATACCGAAAGATGCGCCAATTTACGCACGATGTAATTCCATGACAAAAACCCATCATTGATATGATCAACATGCCCTAATTGTAGCTTTTGTATGATTTCACTAATTCAACTTGCTGTATTCGCACCAGTAAACATAGGAGATTCCGTAAAATAATCAATCATCCCACCCCATGCGAATACAAGAATCCAAGGAATCATCTTATTTTTCCTTTCATCGCCTAATTTGTTTAAACGAATCATTTTTTAATTCCTTCTTTCGTTTTTGAATATAATAGTGAATCGTTTTTTCCATCCACTCCAGCTTTTCTAGTGAATGAACATCCTGCAGAATATAGCGAATCGTCTTTTTTACGGACTTTGGCAGCTGTTGAAATAATGACATACATACCTCCCATACTACTTATGATTATCCCCTTTAAAAATTGGTTTTAACTGATGAGCAAGCTCCCGAACCATGTCTTTCGCGGTTATATTGGCGGACAATTCCCCGCGTTGATACGCTTCGATTAAGATATGTTTGAAACGCTCGATTTCTGGTCGCAGAGTCTTTTTCTTCGTCACAACAATCCCCTCCAACGTAGAAATGAAATAAGCCTCCTGCTGAACAACTTCAACAGGAGGCTTGCAAACGGTTATTTATCATTTTATTGTTTTGACAATGACGTCAATGACCCGATTTTGGTCCTCAACGGTCATGCTGGAGCCAGACGGCAAACAAATACCATTGGCAAACAATTCATCGGAAACGCTCCAACCTTCCTGATACGGGTAATACGTTACTCCATTAAACACAGGCTGCAGATGAAGCGGCTTCCATACAGGACGCGCTTCAATATTTTCCTCCGCAAGCGCATTGATGATATCCATCGGCGTCACGCCAAGCACTTTTTGATCGATCGTCAACGTCGTTAGCCAGCGATTGGACATCGTGCCTTCCAGTTCAGGCATAAAGTGAACTCCTTCGATATCTCCTAACGCTTGCACGTAACGATCAAAAATCGCCCGTCTCGCTTTTACCCGCTCGTCCAACACTTCCAACTGCGCCCGGCCGATGCCAGCGACGATATTACTCATGCGGTAGTTATATCCTACTTGGCTATGTTGATAGTGCGGAGCCGGATCGCGCGCCTGAGTCGCCAAGAAGCGGGCTTTTTGCAACGCTTCGACATCATCGGAAACCAACATTCCTCCGCCAGAAGTAGTAATAATTTTGTTTCCGTTAAACGAATAAATGCCGAACTTCCCAAACGTGCCGCTTTTCTTCCCTTTATATGTAGAACCAAGCGACTCCGCAGCGTCTTCCACCACTGGCACTTGATAATGATCGCAAATCGCTAAAATTTCATCCATCTTCGCGCTTTGACCGTATAAATTAACAACAACCACCGCTTTCGGAAGCTTGCCTTCCTTTTTCGCCTCTTCCATCGCTCTTTCTAACGCCACCGGAGACATATTCCACGTATCAGGCTCCGAATCGATAAAAACAGGCTCCGCCCCTTGATACAAAATCGGATTGGCACTCGCGATAAACGTCAATGAGGAACAAAACACTTTATCCCCTTGTTGGACATCCAACAACCGCAACGCAAGATGAATCGCCGCCGTCCCTGAACTAACCGCGGCCGCACCTTTTGAACCTACATATTTCGCCAACTCTTTTTCAAACGCATCGACATTCGGACCAAGCGGAGCAATCCAGTTTGTTTCAAACGCTTCATTGATATACTTTTGTTCGTTTCCGCTCATATGAGGAGGGGAAAGAAAAATTCGAGATTTGTTGTTCATTCGATATCATCCCTATATCCCAAAATTTATAATCTTCCTTAACAAAAATATTATAACACTAATCTAGCAGTCTAGTCGGACATCCGACTGCTTTTTTGAAATCCGGTATATCCCGTATTACCGTTGAACCCGCGCCAATAATGCTCCATTTACCAACTTTTATTCCTGGAATAATTGTGGCAGACGCACCAACATGAGTTCCTTCTCCAATCGTGACACTACCTGTTAAAGTAGCGTTAGGAGAAATATGGACATAATCCCCTATACGATTATCGTGTTCTACAATCGCCCCTGTATTGATAATGACATGTTTACCGATTTCCGCATTTGCGTTCACCACACAATTCGGCATAATCACAGTTCCTTCCCCAATGCGCGCAGAAGGGCTAATAATGGCAGAAGGATGAATTAATGTAGCAAACTTTTCATGATCAACACGAATCCGCTTTACTATTTCGGCGCGTACTTGATTGTTTCCGATAGCGATAATCAACTTCGTATTCCGATCTCTATCTATAATGCTCGAAACGACAGAAGTCGGACCATATAATACTCCATCCCTATTATAAACATCTTTATATTTATCGTCTAAAATCGCAATAATTTGGTAGCACCCCATCGCAAAGATAATATCTTGGATCACTTTGCTATGGCCGCCTTCACCGATGACGACAATCGGATTCATCTACATCATCCACTCTTTTTTGCATTTTTAGTGCCAGTGAATTTTTCCATGGTGACATGTCCCTCATGACTGATGCCTTCGGATTTAAGCACTTTAATCACCGTAAGAAAAAGAATTTTTAAATCGAGCCAAAACGACTGATGATCTACATACCAAACATCTAATTCAAACTTCTCTTCCCATGAAATCGCATTGCGCCCATTCACTTGCGCCCATCCAGTTATCCCTGGTTTTACTTCATGACGACGGGCTTGTTCTGGTGTATACAGCTCTAAATATTCCATCAGTAACGGTCTAGGGCCTACGAGGCTAATATCCCCTTTCAACACATTAAACAGCTGCGGCAATTCATCAAGACTATATTTCCGAAGAAACTGCCCAAACGGAGTTAATCTTAGGTGATCGGGTAATAGCTCTCCTTTTTCATCTCGTTCCTCTGTCATTGTGCGAAATTTATACAAATAAAAAGGTTTACCATGCAATCCAGGACGTTGTTGTTTAAAGAGAACAGGAGAGCCTAATTTATAGCGAACAAGGATCGCAACTACTAAAATTACCGGTGATAAAATGATAAGAGCAATCAGAGAAACAATAAAATCAAAAACTCTTTTCAAATATAAATCACCTTGCTTTAATTAAAAGTTTGTGTTTGTAAAGATTTGATTTCGTGCAAGTTACCATAGTTATAATAAGTGATTTTATCTTCATGTACTTTTACACAGTTTCTTGTGTCAAAAATAACCGGTTTTTTCATAAGATTGACTATTTGCTCTTCATTTAATGATTTGAACTCATTATGATCTGTAAGAACTAAAATACATTCAGCATCTGAAATAGCTTCTTCAAAAGAAGAAAGTTTAAAGTTTACTTGCTCTTGCTGAACATGTGGGTCATAAATTCCTAAGCGATATCCTTCTTGTTGCAAGATATTTAATACATCCATAGCTGGACTCTCACGAATATCATCAATATTGCCTTTATAAGCTAGACCAAATACAGCTATTTTTGAACGATTATCAGGCACAATTTTTTTCAATTGCTCTACAACAAAATAAGGCATTGAATTATTAATTTGACGTGCGTCTGAAATCAATACAGATTGTTCTGGAGCTTTTTCTATAATAAAATACGGGTCAACAGCTAAACAATGACCTCCTACTCCTGGACCTGGAAGGTGTAAGTTTACTCGCGGATGGTGATTCGCTAGTTCAATTACTTCAAGAGCATTAATTCCTAGATGTTCAGAAATTTTAACTAACTCATTTGCTAAGGCTATATTTACATCTCGATACGTATTTTCCATTAATTTAGCCATTTCCGCGCTAACAGCGCTCGTAAGTAATATCTTTCCTTTCACAAAGCTACGATAAACTTCCGCAGCTTTTTCTGCTGATTTCTCATTAATTCCACCGACAATTCTAGTGTTTTCTACTAATTCAATTAAAATTCGACCAGGTAATACACGCTCAGGACAATGAGCTAAATAAATGTCTTCTCCCACATTCCAACCTTGTTCTCTTAAAACCGGTGCAACAACATCATCAATTGTTCTTGGAGGGATTGTAGATTCAACAATAATAGTGTTACCCTCTTTAATATAAGGTAAGATAGATTTTGTTGCCGCGATAACATAATCTAAATTGGCTGTATGATCTTCATTATGTGGAGTAGGCACCGCAATAATAAAGCAATCTGCATATGTTGGTTCTAATTGAGCACGTAGATTACCTTGTTGGACAACTTTTTCTACTAACTCTGCTAAACCCACTTCTTCGATATGAATTTCTCCTCGATTTATCTTTTCAACAGCGATTGGGTTGATATCCACGCCTACGACATTCCAACCCGAATCAGCAAACATTGCAGCCGTTGGCAAACCAATGTAGCCTAAGCCAACAACACAAATATTTTTAGACATAAGAATACACCTCATTTCACAATTTTATCTAATTCTTCAATATACTTATATGCTAATTTTTCTCGACTAAAATTCTTCGTAACAAACTCTAGACCATTCTGGCCAAGTTCATTTAAAAGTGCACGGTTATTGTATAAAAGTAAGAGCTTTTCTTTAAAATCCTCTGGGTCCTCTGGATCTACATAATAGCCACTTTTGCTGTTTTCTACTAATTCTCTGGCTACGCCGTCAATTCCAATTAAAATCGGCTTAGCGCACGACATGTAGTCAAATACTTTGTTAGGATATACTGTTTTAAATGTATCCACTTTTTGTAATACAGCTGTACAAACATCAGAAGCATTGCAAAAGTCAGGAATCAACTTTTTAGGTTTGGAATCGATAAAAATTACATTTTCGATATTTTCTTCCACAGCTCTTTTTTGTAATCGTTTCTTTTCCATGCCATCGCCAATTAACAAAAAGACAATATCTTTATATTCCTTACAAAGTTTAGAGACATTTAATATCGAATCAAGGTTATTAGCAACCCCATGTGCTCCCATATAAGTTACGACAAATTTATCTCTTAGGCCGTACTTATCACGTACCCAATTTTCCTTTTCAGAGGGCTGAAATATATCTGTATCAGCACCATTAGGAATAAAAATAATTTTATTTTCTTTAACATTCTTTTTTTCTATTAGAGCTTTTTTAAATGCAGGGGTTAGAACATTAATTTTATCGGCAAATTTATAAGATAGTTTTTCCACTAAATACGCTGCTTTAATCAAAAGACCATTAGTAAGAACCCCTGTATCAATAGCTGACTCCGGCCATAAATCCCTCACTTCAAATACCATCGGGATTCTTTTGAATATTTTTGTGATTATACCTGTTACCCCAACGAATAGCGGAGGTGATGTAACAATCATTACATCATGATGTTTTTTAACTTTAAACAAAGCTGCATACAAAGAAGAAAATGTAAATGAAAAGTATCCCCATAAACGACCAAGAAATGATTTATTGTAAGCTTCTGAGACATATGTGCGATAAACAGTTACATTTTCGGAATACTTTTCTTTCACAACCCATTTGCCTTTATATTTCTCGTCCTTTTTCCCTGTCGAATAATGGACTGTTCCTGCTATAACCGTAATCTCATGTCCCATTTCCTCCCAATACTTAACAAATTGGTTGAAACGAGAACCTCCTGGATCATCTTTTCCTAAAAAATATTGATGTAACACTAATATTCTCATAGTCGTTTTAACACACCTTTAGTTAAACTTAAAAATGCTATTGGAACCAATATCCTGCAAAACAAAACGTTGTCCTTTTACTTCTAATACATCCGTTTTATTATGATAATCAATGTCTGATAGATTTAAAGAAATAGCCGTAATTATCCGTGCTTTTTCTTTAATGTTAAAACTTAACTTTAGTTGTGGGACAGGTTTTTTCTCCCCATAATATAGTGATTGCCATCCTTGGATAGGGTTATCTGATCCCCTATATATTTCTTTGGAAAAATCAGATTGGCAAAAAACTCTTATATATAAATTTTCTTTTTCTACCGGCAAACGCCAACTATCATCACTTACTGTTTCAATTTCATTAGTACCTATTAACCAATGAAGAGAAGCATTATGATTTGTCTCTCCAAAATCGCCAAATATGTCGTCAATAACTATCCAATTGTCTTCAATATTTAAAACTGCCCTTCGATGAATCAAAGGCAAATAACCATAATGTTCCCCTTCAAATACGTTAATATTACCTATCTGTTTAAAACATAAAGTTTTCGATTTTGTCCAATTAAGCCATATAAACCGAGATGCCTTCTCCATTTGATCTTTGTTATCAATCATGACCGTGTTATGAGAAGACGTTCCATTAAAATAACTTTGCCATTTTTGTTCTGTATTGTAAGAGTAAGTGCCAGCATCCGCTAAAACATTATAACCTTTCCACCATAAATCAAAATGAAGCATGTCTGCTTGATATGGGCGATCTTTATAGGAAGTGCATCGAATGAACCCATGGGAGTTCTGCGAGCGAATTGTATAATATCCCCCAATTGAATACTCTTTAGAACCCCTTTTAGGAGCATTCAATGGCACACCTAATGACTCGACACCACATAGCCATAAAAGATTTTCATCATGTAATCCTCTTTCATATAACCGATTGCCTGTCAGTACATACCATGCGGCATTCAGTTGTGGTCGATAATCTAGATAATCATTAGATGCTAACGGGTGGATTAAAGCACCATCATTCATTCCATAATTAGGTAACCTACCGGTATATTCATCTTGGTTGTTGTATAGGAACAATACACATTTTTTAACTCTCTCTCTTAATTCCTCAGAAAATTCATCATTATTCAATTTAGCAAGCTGCAGGACCCATGTATAATCCTGGACAACCAACCTTTGATAATTCATGGAATGCTGTAAGTAAGAACCATCGACATATATTTGTCTTAGCCCTTCCAATTCAAGATACTTTTTTCCTTTTTCTTTCCACTTTTTCGATTTATCGAAGAAAGGAAACAATAATCCTACTGTATACATTCCTGCTGCTTCTGAAATCGTATGATTATTTCTTACTGACTTTAAAGCAAATTCAAAATGCCGATCAATATGATCAGTATGGTAATAAATCATTTTCAATATAGTTGTAATCCTTTTGGGTGTAGTCTCTGGATGCTCCAGAAAGGCATAAAGCCCGAAAATCCACGCCATTAGTCTTAACGACATTTCTTGCCCACATTTATAATTAACACCTGTCTCTAAAGGATTGTTTTCCACCCAACTCTCAAATAACTCCCAGAACTTACGAACATATTTAGAATCACCAGTCACTGCATAAGCCCTTACCAATGCATAAACAAAAGGGAACCTTGACAGTTCCCAAATAAATTTTATATCTCCAAAATCTTTGCCTAAGTCAGGGATATTAATCCAATGCTTATTACTTGGTGCCTTTTTTTGCTTTACAGGATTTAAATGCCAATCAATTTCTTTAAATGTTACACTCCACTTGCTAAAGTAGAGAAATTTGTTTTGGCAAATATCATCCGCTAATTTTAAAATATCGTTATTTTTTTCTTTTCTAATTTCAGCCAAAATATTCTTTAGTTCTATCACTTCTTTAGGCCTAAAGAAAAAAGGCGTTAAGTTATCTTTAAAAAATGAAGAAAACGATTCTTCGTCATGGACATTTTTCAATTTAAGCTTTCTAATAAATTCACTATTGTCTATTTGTATAGGTTTGAACTTTCTCTCTATTAAACCAAGCTTTTTTTCTATTTCATATTTGGTCCTAAAAAGAGTCCAGCCTACTCCCATGTTTTTAATGATTTGCAATTTGTTTTTCATAAACTTCATCCCTTAGTAGCGTAGTTGCTGTGCAACATCTAAAGTTGCTTGAGTAACTTCAAATATTTCTTCCAATGGAATAGGAGCATATCCTGATTCAATGCCATTTATAAATGCTTTTACTCCATTTAAATGCCCTTTATCTTGGCTTCTTAATTTCATTTTTTTGAAATTTGACCATCCGTATCCATATAACGTTTTAAAATTATCAAGCGAGAGAATTTTCCCACCGACAAATACTTCAAGCTTTTCTTTAGGATATGATTTATGGCCATTAGCAAAATAATGAACTGTTCCAATAGAACCGTCTTCAAATGTGATAGTAATGGTCGCCTTATCATCAGTAACTTCGCTACTTGTATCACCAATTTTTATCCCTTGAATCGATTTAATCTTACTTCCTGCTAAAAATCTTAATAAGTCAATAAAGTGGCACGCTTCACCAATAATACGTCCACCACCTACTTTTGGATCTTGCGTCCAATGATCGGCAGGAATGTAGCCAGCATTAACAAGCATAACCATTGTCTTAGGTTGTGCGGTAGTATCAAGCAATTCTTTCATTTTTTGAATATGTGGAGCAAATCTCCGATTAAAACCGACCATTAAGATTTTGTTGTCGTAATTTAATTTTTTCAATTCCTCTAGCTCCTCATGAGTTAAACAAAGCGGCTTCTCAACAAAAACATGTTTACCCGCATTGATAGCTTCTTTTACATAATAAGCATGCGTATCGTGTCTAGTTGTAATAAATACAGTATTTATGGAGGAATCGTTAATTACTGTTTGAGCGTCCGTTGTGGTTTGCTCAAAATTAAACCTTTTACCTACATGAACTCCATTGATTCCCCCACTACTTACAATTGTTTTTAATTGGACATCTAGTTTTTTCATAGCAGGGAGAAGAGTTTGATTCGTGTAATTTCCTGCACCTATAACCCCAATAATCGGTTTTTGAGGAGAATAAGTAACTTTCTCTCTTAGCATTACTGTAGTATTAGGAACAAATTCCCCATTAAATTCAGGATATTTCAGCACAATTCCAATTACTGACTTATCCTCCGATAAAGTTCGATATGCTTCTACAGCCTCATCAATTGAAAACACTTTAGAGATAAGAGGCTTTACATTTAATTTACCTTCAGCCATCATATCGAGGACGGCTTCAAAGTTTCTTTGCTCTGTCCAACGAACAAATCCAAATGGATAATCCTTTCCTTTTTCCTCATATTCAACATCATAACGCCCCGGTCCATATGAACAAGATACTTGAAAGGTTAGCTCTTTCTCATAAAAATCAGACCGTGAAAGCTCGAGTCCTGTTACGCCAACTAAGATAATACGACCACGCTTTCGGCACATTTTTGCAGCCTGACTGACCGGTTCACTACTTTTTGTAGAAGCTGTAATAATAACCCCATCTACTCCTCTCCCATTTGTAAACTTCTGAGCATATTCTACAGGATCGATACCGGAAGAAAGATTAATGGCTTCAGCTCCAAAACTTTTTGCCAAATCTACTTTATTTTGGTCAAAATCTGTAGCTAATACTTTACATCCGTGTGCCTTTAATAATTGAACTGTAATCAATCCTATCAGTCCAAGCCCTATAACAACAAAAGTCTCCCCAAGAGTAGGCTGAGCTAAACGAATCCCCTGTAATCCAATTGATGAAATAACTGTAAATGCCGCTGATTCAAAATCTACATTATCAGGTATTTTTGCACATAAATTCTTAGGCACACATACCACTTCGGCATGAGGTCCATTAGAAACAACACGGTCTCCAACCTTAAACCCTTCTACACCTTCACCAACCGCAACTACAATTCCCGCATTTGAATAGCCAAGTGGGAGAGGCTGGTCAAGTTTTGTTCTCACGGCATTAATAGTAGGTTGGAGACCGTCTGTTTTAATTTTATCGATGACTTGTTTTACTTTTTCGGGCTGTTGACGAGCTTTTTGGAGATAACTAGCTCGTCCAAAATCTACTAACATTCTTTCTGTTCCAGAAGAAACAACAGAAGCAATTGTTTTGATCAGTAGTTTACCTCTTCTTATTGATGGCGTAGGTATCTCCTCTATTTTTGTTTCACCTGAATTTAAATTCTGAAGAACTTGTTTCATTGTTATTCATCCTCATAACATAAATTTTTCTATTTCATCTGATAAGTGTCTAAAATCATTCTCCCAATATAAAGTCCCTTTTATTTTTTTGATATTATTAACGTACAATTCTCGATTTTTCAAAATTTTTATCACTGCATTATACAATGATTCCGTATCACCTGGAGAATAAGTTTCACCAATACGATAACGATAGATAGAATCCACTAAAGTAGGATTGTCGCTGGATAATACTGGAATATTTGAATATATATAATCATATAGTTTATTCGGTTCGGTATAGTCAGTAGCGATTGATCTAAAATGTGGTATTAGACCCATTGAGTATTCAGAAAGGACTCGAAACAAATCTCTATTACTAACTGTATCTTGTACGTTTATATATTTCTTATAGTCTTTTCCTAATTCACTTTCTAAGGTATTTTTCACCCTAGCTTTATCAAAAGTAAAAATATCTAACTTTATTCCCAATTCTTCATATAATCTTACTATTGTTCTACATATAGTTTTTAAATCTCTTATATTTTCATTATAAGATCCTATATAAACAATCTTGTTATTATCTTTTTTACATATAGGTAAGTCTTTATTATATATTTTTAAAGGGATATTCCTTATAGGGATAATTTTCTCCTGATTAATACGATGCTTCTTTATAAGTAAATTCTTGCTATGCATACTAACTGTTGTAATAATATTAGCTCTAAATAATGCTTTTTTTTCTACATAATTAAAAAAGTAGTATAACACACTGTTTATAAGCTTGTTTTTTGTAATCGCCTTAAAAACCTCAGGATAATTATCTGCAACATCAATTATGAGTTGTGCATTATATTTTTTAGATAATTTATAACCTATATAGCTTTGAAACAAATCTCTTACTATTATTAACTTCGGTTCTATATTATTCTTATCTATTAATCTATAAAGTTTTCTTAGACGATGGTAAGAATATGGATTAAAATCAAAAAAATTCCCTTTTCCAAAAACTTCAAAATTCATTTTATTATCGAATGTACTCACTTTTTTTTGTTCTTTTCTGCAGGAAAACACATAAACATTGTAACCTAGCTCGTTTAAACTATTTACCCATTTTAAAACTCTTTGCTGAGGAAAAGCATTCGTTAAATATATTACATCTGTTTTCATTATTATACTCACCTTAATTCCTTTATTAATTTTGCAGGTGTTCCAGCAATTAGAGAGGTGCTGGAAAAACTTTTTGTTACAACTGAATTTGCACCAACAACAGACTCTTTATGAATTGAAACTCCTTTCAAAATAGTCACTTTAGTACCAAGCCAAGTATTTTCACCAATATATATATCTTGACCAACAGAATTTGTAAATCGTGTATCGTGATCGTGATCGACTATATAGCAAAACGCTGCGCATTCTGTCCCATTATCTATCTTAATATTTGAAGAAGAACTGATAATAGTATAATCACCAATTAATACATCATCTCCCAAGATAATTTTCCCATCCCTAATAACATTAAAACATACCCCCTTCTGAATTCTGCAACGGTTTCCAATTACTATATTTTTAGGATTCCCTCTAATTATAATTTTAGAGAGAAACAGATTATTTTTCCCAATCTTTACTCCTATTAATTTTAAGAAAAATGTATATATAATACTAAAAATATGAATATATATCTTTCTAGCTATCATATAAATGCTATTCATTTATAAAACCTCTCTTTTTAACTTATTTAATAGATACAACAATATTAAATTCACAAAAAAAGGGAATAATAATCTTAAAAATGTTGCTGTGCCAAAACCGGATTTTAAGTATAAAAATAACGAAGGCAATAAAAATACTGACAACAGAAAGAAAATACTATTATTAGTAGTTCTTTGATACCTAAATACTAATCCTAAAAAGATTCCTATCATGAATATTAATATTATTGTTCCGAATGGTCCAAAGTTCATATAAAGTTCCCCAAATAAACTAGGATTTTGTCCTGTACCTCTTAGATATTGATCATGATTAAATAAGTAATTGTATACAGCTGAACCTAATTCTGGCTTATTAGGAAAGATACTTCGAGGTATCACCATTGTTATAGAAGCAAATAAAGTTTTCCCACCTAAAAAATGATGGTTCGAAGGCATATTCTCCATTACCACCCCTAAACCATCCAAAAAGCTTGTCCCACCATTCATGATAGTATTAATTAAAAGAGTTTTATAGTTAGCAGCAAAATAATTCCATGAACCCGTAGGCAAATACACTCTAAAATAAGCAAAATAACAAATATAAAAAATTAAAAATAAAATTCCATACTTTAAAAAGAATTTAATACTATAATTGCTTTTTCTATGTTTTTCTTTAATCATAATATAGCTGAAAAGAATCAAAAATATTAACATCCTGCTACCAGTTAATAAACAAAGTCCTATAGAAATTAAGAATAGTATCTTTACTTTAGTATATTTTAGGATATTCATATCATTCGCATAAAATATTAGAATAGATATACTGAGAAAACATAAACCAAAAAAAGCCCAACTTAAACCAAGGAAATTTTCGGTTCTATTTGATAATAATTTTATAAAGTTTTGAGGACCACCAAAATAAAGCAATAAGAAAATTACATTTCCAATAGAAATAAAAGCATTAAACCAAATTATCCTAAACACAAATTTGTTATCTTTAATATTTAGAATATAGTCCTTAGTTATTCTTACATTTAAACCTATAATTAAACCTATAACTAGTACCGAAATTAAGATAATACTAAAGATAAATGAGTAAACTATAAAATCATTCGAAATACCCATTTTGTTTTCAACATGATATAAGTAATAAAATCTAATTATATAGCCGATAATGAAGATAAAAAATAAAAAACTTACCGGGTTTATGAAAGTGTGAAACTTTCGTTTAAAAAAATACAATAAAAATAAGGATATTAATAGAGATACTATAGTTAATGACTCTATTGGGTAAAAGGCGATGAGAACAGATACTATAAATACTAATTTAAATAATAATAATTTATGAATTAGGTTATTATAAGTTTTGTTTGTAGTTATCTGGAACATGTATTCTGGCCTCTCTTTATCAAATTTAAAGCTAATCTTTTTATTGTATCTTTTTCTCTTTTAGAGATTAAGAATATAGAGAAAAAATTACTATTAGTTTGTTTTATATAATAAATGTATATAAATAAAAATGACACTGAATATGATAAAGAAGAAGCTACCGAGGCACCATAAATTCCATAAACAGGAATTAAAATAAGATCTAAAGCTATTGTTGAAATTAAACTAAAGAAGGTTGCATACATTCCCCAATTAGCATTATATTCCACAGAAACAACATGATATATTATTCTAAATAAAGCAATAAAAAACATCCCTGGAACTAACAATAAAAAAGCTATATAAGCGTATGAATAATCAGTTCCAATAAGATAAATAATCTTATCTCCAATCAAAAACATCACTAATGAACCAATAACAAGCAAAATTAAGTTTAATTTTATTATAAGATTCACCATAACCTTTTTATCATTCTCTGCTAACCTTGGAAGTTTAGAGTAAACCAGTAAACTTATTGTTTGGGATATCTTTCCAAACGAATCAGCAAAGTTTACGGCAAGATTATAATTTCCTAAAAGTTTTAACGGTAATAATTTACCAATAAGTAAAGTATCAAGCCTATAATTTAAGAAGTTCATTATTGATGCAAAGTACATTTTGATACCAAAACTAAATATATCTTTTACTAAATCGTTTTTTAAACAAACTAAGAAACCTTTGTAATAACTTTCTGAGGATTTTAGCAATTTATTATGTACAGTTATTATCATTATTATTGAAGTTAAGAATTGACCGAGAAAATATAAGTTAATCGATATAATTAAATTCACATCATCCAATATGAATAATAGCACCAAAAGAAAAACAGTAGTAATAATAACGGGTAAATTATTAAATATAAAATAATAACTTGATTTATCATTTCCTAAAAAAATAAAAGATAAAAAATAATTTAAGAGTAAAAAAGGAACAGTTAACAAGCTAAAAAACAATAATATATTTGGTAAATCTGAGTAAATCAAATTCAAAATAAAAAATGATAAACATATTATTAAAGGACTTATAGACACTGTATACGTTATTACAAAATAATATGCAAAATTATTATTTACAATTTTTTTTGAAATATGATAACTTATCGAGTGTCCTAATCCCAAATTAAATAAAAGAGATAATAATAAAGGAAGAATAATTAATAAATTATAAAGTCCAAAACCATTTGAATCTAACACTTTTGCAAATGCAAATTTATTAATAACTGTTACCAATAAAGAAATGGCTTGAATTATTAATGAAAATGATATCTCCTTTAGAAACTTCATATACCTTCTTCTTACCTCTTTTTTAAATTTTTTCTTAGTGTATAAGACCTTTTTCTTTATAGAAATAAATAAACTATGATTCGAGCAATCAACTGATCAAATTAGACAACCTACTTGTAGTTTTAATAAGACAACCAAAAATAGAGCTACCTTATTTTGAAGTACCCCCTATCAAGTAGACAAGAATAAAAAAGCACATTTAAGCAGCCTAAATCTTTTTAAACTTTATATCATATATTTTTCATATTTTCTCTATAGAAAAATCCCCTCCATGGTAGACAAGATTAATTGGCTTTCTTTTTCTTTCTACTATTATAAGGGGATAGTATCATTTTTGAGATACCTCATATTTTTAACTAACTTGTTAATTATTTTATTAATCGTTCGAGTAACTTTTCAAATAAAATTGGATATCACCTTACCTATGTTGATATTCGAACATTCTAACAGCTTTTGGATTGGATTTTTTTCGAAACCAAGATGCTCATCCAGTTATTAAACATATGGGTTAAATCATGCATTGACTAATATCTGCAGAAAACATAAACCTAACTTTTTAGGATTAGTTCATGATTCAATAATAGTTTTAATTAGTAATCCAAATCAACATCAAATACTTCTGTCTTTCTACACAGGAGTATCTTTGATTCGCTGAGTATTCACAAGAGGATATCTAATAACCTTCTCCAAGATATTAGAGACGCACTTTCCCATAAAGATATGAGTAACACCCTATTCTTCTTCCAAACACTTAAAGAAATAAATCTTCTATAAAAAGAATAGATTTTTATTAGATATATATTAATTACTTAACCACAGGATTATACATACAACAATAATCTTAACATGGACATCTAAAATATCACAAACATGGCAACAAAAATCTATGATTATTATTCCTTACTGCTATACTCGTATACAGGAAAATAGATTTAGGAGTTAGATAGTCACTGTTCGTCTTCATCCTTCCAGCGGAATCCATCATATAAATGAATATAGGACATCCATACAATGAATACACAAGGATAAATGCTATCAAAATGTTATTAATTTCAATTTATCGTTAGCAATCCTCAACAATCTCTCTCTAACCTCTTCTTTGTCCATCTCTTCAAACTGTTCCATAAAATCGTGCAGAATTTTTTCGTCCACCGCCGTTGCTTTCCCAATAAATATTTTCGGAAACACTTGCTCTGGATGGACTTCGTTTTCGTTAAGCAACTCTTCAAACAGCTTTTCGCCAGGACGAATGCCGGTAAATTCGATGCCGATTTCTTCGACGGTGTATCCCGATAGTTTAATCAAGTTTTTCGCTAGGTCGACGATTTTGACTGGTTCGCCCATGTCTAAGACGAAGATTTCGCCGCCTTTGGCAAGCGCGCCAGCTTGAATGACGAGCCGGGATGCTTCCGGAATCGTCATAAAGTAGCGCGTCATATCCGGATGGGTGACGGTGACGGGACCACCTGCTTTAATTTGCTTTTTAAATAGCGGAATGACGCTGCCGCGGCTTCCCAAGACATTTCCAAAACGGACAGCGACAAATTTCGTCTTGCTCTGCTTGTCCAATTGTTGAATCATCATTTCCGCAAAGCGTTTGGTCGCTCCCATCACATTGGTTGGATTGACGGCTTTATCAGTCGAAATTAATACAAAGGTTTGGACACCAAATGTAGCGGCCGCTTCGGCGACGTTTTTCGTGCCAAAAATGTTGTTTTTGACCGCTTCTTTCGGGTTGTATTCCATTAACGGAACGTGTTTGTGCGCCGCTGCGTGGTAGACAACATCTGGCTTATGTTCTTCCATCACTTCAAACATGCGCTCGCGGTCTTGAATATCGCCGATCACTGGGACAATATCGATTTGATCTTTATATTGATTGCGAAGTTCCATGTCGATTTGATAAATGCTGTTTTCCCCGTGACCGAGTAGGACGATTTTTTTCGGATGAAACCGGCATACTTGGCGGCAAATTTCCGAACCGATCGAACCGCCAGCTCCTGTGACTAAAATGACTTTGTTTTCGATGTAGCTGGAGATGCTTTCGATATCAAGTTCGACCGGTTCGCGGCCAAGCAAGTCTTCCACTTGGACATCGCGGAATTGGCTGACAGATACTTTCCCGGTCACAATATCTTCAAGTTTCGGAACAATTTGCGTTTTTGCTTTTGTTTTTGCGCATTGTTCAAAAATGCGATTCAGTTCTTTTTTTGTCAATGACGGAATCGCAATAATAATGTGCTCAATGCGTAACGCTCGAACGACATCTTCGATATCTTTCGTCGTTCCCATCACAGGAATGTTAAAAAACTGCAATTTTTGTTTATTAGGGTCATCATCAATAAACGCAATTGGCTTTAGTTCCGCTTCAGGGTTATTCACTAATTGCCGCGCGACCATCATTCCCGCGGCTCCCGCGCCGATAATCAGCGTCCGCCGTTTATTTACATTTGGTTTTATGTAACGGTCACGAAACACTCTCCAAACAAACCGCGAACCACCGATGAGAATAATGTGGATCATCCATGTAATCATCAACGCACGGACATAAATATCTTGAAAGGCGGAAAATTGCACGATCGCTGTTGTGATAATCGAAAACGTGACCGCCTTAATAATCGCCGTTAATTCGCTGATGCTTGCGTACTCCCATGCTTTATGATACAGGCGGTATAGAAAGGCAAAAATATGATGGCTCATAAGCAACGTCAGCGCCGATAAAAGCACCGATTTGTATTTCCATATTTGTATTCCTGGATGTAGTGTAAACAAGCTGACGTAAATCGCCGTTAACACGATCAATGAGTCCAATATCATTAAAAACGTTAATCGTTTTCGATATGCCAACGCCCTGTGTCTCCCTTCGTATAATAGAAACGAGCCATGTTCGCGATGGCCCGTTATGATGCATTCGTATTATTTTTTGTTTCCGCAACGATTTTCTCCATAAATGCGAGTAAATCGTCTCTTAACTCCTCATTCTGCAACGCAAACTCAATCGTCGTCTTAATAAATCCGATCTTTTCTCCGACATCGTAGCGCTTGCCTTCGAATTCGTAGGCGAAGACGCGCTGGATTTCGTTTAGTTTTTGAATCGCGTCGGTAAGCTGGATTTCGCCACCAGCACCGACTTCTTGTTTTTCAAGGAATAAAAAGATTTCCGGTGTAAGTATGTATCTTCCCATAATCGCTAAGTTGGACGGTGCGGTGCCTGGTGCCGGTTTTTCAACGAATTGGCGGACCTGGTAGCGGCGTCCGTGCTGTTCGAGCGGGTCGATAATGCCGTAGCGGTGTGTTTCCTCATCAGGCACCTGTTTGACGCCAATGACCGAGCTAAATGTTTGTTCATATTGGTCGATTAATTGTTTTAAGCACGGCGTTTCCGCTTGAACGATGTCATCGCCCAAAAGGACGGCGAACGGTTCGTCGCCGATAAAATTGCGCGCGCACCAGACGGCGTGGCCGAGCCCTTTCGGTTCTTTTTGGCGAATGTAGTGAATGTCGACTTTCGACGGCTCTTTTACTTTTTCGAGCAAGTCCAGTTTCCCTTGTTTCATTAGTATGTGTTCAAGTTCATAGGCGTTGTCGAAATGATCCTCAATCGCCCGTTTTCCTTTCCCTGTGACGATAATAATATCTTCGATACCAGAGGCAATCGCCTCTTCAACGATGTATTGAATCGTTGGTTTATCGACAATCGGGAGCATTTCCTTAGGCATCGCTTTTGTTGCCGGCAAAAATCTTGTTCCGAGCCCCGCCGCTGGAATGATCGCTTTGCGTACTTTTTTCAATGAACAACCCCTCTTTTCTATGTATGGATAACAAAAATATATGAATTTAGTTTTAGACTATTCACGGCAATAGACCAAAACTAAATCCATATAAAACCGGGCATCTAACCCGCCCTCACACCACACCCTCGACGACTGGCGTCTAAGGTGGCAGGACCGTCATCGTCCCCACCCACGGCATGGCCGAGTGCCTCCATTGATAACGGTAAGGAGACATCACCGCGAAAAGTGGAGGCGGCTTGCTTATCCCCGAAACGCGCTGGAGGGCCTGCGAGGAGGCTGTTGCCGCCGCAGCAGGACCGAAGCGTCGCGAGGGGATAGCCGCCGGAACTAGACATCACCGAAAAGCTGAGCCGCCCCAATTTCGCCTAAAAGCGGCCCGCGTCCTGCGGGCAACGGCGAAATGTCGCCATCCTGGCTCCCCGAAGCGAAATGTTCTTCGACCGTGGAAGTGCTTGTACTTCAAGGGCGAAGATTATTTGGCGCAAGAGAGCTAGGAGGCGAAGCTAGACACACCGAAATCGAAAAGCGTAGGCGACTGCCCAGCCCCGAGAGGTGCTGGAGGGCCCGCCGCCATAGCGGAGCCGAAGCATCCCGAGTACCGAAAAGCACTAACATCTGCCTACGCTCTATAAGCTTCCACTTCACATACATTACCATTATTCTGCCATTTTTTCATCCATCTTTAGTCCCTACTTTTGCCATCGTTCGTAAAAATCAGCAGTAATTCGACAAAAACAGGAGAAAAAAATATGCTTTATGATAACAGAGTTACCATAAAACATATTAAAACAGTCCTAGAAGCTTTTTCTTTTTTATTCGCTCTGGCTCTTCGCGGTACACCGCTTGTCCGCGGATGAGAAGCTCGGCGTTTTCCTGGAAGAAATACACAGCTTCGATGCCGAATTCTTTGTTAATGACATCATATGCTTCCCGCATACGGAACGGCCGGGTTGTCGTGTTGTGGGCATCGGAAGCGATGAAATGCGCTAAGTTCGCTTCAATCAGCTGCAACGAAAATTTTTTGATGTTTTTTCCGAAATGCCCTGATACGCTCGAGGCCGTCAGCTGCGTGAGCGCGCCTCGTTTGACCAATTGGTAGAGACGCTCTGGACGTTCGATGATTTCTCCATTTCGTTCTGGATGCACAATAATTGGAATAAAGCCTTTTAGCTGTAAATCAAACAATAGCTGTTCAGCATAACGGGGAACGTGATCGGCCGGAAATTCGATGAATACATACGAAGTATCTGCCAGGGTCATCAGTTCGTTTGCTTCCAGGTCTGTCAATAAATCCCCATAAATGCGGACTTCCTGCCCCGGCAGTACTATAAGCGGAATATTGTGCTGCTTGATGATATCGTTCAATTGGGCGACTCGTGCAATAATGGATTGTTTCGGATTGTCATATCTTCCGTTTTTATGATGGGGAGTCGCGATGATGGTTGTAATTCCTTCCTTCACCGCGGCACGTGCCATTTCTATCGCATCTTCGATTGTTTGCGCGCCGTCATCCACACCGGGCAAAATATGACTATGTATATCGATCACCGCCAACTCCTCCTTATCTTTCGAGTGACTAAACAGCCATTTATTATGGTAACATAGGAAAATGGTGCTATCAATCGGTATTTTTGTCGAATTTTGTCGAAATATATGAATATTATGATTAATAATTCCTATTACCTTGCTTCTTTCGGTTGTACTCCGTGAAAAAACCCTCTATAATCTTAATAGTTAGTTCATCGAATTATATAGCTAAAGGAAGGTTGCATATGAGAGCAGAACGTCGAAAAAAGAAAAAAAAATGGCTGCGCTGGATTGGCGCGATTGCCGCTGCCCTTCTCATTGGTGCGGGAGTCTTCGCCTATTCAGTGTATCACAACATCAAACAGACGGCCAATCAAATGCATGAAGATGTCACTTGGAAATCCGATAAACGCAACGAGGAAGTATCGTTTGCGAAAAAAACGCCGATTTCGATTTTGCTGATTGGGGTGGATGAGCGGAAAGGAGACAAAGGCCGCGCCGATTCCCTGATTGTGATGACGGTCAATCCGAATAAACAGTCCATCGAAATGGTTAGCGTTCCCCGCGATACGAGAACGGAAATTATCGGCAAAGGAACAAAAGATAAAATCAACCATTCGTACGCCTTTGGCGGCGTGGAGATGACGATGGCGACCGTCGAACATTTTCTAGACATTCCGATTGATTATTACATTAAAGTCAACATGGAAAGCTTCCGCGACATTGTCGATGCGGTCGGCGGGGTGACGGTGGACAACCCGTTTGCGTTTACGTATCAAGGAGTGTACTTCCCAAAAGGCAAAATTACGCTGGACGGGGAGAAAGCATTAAAATATTCGCGCATGCGCAAAAACGACCCGCGCGGCGATTTTGGGCGGCAGGACCGCCAGAAGCAAATTATTCAAGCGATCATCGAAAAAGGGGCAAGCTTTTCGTCGCTCGCCAATTATAGCGATGTGCTAACGGCAATCGGGAAAAATATGAAAACGAATTTAACGTTTGAGGAAATGAAAGAAATTCAAACCAATTACAAAGACGCCCGCCGCCATATTGAGCAGCTTCATATTACCGGAAAAGGAACAAAAATTAACGGTATTTATTACTTGCTTGTCCCAGAAGAGGAGAGACTAGCTATTTCGAATAAATTAAAAGGGCATTTAGAATTGAAAACGGCATCGTAATAGCAAAAGCGTACCTCCCGATATAGAAAGGTACGCTTTTATTTTGCGATGAAATAGCCGGCTAAGAAGTCCGCCCAGCGCTTTTGGCCGTCTTTCGTCGGCAAGTCGGTGTCCGGATCGACGTATTTGTTTAGTTCATTGCTTTTGTAATCCGGCCATGCTTGCCAGTGGTCAATGTATATGTATCCTTTTTCTTTCGCAAACGTTTGAAACTGTTTAACCTGCTTTGGATAATAGACGGCATTGTCAATCGGATTCGGCGGCTGGAGCATTATCGTAACATCAGGAAGCGCGGCGGTGATCGTTTTTATCATCGTATCGATGTGCGCTAGCGTATCGTTGATGTCAATGACGCCGTTATTGTTTAATAAAAACGGCTCCCATAATACCATATCCGGTTTTTCTTTGATCAGCTGCCTGGCGATGTTTTCATCTATTGCCTGTTTCGTTGTCATTCCTTTATATTCTTTGACGACGACTTGAAATACTTTGTTGCCGTATGTAGCGTCAAGCTGCTGCTGGAGTAGCGCCGGCCAGCCGTCCTTGGCAGCAGGAGTCGCTTCCGAACCGGCAATGACAAGGCGCAGCGGACGGTTCGTTTCGATGGCGCGCTTGATTTTTGCCTGCACTTCCGCAGGCAGTTTTTTGGCATAGGCCATCCGCTTTTGGGTAGCTTGAAACTTGGTTGCTTCCGTCATCGCGTGGCGGACGGTGGCGTCGATTTTTTTCTGCCAGTACAGATGCCCGGCAACGATAAAAGAGGTGCAGCTGATGATAAGCAGCACGGCCAGCAAAACATTTCTCACGATTCATCTCCTCCATCATGCCAAAGGCTTCCCAATCATTAGGAAGCCTTTTGTTATTTATATTGGTAGTAGTAATACTGCCCTTGGCGATATTTCCGTTTGTTCAGCACGACGCCAAGCAGTTTTGCGTTCGCTGCTTCGAGCAGCTCTTTTGCCTTGACTGCCGCTTCGATTTCCGTTCTGCCGCTTTCGATGACCAGCACCGTCCCGTCGCATTGGTGCGCCAAAATTTGCGCGTCCGTTACCGCTAATACTGGCGGTGTGTCAAACACGAGCAGATCAAACGATTCGTACAGCTGCTCGATGCATTGTTCCATCATTTTGGAGCTGAGAAGCTCGGCCGGGTTTGGCGGAATCGGTCCTGATGTCAACACTGACAAGTTTTCCACATTTGTTTCCTGGCACGTTGGCAAGAGCGGCGCCGAGCCTGTGAGAACATTGGTCAGCCCCATATAATTGTTGAGCTGAAACGTATAATGCACCGTCGGCTTGCGCAGGTCGGCGTCAATCAATAGCACTTTTTTTCCTTGCTGGGCAAAGGCGACTGCCAGGTTGGCCGCCGTCGTCGATTTCCCTTCTCCCGTACCGGCTGATGTCACCATAAGGGAACGCATCGGTGCGTCGACAAACGAAAACTGCACATTGGTGCGAATCGTCCGGTACTGTTCGGAAATCGGCGATTTCGGATCTTCAATGGTAATTAAGCTGCGTTCCAGTTTTTTCGTTTGCTTTTGACTGCTACGAGCCAATGGTTTCACCTCTTGTTTTCGTCATGCTTATTTGTTGTTTTGCTTTTTTCGATCCTTCCGTAGAAATGATGCTTACCGCACCAAGTACTGGCAAGCCAAGATGTTTTTCGACATCTGTTTCTGTTTTGATCGTGTTATCCAAATATTCTAGTAAAAAGGCAAGCCCCACGCCAGTCATCAAACCAACGACGAAGGCAATCGCCATGTTTAGCAGCGGTTTCGGCTTTACAGGCGTCTGGTTTTCTTTGACTTCTGCCTTCGACAGAATCGTGACGTTGTCAATATTCATGATTTTGACAATTTCGTTTTTAAACACATCCGCCGTTTTGTTGGCGATTTTTGCGGCCATTGCCGGATCCGGATCTTGAACGGTCACGGAGAACACTTGCGAGTCTTTTTCGCTTGTGACTTGGATTTGTCCGTTCAGCTCGTCCACCGTACGGTCTAAGTTTAGTTCTTCTTTTACTTTTTCGAGAATCGTCGGGCTTTTGATAATGACGCTATACGTATTAATCAACTGCAAGTTCGTTTGGATTTCGTTATAGTTATAGAGCTGCTGTTCCGATTTGGCCTGGTTGACTAAAATTTGCGTTGATGCCTGGTAAATCGGCGTTAACACAAAATAGCTGACCACGCCGCTGACGATGGTCGCCAGCGCGGTAATAAGCACGATGAGCCATAGACGTTTCCGCAATGTTTCGAATAGTTCGCGCAGGCTGATAGTTTCTTCCATAATAACGACTATACCTCCTAGCAAATAAGTCCGTTGCGTTCAAAAGCCACATGCATGACACCTTACTAATTATAAATGATTGGGACACATATATCTAGTGGGCTCATTTTCCTAGTCCGCGCGCGTTGCCAATAACAAAAGTGCTGCCGACCAATAAATAAGGTTGCCCCGTTTGGATGAGGCAACCTTGTTTTTGTTTCATTATTCGTCTTTATTGTCTTTATCGTTTGTATCTTGCGGATCTTCGATCGGATCTTCACGATCAGGAACTCTATCGTTTTCATCGTCGCCAGGTCCGTTATTGGTGTCGTCGCCCGGCGGCAGTTGATCGTTTTTATTGTCGTTGAGATCGCCGTTATTGTTGTTATTGTTGTCGCCTGGCAACATATCGTTGTCATTATCGTTGTCATTGTTGTCGCCCGGCACCATATCGTTGTCGGCGTCATCGCCTTGGTTAATGTCGTCCGCCGGGTTCATATCCCGATCGTTGATGTTATTTTTGTTATTTTGATCGACGTTGTCATTTCGATCGACATTGTTGTTTGGCGGCGGCGGATTATTGTTGTCTCTGTTTAGGTTGCAGCCTGCCGCGAGCATGATGGCGACGAAAACGCTAAACAGTCTAAATAATAAAAACCATTTTTTCTTCATCGCTTCTTCTCCTTTCTGTGAATGTTGGTGACCTTATGTAAAGACCGGTCCTTGCTTATGTTTCCCAGAAAGGAGAATTTCATGCATTGGATGTGGAATGCTACATCATTCACTTGGAGTCTTTGAGTTCGGTTTCTTGGGCGAGGGAGCGATAGGAGAGGGTTTCCATCATTCGCTTATATGGATTTCATTTTCCATGTATCTCTCGATATGTCCACGATGCTTTGCGAAAGTTGCCTTAAAAGCAGCTTTCCCAAACAAAACAAACAGGCTCTCCTTTCATCGGTGAAAGGAGAGCTTCGTTTCATTCGCCTTGCTTATCGCCGAGGGCAAACATGAGCTCGGTTTCGCAGACGAGTTCGCCGTCCACCGTTGCGACGCCTTTGCCTTTGCCGATCGCGCCACGGGCGCGGATGATTTCGACTTCGAGGCGAAGCTGGTCGCCTGGTTTGACTTGCTTTTTAAAGCGGCAGTTGTCGATGCCGGTGAAAAAGGCGAGACGGCCGCGGTTTTCTTCTTTTTTCAGCATCGCCACGGCGCCGACTTGGGCGAGCGCCTCGACGATTAAGACGCCAGGCATAACAGGATATTCCGGAAAATGGCCGGCGAAAAACGCTTCGTTGGCGCTGACGTTTTTGATGCCGACGGCGCGTTTTCCTTCTTCGATTTCAAGAATGCGGTCGACAAGCAAAAACGGATAGCGATGCGGAATGATCGCTTGAATTTGTTGGATATCAAGCATATCTATGCCACCTTTCTGTGATGATGCAGAAAAAGGAGAGCAGCTGCCTCCCAACGATGATTATTGCTTTTCGTATCTTTTTCGACGATATCGATGATGTGCTGCCATGTGGAGCGATGGAACACATCGAACGGATTGCCGTCGCCGATGACGCCATAGCCGATCATGGCGCCGGCGGTAAGGCTGATGGCCATCAGTACGGCGACGATGATCAGGCGCAGCCAAATCGGAATGAGGCGGGTGCGTCGAAAGCGGCTCCTCCGCTCCGCCCGTGTTTCTTCCTTGCTTACTTCTTCTGTTTGGGCCTGATTTTCCTCGAGCTGTTGTCCTTTCATACGAATTTCTCCTTAAGTGGAACGAATTCCGTTAATGAGGCCGAGCATTTGCTCAGAAAGGGAAATGGCGCGGGCGTTCAATTGATACGCGCGCTCGGTGATCATCATCTCGGTCAGTTCTGTGCCAAGATCGACGTTCGACCGCTCGAGCGCACCTTGCATCATGGCGATTTGCCCGCGCAAATTGCCGGTCATGTTGACCGCCACATCGGCTGTGTTGACGTTTAATGCATTAAGGTTTGGCATGGTAAATACGTTGTCCCCGGCCGACTGCAATAGCTGCGGCCGCAAGATCGCCGTAACGCCGAGATTGGCGCTTGCTATGGCGCGGCCGTCGGGAGCGAGGGCGGTAAGCGTGCCGTTATTGGAAATCATGATATCTTTGAATCCGCCCGGAAGCACAATCGGCTCGTTGTTTTCATCAAGCACCGGGCTGCCGTCGCTAGTGACGAGCATCCACTCATTTTCGGCAGATGGCGTTAAATAAAACGAGCCCGCTCTGGTGTAGCCGATTTCCTGTTCGCCGTTTCCTCTTTGGATGAGCACGCGGAAAAATTGATTTTCTTTGGTGAGCGCCATATCCAAGGCGCGGTTTGTTTTCACTAGCGCCCCTTGTGTGAGCACGACATTCGTCTCGGCAAGGCGCGCGCCGACACCAACACGCACGCCGTTTGGCGTCAGGCGGCTGCCGCTGTCATCAGGAAAATTCGTAAACTGCTGGGCAAGCAATTCGGCGAAATTCGTGTTGCGCCGTTTAAATCCGGTCGTGTCGCTGTTGGCGATATTGTTGCTGATGACGTCGAGCTGCTTCTGCAGCTGATTCATGGTATTGGCGGCGGTGAGCATCGAACGTAACACGTGCATGTCCCCCTCATCCTTATCTCAGGCGGCCGACTTCGTTGACGGCTTTATCCATGCTGCGGTCATAGGCTTGTACAATTTTTTGGTTTGCTTCAAAGGCGCGGTACGCGGACAAAAGCTCTGTCATGGTGCGGTCAAGATCCACATTGGATCGTTCGATAAATCCTTGCCGGAGCGTATAAGTCACATTCGGATTGCCAAGCGCGCTCGGCAACATCCCGTTGTCGCTGCGGAAGAGGCCATTTCCTTCTTTCACAAGCGTATTTGGGTTGGCCGCCAATGCGATATTGATTCTTGCGATGCGGTTACTCCCCGCTGTGATCGTACCGTCCGTGCTGACGGTGAAATCCGCGCTTGGCAGCTGGATGCGCCGGCCGTTTTCATCTAATACATACCATCCATCGTTCGTTGTTAAAAACCCTTGCGGATTCATGGTAAAATTGCCGTTTCTTGTGTAGCGGATGTCGCCGTTTTCATTTTGCACGACAAAAAAGAGCTCGCCTTGCTGCCCCGTCGCTGCATCGACCGGAAGCGTTCCGTTGACTAAAGCAATATCGGTTCGCTGCCCCGTTTCTTTTATATCGCCTTGGCGGAAGTTTGGAATCAGCTCCTGCATATAAACACCGGTGTTGAACGGCCCAATTGCCGGCTGCAATAGAAACGAACGCGGTGTTTTGGCCGATACGTTCGCTGCGTCCAAACGGGAAAGAAGCAGTTCCGGAAACGCGCGCAAGGCCGCTTGGTCGGCTTTATACCCAGGCGTATTGGCGTTGGCGATGTTGTTCGTTAGCATTTCGACGCGGCGCTGCTGCGTCAGCATGCCGCTTGCCGCTGTATACAATCCCCGCAACAAGGAAGGTCACCTCGCTTAGGCTAGGTTTACTATCATTATAAGGCAAGCATGGAAAAAAACGAATAGATACCATTTCCTAGTGGTAGCTATTCGTCTTGTTTCCCCAGCCTTTCACACGAGCTGCTGTCTTGGGGCGCGGTCGATGTTTTCGAGCATGATCCCCGTTCCGAGCGCGACGCAGTCCATCGGGTTTTCCGCAACAAACACCGGCACTTTCAGCTCCTCGGCAAGCAGTTGATCGATGCCGTGTAATAGCGCGCCGCCGCCCGTCAAAATAACGCCGCGGTCAATAATGTCGGCGGACAGTTCCGGCGGCGTGCGTTCAAGCACGCTCTTGGCAGCTTGTACAATCATTGTCACCGGCTCGCGCAGCGCCTTTTCAATTTCCTTGGTGCGGATCGTAATGGTGCGCGGCAGCCCTGTGACAAGGTCACGGCCGCGGACGTCAATTTCCTCGTCACGTGCGCCTGGGAATACAGTTGCGACTTTAATCTTGATTTCTTCCGCGGTTCGTTCGCCGATGAGCAGCTTATATTCCCGTTTGATATAATGCAAAATTTCCAAATCGAACTTGTCCCCAGCCATTTTAATGGAAGAGGCGGTGACAATGTCTCCCATGGAGAGAACCGCCACATCGGTCGTGCCACCGCCGATATCGACCACCATGTTTCCGCACGGCTGGAAAATGTCCATTCCTGCGCCAATGGCCGCTACTTTTGGCTCTTCCTCCAAATATACTTTTTTGCCGCCGCTTTTTTCTGCTGCCTCTTTGATCGCTTTCCGCTCTACCGATGTCGTGTTCGTCGGGCAACAAATTAAAATGCGCGGTTTGGCGAAAAAGCCTTTGACATCGAGCTTGCTTAAAAAGTGTTTCAACATCGCTTCGGTAATATCGAAATCAGCGATTACCCCGTCTTTGAGCGGCCGAATGGCAACGATATTCCCAGGAGTACGTCCTACCATTCGCCTTGCTTCTTCGCCGACAGCGAGCACCCTGTTTGTGTTCTTATCAATCGCGACGACGGACGGCTCATTGAGCACAATTCCTTTTCCTTTGACAAAAATGAGTACGTTTGCCGTGCCAAGGTCAATGCCAATATCTCTAGAAAACATATGGATCCTCCTTGCCTCTGCCCTCAAATCACTCCTGATAGATTATTTTACCATATTCATTTAGGATAATGATACTATTTTTGCGATGAAGACAGAACGCAAGGAAAAAAGTTAATTGTTTTTCACCGCTTGTTTTTTGTACTTTTTCTTTGTCGCTTCTCCTCCGCGTAAATGACGAATGGATTTATGATAATCGAGAATTTGTTTGACTTCCTGGGCCAGCTCCGGATTAATTTCCGGCAGCCGCTCGGTTAAATCTTTGTGAACCGTGCTTTTGGAAACACCGAACTCTTTCGCGATGACGCGAACGGTTTTCCTCGTCTCCACGATGTACTTTCCAATCTTGATCGTACGCTCTTTGATGTAATCGTGCACACCACTCGCCCTCCCTAAGTTGGATGTGAGGAGTGTGAAATGAGACTCGCCTCGTGGATGATGAAAACCACTTCTACTTGTGCATTTTGGAAACATCTCAAGCAGGTACCCGTGCTGTTACGAACGATCCCCACCTCAAACACTCTCGTTGTTGTTCAATTTGTAACATTTTATTAGACAAATCGGTCATATATACCAGAAATATCAAGGCGGACAAGGATTTTTTCATAATTTTTTTTGTTTCTTGTAACAAGATGAAAAATGGGAACGACTATAATAGAAAGGAGTTGAGCCTGATGGGAAAAGGACGGATGATCGCGCTAGCGGGCATTGCTGTGGGGGTGGTGACAATCGGTATGCTGTTTTCGAGCAATGGAGAGGAACGGCCAAAAGCAAAAGATGAGGCTTCGCGAACAAAATCGCAAGTAGAGCGAGGGATGATCGCCGGGGCGCTCGAACCGTCATTAACGTATGAGAAAAAAGACGGAAACTACGTCGTGACGTTTAAAGTAAAAAACCAAACGGAGCGCGTGCAAACCGTGACCTTTACGAGCGGGAAAAAGTATGATTACATTTTGTACCGCAATGGAAAGAAGGTAAAGCAGTTTAGCGAAGGAAAATTGTTTACGCAAATTTACGAACAGCGCCAGCTAAAGCAAGGAGAAGAGCTCGTATTCCAAGAGACGTTTACCGACTTGCCAAAAGGAAATTATAAGCTCGAATGGTGGCTTGCGGATAAAAACTGGCCAAATGCGAAAGCGACGATTACGTTTACCGTAGAATAACATGCGAAAAACCTGCCTTTTGGACAAGGCAGGTTTCGTTTTTACGATAAAAACAAGGCTCCATATACTAATGACAATGTAATGACGTAAGCAGGGTGTATTTTCCATTTTTCCATTAAGAGAAAGCTTGCGGCCAGCAGGAATAGCGTTTGCCATATTCCTGCATCACGGTAGGAAGTCATAAAAAAGTCGACAGTCATCATTCCAAGCAATACGGCGATGGCAGGGCGTATATAATTCGTCATTCGCTTTACTTTTGGAGAATCTTTGAATTTATACAAAAGCTGAAGCAAAGCAATCATGATCAAAAGCGAGGGAGCGACGGATGCAAACACCCCGATAAAAGCGCCGAGCACCCCTCCTTGCTGGTAGCCGATATACCCGGCCAGCTTCGTCGCAATCGGGCCAGGCAGGGCGTTGCCAAGTGCTAACACTTCGCTAAATTCGTGAACCGATAACCAACCGTAGCGGTCTACCACTTCATTTTCAATGAGCGGAATCGAAGATGGCCCGCCGCCATAGCCTAAAATTCCCGGAAGGAAAAAGGCGAGGAAAATTTGCCAATAAATCATGAATGTTTTCTCCTTTCTCCCGGAGAATCAGCTTTCCCCGCTGTTTTTTCTTTTTTGCTTTTCCCGACTAGCGCGCTAAAAAGCAACAAAGCGATTAAAATGGCCGGGTGAATATGTAAAAATTGCAGTACAATGAAACAACCAACCAGAAATGCAAAAGCAGGAAACAAACCCAATGAAGCGCGTGATTGTTTCACAAACTCCCATGTTAACACTCCAAGCATCACGGCGACAACCGGAACCACCGCTTTTGTCATTCCTAATACCCAAGGTTCTTCTTTCACTGAAGAAAGAACGGTCAGCAACAAAATCATCAAAATAATGGTAGGAACCGTAGTGGCCAATACCGCATTGAACATCCCGATCACTCCGCCGACGCGGTAGCCGATATATCCGGCCAGCTTTGTCGCAATCGGGCCAGGCAGGGCGTTGGCGAGCGCCAATATATCGGCAAATTCCTGATTGCTCATCCATTTGTACTTTTCAACGACTTCTTTATGGACAAGGGGAATGGCCGAAGGGCCTCCCCCGTACCCAAGCATGCCGACACGGAAAAAGGCAAGAAACAAGTGCAGCTGGTTCATATGCTGTTCATCCTTTGCGCCTTGGTTACCATGCGGCGACAGCGCCGTCGGTGCGCGGTTCTGTCCCGCCGATCAGCACGCCCGAACGCGGATCGCGCCAAATAATCTGCCCGCGCCCGAATGGTCCGCCATCCAGCGCAACATGGATGTCATGCCCTTTTCGTGCCAACGCCTCGGCGATATGACGCGGAAAATGCGGCTCGACGAGCACTTTTTTGCCTTCCGTCCATTGCCATCTTGGCGCATCGAGCGCCGCCTGCGGGTTCAGATGGAAGTCGATCGTGTTCATGATCACTTGCAAATGCCCTTGCGGCTGCATAAATCCGCCCATGACGCCGAACGGTCCGACCGGTTCGCCGCCTTTGGTCAAAAATCCCGGAATGATCGTATGGTACGGTTTTTTCCGCGGCGCCAATCGGTTCACATGGGTTTCATCAAAGGAAAAATTATGGCCGCGGTTTTGCAGGGCGATGCCGGTGCCTGGCACGACCAAACCGGAGCCAAAGCCCATGTAGTTGCTTTGAATAAACGATACCATATTGCCGTCGCCATCCGCCGCCGCTAAATACACTGTTCCGCCTTTTGACGGCGTCCCCGGCGCCGGAAGCAGCGCTTCTTCGCCAATAAGCGCCCGTCTTGTTTCGGCAAACGAATCAGACAGCAATTCCTCGACGCGATGCTCCATATGCTTGCGGTCCGTGATATACGCCCGTCCGTCGGCAAACGCCAGTTTCATCGCCTCGATTTGCTGGTGGTATGTCGCGACCGTTGGCGTTTCCGGAACGGCGAACCCTTTCATGATATTCAGCGCCATTAAGGCGACAAGGCCTTGTCCGTTCGGCGGAATTTCCCACACGTCATAGCCGCGGTAGTGGACGGAAATCGGCTCGACCCATTCCGGCTCATACTCGGCTAAATCATCCAGATCTAAAAAGCCGTTGTATTGTTTGGAATAGGCGGCGATTTTCTCCGCTAATTCGCCGCGGTAAAAGCTTTCCGCATTCGTTTCGGCAATGAGGCGGAGCGTATGGGCGTGGTCTTTGGACGCCCATACTTCCCCGATTTTCGGCGCACGCCCATTCGGCGCAAAGGTCGCAAACCAGCTGGCAAACTCCGGACCTTTCAACGTTTTTTGATACGTTTGAAATGCGGCCTTCCAGTACTTTCCTAACGTCGGAGACACCGGATAGCCGTTTTCCGCATATTCGATCGCCGGCTTTAGCACTTCCGCAAGCGGCAGCCTGCCAAACCGCTTTGACAGCGCCGCCCACGCCGCCGGCGCGCCCGGGACGGTGACCGGAATCCAGCCGTGTTTTGGAATTTCTTGATATCCCCGTTCTTTTACCGCCTCGATCGAAATCGATTTTGGCGAATAGCCGCTGGCATTTAATCCATACAGCTTGCCGTTTGTCCACACAATAGCAAACGCATCGCCGCCGATGCCGTTCGAGGTCGGCTCGACGACCGTCAGGCAGGCGGCGGTCGCAATCGCGGCATCAATCGCATTTCCACCTTTTTTTAATATCTCCAATCCCGCCTGCGCTGCCAGCGGCTGTGAGGTTGCCACCATGCCGTTGGCCGCAAACGTCGTCATCCGTTGCGATGGATATGGATAGTATAAATAGTCCATCGTATCCCCCCTGATCCTCACTCTATCGTTAACTATTCGCTTTCCGAAATGTTTTTCCTGTCCTGCTTCCAAAAAAATCGCCTGTCTCCCTTCACACAGTGGGAAGGAAACAGGCGATCTCCTGTTACGCTCTTGCCATTCCGATCGAGGCATCTGGCATTTTGGAGGAAGAAGCGTCATCTTGCTTTTCCTCGCTCGGTGTCGTTGTGCCTTGATCAGTTGCTGGCGCCTCTTCATCGGATTGCATTTGCTCATCAGAAGATGGTTGGTCGTTCAATTGGCTTTGTTCATCGGTTGGCGTTGTGTTGTTTTGTTCGGTTGCATTGTTTTGTTCGGTTGCGTTGTCATTTCCAGCTTTTTGTTCCGTCAGCGCTGTAAGCGGTTTGTCGATGTAGTCGATCGGATTGACCGGCTTGCCGTCTTTGCGGATTTCAAAGTGAGCGTGGATGCCAGCTTCTTGGTTAAATTGGCTTTGGCCCGCTTTTCCGATCACTTGTCCTTGTTCTACCGTATCGCCAGCTTTCACTTTCATATCGGCAAGCGATTGGTAGACAGTGGCGACGCCGTTTTGATGATCGATTTCAACGACATAGCCTAAAATTGGATCTTTTTCCGCTTTCGTGACCGTACCGCTTAACGAAGCAGTAACATCAAACGTTTTGCCGTCTTTGCGAATGATATCGATGCCATGGTTTGGATAATACGTATTATCATAAAAGACGAGAGCTGCTTCCTGTTCTTCTTTTGACGCGTTGTCATCATAGAACGGTGTTTTAATCTCTACGGAATTTGCATCAAGGACCGGCATCGAGAATTTTTCCACCGCTTCGTTGACAGGAACGGCCGGCTCGTTATGCTGCGATGTGCCTGATTGGCTGTATTCGTATTCGTCTTTTTTTGCTTTTCCGTCATGTTTGTTCTGGAACCAGAGCGCTCCTGCCACAATAAGAGCGGCACATGTCAAGTAGATAGCTGGAAATACCCAACGCTTTCTGAACAACCGTTGTAAACTTGGCTTCTTTACAGAATTTGTTTTCTTTTCTTCCTCTCTCATGTTCATCACCTCAGCAACCATTTTGAACAGAAAGAGGAAAATATATACATGACGAAACAACTTTTTTCATTTATTTTTTTTTAAAATGGGCCATTTTATGCAAAAAAATAGAGGCGTTTTTGCCCCTATTTTTTTACGGTCAGCCTATTTAAAAACGCGGTCGCCGAAGAAATGTCCACCCCGCGGTAATAATATTTGACGATTTGGTCGTACGTCTTTCCTTCCTGCGCCATAAAATTGGCCCCATACTGGCTCATGCCGACGCCATGGCCGTATCCTTTCGTTGTAATAATAATTTCATTGCCTTTGCGCATCCATGTAAAATCCGTCGAGGTTAAATCAAGCTTTTCGCGCACTTCTCTTCCTGTCAATTTTTTGCCGTTGATTTCGACGACATCGACACGTTTCCCAGGCGTTCGTGATAAAATAACGCCAACCGAGCCGTTTTCCGGCAGTTTCACTCCTAGTTTGCGTTCAAATTCTGCCACCGAAATTACTTTTTGGTGATAGAATTTAGGCGACTTTTTATCCCACGGGCTGGCTACGCTTTTTAAGTACGGAAATTCATTTTGCCAATATGCTTCCGAGTTTTCCGTATAGCCGTTGCTTGTCGAAAAAAACGCCGCTTCGATCGGCTGGTTGTCGTACGTTAAAATTTGCCCTCGCGTTTCTAGCACCGCTTTCGTAATCTTTCTGATTTTCCAATCGTAGTCGCTGCCCCATAAACGTTTCAGCTCGTCATCGCTGTAGTATACTTGGTGCATCACCGTATCGGTGACATTCGCTCCCTTTGGCAAGCTGATCGGCTGGTCGTTTAACAATTGTTTAACAATATACGTTCTCGCCGTCAGCGCTTGTGCCTTTAATGCTTCCAGCTCGAATTCGGCCGGCATTTCCGCCGCGACGACGCCGATGACATATTGTTCGAGCGGAATATGTTCAATGCGCTTTTGTTTGCTGCGGTATACCGCAACTTCGACGGTCGGCCCGCTTTCGATTGCTTTGGCATGTTGCTTCGTTTCTTGCTGGCGCAGTTCTTCCGCCAATTTTTCCACTTTCCCGTCGTGGAATGGGATGACTAATATCGTTGGAACGAGCAGTACGACGACAAATAAACACGCAAGGAGTGCCATAATTGGTTTTATCCGTTTCATATAGCCGAGCCTCCAATATTCATTTTTCCGGCACAAGCGGACATCGTTCCCATTCAGGGGCAGTCGCATCGATGTTCGCTCTGGGAGTGCCTGCGTTTGCTTCGTTATATAGTTATGGGCTCGGACAAGTATATATGACAATTTCTTTTCGCAGGGGCTTGTTTGGCCGGCAAAATAAGCGGCGGTTCCGCTCTTTTCTCTCCTTTTGCCCGGCATGGATTCTTTCTTTTCTCCTTCTCATAGAGGTTGGCATGTACGAGGGAAAAACAGCAGCAGTTGCCGCGTCCATCCAAAATAAAAAACGACCATTCACTACATATGTAGCTGACGGTCGTTTTTTTATCTTTTATAGGTTCAAATCTTTCACTTTTACGTCTCCAAGTACTGCATCCATTTCGTTGACGCGTTCGATATCAGCACCGAGCGCGGCCAGTTTTTCATGGAAGCGGACATAGCCGCGGTCAAGATGTCTTAATTCCGTCACGCGCGTATAGCCTTCCGCCGCCAACCCGGCTAAAATCAACGCTGCTGCGGCGCGCAAATCGGTCGCCGCCACTTCCGCGCCTTGCAAATTGCAAGGGCCATTAATAATAACGGAACGACCTTCAATTTTAATGTCAGCGTTCATACGGCGGAATTCTTCGACATGCATGAAACGGTTTTCAAATACCGTTTCCGTCACCATGCTCGTACCTTCCGCTTTCAAAAGCAATGCCATCATTTGCGATTGCATGTCGGTTGGAAAACCTGGATAAGGCATCGTTTTAATGTCGACCGCTTTTAATTTTTCCGGTCCAATGACTCGTACTCCATTTTTTTCTTCGATGATGGTGACACCCATTTCTTCCATTTTGGCAATCAGTGAGCTTAAATGTTCCGGAACGGCACCTTGCACGAGGACATTGCCGCCGGTAATGGCCGCTGCAACCATAAATGTACCTGCTTCAATGCGGTCCGGGATCACGGTATGTGTCGTGCCGGTTAATTCGTCTACTCCTTCGATGCGAATCGTACCGGTGCCGGCACCGCGCACTTTGGCGCCCATTGCGTTTAAAAAGTTGGCTAAGTCGACAATTTCCGGCTCTTTCGCGCAGTTTTCAATGATGGTGGTGCCCTCAGCCAACACAGCCGCCATCATAATATTTTCCGTTGCTCCAACGCTTGGAAAATCCAAATAAACTTTTGCCCCGCGCAATCTTCCTTTTACTTCGGCATCGATAAATCCGTTGCCCACTTTCACGGTCGCTCCCATTGCTTCAAATCCTTTTAAATGCTGGTCAATCGGGCGCGAACCAATGGCGCATCCTCCTGGCAGCGCGACGCGGGCTCGACCATTTCGCGCCAAGAGCGGACCCATGACGAGCACCGATGCCCGCATTTTCCGCACATATTCAAACGGCGCTTCCATCTTTAACGGGCCGGTAGCGTTAACAGCGATCCTATTTTTTTCTATGTTTATGTCCACTTCTGCGCCTAAATAGCGGAGCACTTCACTAATTGTATATACATCGGAAAGAGCAGGCACATCATGAATCTCACTTTTTCCATTTGTCGCTAACAATGTTGCAGCGATAACAGGCAAAACGGCATTTTTTGCTCCCTCTACTTTCACGGTGCCGCTCAACCGGTTTCCGCCACGGACGATAATCTTTTCCAAGGTATTCCCCTCCGCGTCCAATTTCTCTATATTAATATTCAATCGTAATGATTGGGGTTCCAATGACGACGGTTGTCTTGCCGCCCAATCTTTCCCTTAAGGCAATCTGCAAATTCATCGGATGGTTATTGGTTGGAAGAACGTTCTCCCACTGCCCAGTATATGCAGAGAGAGAAACAAGTGACTCTTCCTGCAAAGACTCGACTGGTGTTGCCTGAAACTCGCGTGATAAACGTAATGCATAATCGAACAAACCACTTTCCATATTATCACTGAAATCTCCTTCAATACAAGTGAAAAATGTAGGTTGTTTCACAAATAGTTGTTTCGACTTTTTCTCTATTTTTTCGACCACTTCTTTCCATATTTTTTTATTCCAATGCAGTCCTTTGGCTTCATAGAGGATATACGTCTGTGATTGGTTATTTGTGACCGTCCTAACGAGCTGAATTTTTTCTTGAAAGAAGGGGTGTTGATATGTGCCGGTTGCTTTTTGCATATGGTGGTTTGTGTCGAAAGACCAGTGAAAAGCGCGGTTTTCTTTCTTCAATTCCTCTAGCTTTTTGAAAAATGCCGCATCATTTTCAATATAGTGGGCATACTCTCTTGTGTAAACGGTCCATTGCCGAATGTCCGCTCCATTATTTTCGAGGACGCGCGCGATCGTTTTCACCGGCTGAAGCGGCCCGTTCCCCATTGCTTCTCCCGACTTGTATTGGCACATGCCGAGGATGACGAACAACGCCAATAAAAAAGTGAAGGCGCAGGCTTGTCCTTTTTTCATATCCGTTTCACTTCCTCTCCTTACCTGTTATTGTTGCCAGATCGGAAGTGAACATACATAAAAAAAATCGACAAAACGAAAAAATGTAAGCGCTATCAATGCAGGCAAGAGAACGAAAAAAGGCGAGTAATGACTTACTCGCCTCGAAAAAGAAACGGAAGTTGTGTCGACCATGATAAATAGTCGAGAAAAAAGTTGGCGACTGTCGAACCGATCGCGATCGTCAATAAAATGTAAAGCAGACGTCCTTGAAAGACGCGGTTTGGCTTGATCATCGCCTCGAGCCGTACCCCTTGCAGCGTCCACCATGTAACAGCGATAAAGGCAAGATGGACAATAATGCTCACTAACGCTTGCTGGCCCAGTATCGGCATCATTGCTTTTCACCTCTTTCTGCCGCGCAATTGGCGGCCTATTCGTCGATAAACAACAAAAGAAGGGGAAATTTCCCCTTCTATTGTAACGTTATTGCAGGAAATCGCCAAAGTGTTCGAACTGGGTAAGAACCTGGTACGCCAAACTCGGGAAAATGCCGAATAGCAGCGTGCCAAGCGCGCAAAGCACAACGGTAACCGTCAGCCCGACCGGTAGTTTGATCGATGCTGCTTCGTCGGCAGGGCGGAAGAAAATTTGCACAAACACGCCGAAGTAGTAGACGTAGGATACAACCGTGGTGGCGATCATCACCGCGGCGAGCATGTAATGGCCGGGCTCGGTCATCAATGCGCCAAGGAAAATGTTAAGCTTGCCGATAAAACCGGCCGTACCTGGGATGCCGGCCAGCGACAGCAGGAAAATTCCCATCGATACCGCAAGCAGCGGATTCCGCTGATACAGGCCGGCAAAATGGATCATATCGTCGGAGTCCGCTTCATCCGACAGGCGCTGGATGATGGCAAACGCGCCAACGTTCATCAGTACATAGGCGAGCAAATAAAACCAGATCGAGTCGATCATCACCCATGACATCGCGGCAAACCCGACAAGGAGATAGCCGGCGTGGGCGATGCTCGAATACGCGAACAGACGCTTCATGCTCCGCTGTCTTAACGCGACCGTATTGCCGATGATCATCGTAAGGCCGGCTAATACGGCGATATAATTTTGCATCGACAACAAAAGCGAAGATGGATCTTTTCCATGCGTAGGCGCAGCGGCAAAAATCGTAATAAACAACCGCAGCAGGATGACAAAACCGGCTGTTTTTGAAACGACGCTTAAAAATGCCGTCACCGGCGTCGGCGCTCCTTGATAGACGTCCGGTGTCCACATATGGAACGGGACGGACGAAATTTTAAACGACAGACCGACGAGCAGCAGGAGAAAGGCAAGCGCAAGCAGGTATTGGTAGTTGCTGTCTGCCAGCTTTTGCACTTCGAACGCCATTTCTTTCAAATTCGTCGTGCCGGTTAACCCGAAAATATAGCTCATGCCAAACAGCGTGATCGCTGTTGCAATGCCGCCGTTAATGACATATTTCAGCGCGGATTCGTTGGATTGCGCCGACGTCTTGCGGATTCCCGCCAAAATATACGAGGAAACGGACAACAGCTCCAGCCCGACAAACAACGTAATCAAATCGCCGCTCGAAGCCATGATCATCGCGCCGAGCAGCGCGCAAAGGAGCAAATAGTAAAACTCGCCGCGATGCGAAAGCCCTTCTTTTGGACGGTAATCGAGCGCAAGCAGGAGGCAAAGCGCCCCTCCGGCCAGTACCAGCAGCTTAAACGCCTTGCTGAAGGAATCGAGTCGAAACGTATCGTACAAAATCGACACTGGTTTTGCCGGAATGAGCCCTGCGGTCGCGATCAGCGCGATAACGACGCCGACCACGGCGATCCACGCAAGCGGGCGCCGGTTTTTATCATTTGGCATCCATAAATCGGCCAGCGAGAGAATGAGCGCCGTGATCAAAACGATAAACTCCGGTGTCATCATGCTCCATTTGTATTGCAATAAGGTATGCATGCTCATCTCTCTCACCCTCCTAACCCATTCATCATCATTTCAATCGCCGCTTGCAATGGCTTCGCTAACATGTATGGATAAACGCCGACGGAGACAATGAGCGCGAGCAAAATGAACACCGGAATCGCTTCGATCGTGCTCATATCGAGCGCTTGTACGTCATTGCGCATAGACGGCCCAAACGTCATATTCAATACAGCGCGCAGCATGTAAACGGCGGTCATAATGATGCCAAGCGTGCCAATCGCGGCGACAACAGGTTTCGTTTGGAACAGCCCTAAAAAGGCAGTAAATTCGCTGATAAATCCCGACATTCCCGGCAGGCCAAGCGATGCCATCGCTCCGGCGAGCAAACACCCTGCCGTCAGCGGCATCACTTTCGCAAGCCCGCCCAAACGGCCGATCGTGGTCGTATTCGTCCGTTCGTATAAAATGCTGACGAGCAGGAACAAGAACGCGGCAATCAACCCGTGGGAAACGGCCTGGAAGATGGCGCCTTGAATCCCCGCTTCATTCAGCGCGCCTAATCCGATCAATATAATCCCCATATGCGAAACGCTCGAATAGGCGAGCACCATTTTGAATTCCTCTTGCACGAACGCTAAAAATGCTCCATACAATAGGTTGATGACCCCTAACACGGCAATCCAAAAGGCGAAATGACGAAACTGATCAGGAAACAGTCCGATGCCAAAGCGAATGAGACCGTACGCCCCAATTTTTAAGAGCACGCCGGCGTGCAGCATGACGATCGATGGCGGCGCTTCGACATGGACGTGCAGCATCCAGCGGTGGAACGGTACGATCGGCAGTTTAATGCCAAAGGCGATAAACAAAGCGACAAACAACCATAATCGAAGCTCCTCAGAAAGCGGTGCAATCAGCTGCGCCTGTGCCACCGGATTGTGCAGCATTTCGTTTAACAGCTCGAGATTCGACGTTCCGGTGCGGGCAAATAACACAACGATGACAATGAGCAAAATCGCTGAACCAATCCCGTTGTACAGCAAGTAGCTGTAGGCGGCGCGCTCCCGGTCAAACCCGCCCCACTTGCCGACCAAAAAGAACATCGGAATGAGCGTCATTTCCAAAAAGATAAAGAACAAAATCATATTTCCTGCTGCAAATACGCCAAGCATGCCGATCTCCAGCAGGAGAAAGAGCTGAAAATAGCCTTTCCATTCTTTTTTAATGTGAATGGAAGCAGCGGCGGCAAGCGTCGCCAATAATGAGGTCAAGACGATCATCACGAGCGAAAAGCCATCGATATTCAGCTCATAGCGGACCAAGTATGTCGACTCGGTAAGAAACGGAAAATCAGTGAAGCGAACCCAATCATGCTTTTCCGCCAAATGTTCGAGGCGATAGCCTCGCAAATATTGCCAAAAGGCAAATAGCGATAAAAGAAGCGGCGGCAACGTCGATAAAAAGCCGAGTAGTTTGACCGTCCGCTCTTGCGTCTTTGGCGCAAACGCAAGCAGAATCATGCCAAGCAGCGGGGAGAAGATTAAGAGTGACAGAAAGTACGTTCCATTCATTATAAGTACCCCCCTGTGAACGCGAGAATGACGACGAGAAGCGCAAGACCGACAAACGTAACAGCGCCGTACATTTGCACTTGCCCGTTTTGCATTCGCGACCCGAGCGATGCGGACGTATGGACTGTCGCGGTGATCAAGCGGGCAATACCTTCGACGACAAAGCGGTCTATATACGAGAGTAATAGACTGATTGCCGTTGCCGCATAGCCAACGGTGCGCATATACAACTCATCGATGTAATACTTATTCCACAGCAAATTGTACGTATACGGAACGCGCGAACTGAGCCAATCCCGCGCAAGCGATCGTTTTCCATACATAAGCCACGCCAGGAAAATGCCGAGCAAGGAAACTGCCGTCGCCACCGCCATAATCCAGCCTGGCGCTGTTTCATGCGCATAGGCGCCGTCTGTCAGCCAATCGCCAAGAAAGGTGCCGAACCAAGGGGTATGAACGTACCCGGCGGCAACAGCGAGCACGGCGAGCACGATCATCGGCAACGTCATCACTGCCGGCGCTTCATGAACGTCTTTTTCATCATGCCGCTTTTCCCCACCAAAGACGAGGAAAAAGAGGCGGAACATGTAAAACGAGGTGAAAAAGGCGGTTACCACCGCAATCCAGAACAAGGCGACATGCCCGTGCGTCCAGGCGGCCACCAAAATTTCATCCTTGCTGAAAAACCCAGAGAAGAGCGGGACGCCGCTAATCGCTAACGTGCCGATGAGGAACAGCGGTCCAGTAAGCGGCATTTTCCGCCAAAGCCCGCCCATTTTTTCAATGTCTTGCGTATGGACGGCATGAATGACGCTTCCCGCCGCTAAAAACAAGAGCGCTTTGAAAAACGCATGGGTCGTTAAATGGAAGATGCCTGCCACATAGCTGCCAGAGCCGAGCGCCAGCATCATGTAGCCGAGCTGGCTCACCGTCGAATAGGCGAGCACCCGTTTAATGTCGGTCTGCACCAAACCAATCGTAGCGGCAAAAAGCGCCGTAAATCCCCCAACCACTGCCACTGTTAACATCGCCGTTTCGCTCGCTTCATATAGCGGGAACAAGGCAGCGACTAAGTAAACCCCGGCAGCGACCATCGTGGCCGCGTGGATTAATGCCGACACCGGCGTCGGGCCTTCCATCGCGTCCGGCAGCCATGTATGGAGCGGGAACTGGCCCGATTTTCCGACGGCGCCGATGAAAATCAAGATCGCCGTTAAGGTCACCATCGTCTGCGACAGCGTGCCGTCTTCTGCTGCTCGGAAAATATCGTCGTATGCAAAACTGCCAACTTGCCAGAATAATAGAATCATGCCGATGAAAAAGCCGACATCGCCGATGCGTGTCATAATAAACGCTTTTTTGGCGGCTGCCTTTGCTTCCTCTTTATAGAAGTAAAAACCGATTAATAGAAACGAACCGAGGCCGACAAGTTCCCAAAACACGTACGTCTGCAGCAAATTCGGCGAAAGCACAAGGCCAAGCATCGCAAAGGTGAACAGCCCCAAATACGCATAGAAAACGGAGAAGCGCTCGTCCCCATGCATGTATCCTTTCGAATAGATATGTACGAGAAAGCTGACGAGAGAGACAACGACGAGCATCCATGTGTTTAGCGCCGTCACCGCAAACCCGGCCGTTAATTTCACGCTGCCGATGGTCAGCCATACATGTTCCGCTTTGTACGTCGAACCGCCGAGGCGGTCAAACAGCACGGCGAGTGAGAGGAGAAAGGAAAACAGCGTCATAAGGATGCCGACGTATGCACTCGTTTCTTTCATTTTTTTCCCTACTGCTAACAAGAAAAAAAAGGAAAACAGCGGAAAAAGCGGTACGATCCAGGCAATTTCCATCATGATATCACAGTCCCCTTTTATGAAGAGCTTTTTTCGGCAAAAGCTCTTTTCATTTTCCACCCTATTTTTAATGCTTTAGCGAATCGATCTCGTCGATATGCACCGTTTTGCGGTTGCGGTAAAGCGCCATTAACGCCGCCAGGCCCACCGCCGCTTCGGCCGCCGCTACCGTGATCGTAAACAGCGCAAAAATCTGCCCGGTAATGCCGGGATGGGCCCCGTATTTGGCAAACGCCACTAAATTAATATTGACCGCATTCAGCATTAATTCAATGCAAATAAGGACAATGACGGTATTTCGCTTCGTCAGCGCGCCGTACAGACCGATGCAGAACAAAATGAGCGCTAACACGAGATATACGGATAAAGAAACGGAGCTCATGATTTCGGTGCCCCCTCATCATCTTTTTTCGCCAGTATAATCGCCCCGACGAGCGCGACAAGCAAAATGACAGACGCAATTTCAAACGGAATTGTATAATGGGAATATAGCGCCATACCGATTTGCTCCGTATTGTTTTCATGGAGGCGGGCGCCTTCCTCGCCAAAATCAAGGCGGTAAACGCCGAGATACACGGCGATGCCAAAGGCGAAGACGGCGATGGCGGTGAGCGCTTTGCGCCAAAATCCGCCCGTTGTCGTTTTTTCTCCCTCTTCTTCCTGATGGCGCGTCAGCATGATGCCAAACAGCATCATAATGGTGACGGCCCCAGAATAAATCAATACTTGCACGACGGCGACAAACTCCGCCGATAACAGCACATACAGCCCTGCGATGCTGATAAATGTGAAGACGAGCGCGATGACCATGTGAACGACTTTGGTTAAGTTGAGCATCAACACCCCGCCGGTAATGGCAACGAGGGCGAGCGCTAAAAAGGCGAGATATTCTCCGCTCACGGCTTATTCTCCTTTCGAATGTTGGTATCGTTCTCATCGAGCCATGCCAAATCTTTATAAAGGGCATCGCGGCTGTATTCGGCCAGCTCGAAATTGTTGGTCATGACAATGGCTTCTGTCGGACATACCTCGGTGCAAAGATCGCATAAAATACAGATCTCAAAGTTAATGCTGTACGTATCAATAATTTTTCCTTTTTTCGTCGGATCCGGGTGCTTTTTCCCCGTCAGCTGAATACAGTCCGTCGGGCAAATATTGGCGCATTGGTTGCAAACAATGCATTTTTCCGGATAAAACTTTTGAATGCCACGGAACCGGTCCGGAAGCGGAAGCGGTTCGTTCGGATAGTCGTACGTAACTTTTTCTTGCGTCAAATTTTTTAACGTATACGCCAATCCTTTGGCCAACCCGATCATGCCTGTCACCCCATTCGATTAGAAAAATAGTTCTTTCACCAATGCCGTCACAAAGATATTGGCAAGCGCAACGGGAAACAATACTTTCCAGCCTAATTCCATCAGCTGATCGGCCCGCAGGCGCGGAAAGGTCGCGCGGAACCAAATGAGAACGAACACGACGACGCTGAATTTGAGCGCAAACCAAACCGGCCCTGGAATAAAGCCTAAAAACATGACCGGATGCCAGCCGCCTAAAAATAGGATCGTCGTCAGGGCGGCCATGGCAAAAAGGTACACGTACTCAGCAAGCATAAAGAACGCCCAGCGGAAACCGGAATATTCGACGTGAAATCCGGCAACCAGCTCGGATTCCGCTTCCGGCAAGTCGAACGGCGTGCGGTTTAGCTCCGAGACGGCCGCGATGAGAAACACGATAAACGCGACTGGCTGTGTAAAAATGTACCATACGTTTTTTTGCGCTTCAACAATATCGTTTAAGTTTAAACTTCCTGTCAGCAGTACGACACCAAGCACGGACATCACGAGCGGAATTTCATAGGAGATCATTTGCGCCGCTGCGCGCATACCGCCAATGAGCGCGTATTTATTGTTCGATGCCCATCCGCCGGTAACGACGCCGATCGTCGTCAGCCCCGAAACGGCAATGTAATAAAGCAGGCCGACGCCGATATCGGCAAACTGAAACGCATCAGTAAACGGCAGCACCGCCAATACCATAAATGCCGGCGCAAAGGCGAGGATCGGCGCCAAAATGAACAACGGCCGGTCTGCCGCTTTCGGAATCGTGTCTTCTTTCAGCAGCAGCTTCAATACGTCCGCCACCGTTTGCAAAAGCCCCCAGCGGCCGCCGACTTGGTTTGGGCCGTAGCGGCCTTGCATAAAGCCCATCACTTTCCGTTCCGCCAAAATGCCGTACGTAACAAAGGCAAGCACCATCAATAGCAGCGCAGCGCCCAGCCCGAAAAAAATGGCCACATTCGTCCAGCTTGGGACGGAATTCAACAATTGTTCCATTATCCGTCGACCTCCCCGAGCACAATATCGATAGAGCCAAGAATGGCAATGACGTTCGCGATATTTTCGCCTTTCAACAGCTTCGGGAGTATTTGCAAATTGTAAAATGACGGCCGACGGAATTTGAGGCGGTACGGCTCTTTCTTGCCGTCGCTGGCAATATAGCAGCCGATTTCGCCGCGCGGCGATTCAATGCGGACGAACGTTTCTCCCGGCGGCGCTTTAATGATCCGCGGCACTTTTCCCATAATTTCCCCGCCTTTTGGAAATTGTTCACATGCTTGTTCAATGATGTTCAACGATTGTTCAATCTCTGCCAGACGGCACTGATAGCGGGAAAAACAGTCTCCGTCTTCCCCGACGGGAATGTCAAAATCAAAGCGGTCATAAATGGAGTACGGCTCGTTTTTCCGCAAGTCCCATTTCACGCCGGTGCAGCGCAAATTCACGCCGCTTAATGAATAGTTAATTGCTTCCTCTTTCGTATATTTGCCGATGCCGATGACGCGATGGTGGAAAATTTCATTCCCTGTCACCAGATCGTGATAGCCGGCGAGTTTTTCGCGCATATACGGGACGAACTGCTTCACTTTTTCGATCCAGCCGTCCGGCGCATCCCATTTCACGCCGCCGACGCGCATATAGTTGAAAGTCAGGCGTGCTCCCGATAGCTCATTTAACAGATTAATAATCATTTCCCGCTCGCGGAACGCATATAGAAATGGGCTGATGGCGCCAAGATCGAGCAAATACGTCCCCCACCAGACAAGATGGCTGGCGATTCTCCCAAGCTCCATTGCCAAAACGCGCAAATATTCTGCTCGTTCCGGAACTTCGATGCCCATCATCGTTTCGACGGCATGGCAAATGACATAGTTATTCGTCATTGCCGACAAGTAGTCCATCCGGTCGGTGTACGGGATGATTTGCGTGTATTGCAGGCTTTCCGCCAGCTTTTCCGTTCCGCGGTGGAGGTAGCCGATGACCGGCGTCGCTTCTTGAATAATTTCGCCATCCACTTTTAAGATGAGACGGAAAACCCCATGTGTGCTTGGGTGCTGCGGTCCTACATTTAAAATCATTTCTTCCGTTCGAAGCATGGGCTATACCTCCACGTCGTATGGTTCATAATCTTTGCGAAGCGGATATCCGACCCAGTTTTCTCCTAAAAGGATGCGGGTTAAGTTCGGATGTCCTTTAAAGCGGATGCCAAGCAGGTCGTACGCCTCGCATTCCGGCCAGTTGGCCCCTTGCCAAAGCGGAACGAGAGAATCAATTTCCGGCTGGTCCCGGTCTATTTTTACTTTCAATGCGACCGCTTGCCGGTTTTTATAAGAATATAAGTGCACATATACTTCCATATGCGTCTGAAAATCGGTTCCATGCAGTTCGGATAAGTAGTCAAAGCCAAGCTGTTCGTTATATTTCAGAAACTCAGCGATTTTGTAGTAGGCTTCTTTTTTGGCGACCAACGTAGGAACGTCTTTGGCAAGGCGGTTGATATAAGCGTCCTCTAGAACATCCTCACCGAGATGTTCGCGGATCACTTTGACATATTTATCAAGAAGAGGCTGATTTGGCGATGGCGTTTTTTCTTGCTGTGACGGTGTTTCCCCTGAAGCTCCTGCCGCTTTCGCCTTTGCTGCCGCTGCGGCTTTTGCTTTTGCCGCGGCAACCGCCTTTGCTTTTGCCTTGGCGAGCTCGTCATCGCTATCAGCGGATGCCCCCGCGCCTGCCTGCTGCTTGGCGAGCGCTGCCGCCTTGGCCTTCGCTGCCGCCGCGGCTTTTGCTTTTGCCGCGGCGATTGCTTTTTGTTTTGCCAGCTCATCATCTGCTCCGCCGCCCGCTTTTTCCTTCGCTTTTTGTTTGGCGAGCGCCGCTGCTTTCGCTTTCGCTGCGGCCGCGGCTTTCTTTTTCGCGAGCGCGATGTCGTCTTCTGCCTCCGCGGCTTGATTGCCTACTGCTTCTTCTTTTTGTTTCCGCAACTCTGCTGCTCTTGCCCGCGCCGCTTCCGCCGCCTTTTTCTTCGCCAGCGCGATGTCGTCTTCCGCCTCCGCGGCGTCTTTCTTGCCTGCTGCTGCTTCTTTTTGTTTCCGCAACTCTGCTGCTCTTGCCCGCGCTGCTTCCGCTGCCTTTTTCTTCGCCAGCGCGATGTCGTCTTCCGCCTCCGCGGCGTCTTTCTTGCCTGCTGCTGCTTCTTTTTGTTTCCGCAACTCCGCTGCTCTCGCCCGCGCCGCTTCCGCTGCCTTTTTCTTCGCCAGCGCGATGTCGTCTTCCGCCTCCGCGGCGTCTTTCTTGCCTGCTGCTGCTTCTTTTTGTTTCCGCAACTCTGCCGCTCTCGCCCGCGCTGCTTCCGCTGCCTTTTTCTTCGCCAGCGCGATGTCGTCCGCTGACGGCTCCGTTTTTTCTTCTGTTACGTCTTTCTTCGCATCGTCAGACCGCTGTTCCGCCTGTTCGGCGGCCTGCTTCGCTGCCAGCCGTTCTCTTGCCAGCTGTTTCGCACGCTCGGCCGCCTCTTTTTTCAGCTGCTGTAAATCTTTTTCCTCGCTCATCGATTACAGCACCTTCTTCCCTGTCTTCGCTTCATAACGAATCTTTTCTTTTAATTTATTAATTCCGTAAATCAACGCGGCGGGATTTGGCGGACAGCCAGGAATATAGACGTCGACCGGCACAATTTGATCTACCCCTTTGACGACGCTGTAGGATTTCACATACGGTCCGCCCGCCGTCGCACACGATCCCATGGCGATCACCCATTTTGGCTCCGGCATTTGGTCATATAAGCGGCGCAGAATCGGCGCCATCTTTTTCGTCACCGTTCCAGAGACGATCATGACGTCGGATTGCCGAGGGGAGGCGCGGAAAAACGAGCCGAATCGGTCTAAATCGTAATGGGCTCCGCCGACCGCCATCATTTCAATCGCACAACAGGCAAGACCGAACGTTAGCGGCCAGAGGGAATTGCTGCGGGCCCATGCCTTTAGCTGATCGAGCGTTGTCAAAAACACATTGCGCTTTACTTCTTCCATCTCCCCTTCAGGGACATCCAGCCATTTTACATCCATTGTAACACCTTCTTTTTCCAAGCATAGATGAGTCCTAAAACGAGCATGAGCACGAAAATAAACATTTCAATGAGAGCAAATAATCCCAATTTGTTATAGGCGACAGCCCATGGATATAAAAACACGGTCTCCACATCAAAAATGACAAACAATAGAGCGAACATGTAGTAGCGCACTTGAAACTGAACGCGCGAATCATGGAACGGATTGTTACCGCTTTCATAAGTGGTTTGCTTTGCTTCGCTCGGAACGTGTGGACGCAATAACTTTCCGAGCGTCAATGCCCCGACAGGAAGCAAAACGCCGATGCATAAAAACACAAACACAATCAAGTAGCTATTGGCGTATACGTTCCCCAACTGCGATACGCTCCCTTCGTTTATAGATATTTCACTTTTTAAAAATATTTCATAATTACAAATTATTTTCACTCCTCATTATAACATTTATATCCAGCAGTGTCGACAAAACCTGGAATTTTACTCATCCGCATAGTAACAATAAAAAAAAAGACGGGAGGAAATACATTTCCTCTCGTCTTTATTTCATTTGCGCTACGTTTAAACGGTTGAGGGCGCGTTTGAGCGCCAGTTCCGCCCGCTTAAAGTCGATATCATCCTGCTTGCTTTGCAGACGCCGTTCCGCGCGTTCTTTCGCCGCTTTTGCGCGGACGACATCGATATCTTCCGCTCTTTCCGCCGCTTGTGCCAAAATCGTTACTTTGTCAGGGCGGACTTCCAAAAATCCGCCACTGACCGCGATATATTGCGTTTTCCCCTCTCTTTTGAGACGAACAGCGCTGATCTCCAGCGGAGCGACAAGCGGAATATGCCCTGGTAAAATGCCAAGCTCTCCGCTTTTTGCTTTCGTGCTTACCATTTCTACGTCCGCTTCGTATACCGGGCCATCAGGAGTAACGACACTGACTTTGATCGTTTTCATCATGAAATCCTCCTATGTCCCTCAATTAAACTTCTACGCCCATTTGCTTCGCTTTTTCAACAACTTCTTCAATGCGCCCTACCAAGCGGAAAGCATCTTCAGGGATATGGTCATATTTTCCTTCCAAAATTTCTTTGAAGCCGCGTACCGTTTCTTTTACAGGCACATAGGAACCTGGCTGGCCGGTAAACTGTTCGGCAACGTGGAAGTTTTGCGATAAGAAGAATTGAATGCGGCGAGCGCGATGAACGACAAGTTTATCTTCATCGGACAGCTCATCCATACCGAGAATCGCGATAATATCTTGCAATTCTCTATAGCGTTGCAACGTTTGTTGTACTTTACGTGCCACTTGGTAATGTTCTTCGCCGACAATTTCAGGCGCAAGCGCGCGAGATGTGGACGCCAGTGGATCCACTGCTGGATAAATACCCATTTCCGCAAGTTTCCGTTCCAAGTTTGTCGTTGCGTCCAAGTGAGAGAACGTTGTTGCCGGCGCTGGGTCTGTATAGTCGTCCGCTGGTACGTAAATCGCTTGAATGGATGTGATAGAACCCGTGGCTGTAGAAGTAATCCGTTCTTGTAATTGACCCATTTCTGTCGCAAGCGTCGGTTGATAACCTACGGCAGAAGGCATGCGGCCTAATAGCGCCGAAACCTCAGAACCAGCCTGCGTGAAACGGAAAATGTTGTCGATAAAGAGCAACACGTCTTGTCCTTGCTCGTCGCGGAAGTATTCCGCCATCGTTAACCCTGTCAACGCTACGCGCATCCGTGCACCAGGCGGCTCGTTCATTTGTCCGAATACCATCGCCGTTTTGCTGATAACGCCAGAATCTTTCATTTCATGGTAAAGGTCGTTTCCTTCACGCGTACGTTCCCCTACGCCAGCGAATACAGAAATACCGCCGTGCTCTTGCGCAATGTTATGAATCAGTTCTTGGATTAAGACCGTTTTTCCTACACCGGCACCGCCGAATAGACCGATTTTTCCACCTTTAATGTATGGAGCGAGCAGGTCAACGACTTTAATGCCTGTTTCCAAAATTTCTACTTCTGTTGCAAGTTCTTCAAACTTTGGCGCCGGGCGATGGATTGGGTCACGACGCGCATCCGCTGGAACTTCCCCTTGCATGTCGATCGGTTCCCCTAATACGTTGAATACGCGGCCAAGGGTGACTTCTCCGACCGGAACCGAAATTGGCGCGCCTGTGTCAATGACTTCCATTCCACGAATCAATCCGTCTGTCGATGCCATCGCAATCGTACGGACCGTATCGTCGCCAAGGTGAAGTGCTACTTCCAATGTCAAGTCGATATCGACTTCGTTTTCGTTACGCGCTTTATGTTGGATTTTCAGAGCGTTGTAGATCGCAGGAAGATGCCCGTTTTCAAACTTTACGTCTACAACCGGACCCATAACTTGAATAACGCGTCCTTTTGTCATCGTTTTCCCTCCTAACTTGCTAGTTGAACATCAGTACCTAATTGCCGCTTCCGGTTCACCGTTATTGCAACGCGTTTGCTCCCGCCACAATTTCCGTGATCTCTTGAGTAATGGCTGCTTGACGAGCACGGTTGTAGGAAAGGGTAAGCGTACGAATAAGCTCGTGCGCATTGTCCGTCGCATTTTTCATCGCCGTCATCCGTGCTGCATGCTCGCTTGCTTTCGCATCTAACAGCGCACCGTAAATAAGGCTTTCCGCATATTGCGGCAAAAGCACATCTAAAATTTCTTCTTGAGAAGGCTCAAATTCATACGTTGTCCGTTGTTTGTTATCGACCAAATCCGTTAACGGCAACAGCTTTCTTTCCGTTACCTCTTGCTGAATGGCACTGACGTAGTGGTTGTAGTACATATACAACTCATCAAACGTACCATCTGCAAACAAGCCGACTGTCTTATTCGCAATTTCTTTAATATCCGCAAAAGAAGGTTGATCCGGCAACCCAGTAATATTTAAAACGACCGGGAAATTTCTCTTTTTGAAAAAGCTTAAACCGATACGTCCAATGACAATAACCGCATATTCCTCCGGCGATTGATGGCGCTGTTGAATCGTTTGGTACACGGTGCGAAGAACGTTGCTGTTATACGCTCCGGCCAAGCCGCGATCCGATGTGATCACCAAATAGCCTGTCTTTTTCACCGGGCGCGTCACTAGCATCGGATGAGTCGCATTTCCGGCACCAAGGGCGATGTTCGCAACGACTTCTTGCATTTTCTCCATATATGGGACAAACGATTTCGCGTTCATTTCCGCGCGGTTGAGCTTCGAAACGGAAACCATCTCCATCGCCTTTGTAATTTGGCTCGTTTTCTTCGTTGCGTTGATGCGCTTCTTAATATCGCGTAAGGATGCCAAAGGTTTCACCACCTTTTTTCTGCACGAAATCTAAGAATAGAGGGGGACAGAAGCCGTCAGTCTTCTGTTCCACCCTGGTTACTAAAATTTATAAAAATCGACTCATCGCGATGGAACCGGGAAACACCGCTTGCCGCTCGGGAAACACCTGAGTTCCATCAGGAAGGGAATTCCTCGTGTCTCACCTACTGTGAAAGACAACCCGTGGCTCGCCGTTAGCAACGGCGCCTGTCGTGCACCATTCCTTCCATCGGTCCGTACACGACAACGATTTTAGTAACCAAGTATACGCCACTTTTATTGGGAAACGACAAACGTTTTCTTGAACGCTTCGATCGCTTTGTTGAAATCTTCTTCGTTTGGAAGATCTTTTGTTGTACGAATATGTTCAAGCAAGTGCTGGCCGTTTTGGTCGAGCCATAAGAAGAATTCTTTTTCAAAGCGGCGAATATCTTCGACTGGAATGTCGTCTAAGAAACCGCGAGTAAGCGCGTAAATAATCGCTACTTGTTTTTCTACTGGAATCGGTGCATGCAAGTCTTGTTTTAACACTTCTACCGTACGAGCACCGCGCGCGAGCTTCGCTTGTGTCGCTTTATCAAGGTCTGAACCGAACTGTGCGAACGCTTCAAGCTCACGATACGCCGCTAAGTCCAAACGAAGTGTACCCGATACTTTTTTCATCGCTTTAATTTGTGCCGCACCACCGACGCGGGATACGGAAAGACCAGCGTTAATCGCCGGGCGAACGCCGGAGAAGAACAGGTCTGATTGCAAGAAGATTTGTCCGTCGGTAATGGAGATAACGTTCGTTGGAATGTAGGCGGAAATGTCGCCCGCTTGTGTTTCGACGAACGGAAGCGCTGTTAACGAACCGCCGCCTTTGGCATCGCTTAATTTTGCCGCACGCTCTAACAGACGGGAGTGCAAGTAGAAAATATCCCCTGGATATGCTTCACGGCCTGGCGGACGGCGAAGCAAGAGCGACAATTCACGATAAGCTGCCGCTTGTTTAGACAAGTCGTCGTAAACAACAAGCACGTGCTGGCCTTTATACATGAAATATTCGCCCATCGCTACACCCGCATATGGCGCAAGGAATAACAACGGAGCTGGTTGTGATGCAGATGCCGTTACAACGATCGTATAATCTAGCGCACCGTGTTTCCGCAACGTTTCAACAACCGTACGGACCGTTGATTCTTTTTGCCCGATTGCGACGTAAATACAAATCATATTTTGATCTTTTTGATTGATAATCGTGTCGATCGCAACCGATGTTTTCCCCGTTTGACGGTCTCCGATGATTAACTCACGTTGACCGCGGCCGATTGGCACCAATGCGTCAATCGCTTTAATCCCTGTTTGCAGCGGTTCATGAACCGATCTCCGGTCCATAACACCCGGTGCTGGGCTTTCGATCGGACGAGTTTCTGTCGTTTCGATTGGACCTAAACCGTCGACTGGTTGTCCTAGAGGGTTGACAACACGGCCGATTAACGCTTCCCCGACAGGCACTTCCATAATCCGGCCTGTACGGCGCACTTCATCGCCTTCTTTAATCCCTGTATACGGACCTAAAATAACGATACCGACGTTATTTTCCTCCAAGTTTAACGCCATTCCCATCACGCCGTTGGCAAACTCAACAAGCTCCCCGGCCATGACGTTGTCCAGTCCATGAGCGCGCGCAATTCCGTCACCAATTTGAATAACGGTGCCTACATCGCTTACTTGGATTTCAGACTGGTAGTTTTCAATTTGCTGCTTAATGAGCGCGCTGATTTCTTCCGCTCTGATGCTCATGCCTTTCACCCCTATCTTCAAATCTTTAGCCAATAAGCTGTCGTTGAATCCGTTCTAATTGTCCGCTGATGCTGCCATCGTAAATGCGGTTGCCGATGCGCAGCTTCACGCCGCCGATTAAGCTTGGATCGACAATATTTTCAATATGAAGCGTCGTTTTGCCGATTTTTTTCGCAAATACTTCGGAAAGCGCACGTTTTTCCTCTTCCGTTAACGGGCGCGCCGAATACGCAGTTGCTTCAGCAACGCCGCGGGCTTCATTCACTAGCTCAATAAACTGCTCCGCCAGCTCTGGAACGATGTCGATACGGTGGCGTTCCAAAAGCAGCAGCAATGTATTTCTTAACGGGATTGAAACCGCCGCAAATGTTTCTTGAAGAAGCGCCTTTTTCTTTTCCAAAGATAGCTTCGGATACGTCAATAACGAAAAAAATTGCTCATTTTCCGCCAACGCTTGGCGCACGGCGCGAATTTCCTCTTCTAACTGGTCCAAAAGCTGCTTTTCGAGCGCAATTTGAAAAAGAGCTAACGCATACCGCTTTGCTATAATTTCTTTGTTCATCGACCTTCTCCTACCTCTTGAATGTACTCGCTAATCAGCTTCGCTTGATCTTGTTCGGTTAACTCTTTTTCAATTACTTTGGAAGCAATTAATACAGATAGTGAAGCGACTTGCTCACGCAGCGCAGCCATTGCTTGCTCTTTTTCGCGTTCGATTTCTTTTTTCGCCGCTTCTTTTAACCGTTCTGCTTCCATACGGGCAGAAGCGATAATTTGCTCTTTTTGCTCTTCCGCCAGCTTGCGTGCATTTTCGATCAACTCTTGCGCTTCTTGGCGCGATTGTTTCATTAGCTCACGCTGCTCCTGAAGCAGTTTTTCCGCTTCTTGGCGATGCTTTTCCGCCTGGTCAATTTCATTGGCAATGTGCTCTTCACGCTGTTTCATAATATTCATTAACGGCTGCCAAGCGAATTTGCGCAGCAAAGCCAATAAAATAATAAACATGAGCAGCTGATAAATAATGTCGCCGCTGTTGATGCCTGTATGATGCGCGGCTTCGCCCAGCGCCAATAGTTTTGCATTGAATAACACCGCGTTTCACTCCTTTCGATAGCTATGCGCAACTACCCTCTAAAGCCGGGGGATTCTGACGCACGAAAGCGTTTTTTCTGCACCTATGTGCAGGCACTTACTCTTGTTCCGTTAAGTATCCTGGGTAAACACCTCACCGGTGTTTACGGTTCAAAGACGTTTCCTGCTTCACCCAATGACTGAAACCATCGTGGGTATATACTTTTCGACAAACGTTTCCATGTTGAAAATACACACATAAAGGAATGGCGAAGGTGATCGTCGACACGAACTTCGCCATCATCAAAAAAGTATTTCGTTATCTGTTCATGACGATGAAGGAAATAACGACACCAATGATCGGCAGCGCCTCAACTAACGCAACCCCGATAAACATCGTCGTTTGCAACACAGGACGCAATTCTGGTTGACGTGCAATCCCTTCTACTGTACGACCTACGATTAAACCGTTACCGATACCAGCACCAAGTGCCGCTAAACCTACTGCAATCGCAGCTGCAATTAAATTCATAGTAAATATCCTCCTTTTTCCTTATTCGTTTTGTATAGTGAAGTTTTTATCATTAATGGTCTTGGCTAACTTTATGGGCCATATAAACCATTGTTAACATCGTGAAAATGAATGCTTGGATACAGCCGACGAAAATACTGAATGCTTGCCACGCCATCATCGGAATCGCGCCGCCAATAGCGCCAAGCACTCCATGGTTTGTCCCAAGCCCTGCTAGCAATCCTAGCAAAATTTCACCAGCGAAAATGTTGCCGTAAAGACGCAAACCCAGCGTCAACGTATTGGCAAATTCCTCAACGATTTTCAATGGGAACAAGAAAGCCATTGGCCGTGTGTAATCGCGCATATATTCAGATACGCCCTTCATTTTTATGCCGTAGTAATGGGTAAGCCCCACAATCATCACGGCGAGCGTGAGCGTAATCGTGGCATCCGCTGTCGGCGACTTCCACCAAAGTTCATCGCCTACGCGCACGGAAAACGGCAAGCCGAGCATGTTAGCGACAAAGATGTACATGATGAGCGTAACGCCCAGCGTTAAAAAACGGCCTCCCGTTTGCCAATCCATCGTGCTATTGATGATTCCTTTAACGAAATCAAACACCCATTCGATGAAATTTTGCATCCCTGTCGGGCGCAACTGCAGAGAACGCGTCGCCGCGATCGCAATGATAAATACGATCAAACTGGTGACCGTAATCATTAAAACGTTAGATAAGTTAAATGTGAGTCCTAAAAACTCATAAATCGGTGCTCCGTGTTGCAACCATCCCTCACCTCTCTTTCATGCATGTTGCCCATTATTTTTCAATTTTTGCAAAAGAAAATCTATTATAATGACAATATAGGATGTCATTAATCCCAGCACTACAGGCACGATGGCGAAATATTGCGGATATTCGAGGGCGACTGCCGCCGCCAGCGCCGCTAAAGCCAAGCGGGAAAGCGTCCCGATCGTACGCACTTTTTTGCGTTCCAACACGGCTTGTCCTAATTTATCGATTTTCCGCGTTAAACTCCATAACATAAAAATGCTAATGACAGTTCCAAGTATTAAACTTAAAAAAAATGTTTTATACGCCGTAAACCCCCACCCTAACGTATAAAGCGAAAGCAAATACAATATGTATTTGAGCTGCCGCAAAAACATCTGCTGGAATTTCTCCATGTTGCTACTCCTCTGGGAAATATTGGCGGATTAAACGCAACATTGCATATACTCCAGTTGCTAGCCCGATCAACAGACCGATAATGAGAAAAATCGGCTCGGTATGAAATTTGTCGTCGATCCATTTTCCACCAAATACTCCTACTAAAATCGAACCAACCAACTGGGATACGATGGCGGACATAAGTGCCATCGCTTGAAACGGGTGGCGTTGTTTCGGACGCATAGCGCATACATCCTTAATTAAAATTTATTTTTCTAGTTTTTTAACCTTTTAACAACATGAAAACCTTATCATATATCCCCTGTAAAGCATACAATACCGCATGGTCAATGTCAATGCGTTTCAGCGGAAAAGTATATTATAACAAATAAAATATTAAAAATTTGTGACATTTTATTAATTTTCTTTTCACTACAATAGTGTATAATGATATATTTACTTTTTTAGACACAATTTTAAAAAAAACGGTATCACTTCTCAGAAATGATACCGTTCTTCCATGTCGTTTTATTTTGTGCCAAACAAACGGTCGCCGGCATCGCCGAGCCCTGGGACGATATAGCCGTGGTCGTTTAATTTTTCATCGAGCGCCGCAATGTATATATCGACGTCCGGGTGCGCATTTTTTACTGCCTCCACCCCTTCTGGAGCGGCGATTAAACACATAAATTTAATGCTTTTCGCACCGCGCTTTTTCAAAGCGTTGATCGCTTCTATCGCCGATCCTCCGGTGGCCAGCATTGGGTCAACGATAATAAAATCGCGTTCTTCGACATCAGTCGGGAGCTTGACATAATATTCAACCGGCTTTAACGTTTCCGGATCGCGGTACAAGCCGATATGGCCGACTTTCGCCGCCGGAATTAATTTTAAAATACCGTCCACCATGCCAATGCCGGCGCGCAAAATCGGGATGACGCCGAGTTTTTTCCCAGCGATCACTTTCGCTTTCGCTTTGCTGACTGGGGTTTCGATTTCGACTTCTTCAAGAGGGAGGTCGCGCGTAATTTCAAATGCCATCAGCGTAGCCACTTCTTCTACTAGTTCACGGAACTCTTTCGTGCCGGTGTTTTTGTCGCGGATGTAAGTGAGTTTATGCTGGATGAGCGGATGATCGAATACATATACTTTTCCCATTTTGCACTCTCCTCTTTGTAAACAAGTTTGCACTTCCATACATTCTACCGAAAAATAAAAGTATATTCAACCGCAAACCAAAAAGCGCACCTCTAAAGGCAATCCTTCGAGGTGCGCGTCCGTTTATTCTTGGTACAACGGGAATTTTTCTGTTAAGGCTGCCACGCGTTGCCGCGCTTCTTCAAGCTTTGCTTCATCTTCATGATGTTTTAAGACGAGGCTGATGATGCTTGCGATTTCATCCATTTCTTCCAAACCAAACCCACGCGTCGTCACCGCGGCGGTGCCAATGCGGATGCCGCTTGTTACAAACGGGCTTTCCGGATCGTATGGAATCGTGTTTTTGTTCACGGTAATGCCGACTTCATCCAACACTTTTTCCGCCACTTTTCCAGTTAATCCTTGCGGGCGCAAGTCAACGAGCAGCAAGTGGTTGTCCGTTCCGCCGGAAACAAGGGTAAAGCCTTCGTTTTTCAATGCTTCGGCAAGGCGTTTCGCGTTGTTGACGATATTTTGCGCATACGTTTTGAAGTCATCTTGCAACGCTTCGCCGAGCGCGACCGCTTTGGCGGCGATGACGTGCATGAGCGGCCCTCCTTGAATGCCTGGGAAGATCGCTTTATCGATTTGTTTGGCAAACTCTTCTTTGCAAAGAATCATCCCGCCGCGCGGACCGCGGAGCGTTTTGTGCGTTGTGGTCGTCACAAAATGCGCATATGGCACCGGGTTCGGATGAAGACCTGCCGCAACAAGACCTGCAATATGCGCCATGTCTACCATCAAGTACGCGCCTACTTCATCGGCGATCTCCCGGAACCGTTTGAAATCGATGATGCGCGGATAAGCGCTCGCCCCAGCGACAATTAATTTTGGCTTATGTACGCGCGCCTTTTCAAGCACATCGTCGTAATCAATAACATGGGTTTCTGGGTCGACGCCATACTCGACAAAATTGTATTGAATGCCGCTGAAGTTGACCGGGCTGCCGTGTGTCAGATGCCCCCCGTGCGACAAATTCATGCCGAGCACCGTGTCCCCATGCTTTAACACAGTGAAATATACCGCCATGTTTGCTTGCGCGCCGGAATGCGGCTGAACGTTGGCATGATCGGCGCCAAACAATTTTTTTGCCCGCTCGCGCGCCAAATCCTCAACGACGTCGACGTATTCACAGCCGCCGTAGTAGCGGCGTCCCGGATAGCCTTCCGCATATTTATTCGTTAACACAGAACCTTGCGCTTCCATGACTGCGCGGCTGACAAAGTTTTCTGATGCGATCAATTCGATTTTTGAATGCTGCCGTTTCCGTTCGTTTTCAATCGCGGCAAATACTTGCGGATCTTGTTGTGGCAAGTAGTTCATCACTAGCTCCCCCTTAATGCGAAATATATGAATATTCCTTTTTATTTTATCAGCTTTTTACGATTAGATCCAAAGAAAAAATGAACAAAATGATTAAGAAGTGCAGGAAGCATTCGGGTTTTCTAAAGAATAGACGGCTCGGGCGCCGCCAATCAGCTTCGGTCGCGTTTTCGCCAAGGTTACGTGGGCATGTCCGACCCATTTCAGCGAAACGCGCACCGGAACGGCGACATGTTTTAAATGCATGCCAATCAGCGTATCGCCGATATCGATGCCGGCGTCAGCTTGAATAAATTCGACAACGACTGGATCAGCGAGATGGCGGTACGCATAGGCGGCCATCGACCCGCCCGCCGACGGGACAGGGATGACCGAGACGATTTCGAGCTGGCGGGATAAGGCGGTTTTTCTTTCGACAACGAGGGCGCGGTTTAAATGTTCGCAGCATTGAAACGCAAGCTGGATCCCGGTTTCGTCATGCCACTTTTTTAGTTCAGCAAACAGCATTGCCGCAACTTCCGTCGAGCCGGCCGTGCCAATTTTTTCGCCAATCACTTCGCTCGTGCTGCATCCGATGACAAGAATATGCTCGGATGAAAGCGGGACCTGCTGGCGAAATTCGCGCAAAATCGTCTGCCATTGTTGCTGCCATTCGGCTAGTAGGGAAGACATGGCTGCGACTCCTCCCATTTTACAAATACTTGTTTTCGTATTCGCTAATTTTCCCGATCCGCCGCGCGTGGCGGCCGCCTTCAAACTCCGTCGTCAGCCATGCTTTGGCGATTTCGCGCGCCAGCCCCGGTCCAATGACGCGTTCACCCATCGCTAAAATATTGCTGTCATTATGCTGACGCGTCAGTTTGGCGCTGTATACGTCGTGGCAAAGCGCACAGCGAATTCCTTTCACTTTGTTGGCGGCAATCGTCATGCCAATTCCCGTACCGCAAATTAAAATGCCGCGGTCCACTTCGCCGCGCGCCACTTTCTCCGCGACGGGAATCGCGTAATCCGGATAATCGACCGACGTTTCGCAGTTGCAACCGAGGTCAATGTATTCAATTCCCATTTCATCCATTAATTGTTTAATTTCTTCGCGAATGTGGATTCCGCCATGGTCTGAGGCAATCGCTACTTTCATGCTTTGCTTCCTCCTTTGTTTCGTCATCATGCAAAAAGGCCGCCTTTTTTATTCATTTTACCTCTTTCTATTAAAAAAGGCGACCTTTCTTCCTTTATTTTGTGCTAAATTGGGCAATCGTTGCTTTTAATTTTTCCGCTTGTTCCGCGAGTTCGCGGGCGAGTTCATTGACATGGTCAATAGCGGAAGTTTGCTCCTGCGTTGCCGCCGCCACTTCCATCGCTCCAGCAGAAGTTTGTTCGGCAATCGCCGCGACTTCTTGCGATTGTCCTGCCGCTTTTTCGATATGGACCATTTGCTCTTTAGCCAAATCAGCAATTTCATGGACGGCGCGGACCACTTCATGAATCGATTTTGTCATATCGGCAATCGCCGCGTTTGTGCTGGCGCCTTTCGCCGCTTCTTCATTGGCCGCTTGGACTTGTTCATAAATTTGCGCGACAACGCGGCTGACTTCTTTTTGGATGCTTTGAATCAGCTCCGCTATTCCTTGCACAGCCTTGGCACTTTCATCGGCGAGCTTCCGCACTTCCTCGGCGACCACAGCAAAACCTTTTCCATGCTCCCCGGCGCGCGCTGCTTCAATCGAAGCGTTTAAAGCGAGCAAATTCGTTTGCCGGGCAATATCGCCGACAAAGGAAATAATGTTTTCGACTTCTTTGGCGTGCCGCTCAAGCCGCTGCACAGCCGTTAAAGACATCTGATGATTGTGCGCCAATTGTTCGATGCCGCCGATCAGCGAGCTGATTACTTCGCGGCTTTTATGGAGCGCGGTTACCATTTCTTTCGCTAGTTGCTCTGACTGTCCCGCTTTTTCCTGCACTTGCCCGGCGATGCGAAGAACATCTTCGACCGACTCGGCGGCCGTCTGCATCGAGGCGGCGGAAGCGTTCGCCCCTTTGGAAATTTCGTCAATCGTGTACGCGATTTCTTTCGAACGTCCCACGGCAACGTCAGAAGCGTTCGTAATTTCCACGACTTTCTCATTCGTACGGGCAAAATTGTCTTCGATATTGCGTATAATCGACCGCAAACTGCACAGCATTTCGTTAAACGCGAGACCTAATGAACGAATTTCATCACTCGATTTCGAGAGCGGGACATCTTCGTTAATTTGCCCGCTTGCCGCTTTCATCGCCGCCTCTTCCAAACGCAGCAGCGGTTTCGTAATCACCCCAGATGCCATATAGGCGAGCACGCCGGACCAAAAAATCCCGAGCAGCAAGATCCAAATGGTAAACACGTTTTCAGCTATCGAGGAGAAAAATACATCATACAAAATGTAAAGAAAAAACGCGCTGGTCGAATAGGTGATCAGTGCTAATGAGGTAGTGAATACAACGAGCTTGAGGCGCAAGCTAAAACGATATCGTTTGTTTCTCCTTTCCATATCCCTTCCCCCTATGGATTTCCCCCTAGTTTCTCGATAAGGCCGTCAATCAATGCGGCAAGCTCATCCCTCGTCTGGCGGTATATTTCTACCGATCCGCCAAACGGGTCGGATACATCGCCCTGTTTTCCGGAAACAAATTCTTTCAGCGTAAACGTTTTCTCTTTCGCTTCGGGAAACTGCCCGATAATAAGCTGCTTATGTCCTGCGGTCATCGTCAAAATATGGGTCGCCCACTCGACGTCTGCCTTCTTTAATAGCGAAGAACGATGATTGGCGTTAATCCCTTTTTCTTTCAACACCGCTTTCGCATGAGGCGAGGCATCGCTCCCTTCTATGGCAAATACCCCCGCCGATTTCACTTCTACATCCGGCAGCCGCTTATGCGCCAAAAGCGCGGCCGCCATCGGGCTTCGGCATGTGTTTCCCGTGCAAACAAATAAAATGCGGTACGACATAGCAACACCTCTTAACTTTGTTTATCGCTCCCATCCGCGATAAGATAATTATATAATAAAATTTACCAACAAATATAGCATCGCATCAAAAAAGCTTTCCCAAAAAGTGGACTCCCTTCTTTTTGGAAAAGCTTTTTCGTCTTTCCACTTATCAAAAATCAAAAGGAAAACAACAGCTTTAAACCGAAAGCGAGCAAAATGCTGCCGCCAAGCGCCTCACCGTAAGCGCCAAGCCACTGCTGAAAATGGCGGCCCAGCATTAGTCCCGCCCATGTCAACACCATGCTAAAAAAGCCAAACAATAAGATCGTCAGCATCGTTCTTGCTCCGAAAATGCCGAGGCTAAGCCCGACGGAAAAACTGTCGAGACTCACGCTGAACGCAAAAAAAATAAGTCCTATTCCTTTTGGCGAAGCGGATGCATCGCCTTCCTTTTTAAACGATGCGACAATCATTTGAATTCCCAACAGCAGCAATAACGCCCCGCCGATATACGAGGCGATGCTGCCAAATTGACGGGATAAAAAACGGCCGACAACCATGCCGAACATCGGCATGAGAATGTGAAAAAGACCGATCATCACGCCTATATAAAAAATTTGTTTCAAGCGCAAGCGCAGCAAGCCCATGCCTAAGGCGACGGAGAATGCGTCCATTCCCAATGCAAACGCCATCATCGATAGCGCTATGATTTCGCCGATGAACATGCTCATTTGCTTTCCCTCCCCGGACTGGCTTACTGCTAACATATGCACGTCCGGGAGCGTTTAGAAGTGTGTTTCCCCTTCCACAATCACTTGATGACCAGCCGCTTTTTGCAGCCGGTTCATAATCGCTGTCCCGATTCCTTCTGCCGGGAACGATTCGCTATAGATGATATCGACATCCGTTTGATCAAATTGGCGCAGCGTGTCATATAAATGGCTGGCTACCGTATGTAAATCGTGCCGCGACCCACAGGCCAATACGGCATCGGCGCGGTAAAATGCAAGGTTTTCTTCCGTTGTCAGTACGCCGACCTTTTTGCCGAGCGCCCGCTGCTTGTCAACAAGCGTCTGCAAAAAAGAAGGGGAACCATACACAATCATCATTGGTGATTTCGGCGCGTAATGTGTATATTTCATTCCCGGCGATTTCGGCGCCTCCTGTTCGTTGGTAACGGCGCTGCCATCGACGACCGTGCCAATCACTTCTGCGAGTGCTTCTTTTGTAATGCCGCCCGGACGCAAAATGGTAGGCACTTTCACCGTACAGTCAAGCACCGTCGATTCCACGCCAATTCCTGTTTCGCCGCCGTCGACCACACCGGCAATGCGTCCGTCTAAATCATCAAGTACATGCGCTGCCATTGTCGGACTTGGGCGGCCGGATCGATTGGCGCTTGGGGCTGCCAGCGGCAGGCCGCTTTCCCTGATGAGCGCAAGCGCCACCGGGTGTGCCGGCATGCGCACGGCCACCGTTGATAAGCCGGCGGTCACTCGATCAGAAATGACGCCTTCTTTTTTCGGCAAAATAAGCGTCAGCGGCCCCGGCCAAAATCGCTCGATCAGCGTGTTAGCGATATCGGGAACGTCAGAAACGATGGACTCCAGCTGTTCACGGCGGGCGATATGGACAATTAACGGATTGTCGCTTGGACGGCCTTTGGCCGCAAAAATTTTCTCGACCGCTGTTGTATTGGTGGCATCCGCTCCTAATCCATAGACGGTCTCCGTCGGGAAGGCGACAACTTCTCCACATTGCAGCAGGCGGGCAGCTTCTTTTATTTGTGGATAAATGTGTTGCTTATCAACAACATTATCCACAATCCAAACATTTGTTTTCACTTTATTCACCTCTACCATTGTCATTGCTTCCTAGTAAATTTCTAAAAAACATTCTAGTCTTACAAAGAAAAAAAGAAAAGCTTTCCATACAGTTATCAACAACATGTGAATAAATATGTTATTTTTGTGGACAACTTTGTGGATATATACGTTATCTTCCCCATTCATCCACAGTTCGTTACGGAATGAGATAACTGATCAGTTCTTTCAAGAAAAACTTTATTTTTACCGGCTGTTCCTGCTCCGCGACAAATGGGGAAGCCGTTGGTGCAACGCCTGCTTGTTTGACCTCCTTGTTGACCGCTTTGCTGCCAGCATCTTGTTGACCGTCCGTTTCCGCTGTTTCCTTGTTCTCGTCGTCTGTTACAACATCAGTTTTCCGGCTTTGTCCGCTTTTCTTATCTTTTTCCTCATTTTGAACGGACGACGCTTCACTCATTTGCACCGCATCGCTATTGGAAAAATCGAGGAAACAAAGCGGCGGGAATAACACGCACCACCAGTTGGCTCCTTTTCCTTCGCCGAGCGTAATCAAAACAGCATCATATTTTCCAGCTGGATATATAAAATTGCCGTAAATTTTCGTCGGAAAATCGACCCGGCCGAATTTGACTTGATACGACTGATCGCTATGTTCTTTTCGAAGTACGTCTGCAACCGTTTGTTCAATTTCAGGAAGATGGGATTGAATAACCCGCTTTGCCTCGGCAAAAGACGTCAAATCAGCAACCCACTTCGTAATTTTGGCATTGACCGCATCGCGGACTTTATGTTTCAGCTCTTGGTCTTCGGCGGAGTCGCTGTTGGCTAAAATGCGCAGGCGGATTGCTTTATCGGGAATCGCCACCGTGGCGTTTGCCCCTGCCTCTGTTTGATGGCCATATACATTGACGAGTACACCAACCATTAATAGTAATATATATAAAACAATGGCAAGCTTTTTTTGGCTCATTGTTTGACACCGTCCTTTCACTCTTCATTGTGGACAGTGTGAGCCAATTTTAAACTCTATCAATCTAAAAAAATCATTTTTTTAATCCATTTGGATATAAAGGGGCAATATCCATCCATTAGCATCCACGTTTTAGCGCCGCGCGGACCAATGCCAAGCGGATCCCGCTCAAACAAGAAGGCAAGTCGGTGACTTGCCTTCGTTCAGCAAAAATCCAAAAAATGTTATTGTAACGTCGCATATACCATTCGGTCTTTTCCATTGATGTCGAAAGCAACTTCGACGTTCGCCGGCGGAAATGCCTCCTCTAGCAATGCGGCAACCGCCTCCCCTTGCCCGGCTCCCACTTCAAACGCCACAAGCGCCCGTTCTTTTAGCACAAGAGGCAGTTCGCGGGCAAAGCGGCGGTAAAACGCAAGACCGTCCTCACCGCCGGCAAGCGCCACAAAAGGTTCATGATCCTTCACAATAGGGGAAAGCAAAGCGATGTCGCCTTCTGGAATATAGGGCGGGTTGGAGACAACGACGTCTACTTTGCGGTTTGCTTCGATAAGCGGCCGCAACAAATCGCCGCGTAAAAAAGCGACCTCGGCGCCAAGACGCTCCGCATTTTGTGCTGCCACCTGCAAGGCTTCTCGCGAAATGTCAATAGCCGTCACGCGCAGCGCCGGATTTTCTAAGGCAAGCGTCACCGCAATCGCTCCGCTTCCCGTGCCGACATCGACAACATCCAATTGGTGATTATATGGAAATAAATGTGAAATTCTTGTTAACACGCCTTGTACTAATTCTTCTGTTTCCGGACGCGGAATGAGCACGTGGCGGTTGACAAGAAACGGACGGCCGTAAAAATGTTCGTAACCGATTAAGTGCTGAACTGGAACGTGTTCGTACACATGCTTATGAACATCCGCCATAAACGATTGATGCACGCTTTCATCGACCGGATCGCGCAGCCGCGCCAACAGCTGGGCTCTTGTCAGCCGCAAATGATGGCAAAGCAACAGTTCCGCCACCCGCTCTTCTTTTCCGTGCCGCTTTAAAAAAGAAGAAGCCCATGTGAGGACTTCGTAAATGTTACGATGCATCATTAGCCTGCTCCAATTTTTTCGCTTGATCATCTAAGATCAGCGCTTCAATGATTTCATCAAGATTCCCATCGAGCACTTGGTCAAGCTTTTGAATCGTCAGCCCGATGCGATGGTCGGTGACGCGGTTTTGCGGAAAGTTATACGTACGGATTCGCTCGGAACGATCTCCTGTTCCGACCGCCTGCTTGCGCGTCTGATCGTATTCGGCGCGCGCTTCCTGCTGGTATTTGTCATAAATGCGGGCGCGCAATACTTTCATCGCTTTTTCTTTGTTTTTAATTTGCGATTTTTCATCCTGGCAGGTAACCACAATGCCGGTTGGAATATGAGTCAAGCGGACGGCCGACATCGTCGTGTTGACGCTTTGTCCCCCCGGCCCGCTCGAAGCGAACGTATCGACGCGAATGTCTTTTTCGTTGATTTCCACTTCGATTTCTTCCATTTCCGGCAAACAAGCAACGGTTGCTGTCGATGTGTGGATACGTCCGCCAGATTCCGTTTCCGGGACGCGCTGCACACGGTGTGCGCCGTTTTCGTATTTCAGCTTGGAATACGCACCTTTTCCAATGATCGTAAAAATAATTTCTTTATATCCGCCCAATCCAGTCGGACTTGCTTCAATGACTTCTGTCTTCCATCCTTGCGATTCGGCGTAGCGCGTATACATCCGGTACAAATCGCCGGCAAACAGCGCCGCCTCCTCGCCGCCCGCCGCTGCGCGGATTTCCATAATGACGTTTTTCTCATCGTTCGGGTCTTTCGGCAACAGAAGTACTTTTAGCTTATTGACGAGCTCTTCTTCGCGCTGCTCCAGCTCATCAATTTCTTCCTTTACCATTTCGCGCAGCTCCGGATCGAGTTTTTCTTCTAGCATCGCTTTCGCATCTGCCAGCTGTTTGTGAACCGATTTGTATTCGCGATACGTCTGTACCGTTTCTTGTAAATCCGCCTGCTCTTTCGAATAGTCGCGGAGTTTTTTCGGATCATTAATGACTTCCGGATCCATCAGGAGTTGATTTAATTTTTCATAACGTTCTTCTACCGCTTCAAGACGATCAAACACGCTTTTCACCTCTGTTTTCCATGCACAGTCTAATTTATTATTATATCTCAAATATATGAAATAGAAAAGTGTATGTAGTAGAGGAGCTTAATAAACCAAATAAACTCAATATTGCGAAGATTAGTAAAAAATTATCGAAATTTTGTTTAATTTTAACAAAAATCCGGCAAAACATGTGAATTTGCCATAGAAAAACCGGTTTTTTCTATTGGCATAGTTTTTGCAGGATAAACTAGTGAAACTTTTTGAAATTTAGAAAGGGGTAGGGAGAATGAAAGCAGCAGTAGTCAATGAATTTAAGCAAAAACTAGAAATTAAAGAGGTGGAAAAACCGAAGCTAAACTACGGAGAAGTACTTATCAAAATTGAAGCTTGCGGGGTTTGCCACACCGATTTGCATGCTGCGCACGGAGACTGGCCAGTCAAGCCAAAATTGCCTTTAATTCCTGGACACGAAGGGGTAGGGATTGTTGTCGAAGTAGCAGAAGGAGTAAAATCCGTTAAAGTGAGAGACCGTGTCGGTGTTCCATGGCTATACTCCGCTTGCGGAGAATGTGAATATTGCTTGAGCGGACAAGAAACACTTTGCCCACATCAATTAAACGGCGGATATTCCGTCGATGGGGGATATGCGGAATACTGCAAAGCACCTGCCGATTATGTCGCAAAAATCCCAGAAAATTTGGATCCAGTAGAAGTCGCGCCGATTCTCTGCGCAGGAGTAACGACATACAAAGCGCTAAAGGTGTCTAACGCCAAACCAGGAGATATGATAATTATATTAATGGTGAATGGGTTCCGCCTATTGGAGGACAATATTTTGAAAATGTCACCCCTGTAACTGGCGGAGTGTTTTGTGAAGTCGCTCGCTCCCAAGCAGAAGATATGAGTCAGCATTAGACGCTGCCCATACTGCAAAAGAATCATGGGGAAAAACTTCTCCAGCGGAAAGAGCGTTAATTTTAAATAAAATTGCCGATTACATTGAGGCTAATCTAGAAATGCTGGCGGTAGCGGAAACGTGGGACAATGGTAAAGCGATTCGAGAAACATTGAATGCTGACTTGCCGTTATGTATTGATCATTTTCGTTACTTTGCCGGAGCTATCCGCGCTCAAGAAGGCACGATCAGCCAAATTGATGATGATACAGTAAGCTTATCATTTCCATGAACCGTTGGGCGTTGTTGGACAAATTATTCCTTGGAACTTTCCGTTATGAATGGCCGCATGGAAAATCGCTCCCGCACTGGCAGCGGGCAATTGTATTGTGTTAAAACCAGCAGAGCAAACTCCCGCTTCCATTATGGTGCTAATGGAACTGATCGGTGATCTATTGCCGCCAGGGGTACTAAATGTCGTTAATGGATTTGGTCTTGAAGCTGGAAAACCGCTAGCTTCGAATTCACGTATCGCTAAAATCGCCTTTACCGGAGAAACGACAACAGGTCGCCTCATCATATGGATAAAAAAAGATTCATCTTCTCAGAAGATGAATCCTTAATGTAAACGCACATGAATATCGTACGTCGGAATCGCTCTTATCAACAGTTTGTGAATCCGCGTCCGCTCTTTTTCCCGCTGCTCGGCTGTCAGCGACGAAGGGACGTGGACGGTCACGTACATGTTGTTTCCATTCATCCAAACCGATCCTGGTCTGTAATCGGTGTACGTTTCGATCACTTGCACCGCTTTGCGAATGTCGGCATGCTGATTTTCACTTCCGTCAGTGATGCTGATAAAATTCGGGTTTTGCCGCGTTTTTTCCGGGTCATCAAAGTTGTTATATAAATAGCGATCATAACCGCTTTGCGCTTTATCATCCGTAATTAGCCTTGTCCCGTTGCGATCTTCGCTTTGCTGACGGTACGAAGGATGGTCCGGATTTAATGAACAAGCGGAAAGCAAAAGAACAAAACCTAACAGCAGTATGCTTCTCATTCTTTTTCGCCTCCCTGCTGTTAGGTTTTCCTGTACGCTTCAAAATATAGATGGTAGGATTCGCCGTTTTATCGCGCGAAATGATGATTTGTTTTGTCCATTTTCACCGGTTTGCCGGGAACTTCATGATGATGGCGGCAGCGTGGTTCATATGCCTCGCTGGCGCCTACTAAAATCACCGGATCATCATAAGAGGCGGGAACGCCGTTAATGAGCCGCTGCGTCCGGCTTGCCGGGGAGCCGCATACGGTGCAGACGGCTTGCAGTTTGGTGACCGATTCGGCAACCGCCATGAGCGTTGGCACCGGCCCAAACGGTTCGCCACGGAAATCCTGGTCCAACCCCGCAACAATGACGCGATAGCCACGGTCCGCCAACGTTTGCACGACATCGACAATGTCGGCGGAAAAAAACTGCACTTCATCGATGGCAATAACGTCTGTTTCTTCCGAAATATGCTCAAAAATTTCTTGCGGCGAGGAAACCGGAATGGCAATCACCGAATTGCCGTTATGTGATACGACCGCTTCTTCGCTGTAGCGGTTGTCGATTGTCGGCTTGAACACTTTCACTTCCTGCTTGGCAAACTGCGCGCGGCGCACGCGGCGGATTAATTCTTCCGATTTTCCGGAAAACATGCTTCCGCAAATGACTTCCAACCAGCCGGACTGTTTCATAATATACATGAAAAATGCCTCTCCCTTCGTTCTCATCTGCCGGCATATGTATCTGTTATTGTACCTCGTTTTGGCATAAAAAAACAGGCAAGTTAAACGGGTCGCTTGCCTGTTTTTTATTTCATTGCGCTAGGACGTGACGGCTTCTGCCGCCAAGCGGCTCGCCTCCGCTTTTCTTATTGTCCAGCTCGGCTCGCAACCGCTCGGGGTCAAATAACCTTCGCCTTTGGGGTGACAAGCACCCCTGCAGGCGAAGAACATTTGCCCGTCGCGGTTAAGCGGCTCGCCTCCGCTTTTCTTATTTCAAGCCGTATTTTTTGTTGAATTTATCAACACGTCCTGCTGCAGAAACAAATTTTTGACGTCCTGTATAGAATGGATGGCATTCTGAGCAGATTTCTACGCGCAATTCATCTTTTACAGAACCGCTTTCGAATTCGTTTCCGCATGCGCAGCGTACGATGACTTTTTTGTACTCTGGATGAATTCCTGGTTTCATTCTTTTCATCTCCTTCCGCCCTGTATCATTTCGAAACAGAGTTGATATATCAATAAAATGAATTGGCGTTTACCAAAACACACATATTAAGATTATAACAACTTTCCTGTTCCTTTGCAACTAGTGATTTACTCCAACTTCTTCCTCTCTCATAAGAGCAGAAAGGAAGACATGACACTTTTTATATACGGGTGATTCCTCCATTTTTCCATTCTTCATCCAACAAAGCAAAGAACTCTTCGTTGGATTTGGTGCGGCGGAGTTTATTTAAAAACCGCTCAATGAAATCAGGAGAATCAGACATCGTTTTGCGAATCGCCCATAGTTTTTCCAAATGCTCTTTCGGAATAAGTAGCTCTTCTTTGCGTGTGCCGGAACGACGGATATCGATGGCTGGGAAAATGCGGCGCTCTGCCAGCGAGCGGTCGAGATGCAGCTCCATATTGCCCGTTCCTTTAAATTCTTCGTAAATGACGTCGTCCATGCGCGATCCCGTATCAATGAGCGCAGTCGCTAAAATCGTCAAGCTGCCGCCCTCTTCGATATTGCGGGCTGCCCCAAAAAACCGCTTCGGGCGATGGAACGCTGCCGGGTCGATTCCTCCTGACAGCGTGCGGCCGCTCGGCGGGATGACTAAGTTATAGGCGCGCGCCAGCCGCGTAATGCTGTCCATAAGAATGACGACATCGCGCTTATGCTCGACAAGGCGCATCGCGCGTTCTAGCACTAATTCAGCTACTTTAATATGGTTTTCCGGCACTTCATCAAACGTCGAGCTGACGACATCCCCTTGCACGGACCGTTCAATATCGGTTACTTCTTCCGGCCGTTCGTCGATGAGAAGAACGATCAGCTCTACTTCTGGATGATTCGTGGTAATGCTGTTAGCGATTTCTTTTAACAGCATCGTTTTCCCGGCTTTTGGCGGAGCAACAATGAGCCCGCGCTGTCCGAATCCGACCGGAGCAATTAAATCGATGATTCTGGTGGAAAGCTTGTCCGGAGTCGTTTCCAACTTCATTTGCCGGTTTGGATATAGCGGCGTCAGTGCCGGAAAGTGGACGCGCTCTTTCGCGACTTCCGGATCCTCGCCGTTGACTGCCTCGACATGAAGCAGTCCGAAATAACGCTCATTTTCTTTTGGAGGGCGCACTTTTCCCGATACTTTATCCCCATTGCGCAAGTCAAAACGGCGGATTTGTGACGCGGAAATATAGATGTCTTCCGAACTTGGAGAATAGTTAATAGGACGCAAAAAGCCAAATCCTTCTGATGGAATGATTTCCAGTACGCCTTCCATAAAAAATAATCCGTCTTGTTCCGCACGCGCTTTCAAAATAGCAAAAATAAGCTCTTTTTTTGTCAGTTTACTGTAATACGAAATTTTATATTGACGGGCGAGCTCATAAAGCTCTTTCAATTTCATGTTTTCTAATGTAGCAAGCGTTAGCTCCATTTTGACACCACACTTTTGCAATTTTTCGTTTTCTCCCATATTTCACACCGAACATTTCTTCATTTTACGAAATTCAAACGGATGGGATAAAAAAGAAGATGATGAAGGCGAAAAAATTAAGGAAGTAGAATGGCAGAGCTTATTTTTATGCACATGCAGCATGACTATTTTACCCTTTTTGCCGTTTTTTAATCAATAGTTTTTTAAGTATGCGTTGAACTTCTCCCACCTACACTGCGTTTAGAGGCGGAAGACTCCTGCGCTGTCACCTTTATGGAGGCGAAAATTAGCAGGCGATCTTCGCTGTTTTAGCGGTTAATCGTAACACTTCGCTGTGAGTATGGATACTTGCGCTCAAATTGGAAGATCGAAAGGGTAAAAATGAAGCCAATTCCTCTCCCACTTCCTCCCTTTACTCGTTGAAGCGGAGTCTGCACAGCAATTCTGGTAAAAATAAACGGGGGCGACGATCATCCTTTCTCCCCCGCTCACAGTGCATTTACTTAATGACTAAGTTCGGCTTTTTCTTTAAGCTGTGCCGACCTTCAATAAAGCGAACCGTCCCCGATTTGGCCCGCATGACAACGGAATGGGTGAGACCGTATGCTCCTTTAAATTGCACACCGCGCAACAGTTCTCCGTCGGTTACACCAGTGGCGGCAAAAATCGCATCGTCCCCTTTGACTAAGTCTTCCATACGAAGCACTTTGTTGACGTCAATGCCCATTTTTTTGCATCGTTCCACTTCTGCATCATTTTGCGGCAATAGCTGGCCTTGAATTTCGCCACCGAGGCATTTCAAGGCGACCGCCGCCAATACCCCTTCTGGCGCTCCTCCAGAACCGAATAAAATATCGACACCCGTATGGTCAAATGCCGTGTTAATGGCAGCGGCGACATCGCCGTCATTAATCAGCTTGATGCGTGCCCCTGCTTCGCGCAGCTCAGCGATGAGCCGTTCGTGGCGAGGGCGATTTAATACGATGGCGACAACGTCTTCAATGTCTTTGTTTTTCGCTTTCGCCACCGCTTTTAAATTGTCGATGACCGGAGCCTCGATATCAATCATCCCTACTGCTTCCGGACCGACGGCAATTTTATTCATGTACATGTCAGGGGCATGCAGCAAATTGCCGTGATCAGCGACAGCGACGACGGCTAAGGCGTTCCATCCGCCGGATGCAACGATATTCGTTCCTTCGAGCGGATCAACGGCGACATCGACGCGCGGACCGTAACCGTTGCCAAGTTTTTCACCGATATATAGCATCGGCGCTTCATCCATTTCTCCTTCTCCGATCACTACGGTCCCCTTCATCGGAATTGTATCAAACACATCACGCATCGCTGATGTGGCAGCATCATCTGCTTCGTTCTTTTTGCCACGCCCCATCCATCTGGCGGCAGCGAGGGCGGCTGCTTCCGTGACGCGGACAAGCTCCATCGATAAACTTCTTTCCATAAGGACTTCTCCCCTTCCCTTTGTTGCCTGGATTTATGCGTTTTTGATCTGTTCGACTTCTTCGTCCGTCATTTTTTCCCGCCAAATTGTCGCCCCAATATTCGTCAACTTTTCGACAAGATTGCTGTAGCCGCGGTCAATATGCTCGACTCCGGCAATTTCTGTAAGTCCTTCTGCCATCAAGCCGGCAATGACCAGCGCCGCGCCTGCGCGCAAATCGCTCGCTTTTACTTTTGCCCCTTGCAGTTGAACGGGACCGGTGATGATAGCCGAACGGCCTTCGACTTTGATGTTGGCATTCATGCGGCGAAGCTCATCGACATGTTTAAAGCGGGCGCTATAAATCGTATCCGTAACAACGCTCGTGCCATGCGCTTTGCATAAAAGAGCGGTAAATGGCTGCTGTAAGTCCGTTGGAAAACCTGGATATACAAGCGTTTTCACATCAACGGCTTTTAATGACGGCACCCCTGCGACGAAAATTTGGTCATCGCTTGTTTCCACACGAACACCCATTTCGCGCAATTTTGCTGTCAACGATTCGACGTGCTGCGGAATGACGTTATCGACGATTACTTCTTTTCCCATCGCCGCAGCGGCAATCATATACGTGCCGGCCTCGATGCGGTCAGGAATAATGGAATGGTGGCAGCCCGATAATTTTTCGACGCCGTCGATGCGAATGACGTCCGTCCCGGCGCCTTTAATTTTGGCGCCCATATTAGACAGCAAAGTCGCCACATCAATAATTTCCGGCTCTTTTGCAGCGTTTTCAATAATCGTCCGACCTTTGGCGCGCACTGCCGCCAACATGATGTTGATCGTCGCTCCAACGCTGACAACATCCAAAAAAATACGGGCGCCGCGCAATTCTTCGGCACGCAAATAAATTGCGCCTTGCTCGTTTGTTACTTTCGCCCCCAACGCCTCAAAGCCTTTAATATGCTGGTCAATCGGGCGCGGACCTAAATGGCAGCCGCCCGGCAAGCCGACGACTGCTTTTTTGAAACGACCGAGCATCGCTCCCATTAAATAATACGAGGCGCGTAATTTTTTTACTTTTCCATTCGGCAGCGGCATCGGCACCATATTTGTCGGATCGATGACCGCCTCTTTGCCGTCAAAATGGAACGATCCGCCAATTTCTTCAATTAAGCTCCCTAAAATGCGCACATCAGAAATGTCCGGCAGTCCTTCGATCGTAACCGGTGAATCGGCGAGAATCGTCGCGGGAATCAAGGCGACGGCGCTGTTTTTCGCGCCGCTCACCTTAATGGTCCCCTGCAGCGGATCCCCGCCAATAATTTTGATTTTTTCCATTATAGTCTCCCTTCTTTGATGAGAAGTTGACTCTTAGTTTATTGATTGCCGTTCACTGCTGTTTTTGCCGGTTCCAGTCAGCCAAAAACTTTTCAATCCCTTGGTCTGTAAGCGGATGGTTAAACAATTGCATCAATACTTTGTACGGGACCGTCGCGATATGTGCTCCTCTTAGCGCTGCTTCTGTCACATGAAGCGGATGGCGAATTGATGCTGCGATAATTTCTGTGTCAATTCCGTGGATATTGAAAATATCGGCGATCGTGGAAATCAGCTCAAAACCGTTATGACCAATATCGTCTAAACGGCCGAGAAACGGGGATACATACGTTGCTCCAGCACGTGCTGCTAACAGCGCTTGGTTGGCGGTGAACACTAATGTCACGTTCGTCTTAATGCCCTTTTCGCTAAATACTTTTACCGCTTTCAGCCCTTCCGGTGTCATTGGCACCTTGATCGTAATGTTTGGCGCAATTTTTGCCAATTCTTCGCCTTCTTCAATCATTCCTTTCGCATCGGTGGAAATGACTTCTGCGCTTACCGATCCCGATACAATGGAAGTAATTTCGCGAAGGCGGTCATGAAACGAAACGTTTTCTTTGGCCACAAGGCTCGGGTTGGTCGTCACTCCGGCTAAAATGCCAAGCTCATTCGCCTTTTTAATTTCTTCCAAATTGGCTGTATCGATAAAAAACTTCATGGCGATATCCTCCTTTATCCTTGATGGGGCAAGAAAGAGAAACCGCAGTGACGTTACCCGTCAAGCGGTTTTTCTTTTTTGCTGGTTATTGTACTGCTTTTCCAGAAGAGCCAAATTCACGCATTTTCCCGATGACCGTCGCTTTAATTGCGTCGCGGCCTGGGCCGATAATTTTGCGCGGATCATATACTTTTTCGTCTTTCGCTAACAATTCGCGGACGACTTTTGTAAACGCGATTTGGTTTTCCGTATTGACGTTAATTTTTGAGGTACCAAGGGAAATGGCGCGTTGAATTTGTTCGGTCGGGATGCCCGTACCGCCGTGCAGCACAAGCGGAATACCGGTTAAATCGCGAATTTGCTCCATTTCAGCGAACCCTAGCTTTGGCTCTCCTTTGTATGGACCGTGAACCGAACCTAAAGCAGGTGCTAAACAGTCAATGCCTGTCCGTTTGACTAATTCTTCACATTCTTTCGGATCCGCATAAATAATGCCTTCACCGACGACATCGTCTTCCTGCCCGCCGACCGTTCCTAGCTCCGCTTCTACCGATACGCCGCGCGCATGTGCGTATTCGACGACCTGCGAAGTGATTTTGACGTTTTCTTCAAACGGATGATGGGAGGCATCAATCATAACGGAAGTAAAACCGGCGTCAATAGCTGCTTTACATTTTTCAAAACTGGAACCATGGTCGAGGTGGATCGCCACTGGAACAGTAATATTCATATCTTCCATCAAGCCTTTAACCATATTGACGACTGTTTTAAAGCCGCTCATATAACGCGCTGCACCTTCAGACACGCCGAGAATGACCGGTGATTTTTCTTCTTCCGCCGCCGCTAAAATCGCCTGTGTCCATTCTAAGTTGTTAATGTTAAATTGGCCGACAGCGTATTTTTCGCGCAACGCTTTGTTCAACATTTCTGTCATTGATACTAAAGGCATTGCCAAATCCTCCTTATGTTCTAACGTCATCGCCTTTCCTAAACATAGCTATGCGCCATTCCAACAGGGGTATGTATGAAAGGCGTAAAATTGTCCTACGCTATAAGCATACCAACTTACAAAGAAAACAGCAACATTGTCACTTTAGACAAATTTATGACACTAAATGTTTCTTTACAGCCGTGCGCAAATCGTCAATATCAAACGGTTTAGCAAAATGCATAATTGCTCCTAATTCCTTTGTTTCCTGAATCATGTCAAGCTCCCCGTAAGCGGTCATAATAATGACTTTTATATCAGGATCAATTTCTTTTAACCGCTTTAGTATTTCAATGCCGTCCATGCCAGGTATTTTCATATCCAATAATACGAGATCAGGCCGGTGTTTGCGGACAATTTCAAGCGCCTGCATCCCGTTTGCCGCCTGGTATGTCGTATAGCCTTCCCGCTGAAACACTTCGTTTAATAAAATGCGGATTCCGTATTGATCATCGACAATCAAAATTTTTTTACTCATCTATTATGCACCTCAATTCATTTGTTTTTTTCTTCCACCTTAATAGTTTCGCATTTCCCTACTATATTTCCTGCCGATTTTTTCGCCATTTCGCCAAATTCCCATCCGTTCATTGTTTTTTGTATAATAGGCAACGAAGGGAGGACGAATAGTGAAAATTTTCGCGACACAAACAATCGGCTTTTTGCAAAAAATTGCTGCAGAAGAAGAGCTGGCGCTCGAAGACGGAGCGCGTCTGCTCGCACAGGCAGTGATCGGCGACGGCCGCATTTTGCTTCACGGTTTTCATGAAATGGAAGCGGTCGTGATTGAAGCGCTTTACGGACCGGATCCGCTGCCAAAAGCAGCCCGGTTAATGGAAAACGGCCGCCTGCGCGATGATATTGATGAAACGGACCGCGTTTTATTGATTGCGAGATTTTCCAATGATAAAGACGCCATCAGCCTTGCCGAACGCTTAAAAGAACAAGGTCTTGAAATTGCCGCTATTTCCGCTGTTGTCAAAGACGAGCAACGATCACTAGTTGACATTGTCGATGTCCATATCGATAGTAAATTGCTGAAACCGGTCATTCCGAAAGACGATGGCAGCCGCATCGGCATGCCGACGGTGATTACGGCTTCGTTTGCCTACTATTGCCTGCTGCTTACAATGGATGACATCTTAGAAGAATACGCGCAGTAAACAAACAGGACTATCTCGCCGTATGCAAGATAGTCCTGTTTTGCTTTGCGTCGTTATTGTTTTAGTGACGCTTTAACGAATTCGCGGAACAGTGGCTGCGGTCTTGTCGGACGCGACGTAAATTCCGGATGGAATTGGGCGGCGACAAACCATGGGTGGTCTTTTAGTTCAATAATTTCAACAAGCCGGCCGTCCGGGCTTGTCCCGGAAAAGACGAAGCCGTGCTGCTCCATCATTTGCCGATAATGATTGTTAAACTCATAACGGTGGCGATGGCGTTCATAAATCACTTCATCCTGATACGCTTCATAAGCAAGCGTTCCTTCTTGAAGCTTGCAAGGATACAGACCGAGACGCAGCGTGCCGCCTAAATCTTCGATATCCTTTTGTTCCGGCAGCAAATCGATGATCGGATGCGGCGTATTCGGGTCAAATTCCGCGGAATGTGCCTCTTTTAGCCCGACGACATTGCGGGCAAATTCAATGGAAGCAAGCTGCATGCCGAGGCAAATGCCAAGGAACGGCACTTTTTGTTCACGCGCATAGCGGATTGCTTCAATTTTTCCTTCAATGCCGCGGTCGCCAAATCCCCCTGGCACAAGAATGCCGTCCGCATCGCCTAACAATTCGGCGACATTTTCCCGACTGACATGTTCAGAGTTAATCCATTTAATATCGATATCGGTGTCAAACGCATATCCGGCATGGCGCAGCGCTTCGACGACGGAAATGTAGGCATCTTGCAGTTCGACATATTTTCCGACCAGCGCAATTTTCGTTGTCCGCGACAAATTGCGCACTTTTTCCACCAGCGCCTTCCATTCCGTCATGTCCGCTTCCTTGCAGTTTAATTTCAAATGGTCGCAAACGATTTGGTCGAGTTTTTGCTCCTGAAGCATCAGCGGAACCGCGTATAACGTATCGGCGTCGCGCGCTTCAATGACTGCCTTCGGATCAATATCGCAAAATAGCGCGATTTTCTCTTTCATTTCTTGCGGCATTGGCATTTCCGTGCGGACGACGATGACGTTTGGCTGAATGCCGAGGCTGCGCAATTCTTTGACACTATGCTGCGTCGGTTTTGTTTTCATTTCGCCAGCCGCTTTAATATACGGAACGAGTGTGCAATGAATGTACATCACGTTTTCGCGGCCAACATCGCTTTTTATTTGGCGGATCGCTTCTAAAAACGGCAGCGACTCGATATCGCCGACCGTGCCGCCGATTTCTGTAATGACGACATCGGCGTTTGTTTCGCGGCCGGCGCGGAAGACCCGTTCTTTAATTTCATTCGTGATGTGTGGAATGACTTGCACCGTTCCGCCCAAGTAGTCGCCGCGTCGCTCTTTTCTGATTACAGCGGAATAAATTTTTCCAGTCGTGACGTTGCTGTATTTGTTTAAGTTGATATCGATAAAACGTTCGTAGTGGCCTAAATCAAGGTCTGTTTCCGCACCGTCGTCCGTCACAAACACCTCACCGTGCTGATACGGACTCATCGTTCCCGGATCGACATTAATGTACGGGTCAAACTTTTGGATCGTGACATTTAATCCTCGGTTTTTTAACAGCCGGCCTAACGATGCCGCCGTAATCCCTTTTCCTAACGAGGATACGACACCGCCAGTCACAAAAATATATTTTGTCATCTTGTCTTCCCCCTTGCCAAATTGCATGTAGCAGTTTCAGTGTGCGCCAATAACACAAATAAAAAACGCTCCGCTTACAATATGTAAGGGAGCGATATAGTTTTTCCTGTTTTTAAGAGCCCAAATAAAATTCTATCTAGTTCTATTGGCAAAGTCAAGAGAATATTATTCGTCTTCTTTAGAGTCATCGATCTTGAGCTCTTCGTCCAGCTCATCATCTCCTAAGCCGAACTCATCGTTGTCAAGAATTTCATCGTCAAACTCGACATCATCGTCGAGATCGAATTCGTCGTCCTCAAGAAGCTCATCTTCATCCAAATCAAGATCGTCCTCGTCATATTCGTCGAGATCATCGTAATCGATATCTTCTTCATCAAGAAGATCATCGTAATCATCATACTCATCATCAAGCGCTTTTTTCTTCTTCGGCTTCGTCACCATGACCGTTTCGTCTTCCGTTTGATCAAACGGATACCAAGTACGCAGCCCCCAGACATTTTCCCCGACGCAAATAAAACGCCCGTCGATATTTAAATCTGTATAGTACTGAGCAAGCCGCTGTTTTACTTCCTGTTCTGATAAACCAATTAGCGCAGCAACTTCGTCTACAAGCTGTTGGAACGATAACGCTTCCCTTTTTTCTGATAAAATGAGACTAGCGAGTTCCACAAATGACATTTCCCGCAATTCCTCTTGAGAGTATTGCTGCAGACTCAAATTCGGCACTCCCCTTCTACGTAATAAACTAACGAATGAATGCGAGTTGAATACATACCATTCATTATAAACAAATTCTTGCCGTTTATGCTACCTATTTGCAGAAAAAAATGCACATTTCTAGCTTTGATGTTTGATAGGGTATGGACCATTGCCCTCACCTACATTTCCCGCGGCCATTTCTCGTTTTATGACACGAAAAAAGGAAATCGGCAAGCGATTTCCTTTTTCCGCATTTACATGTTGCGGCGGTATTGCCCGCCCACTTCATAAAGGGCGCGTGTAATTTGTCCAAGGCTGGCGACTTTCACTGTTTCCATTAACTCTTCGAAAATATTACCGCCGCTTACCGCCACCTGCTTAAGACGCTCTAGCGCCGCCTCCACCTTATCTTTATTTCTCTCTTGGAATTCACGCAAGTTTTTAATTTGCAATTCTTTTTCTTCATATGTTGCACGCGCGAGCTGGATGTTGTTTAATTCCTCTTCCGACGGCGGATTCGGATTGAGGAACGTATTGACGCCGATGATCGGAAGCTCGCCGCTGTGTTTTTTCGTCTCGTAATACATTGATTCTTCTTGGATTTTTCCGCGCTGATATTGCATTTCCATTGCGCCGAGCACGCCGCCGCGGTCGTTGAGGCGCTCAAATTCCTGCAATACCGCTTCTTCTACTAAATCGGTCAGCTCTTCAATAATGAACGAGCCTTGAAGCGGATTTTCGTTTTTCGCCAGACCAAACTCCTTCGTGATGATGAGCTGGATCGCCATCGCCCGACGGACCGACTCCTCGGTCGGTGTGGTGATCGCTTCGTCATAGGCGTTCGTATGGAGCGAGTTGCAGTTATCGTAAATCGCCATTAACGCCTGCAACGTCGTGCGGATATCGTTAAAATCGATTTCCTGCGCATGGAGCGAACGGCCGGATGTTTGAATATGGTATTTTAGCTTTTGGCTCCGTTCGTTTGCCCCGTATTTTTCGCGCATGACGATCGCCCAAATGCGGCGCGCCACACGGCCGATCACCGAATATTCCGGATCTAGACCATTGCTGAAGAAGAAGGAAAGGTTTGGCGCGAAATCATCGATTTTCATGCCGCGGCTTAAATAATATTCGACGTACGTAAAGCCGTTGGCGAGCGTAAACGCCAACTGGGTAATCGGATTGGCGCCCGCTTCGGCGATATGGTAGCCCGAGATGGATACCGAATAATAGTTGCGTACTTTATGTTTAATAAAATATTCTTGAATGTCGCCCATCATTTTCAAGGCGAAATCGGTCGAGAAAATACACGTATTTTGCCCTTGGTCTTCTTTTAAAATATCAGCTTGGACTGTGCCGCGCACCGTTTGCAACGTATACGCTTTTACTTCTTCGTATTCTTCTTCCGTCAGCGGACGGCCTAGCTCTTTTTCCCGCTTTTCGACTTGCTGGTCGATCGCCGTGTTCATAAACATTGCTAAAATAATCGGCGCCGGACCGTTGATCGTCATCGATACCGACGTCAGCGGATCACACAAATCAAAGCCTTTATACAGCTTTTTCATATCATCGAGCGTACAGACGCTGACGCCGCTTTCGCCAACTTTCCCAAAGATATCCGGACGGTAATCCGGGTCTTGGCCATACAGCGTAACCGAATCGAACGCGGTGCTTAACCGCTTAGCTTTATCTTCTTTGCAGAGATAGTGGAAGCGCCGATTCGTCCGCTCCGGCGTGCCTTCGCCGGCAAACTGCCGTTTTGGATCTTCGCCTTGCCGCTTGAACGGAAAGACGCCGGCTGTATATGGGAATGAGCCTGGGACGTTTTCTTTGTATACCCAGCGCAAAATTTCGCCGTAATCTTTAAATTTCGGCAACGCCACTTTCGGAATATCGAGTCCCGACAAGCTTTTCGTCGTTAAGTCGGTAACAATTTCCTTATCGCGCACTTTGGTCACAAACTGTTTTCCCGCATATTTCGCTTTCAAATCTTCCCATGACGCAAGAATCCGTCTCGATTCCGGCGTGAGTTCGTTTTCATAATGCTGCTTGAGTGCTTCGAGCGCCGCGATCACTTCTTCGCTTTCGCCGCGTTCTTTTGCGGCTTCGATCGCCCCTTCAATTTGGAAAAGACGGCGCGCGAGTTCGGACTGTTGTTCGACGCGCTTATGATAGTTGCGGACCGTTTCCGTAATTTCCCGCAAGTAATGGCGCCGCTCACTTGGAATGATGACGTTATGCTTTTCGACGTTCGCTACCGTTTTCAAGTTCGTTTTCCAGTTCGTTCCCGCTTTTTGATTGATCAGGTCGACCAGTGCGACAAACAGCGTGTTCGTTCCCGGATCATTAAATTGGCTGGCGATCGTGCCGTAGACCGGCATTTCCGAAAGATCTTTATCAAATAGCTGGTGGCTGCGCTGATATTGTTTTTGCACTTGGCGTTTCGCATCTTCCGACCCTTTGCGCTCAAATTTGTTGATGACGATTAAATCGGCGTAGTCAATCATATCGATTTTCTCAAGCTGCGTCGGCGCGCCGAATTCGCTCGTCATGACATACATCGAAATATCGCATATTTCCGTAATCGCAGCATCGCCTTGGCCGATTCCGCTCGTTTCGACGATAATTAAATCAAAACCTGCCGCTTTGACAACAGAAATGGCATCGCGAATCGCAAGCGACAGCTCCGAGCGGGAATTGCGCGTCGCTAGGCTGCGCATATAGACGCGCGGCGAGTTGATGGCATTCATGCGGATGCGGTCGCCAAGCAAAGCGCCGCCCGTTTTTTGTTTCGTCGGATCAATCGATAAAATCGCGATTTTGATATCCGGAATTTCGTTTAAGAAACGGCGCACTAACTCATCGGTCAGCGAGCTTTTCCCTGCTCCGCCCGTGCCGGTAATGCCGAGAACCGGCACCGCTTTGGCCATCGTTTTCACCTTTTCTAGCGCCGTCTCCGCCGCTGCCGCCGCTTCGCTTGAAACATCGACGCGGCTTTCGCATAACGTGATTAAACGCGCGATCGCTTGGACATCTCCATTTGGGAGCCGTTCTAATTCGTCAGTGATTTCGGTAACGGTCGGAAAATCGCATTCTTCGAGCATAATGTTAATCATGCCTTGCAACCCAAAACGGCGGCCGTCTTCCGGCGAAAAGATGCGGGCAATGCCGTATTCATGCAGCTCCTTGATTTCACGCGGAATAATGACGCCGCCTCCGCCGCCGTAAATGCGGATATGGGAAGCGCCGCGCTCTTGCAGCAGGTCGTACATATATTTAAAAAATTCCATATGCCCGCCTTGATAAGAAGAGACAGCAATTCCTTGCACATCCTCCTGGATCGCGGCATTGACAATTTCATCTACGGAACGGTTGTGCCCTAAATGAATGACTTCCGCGCCGCTCGCCTGCAAAATGCGGCGCATGATATTAATCGACGCGTCATGGCCGTCAAATAAGCTTGACGCCGTCACAAACCGTACGTGATGTTTCGGACGATAAATATGTGCCATCCTTTCCTCCCCCTTTAATCATGATGACCGTTTCTTCATAATCCCCTTTAGCAGCAATTCCGTCTGCAGTTCAATATATTCATCAAGCGTATATAGTCTTTTCAGCGCCCAGCGGCGAAACGCCCACATTTGTCCCAGCACGAAAATGTCGTGAGCGAACAGTTTGATTTCTTCCTCCGTCAGCTGAAATACGCCGTTGTTGACGCATGTCTGCAAAATGTTTTCAAACATGCCGACCATTTGGATTTCTTTGTTGAGCACGTATGGCAGCGATTCTTTGCTGAGCGATTTTACTTCCTGGTACATAACGAGCACTTCGTCTTGCAAATCGTCGATGACTCTGAAATAGCGGGCGATCGCTAACTTAAAGCTTTCGATCGTGCCATGGTGGGTGTCGATGTCTTTTTCCATCCGTTCGCGCACTTCATCATAAATGCGGTCGCAAACGAGATAGAGGATGTCTTCTTTTTTGCGGATATATTCATACAGTGTGCCAATGCTAAATCCGGAAGCTTTAGCGATTTCCCTTGTTGTCGTCTGGTGAAATCCTTTTTGTTTAAATAAGGAAATCGCTCCTTTAATCATTTGGTTACGGCGCTTTTTGACAAGTTTCTCATCTTTGACGGATGCAATCACTTCCCGTTTTTTCATCTTGACCACCTGCAATGGCACGGATGCTTATCTAGTAAGCATCCGCGAAATAACAAGGCGTTGAATTTCTTGCGTTCCTTCGTAAATTTGCGTAATTTTCGCATCGCGCATAAACCGTTCGACCGGGTAGTCTTTCGTATAGCCGTTGCCGCCGAAAATTTGCACGGCATCGACCGTTACTTTCATCGCCGTATCGCCGGCAAATAGCTTCGCCATCGCCGATGCTTTGCCATACGGCAGGCCGTTGGATTCGAGCCATGCTGCCTGATACGTCAGCAGGCGCGCCGCTTCAATCGCCGTTGCCATGTCGGCCAATTTAAAGGCAACGCCTTGCTGCTCGGCGATCGGCTTGCCAAATTGCACCCGTTGTTTGGTGTATTCAACCGCTGCGTCCAACGCTCCTTGGGCGATGCCGACCGCTTGCGCCGCAATGCCGTTGCGGCCGCCGTCAAGCGTCATCATTGCGATTTTAAAACCTTCCCCTTCTTGGCCGAGCAAGTTTTCTTTCGGAATGCGGCAGTCTTCAAAAATGAGCTCAGTTGTCGGCGAGGAACGAATGCCGAGCTTTTTCTCTTTTTTGCCGATCGAAAATCCCGGCGTACCTTTTTCGACAATAAACGCGCTGATGCCTTTATGGCGTTTTTCCGGATCGGTAACAGCAAAGACGACATAAATTTCCGCTTCGCCGCCGTTGGTAATCCATACTTTTGAACCGTTTAGTACATAGTAGTCGCCTTCGCGCACCGCCCTCGTTTTCATCGAGGCCACATCCGAACCGGCGCCCGGCTCGGAAAGGCCGTACGCACCGAGTTTTTCCCCTGTCGCAAGGGCGCGCAAGTATTTTTGCTTTTGTTCTTCCGTACCGAATTTATAGATCGGCCAGCTGGCCAGGGAAATATGTGCCGATAGCGTGACCCCAGTAGAAGCGCATACTTTTGACAATTCTTCCACCGCAATAACATATGCCAAATAGTCGCTGCCGATGCCGCCGTACTCTTCCGGCCATGGAATTCCGGTCAAGCCTAATTCAGCCATTTTATTAAAAATTTCGCGGTCAAACCGTTCTTCTTCGTCTCGTTCCGCCGCTGTCGGCGCCACTTCCTTTTCGGCAAACTCGCGCACCATTTTTCGTATCATTTCATGTTCTTCGCTTAATTGAAAATTCATAATCCCGATCCCCCATTTATAAATGCTGATGGTTATGTTGCCTTACTTTTTCGTTAAGTATTTGCTAATGACCAAACGTTGAATTTCGCTTGTTCCTTCGTAAATTTCACAAATTTTTGCATCGCGGAACAACCGTTCGACGGGATAATCTTTCGTATAGCCGTTGCCGCCGAAGATTTGCACCGCTTCGATCGCGTTTTCCATCGCCGTTCTTGAAGCGAACAATTTTGCCATCGACGCTTCTTTTCCACATGGCAGGCCTTGCGCCCGTAAAAATGCCGCGCGATAGACAAGCAGTTTCGCCGCTTCAACCGCAGTCGCCATATCAGCGAGCTTAAAAGCGACACCTTGCTGCTCGGCGATCGGCTTGCCAAACTGGATGCGTTCTTTCGCATAAGCGGTCGCATGTTCTAACGCCGCTTCGGCAATGCCAAGCGCCTGCGCAGCGATGCCGATGCGTCCAACATCGAGGTTGGCCATCGCGATTTTAAAGCCTTGACCTTCCTCGCCAAGCAAGTTTTCCGCCGGCACTTTCGCGCCTTCTAGCGTAATTTGTACCGTCCGTGAACCGTGCAGCCCCATTTTTTTCTCATCTTTGCCGATGATAAATCCTGGCGTATCTTTTTCAACGATAAAAGCAGAAATGCCGCGGCTGCCTTTTTCATTCGGGTCGGTGCGGGCAAAGACGATATACGTATCCGCCTCGCCTCCGTTGGTGATGAAAATTTTCGAACCGTTTAAAAGGTAGTAGTCGCCTTGGCGGACCGCTTTTGTTTTTAAGCTTTTCGCATCGGAGCCGGCATCCGGTTCGGTGAGGCAAAACGCCCCTAGGTACTCGCCTCTGGCCAGCTTCGGCACATATTTTTTCTTTTGCTCCTCCGTTCCGAAGTATAAAATCGGATTGGTGCCGACCGACGTATGCACCGATAAAATGACGCCGACCGTCGCGCTTACTTTCGAAATTTCATGGATGGCGATAATGTAGGAAACAAAGTCCATCCCGGCACCGCCGTACTCTTCCGGAACGGTAATGCCCATCAGCCCGAGCTCGGCCATTTTGTTTAAAATCGGGCGCGGAAATTCGCCTTGCTCCATGCGTTCCACAAATGGCGCGATTTCTGTTTGCGCGAACTCGCGCACCATGTTCCGCATCATTTCTTGTTCTTCTGTAAAGTGTAAATTCATGTATGCCACCTTCTTTGCTGATTACTCGTATGTGTAAAATCCTCTGCCTGTTTTGCGGCCGAGCCAGCCGGCTTTCACGTATTTGCGCAATAATGGGCATGGACGGTATTTATCATCGCCAAACCCTTCATGAAGCGTTTCCATAATATACAGACACGTATCCAAACCGATGAAATCAGCTAATGTTAGCGGCCCCATCGGATGGTTCATGCCAAGCTTCATCACTTCGTCGATCGCTTCTTTTGTCGCAACTCCTTCATATAACGCATAAATCGCTTCGTTGATCATCGGCATCAAGACGCGGTTGGAGATAAATCCCGGAAAGTCGTTGACTTCGACTGGTACTTTATTCAACTTGCGCGTAATCGCTTCAATCGTCTCATACACCTCATCCGCCGTCGCCAGCCCGCGGATAATTTCGACTAGCTTCATGACCGGAACCGGATTCATAAAATGCATGCCGATCACTTTTTCCGGGCGTTTCGTCGCCGCTGCGATTTCCGTAATTGGCAGCGAAGATGTGTTTGTCGCCAAAATCGTATGCGGCGGAGCGATTTGATCGAGTTCGGCAAACAATTGTGTTTTCACATCCATGTTTTCAACGACCGCTTCAATGACTAAATCGGCTTTCGCCGCGTTTTGCAAATCATTGGAAGGAGTGAGGCGCCCTAGTGTCGCCGCTTTTTCCTCTTCCGTCATTTTTCCTTTTTCCACTTGACGCGACAATAATTTTTCGATATTCGCCAATCCTTTGTCGATTTGTTGTTGGCTAATATCATGTAGGAAAACGTCGTATCCTGCCATTGCACACACTTGCGCAATACCGGAACCCATTTGTCCGGCACCGATGACCATAATCGTTTTTACATCCATCGTCTTCACATCCCCTGTCTTTCGTTGTTTCTGTTTATTTAATGCGAATATCGTGACAAGCACTTCCGCGAGAGAAGAACATTTCGCTTCGGGAGCTATTCGCGCCACCTCCGCTTTTCTCCCCTGTCTAGCTTCAGCGGCTAGCCTTCTTCTGCCAAATAACCTTCCCCCTCGGGGTGCCAAGCACCCCTGCGGGTGAAGAGCATTTGGCTTCGAAGGCTAATCGCGCCGCCTCCGCTTTTCTATACTTGTACCATGATGGCGTCGCCTTGGCCGCCGCCGCTGCAAATTGCGGCAATGCCGATGCCGCCGCCGCGGCGTTTCAATTCGTGGATCAGGGTAATGATAATGCGCGCGCCGCTGGCGCCGATTGGATGGCCTAAAGCGACCGCTCCGCCATTGACATTGACTTTTTCTGGATCAATGCCCGCGATTTGGATACTTGCAAGCGCTACGGCGGCAAACGCTTCATTAATTTCAAATAAATCAATGTCAGCGACTGTTTTCCCCGTTTTGCGCAGCAATTCGTTAATGACAAGCCCCGGCGTTTTCGGAAAATCTTTTGCCTCCACGGCAATCGCCGTATGCGCCAAAATTGTCGCAAGCGGTTGAATTCCTTCGCGGGCGGCGCGCTCTTCGCTCATTAGGACAAGCGCGGCGGCTCCGTCATTGACGCCTGGAGCGTTTCCGGCTGTCACCGTTCCTTGCGGGTCAAAAACTGGCGGAAGCTTGGCCAGCTTTTCAAGCGACGTATCTTTTCTTGGCGATTCATCGTGCGCGACAAGTATTGGTTCGCCTTTTCGCTGCGGTACTGCGACCGGTACGATTTCTTCGGCTAATAATCCCGCTTCCATCGCGGCGATTGCCCGCTGATGGCTGCGATACGCCCATTTGTCTTGTTCCTCGCGGGAAATTCCTAATTCTTTCGCAGTTTCACCGCCGTAAACTCCCATATGCACCCCGGTGAAACTACATGTCAGTCCGTCATACACCATTAAATCTTTGACGGCATCGTCGCCCATCCGCAGTCCCCAACGCGCTTTCGGCAATATATACGGAGCGTTGCTCATTGACTCCATACCGCCGGCGACAACTACTTCCGCTTCGCCAAGGCGGATGATTTGGTCGCCAAGCGTTACCGCCCGCATGCCGGAAGCGCATACTTTATTAATCGTTTCCGTGCGCACTTCCCACGGAATGCCGGCATGACGCATCGCTTGGCGGGATGGAAGCTGCCCTTGTCCGCCTTGCAGGACGGTCCCTAAAATGACTTGATCGACTTGTTCTCCGCTAATGTTGGCGCGCGCCAGCGCTTCTTTCACCGCGATGCCGCCAAGTTCAGCAGCCGTCAGCGGCTGCAAGGCGCCGCCAAATTTGCCAAACGGTGTCCGTACACCGCTTACAATCACCGTTTTTCCCATAAAACCTCTCCCCCTTTGTGTACGATAAAGAAAGCGATTACAACAATACAGACTGAACGCTCGCTCGATAATGATGGTAAAGAGAAGGTGTACACGAACGCACACCCTCTTTATCTATTATACTAATTATTTTAAAAAATAGGAATTATATATTCAATTTTTTTAACATGCTTACCAAGAAATCTCCTACCTCTAAACGGAGTGTAAGTGAAAGAAGTTCATAAGACAGCTTCTTTCTCTTCGCCAAAGACCGATTTCGCCAGCAATTCTGCCACATCGTAAGTGAAGACTTTGTCCTCTACTTCCTTTGCTTTTGTTCCGTCCGTGAGCATCGTCAAGCAGTACGGACAGCCGGAGCTGATGACCGTTGGGTTGACGGCAAGCGCCTGCTCAGTGCGGGCTACGTTGATGCGGTTTCCGGTCGTTTCTTCCATCCACATTAAGCCGCCGCCGGCTCCGCAACACATACCGCGTTCGCGGTTGCGCTCCATTTCGACGAGCTCGACGCCCGGAATTGCCTGCAAAATTTTGCGAGGCGCGTCATACACGTCGTTGTAGCGTCCTAAATAACAGGAATCGTGGAACGTCACTCGTTCTTTTACTTCATATTTCGGCACTAATCGGCCTTCGTCAATCAGCTTCGCAAGCAGCTCGGTATGATGGTATACTTCCGCTTCAAAGCCGAAATCCGGATATTCGTTTTTAAACGTGTTGTACGCGTGCGGGTCGATCGTCACAATCTTTTTCACGCCCGCTTTTTCAAATTCCGCGATATTGTTGGCTGCAAGTTCCTGGAATAAAAACTCGTTTCCTAAGCGGCGCGGCGTATCGCCTGAGTTTTTCTCTTTATTTCCTAAAATCGCAAACTTCACGCCTGCTTCATTTAACAATTTCGCAAATGCCAAGGCGATTTTTTGGCTGCGGTTGTCAAACGAGCCCATCGAGCCGACCCAGAACAAATACTCGAACTCTTCGCCGGCTTTTTTCATTTCTTTGACTGTCGGAACATGCACATCATCGCGAAGCTCGCGCCAGTTTTCTCTCTCCTTGCGGTTGAGTCCCCATGGGTTTCCTTGGCGCTCAATGTTGGTCATCGCCCGCTGGGCATCCGGGTTCATTCTTCCTTCCGTCAGCACAAGATAGCGGCGTAAGTCGATAATTTTGTCGACGTGCTCATTCATGACCGGACATTGGTCTTCACAGTTGCGGCATGTCGTACAGGCCCAAATTTCCTCTTCCGTAATGACGTCGCCGATCAGACTTGGCATCTCCAGCGCCGCCGCTTGTTCCTGCACGCCTTGCGCGGCAACCGCTAATTGGTTGCCTCTCGTGTTTTTAAAGGCAAACGTCGGCACCCATGGAGCGCGGGACGTAACAGCCGCCCCTTTTTCGGTCAGGTGGTCGCGCAGTTTTAAAATTAAATCCATTGGCGACAGCATTTTCCCGGTTCCAGTAGCCGGACACATGCTCGTGCATCGTCCGCACTCCACACAGGCATATAAATCGATGAGCTGCTTTTGCGTAAAATCTTCAATTTTCCCGACGCCAAACGATTCCTGTGTTTCATCTTCAAAGTTGATTTTCGATAATTTCGGCCGCGACAGACGGCTGAAAAACACGTTAATCGGCGCAGCAATCAAATGAGCGTGCTTCGACTGCGGTACGTATACTAAGAAAGTAAGCAAAATCAACAAATGGATCCACCAGGCGATAAAAAACAAGACAGCAGCGCCGGTTTCTCCAACCCAATGGAACGCGCTGGCGATGAACGATGCGACCGGTTCGCTCCATAAGGCTTCCTCACCGTGCCAAATCATGGCCATTCCATTGCCAAACAAAACAGAAAGCATTAGCCCACCGATAAAAATGAGCACTAAACCAGCTTTAAAATCCCGTTTTAAACGAACCAGCTTTTCAATATAACGACGGTAAAACGCAGCAAATACGGCAATCAAAATAAGCAAGGTGACAATTTCCTGGAAAAATGTAAAGCCTGGATAAAGCGGTCCTAGCGGCAGATGCGCCCCAGGAACAAGACCTTTGATGATAAAGTCAATCGCTCCGAATTGGACAAGGATAAATCCATAGAAAAAGGCAACGTGAATGAGGCCGCTTTTTTTGTCTTTCAGCAGCTTTTTCTGGCCAAAAACATTGACCCAGATTTTTTGCAGACGCTCTTTTACTTTTTCATCAAATTCCACTTTTTTGCCGAGCTTAATGTATATCGCCCGCGTTTTCACCACATAGGCAAACAAGTAGACAGCGTAAGCGGTTACAAACAAAAACGCAAGAAAGTTGATCACCAATAGTGGATTCATGCCTCTCTCCCCTTCCCCCTTTAAATCGATGGAATGACAATCAAAAATATTGACAACAAAATAAATTTTCAGAATTAATTCCTTGTGTCTATTTTACACAATGAATGAGCATTCAGTCAATAATGTTTTTACATGTTGCCCTGCTATTTTTTGCGTATCCGGGTACATTAATAATTAACGATATGATCAGGAGGGGAAGAAATGCTTGTATTTTTCGTTATTGTTATTATATTAGCGCTAATATATCTTGATGACAAGCTCGGAAGGATCGTTTTCCAAGACAAAAACAAAAAAATTGTATATCCACGGCGGCAAAGCGACATTTCTTTTTTCATCAACGGAAAGCATCTTTTTTCCGATTATTTTGCGGAGATTCGCCAGGCCAAACACCATATCCACATTTTGTTTTACATCATTAAGAATGATGAGACGAGCCAGCCGTTTTTTCAATTGCTAAAACAAAAAGCAAAGGAAGGGGTTCAGATTCGCATTCTCGTCGATTGGGTCGGAAGCTTCGGATTGCCGAAATCGCTGATTCGCTCATTAAAAGCAAGCGGCATCGAATTTGCCTACACATATAAACCGCGCTTTCCGTTTTTCTTCTATTGGTTAAATCGGCGTAATCATCGAAAAATTACCGTGATCGACGGAAAAATCGGGTACATCGGCGGCTTTAATATCGGCAGAGAATATGTTGGAAAAGATCCAAATTTCGGGGAATGGCGTGACTACCATTTAAAAATTACCGGCGAAGGGGTTCATGATTTGCAAACGCAGTTTTTGCGCGACTGGGAAGAAGCGACCAATACGGCAATCGCCAAAGCTGAATATTTTCCTCCTCTTCAAGCAGGTGCAATCGCTCATCAATTCGTTGCCAAGGACGGCCATGCGCTCGAGCAGCAAATCATTGATGTCATCGATCAAGCCAAAAAAGAAATTATCATCGGCAGCCCCTATTTTATTCCTAGCCGTTCCGTCATGAACGCGTTGCTTGACGCACTTCGGCGCGGCGTCAACGTGACCGTTCTTGTCCCGTTAAAAGCGGATCACCTATTTGTAAAAGAGGCTGCCTATCCTTATTTTTACCATCTGTTAAAAGCCGGAGCGCGTATTTATCGCTTTTATCAAGGCTTTTATCATGCGAAAACGATCGTGATCGATGAGCAATGGTGCGATATCAGCACCGCCAATTTTGACAAAAGAAGCTTATTTTTTAACAGCGAGATTAATTGTTACATTTTTGACCGCGGTTTTACCCGCGAAGTAAAAAAAGCGATCGAACGCGATTTAGCCCGTTCCGAGCAGATGACGCTTGATTTTTGGAAAAAACGCACGTTATGGGAACGCGGCAAAGAGTCAATATCGACTCTTCTTTCTGCTTGGCTATAAAAGCCATGTTAGGGAACCCCCCTTAACATGGATTCATTTCCAAAAGTAACTAATCCATTCGAATATTTTCATCCCTAAGTATACGCCGACGATCCCAGCAATGCCGGCTAAAGCTGGTGGGGCAGGAATCGGCAAACGGAACAGCGTAAATAAAAAGCCGACCACTATCCCAGTCAACAACGATAAAGTCACTTCTTTCATTTCCATTTCCTCCATGTGTTTTTTCATTACTATGCCCATAAAAAGAGGGGGGAACTCCCCCTCGTTCGAGCATTTATTGTAAAACGTCTTTCCTCTTTTTTGATATTTCCTAAACAGAATGGCTGGAAAATCCGCCTCGAGCTGTTATTTCTTACATTTTTTCCGGCGCCGATACGCCGATGAGCGCCAGCGCGTTTTGCAGCGTAATTTGCACGGCTTTCATGAGCGCTAAACGCGCCCGGCTTTTTTCCATGTTTTCCGGATCTAACACTTTTTCCGCATTGTAAAAGCTGTGCAGTGCCGACGCCAGCTCAAACACATAGCCGGTCACGCGGTGCGGCATCCGCTTCACAGCCGCTTCCGCCACCACACTTGGGAACTCGCCAAGCTTTTTCAACAGCTCGATTTCTTTTTCCGTTTCGATATAATCGAGCTGCAAATCTCCTTCATAAGACAAGTTTTGCTCCTCGCCTTGGCGGAGAATGCTTGAGACGCGGGCATGTGCGTATTGCACATAGTACACCGGGTTTTCATTCGACTGCGAGACGGCAAGGTCCATATCAAAATCCAAATGCGTGTCGCTCGAGCGCATCGCAAAGAAGTAGCGGACTGCGTCCAAGCCGACCTCTTCCATTAATTCGCGCATCGTCACCGCCTTGCCGGTGCGCTTGCTCATTTTGACCCGTTCGCCGTTTTGATACAAGTTAACTAATTGAATGATTTCCACTTCCAACACATCCGGGTCATAGCCGAGCGCCGCAATCGCCGCTTTCATCCGCGGAATATAGCCGTGATGGTCCGCGCCCCAAATGTTAATGATTTTCGCAAATCCGCGGCGCAGCTTATCCTGATGATAGGCGATGTCCGGCAACAAATACGTATACGTGCCGTCTTTTTTGATTAACACGCGGTCTTTGTCATCGCCAAACGCCGTCGAGCGGAACCATGTCGCCCCGTCTTTTTCGTAAATATAGCCGCGTTCGCGCAGCACCGCCAACGCTTCGTCAATTTTTCCGCTTGTATATAAAGATGTTTCCGAATACCAAACATCGAACGAGACGCGGAAATCGGCCAAATCTTTTTTAATCTTTTCTAATTCATAGTTGAGTCCGTACTCACGGAAAAAGGCGAGCCGCTCTTGCTCATCGATATGGACAAATTTGTCGCCGTGCTCCTCGGCCAACTTTTTGCCGATTTCGACAATATCTTCGCCGTAATAACCGTCTTCCGGCATGGCTTTCTCGATGCCGAGCGCCTGGAAGTAACGAGCTTCGACTGATTTGGCCAGGTTGTAAATTTGATTGCCGGCATCATTAATATAATATTCGCGCGTCACATCAAATCCGGCTTTTTCTAAAATATTGCACAGCGAATCGCCGACCGCGGCGCCACGGGCATGACCTAAATGCAAATCGCCGGTTGGGTTGGCGGAAACAAACTCGACTTGCACTTTTTGCCCATTTCCGACATTCGTCTCCCCGTAAGCTTTTCCCGCTTGGATGATCGTTGGAATCAGCTCCGTTAAATAACGGTTGTCCATATAAAAGTTAATAAACCCCGGGCCGGCAATGTCGATTTTGGCAATGGACGCTTTTGTCCGGTCAAAGTGCTGCACGATTTCTTCCGCGATCACCCGCGGCGGTTTTTTCGCAATGCGGGCCAGCTGCATCGCCATATTCGTCGAATAATCGCCGTGCGCTTTTTCTCTCGGCACTTCTAAAATCACATCCGGCATTTCCTCTGTTTTCGCAAGTCCGGCGCTAATGACGGCGCGCTTAATTTCTTCTTTGATCCGTTCCTTCATCTGTTCGACAATGTTCATCATCTATACCCCCTTAAACATAATCGTCATCGCATGGCGGCCTGTTTGTTCATTTTGCATCTGCAGCTGATACGATACAAACAACCGCCCTTTTTTCCGCCTGTTATCATAATGAAACTCGATATGGTCCGTTTTTGTTTTCATCGTCCATTGCCCAAACGAAGTGCGGTAATGGCCGGTCGTTTCTTCCGTTTTGCGGAACGCATGACGCATATGCACCGCTCCGGAACGCATGACGACCACTTCCTCGTTCGTTATTTTGACGATCGTCTTAATGCTGCCGAGCTCATGCTGCTCCTCAAATTGCAAATACATGGCATTTTCTTTTATGTAGTAAAGCCCTGTTGCTTCTAACACAACCGTTTCTTTGCGCACCCCATCGCGAATATCGGTCACTTGTTTCAACTGCATCGGGATTCCGTTTTGTTTCTCCATCGAGAACACGCCCTTGATAAAAAACAGTAATAACTTTATTAAGTATAAAGGAATTATTTCCTTTCATTCAAGAGGGGAAGAATGTATGCAGCGGCTTCATGCATAAAAAAGCACCATCTTCAGCGAGACGGCGCTTGTAACGAAACATATTTGCGATTGTTTTACATGTTGCAGCACATTGAAATCCCGACTCCGGTAAAAATGGAGTCGGGATTTGCCATCAGCGGCGTTTTGGCACCCAGCCGAGAATCATTTCGCGAATCAGTTTGCTTGCCGTGTTAGCCGTTTGTTCGGAATGGTCATAAACCGGCGCTACTTCCACTAAATCAGCGCCAACGACGCGAACATCCGATTCCGCGATTTCATGGATGGCTGCCAACAGTTCTTTCGATGTAATGCCGCCGGCGTCGACTGTTCCCGTACCCGGAGCGTGGGCAGGGTCCAACACGTCGATGTCAATCGTCACGTACACCGGACGCCCGGCCAGCTTTGGCAGCACTTCCCGAAGCGGCTCGAGCACTTCAAATTTCGCGATGTACATACCGTTTTCCTTCGCCCATTCAAACTCTTCTTTCATACCGGAACGAATGCCGAACGAAAAGACGTTTGTCGGTCCGATTAAGTCCGCCACTTTGCGAATCGGCGTCGCATGGGACAGAGGCTCGCCCTCGTAATGCTCCCGCAAGTCGGTATGGGCGTCCATATGAATCACCGCTAAATCCGGATATTTTTTATATACCGCTTTAATGACCGGCCAGGAAACGAGATGCTCGCCGCCGATGCCAAGCGGAAACTTATCTGCGGCTAAAATTTTATCGACAAAGTCTTCGATGATATCTAAACTGCGCTGCGCGTTTCCAAATGGAAGCGGAATATCGCCGGCGTCGAAATATTTGACTTCTCCAAGTTCGCGGTCTAAATACGGGCTGTATTCCTCCAGCCCAATCGACACTTCGCGGATGCGGGCCGGACCGAAGCGGGAACCAGGTCGGTAGCTTACCGTCCAGTCCATCGGCATCCCGTAAATCACCGCTTCGCTTTCCTCAAAATTCGGGTGGCTTCCGATAAATACATTGCCCGAATACGCCTCATCGAATCTCATGATGCCATCCCCCTCATTTCAATAAATCAGCGACAAATTTCGGCAATACAAAGCAGGCTTTATGCAGCTCTTTCGTATAATATTTCGTCTCGATATCATGGAAACGATCATCGCTTACCTCCAGCGGATCGTATTTTTTCGAACCGATCGTAAACGTCCAAAGCCCGCTTGGATACGTCGGGATGTTTGCTGTATATAGACGCGTAATCGGGAAAATTTCGCGCACGTCGCGGTATACGTTGCGGATTAAATCCGCCTTAAACCAAGGGTTATCCGTCTGGGCGACAAAAATGCCGTCTTCTTTCAACGCTTTGGCGATGCCGGCGTAAAACCCTTTCGTAAATAAATTCACCGCCGGGCCGACCGGCTCTGTCGAATCCACCATAATGACGTCATATTCATTTTCACTTTTCGCGATATGCATAAAACCGTCGTCTACTTTGACTTCGACGCGCGGGTCGTCAAGCTTGCCAGCAATCTCCGGCAAATATTTTTTCGAGCATTCAATGACTTTGCCGTCAATTTCTACAAGCGTCGCTTTTTTGACGCTTGGATGTTTCAGCACTTCGCGGATGACACCGCCGTCACCTCCGCCGACCACAAGCACATTTTCCGGATTTGGATGGGTAAACAGCGGAACGTGCGCGACCATTTCATGGTAGACAAATTCGTCTTTTTGCGTTGTCATCACCATTCCATCTAAAATTAGCATGTTGCCGAACTGTTCTGTTTCGACCATGTCCAGCTTTTGGAATGGGGTTTGTTCTGTATGTAAAGTACGTTTAATTCTCGCTGTAATGCCGAAATGCTCGGTCTGTTTTTCGGTAAACCATAGTTCCATCGGTAACATCCTTTCTCTGCTCGTTTCCACTTTCGTATACGCTATTTTTCATCTTTCCCTCGCGGAGAAAAACTAAACATGAAAAAGTATAGAGCAATCTAGCAAAAATGCAAGAGGTACTTGATAGAAAAAACGTTTAAAATAGAAAAAAATTTTTCATACTAATACAAATACGGTTTATAAAGTTATGAGGTGATGAACGTTGGAAATCATCCCAAGCAGCCGGTTCCGTGGGGCGTGGAAATATATTCGGGCGTTCGCCTTTATCAGTTTCATCCTAGCAATCTTATCCGCCGTCACGTTTGGTGGCTTTATTTTATTTGCTAAACTGCAAGGCGCCCCTCCGCTGGCGGTGCCGCAAACAACGATTTTTTATGCGGATGACGGCACAAAAATCGGCGAAAGCGATAACGGACAAACGCGCTACTGGGTCAAGCTTGACGATATATCCCCTTACGTCATACAGGCGACGATTGCCGTAGAAGACCGCAAGTTTTACGAACATCACGGCTTTGATATCAAGCGGATTATCGGCGCCGTCGCCGCGGATATAAAAGCAATGGCGAAAGTGCAAGGAGCGAGCACAATCACCCAGCAATACGCACGCAATTTATTTTTAACTCACGATAAGACATGGACAAGAAAATTGCAAGAGGCGCTGTACACGATCCGCCTCGAGGCAAATTATAGCAAAAAGCAAATTCTTGAAGGTTATTTAAACACGATTTACTACGGTCACGGCGCTTACGGGATCGAGGCAGCGGCCCGTTATTATTTCGGCAAACATGCAAAAGACCTTACGTTAAGCGAAGCAGCGATGTTAGCCGGCATTCCGAAAGGTCCGTACTACTACTCTCCGTTGATTAACGAAAAGAGGGCCAAAACGCGGCAAAAAACGGTACTTTTATCGATGGAACAAGCCGGATACATCAACAAAAAGGAAGCGGAGCGAGCGTATCAAGAAAAGCTGATTTATACGGACCATCACGAAATAAAACAAAAAAATATCGCTCCTTATTTTCAAGACGTTGTCAAACAGGTGCTGCGCAACCAATTAGGGCTGGATGAACGGACGATTGAACTCGGCGGCCTGCGCGTGTATACATCGCTCGATCCGCATATGCAGAAAATCGCGGAACAGGAAATAAACGCGGTCATTGACCCGAACTCCCAAATTCAAGCCGCGCTCGTCGCGATGGACCCGCGCACGGGAGAAGTAAAAGCGCTTGTCGGCGGCAGGGACTATGAAAAAAGCCCGTTTAACCGTGCTGTGCAGGCGGAGCGGCAGCCAGGCTCTACCTTCAAGCCGTTTCTCTACTATGCAGCGATTGAGCAAGGGTTTACGCCATCTACGCAAATGCGTAGCGAGCTGACGACATTTACGTTTGATAACGGCAAGTCCAAATATACCCCGCATAACTATAATGATTACTATGCGAATGACGCGATTACGCTCGCACAGGCGATAGCCTTATCGGATAACGTATTTGCCGTAAAAACGCATTTATTTATCGGTGAAGACAAACTTGTGAAAACGGCGAAAAAACTAGGTATTACAAGCAAATTAAAAAGAGTTCCGTCGTTGGCGCTCGGAACATCGCCGGTGAAGGTGATCGATATGGTGAGAGCCTACAGCGCGTTTGCCAATAACGGCAAAAAAGTGGAGCCGGTTTTTATTAAAAAAATCGTCAATCATGAAGGAGAAACGATTTACGAATATAAACCATCAAGCAAACAAGTGCTCGATCCGGACGCCGCTTATGTCACAACTCAGCTGATGACGGGCATGTTTGACCCAAAACTAAACGATTATACGACCGTTACCGGCCAATCGATTCGCAAACAGATTACACGTCCGTACGCGGGCAAATCGGGAACAACAGAAACGGACAGTTGGATGATTGGATTTGCGCCACAACTAGTTGCAGGGGTATGGACCGGTTACGACCGTGGGGAAACGATTGATAAAATGGTGGAGAAACAATATGCAAAGCAAATCTGGGTTCAATTTATGGAAAAAAGTTTACAGGGAAAACCAAAGAAAAAGTTTAAACCAACCAAAGGGGTCGTTGGTGTTTATGTCGACCCGGATAACGGCAAACTTGCGACAAAATCATGTCCGGTAAAGCGTCTTACTTATTATATTGCTGGTACCGAACCGACCGACTACTGCACGGATCATTTATTACATCAAAAGAAATCAAAGAAAAAAGAGGAAAAGAAAAATTGGTTCCAAAAACTGTTCCCTTGGTTCTAAAGGAAGACCCCTCAAGCGAAAGCGCTTGAGGGGTCTTCTTGTCCTAGTTTTATTGTGTTATACATGTAGGTTTAGTTTACCTTTTTTCCTGCTAAACTACAAGTACCCGCCATATGACGTTCACAAAAACGTCACATATATGGAAATTCATGAAAGCCGCGGGCATCTGCCGCTGTTATTTTCCGCCTTCCAGTCCTTTTTTCAATTCCTCACTCGAACGATTCCACATTTCGATATCGTGCTGTTTCAAAAAGTCCGCAAGCACCCGTTTTGATTTCTCATCCATATGATCAACGATAATATGACGCTTTAGTGATTTATCTAAACGATTTACATGTTCCGGCAGCAGTTTGTAGCCGCGACGCGCCTCTCGGTCGACCGCCATTTCACAGGCGGTCACACCGGCATAATACGGCCCGTCTTCTCTCCGTTCAATCGTGACCCAAACGATCCAATAAGGCCTGCCATTTGGCACTTCGTCGCGGTTTGGCGAAAATTTGATGCCCCGCTCCACCGCGCTGCGGGCATGCATCGCTCCCATGTCGACAAACGCCTCGCCCGCTTCAACATCAATAATGACAGGGGAAACGTTCTCCAAACTTAGCGCTCCGGCGCCAAAACCACGGTGGCCGTCGGTCGGATCATCTTTAATAATGTTAAACCCAATATTTTTCTTCCTTTTTTCCATCAAACACCCCTCCTTCACGTCACACGAACAATGTGGCAAAAAATGATTGCAAATTTTCCAAGACAAACGGAACCGCTACTTGAAAAATCGGCTCGATCGTATAACCGTCAAGCGGAGTCATCACCAAAATGAGAAACAAAAGCGCCCCATAGCTTTCCCATTGCGTCATTTTCGCACGAACACCTTGCGGGGCTAAATCTTCGATAATCCGATATCCATCAAGGGGCGGAAACGGAAGCAAGTTAAAAATAAACAACACGACATTTAAACTGATAAAAATTTGGAAAAAAAGGTCAAATCCCGCAGCGAACCAATCGGGAAGCGTCCGCATGACGCCGAAATAAACCATGCTGTACCAGACAATAAATCCAAGCGCGGCAAGCAATAAATTGCTTAGCGGTCCGGCAACCGATACAAGAATGCCAGCGAGACGCGGATGTTTAAAGTGAAAGCGGTTGACCGAAACGGGCTTTGCCCAGCCGAAACCGGCAAGAAAAATAAGCAACGTGCCGAGCAAATCCAAATGGGCAAGCGGCGATAGCGTCAGTCTGCCCTCATTTTTAGCAGTCGGATCGCCGAACTTATAAGCGACATACGCGTGGGCAAATTCATGCACCGAAAAAGCGATCATCAGCGCCATCAATACATATGGAATTTGGCTTAGCGAATACGGCAAGAAATGTTCCACTCTGTTTAACTCCTTTTTCCACATATTAAACTTATTATTAGTATACATGATTTACCGGAAAAAGTGGACTGAAGCCCCTTTTTTCATGATATAATCAACACGACAAGAGATGAACAAAGGAGGAGCACCAATGCCTTACGTAACCATTAAAATGCTTGTCGGACGCACAGAAGAACAAAAAAAGGCACTTGTCGAAAAAGTGACAGAAGCGGTTGCAGAAACAACGGGCGCTTCGAAAGACAAAATCGTCGTTTTCATTGAAGAAATGACGAAAAATCATTACGGTGTCGGCGGAAAACGATTGAGCGACGAGCAATAAGCATACAGGCAAGGAACTTTTTCATGGTTCCTTGCTTTTTTATTGCGGATTTTTTAAAAAACGAATATTATTATATACGTATTTAAAAATGTTCGTATTTTGGAGGTAAACGATGTTTGATTTAACGAAACATAACACGAATTTAAAAACAGAAATCATTGCCGGATTTACAACATTTTTAACCATGGTGTATATCATCGTTGTCAACCCGGTCGTATTGTCGGATGCCGGCGTTCCGTTTGCGCAAGTGTTTACCGCCACGATTATCGCCACTGTCATCGGCACGCTATGGATGGCGCTGTTTGCCAACTATCCGATCGCCATCGCTCCGGGAATGGGATTAAACGCCTATTTCGCTTATTCGGTTGTCGGTTCACACGGCAATATTTCTTATGAAGTGGCTTTTTCTGCGGTGTTCGTTGCCGGAATCCTTTTTGTCATTTTGTCGTTGACGCCGTTTCGCAGCAAGCTGATTGAAGCGATTCCGGAAAATTTGAAGCACGGCATTACCGCAGGAATCGGCTTGTTTATCGCCTTTATCGGTCTTCGTTTAACCGGCATTATTCAAGCCCATCCGCAAAACTTAGTCGCGCTAGGCGATTTGCACTCGCCATCGGCGGTGTTGACGCTCATCGGCTTGGCAGTGACGCTCGTGCTGATGTCGCTTGGTGTCAACGGCGCGCTCTTTTTTGGAATGGTCATCACTGGAGTGATTGCTTATTTCACCGGACAATTGAAATTTGACAAAGGCTTCGTTTCCGTGCCATCGCTACCGGAAGGGCTTGTTGTCGCCAATCCGCTTACTGCCATCGGCGATGTCATCCATTACGGATTATATGCCGTTGTGTTTTCCTTTTTGCTGGTGACGATTTTTGATACGACAGGAACGATGATCGGTGTTGCCCAGCAAGCCGGGCTCATGAAAGGAAAAACAATGCCGCGCGCCCGCGAGGCGCTGCTTTCCGACTCGATTGCGACGACGATCGGCGCCATGTTCGGCACAAGCCCGACATCGGCGTATATCGAATCTTCTTCCGGCGTCGCCGCCGGAGGGCGTACAGGTATTACAGCGCTAACGGTCGCCATCTTATTCGTGCTATCCGCCTTTTTCGGGCCGCTTGTTGGCGCCGTATCCGGCATCGCGGCGATTACCGCGCCGGCGCTTATTATCGTCGGCAGCTTAATGATGGGAAGCATCGCCCGGATTCAATGGGATCAGCTCGATGAGGCATTCCCAGCGTTTCTCATCATTTTAAGCATGCCGTTGACATCGAGCATCGCTACGGGAATTGCATTAGGGTTTATTTCGTACCCGCTATTAAAAATCACGCGCGGCAAATGGCGCGAAGTGCATCCGCTCTTATATATTTTTGCTGTTCTCTTCTTCTATCAGCTTGCCTTCCTGCCGCATTAACGCAACGAAAAAACGAAGTCCCGTTTAGGCGCGGACTTCGTTTTTTACTTTAGCGCGCAATTGTTCAATATAGTCATACGCCTGTTCCACTTCTTCTTCCGTGTAGCGCTGCTTGCTTTTTAATAAAAACACTTTTTCCTTCACTTCTTCTTTCGGTAAATGCTCAAAATAGAGCACCGTCGATACAAGCTCTAAAAACCGCGCGTTTTGCTCATTCATATCTTGCATGCATTCACGCAAATAAGGCATGTCCAAATCGTAATGGTTTAAAAACTGTATGCCCGCTTCCGTCAGCGTGTAGCGATATTGAAAGTACCCGCCTTTTTTCTCTTTCATTTCGTGCAAAAACCCTAAATCACAAAGCTCCTCAATCCGACATGTTAATTCTTCGGAATACGGTCCGTAAAAATGGAAGTCAAACTTCTCGTAAAACGGAAACTGCAGCTTTTTGGCGATGTAAATCATTTTTTGCAGCTTTTTGCGACCGACGATTTCCCCAGCTGCCGCCAGCGCCTTCATCACTTTCGCATGTTCTGTAAACACTCCCCGTCATCTCCTAACCCTCTAAAATTTCAATAATTTTTTTCTTTGTCGTCCGCTTTGTGGAAAAATCATAAATGAAATCAGCGGGAAAATACAGTTTATGATCGGTTCTGCGCTTTCCGGAAATGGCATCGACAAGCACCGATTCCCGCGACAGCTCGCGAAGCTCTCCATTCGGCATCAATAAATAAATCGGCAGCCGCTCCCCTTCCTCGCCGGGGCGGTAAAAGTCATACGGCAAATCGGATGATGAATCGACAACCAAGTAATATTCCGGATCAATGCCTGCTTTTTTAAACAAGCCGGTCAGTTCGATCAGCTTTGTCATCTGCTCGTTTGTTGGATTAAATTCGACATATTTGAATAAATGACGGTTGACAAAACGGCGGCATAGGTCGCTTAAAATCGCATCTCGTTCGTGTTGCCACTGTTGAAAATAAAACAAAATCACCGCCTCATCAAGCTGCAAATAATCTTGCAATTCTACCGTCCCAGTAAAAAACGAGTAAAAATGAATCGGCTTCGTCTGGAACTCATATCCTTCTTCATACAGCCTTTTTGCCCGGTGCAAAATTTTCGTTAAAATGACTTCGGCGCTGCGCGTGACCGGATGGAAATAGACTTGCCAATACATTTGGTAACGACTCATAATATAGTCCTCAACCGCATGCATGCCGCTGCGCTTAATGACGACTTGGTCTTCACGCGGACGCATGACGCGCAAAATCCGCTCCATATCGAAATTGCCGTAGCTGACGCCGGTGTAGTATGCATCCCTAAGCAAATAATCCATCCGATCGGCGTCGATCTGACTGGAAATCAAGCTGACGACAAGCTTATTCGGATACGTTTTTGCAATCACTTCCGCCACTTTTTTCGGGAAATCGTCGCTGACGCGGCGGAGTACAGCGTTCACTTCCGTATCCCCTAAAATAATGGCCTGGGTGAAATCTTCATGATCGAGCCGAAACACTTTTTCAAAGGAATGGGAGAACGGCCCGTGACCTAAATCATGCAATAGCGCCGCACATAGGCAAAGAAGCCGCTCACTATGGTCCCAATGTTCACGGCCGACGAACACATCATCAATAATACGGCGAATAATTTCGTAGACGCCAAGCGAATGGTTAAAGCGGCTATGCTCGGCGCCGTGAAACGTCAAATACGTCGTGCCGAGCTGTTTAATGCGGCGCAAACGCTGAAATTCTTTCGTTCCGATCAAATCCCAAATCACTTTATCACGAACGTGTATGTATCGATGCACTGGATCCTTAAATACTTTTTCCTCACTCAGCTGCCCGCCGGGATATGCCATGTTATCCCCTCTTCCATTTCTAACATGAATCTATTATAAGCCGTTTTCTTTTATAAAGAAATACTTCTTTTTTTCTTCTTTACCTCTCATTATTTCCCAAAATATAGAAACAAAAAATCACCTTCTTATCAAAAAGGAAGGCGATTTTTTAATTCTTCTTTAATTTTTCGGCAATTTTTTCGATCAGCTCATCCTCTGTCAATGCTGCGACCGGACGGTTATTGACAAAGGCAAATGTCTTTTTGCGGCCCGGGCCGCAATACGACTGGCAGCCGATTTTAATGGTCGCATCTGGATCCAACTTTTTCAAACGCGGAATCAACGTTTTCAAATTTGGCGCTTTGCAGTCATCACAAACGCGAAATTCATTTGCCATGCTGGCTCACCCTTTCTTTGCGCTCGCTTGCGTTTGTTTACACTATCGTGTATTCTAACGCTTCTTTTTGCCTATTGCAAGTTTGTTGGCTTCCGGCCTCTATTCCATTTTCTTTCTCTATACGCTCCCATCACGCGGTTCGTGCACAATTCTTGCAATTTTTGATTCACCGAAACTAAAAAATGTATAAAATTTACTATTTTTGGCCATGCTTCTACTAGCAAACAAGAAAAAGGGGAGTTGAGAACGATGAAACAACGGCAAGATGCATGGACAGAAGAAGAAGATTTGCTATTAGCAGAAACAGTGTTGCGTCATGTGCGTGAAGGGAGCACACAGCTAAACGCGTTTGAAGAAGTCGGCGATAAATTAAACAGGACATCGGCGGCCTGCGGCTTCCGCTGGAATGCGGTCGTCCGGCGCCGTTACGAACAAGCGCTGCAGCTTGCCAAACGGCAGCGCAAAGAAAGACAGCGGCTTTTGGGACAGCAAGGCGGGAAGAAAAAACTGCTTTACAATCCTCCCGTTCCTTCGTTGGCAGAAATCGGGGAAATCACCCAGTTGCCGGCGGTTGTCTCTTCCGCTAGTGAATCATCATCGATTACATTAGATCAAGTGATTTCCTTTTTGCAAACGTTAAAAACGGCTCATCGCCGGCACGAAGTATTGACAAAAGAGAATGAACGTCTGCGCAAAGAAAATGAAGAAATGCGGGCGAAAAATAAAGAATTAGAAAAGAAAATTGCCAAACTAGAAGAAAACTCTTCCACGATTCAAGAAGATTACGAAACATTAGTAAGAATTATTAATAGAGCCCGCAAGCTTGTTTTGCAAGAAGAAGAGGAGCGCCAGGCTCTCAAATTCCGCATGGACCAAAACGGAAATCTGGAAAAAATCGCAGAATAATAAAGGCTGCCCTAGGAAAACGGGGCAGCCTTTATCATGTAACGAACGCTTTTTCGTTGCGGCGAACGATGCGCTCCCAATAATATTCGTATAAAGACAGCTCTTCCTCCGTCAACGTCGAGGAGTATAACTGGCCGCCAAACGACTGGAGCGTGCGCAATAAAAGAAGCATCACGGCCGGGATGGTCAGCTCGTCCCCGAGCAATTCCGAAAGCGACGCCATCGTGCTTGGAACAATAATTGGATAGGAAAACTTCGTCGCTTCTCCTTGCAATCCAAGCTCATAAAAACGGCGGATTAGCTCGGCGCGCGCCGAGCCGCTTCCATTGATGCATAAATAAATTTGCACCGCTACGCCGCCGCGCACGCGCCGCTGTGAAATGCCAGCGAATTTTTTGCCGCCAATGCTGAGATCATAGCTGCCTGGGCAATATGAACCGACGATTTCCCGCGCTTCAATCGCTTTGCCGTAAGACGAAAACATCGCCTTTATGAGCTGCCACATTGCTTCATATCCTTGATGAATATCAATCGCTTTCGTCGTTTCCGGAAAAACAAGCGATACATTGAGCACCCCTTCATCAAGCACGACGGCAAGTCCCCCGGAATTGCGGACAATCACCTTGTATTGGTTTGTTTCTAAAAAAGACACGGCTTCCTGCAGATGGGGAAGCTTTGTATCTTGAATCCCTAACACGACCGTATTGTAATGCACCCAGGTGCGGACGACGGCATCAGACTGTCCCGTTCCAACCGATGTGCAAAGCGTATCATCAATAGCAAACGATTGTCTTGCATCAAACATCGGGCCGAAATGCGATTGGTCAATAATACGCCATTTCGCCTGCTGCAACAATTCGTGAACCATTATGTTTATCTCCCTAAGCAAAGTAATTTTAAAAAATTATATCATAATATATAGAAAAAGGATGACGGTTCTTGTCATCCTTTTTCCGCATTACAGCGATTGCGCTGCAGTAATGAGCGTCAGTTTGTACACATCTTCGGCGTTGCAGCCGCGCGACAGGTCGTTCACCGGCTTATTGAGCCCTTGCAAAATCGGGCCTACCGCTTCAAAGTTGCCAAGACGTTGTGCGATTTTGTAACCGATATTTCCCGCTTCTAAACTTGGGAAAATAAATACGTTTGCATCTCCTTGAATCACCGAATCTGGCGCTTTCTTTTTCGCGACAGATGGAACGAACGCTGCGTCGAACTGGAACTCTCCGTCTAATACTAAGTCTGGGGCCATTTCTTTTGCAAGGCGCACCGCTTCAACGACTTTTTCCGTTTCCGGCGATTTTGCCGATCCTTTTGTCGAAAAGCTTAACATCGCCACGCGCGGTTCGATATCAAACATTCTGGCTGTATTGGCGCTCTCAACGGCGATTTCCGCTAAATCTTGGCTGTCTGGCGCAATGTTAATTGCACAATCGGCAAACACGTATTTCTCGTCACCGCGCACCATAATAAATACGCCTGACGTTTTACGGACACCTGGTTTCGTTTTAATAATTTGCAGTGCCGGTCTCACTGTATCGGCAGTCGAATGGGCCGCGCCGCTTACAAGCCCATGCGCTTTATCCATGTACACAAGCATGGTGCCAAAATAATTTTCATCAAGAAGCATTTCACGCGCTGCTTCTTCGGTCACTTTTCCTTTACGGCGTTCGACAAATGCAGCAACAAGCTCGTCCATTTCTTCGTATTGGTGCGGATCGATGATTTCGACATTCGGAAGCGTCAATCCAAGCTCACTTGCTTTTTGTTTTACCGCTTCTTTGTTGCCGATCAAAATCGGCATTACAATTTGTTCATTTGCCAGGCGGCTTACCGCTGTTAAAATACGCTCATCCAATCCTTCCGGAAAGATGATTTTTCGCTGCTTTCCTGCTACTTTTGCTTTTAATGCGGAAAATAAATCATTGCTCACGAACGAATCCTCCTCAACTAATAAAATCCCCTATATACTAGCATACTCTTATTATGGAGAAACGCAATGAAGTTAAGCCCTTACAACAAATAGTTGTTTTATTAAAATAATTCAGTTTACTCCGCTTCCTATGCGGCTTTCGCGCGTTTTTTGGCTAAACTATGGTATAGTGAAAATGTAAACTATATATAAACAAGGAGTGAAACAAAATATGAGCGAAGCGGCACAAACACTCGATGGCTGGTATTGCCTTCATGATTTCCGCTTGATCGATTGGAGTGCGTGGAAAACTTTAACGAGCGATGAGCGCGAAGCAGCGATTCATGAGTTTTTATCTTTAGTCGAAAAATGGGAAGAAACAGAAGATAAAAAAGAAGGCAGCCACGCCATTTATACGATCGTCGGGCAAAAAGCAGACCTTATGTTCATGATTTTGCGTCCAACGATCGAAGAATTAAACGAAATCGAAACGGCGCTAAACAAAACAAAACTGGCTGAATGTTTAGTACCGGCCTATTCTTACGTTTCCGTTGTCGAGCTAAGCAACTACCTAGCCTCCGGCAATGAGGACCCTTATCAAATTCCGGAAGTGCGGCGCCGCCTCTATCCAATTTTGCCGAAAACGAAGCATGTTTGTTTCTATCCGATGGACAAGCGCCGGCAAGGCAATGACAACTGGTATATGCTTTCAATGGAAGAACGGCGCAATTTAATGCGCGCCCATGGCATGACTGGCCGCAAATACGCCGGCAAAGTGACGCAAATTATCACCGGCTCCGTCGGCTTGGATGACTTTGAATGGGGTGTTACATTATTCTCCGATGACGCTTTGCAATTTAAAAAACTCGTTTACGAAATGCGATTTGATGAAGTGAGCGCCCGCTATGGAGAATTCGGATCGTTTTTTGTCGGCAATCGCTTAACAGCAGAGAAGGTATCGTCGTTTTTCCATGTGTAATGAATCCCCGCTTCTTCACTGAAGGAGCGGGCTTTTTTCGCATGTGCTTCATTTTTGTCGGACAGCCCCCTTTTTTCTGTCATATCCCGCTTTTTTCCCCCATACATATAAATCAGAAATTCGCTTAGAAAAATTACGAGGACGTTGTCACCATTTCTCCTTTGTATCAATAGCCTATTATTATCGAGAAAAAAGACAATTGAGGTGACGACATGGCTGTTGTTGCACATACAGAGGAAGACGTAAGACTGCTGGCAAGGCTGATGCGGGCGGAAGCAGAAGGTGACGGACGGCTTGGCATGTTAATGGTAGGTAACGTCGGAGTGAACCGTTGCATTGCCAATTGCCTTGACTTCCGGGGGATACGCACCATCCGCCAAATGGTATTTCAAAGCCCGGGCGGTTTTGAAGCAGTGCAAAAAGGATATTTTTATCAACGAGCAAGACAACTAGACATGCAATTAGCCCGTCAGGTGATTCGCGGCTGGCGGTACCATCCGGCCACCTATGCGCTTTGGTTTTTTAAACCTCCAGCGGGCGCAGATTGTCCAGCACAGTGGTTTGGTCAACGGAACGTCGGTCGTTATAAGTCACATTGCTTTTTTGCGCCATCGCCGAGTGATTGCCCAAGAGTATATTATTAAAATTCCTTAGAGGAGGTTTTTCCATGTCGAAAAATTCCTATGAAAATGCGTATAATCCTCTAGACGATGAACGCCAACAACCATATCAATTTTATCAACCTTATCAGCCGTATCCATATGGTTATATGTATCCACAAGCTTATTACCCAACAGCTTATCCATACTATTCCCCGCAACCGATGACGACACCAACTCCTGCATTTGGCTTACAAACGCCTTCTTTCGCAATGCAAACGCCGACAACGGCGAGCCAGCCGTCCATTCCGGGGATGCTGCCGATTGAAGAGTCTTACATTGAAAACATTTTGCGCCTCAACAAAGGAAAACTCATTACCGTATATATGACGTTTGAAAACAACCGGGAATGGAACGCAAAAATATTCCGCGGCAACATCGAAGCGGCAGGGCGCGACCATTTGATCTTAAGCGATCCGCAAACAGGAATGCGCTACTTATTGCCGATGATTTATCTTGATTACATCGTGTTTGAAGGAGAAATTTCCTATGAATATCCGTTTGCCGGAGCGACGGCGCAATTGAGCAGTTATTCCCCACGATAACCGCAAAAAATAAGGTTGCTAAACGCAACCTTATTTTTTATGCTGCTGCCCCGCCTTTGAAAAAGCTTCAACCTGGACGCACATTCCCCCGATTATGTGATGCCAATCACACTTAGCCCGCATCCCACATTGTATAATGGTCTCGAACAAAGCAAAAGAGGTGACCCGGCATGGCCTGGGTAGTTCATAAAATTCTATTGGGAATGCATATTATCCTCGCGATGATTTGGGTAGGAGGCATTTTCTTTATCGGTTGGGGAATCTATCCCGTAGCGAAAACGATGCCGGTTTCCCAGCAGCAGCTATTTTTTCGTTCTCTTATGCAATGGACGCATTGGCCGCTTACATTGGCAGGCTCCGGAGTGATCATAACCGGCATTTTGCTCGGCACCGTCGCTGGACCGATCCGCCATTGGCATGACTTGTGGAACACGACATACGGCCATATATGGCTGGCCGCCCTTCTCATCGGCCTTGTTACCTTGGCATGGGGAGTGTTTGTCGGCTATCGGCAGGCAATAAACATTTTTACCGACGATTCCCTTTGGCAACAAGCAGAAAGCGGTGACTCCGTGCCGTTGGCGAAGGCAATGGCGACCGTCGTCGCCGTAGAGTCGGTAGAAGTCATCGGCTTTGTCGCTTTGATCATCTGTATGCTTTTGCTGCGCTGATAGAAGCGTACTTATGCTGCAAGGAGGTGAACAGATTGGGCATCACGAAGAAACACCGTTCTGGTTATCGTCGTCATAACTGGTCCTATCGCTTTTCGTGGGTTCACCTCATGCGGCCGCTAACCTTCACTGGCACGCTCAGTCCGGTGCTGGCCGGCACTGTCTTAGCCGCTAAAAAGGGGCACGTCCGCGCCGACATGTTTGCGGCAATGCTTGTCGCCGCCCTATTGGTACAAGCGGCGACAAATATGTTAAATGATTATTTTGACGTCCTGCGCGGCCAAGACCGCGACAAGTGGGCGACACCCGGAGATCCGTCATTCGGCCGCGGCCCCGCTCATCATGTTGTTCCTGCTGTCGCCGGTGTCATGCTCTCTGCGGCGGTGCTGCTTGGTGCATACCTAGCCTGGCACAGCCGTTTATGGATTGCCATCGCCGGCACTTTAGGAATCCTGTTCGGTTACGCCTACTCGGCTGGCCCACGTCCTTTATCGTCGCTAGGCTTAGGGGAGCTTGTCGCTGCTGTATTCATGGGACCGGTGGCCACTTCCCTCGCCTATACCGTGCAAGGCGATCCACCCGATGTCCAGGTTTTTGCGGTCTCTTTTCCTTTCGCCCTGCTGATCGCTTCCATGATTTTATCCAACAATATACGCGATATCGAAAAAGACCGGACATTTCGCCGCACCTTGGCGATCGTTCTCGGACGCGCGGGCGCTGTACGTTTTCTTGCCGTTATACTCGCCCTCGCCTACTTGTCCATGATTAGTTTGATCGCTTTCCATATCGTTCCATGGACAGCGGGAATAGCCTTGCTTGCTCTGCCACTAGCCATTCGGCTTCGCTGGTGTTTCCGCTGTGGAGCCGAACGGATGGAAGAAATCAGCGGCATGAAATGGGCTGCCTGGCATCACTGGGTCTTCGGATTGCTCTTTGTTTTTGGCATATGGTTATCCCCGTAAATGAACGTCAGAAAAACTTTCAGCCATTTGCCACCCGCAAAGAACCGTTTATATTCGGAAAAAGAAAGAAGGAGCGCTTCATGGAAACGCTCCTTTCAACCTATTTTCATTGCCGCATAACCGATCAACACCCACGCAATTAAAAACGCAACGCCGCCAAACGGGGTGATCGCTCCAAGCGGTTTGATTTGCGTCACGCTTAACACATACAAGCTTCCGGAAAATAAGACAATGCCGACAAACATCATCCAGCCGGCTATGCTGATCAAGCCTGCTTGCGGAAACTTGCCAAGCAGCAGCCCAACGGCCAACAGGCCAAGCGCATGAAACATTTGGTACTGCACCGCTGTTTTCCATATTTCAAAATAACGGTCGGGAATTTTCCCCTCGAGCCCGTGCGCCCCAAACGCCCCCAGCGCAACAGCTAAAAAGGCATTCAGCGCTCCAAGGAAGACAAACGTTTTCATGGTATCTCCGCCCTCTCCTGCACAGTTTTCACCCCTATCATAACGTATTTCGACAACAAAGAAAAACCCTTCTGCTTCAGAAGGGTTTTTCAGCGCTGCTGTAAATACATTTCCAGCACTTTTTTCACTTTTTCTTCTTCATCACGGTCGGCGTGAATTTCATAATGATCGCCATCCACTTTTGCTTCAATTTGCGAAAAACCTTGGTTTCGCAAAAACTGTTCCACATCCACTACGTCCTCATTAGAGCCAAACAGCGTCTTATATCCGACAAAATCGCCGTTCACATATACTTCGTAACGATCGTGGGACAATTTTACTTCATTTTCATCGGTATCAACAAAAGGGAAAAAATCAAAACGATCTGACATATTGCCACCTCCGTTTATTGACCATTATTCCCTTTTGCCTACCGATTATAAGAAAATCACGCTTAAAAATCGAATAGCGACGGACCGTTCGCATCGTCGCCGATATCGATTCGCTCTCCCTTTTCTTGCCGAATCAAAAGCGGCGGCGCTTCCGGCAAAGAAACCGCCGGCATTTCTCGTTTTTCCTCTTCTTCCAACACCAAGTCGCATAAAGCACGCACAGCGGCGATATGCTCCCGCACGCGCTGCGGGCTGCCCGCCGTCCTTGCTCTTTGCAGCTCTTCCTCCATTTTTGCCAAAATCGTCGCAATCGAAATCGCCAATGTGTTCACTCCTCGTCTCATCCATATCACTTAAGCTTTGTTTCCTATGTTCTCAATCTGCCAGTCAATCGGATCGTACCCGCATTGCTGCAAAAACGCGTTCGTCCGCGAAAACGGGCGATGGCCAAAAAAGCCGCGTGACGCCGAAAACGGGCTTGGATGCGGCGCCTCAATAATGTAGTGATGCCGATTCGTAATGAGCTCTTTTTTAGCCTGCGCATGCCGCCCCCACAAAAGAAAGACGACCGGATCTTGCTTTTCGTTTACGAGCTCAATGACGCGATCCGTGAAAAACTCCCATCCTTTTCCTCTATGGGAATTGGCCTGCCCGCGACGCACCGTCAATACAGTGTTTAATAACAACACTCCTTGCTTCGCCCATTTTACCAAATATCCATTGTCTGGAATGTAACATCCTAAATCATCGTGAAGCTCTTTAAAAATATTGACAAGCGACGGCGGCAGCGGCACTCCCGGTTTGACAGAAAAACTCAGCCCGTGCGCCTGTCCCGGCCCGTGGTACGGGTCTTGTCCTAAGATCACGACTTTCACTTGCGCATACGGCGTATAGTGAAGCGCATTAAAAATATCGTACATGTCCGGATAAATCGTCCGTGTACGGTATTCTTCTTTCAAAAATTCGCGCAGTTTTATGTAATATGGCTTATGAAACTCTTCTTCCAATAGCGGAGCCCAGTCATTTTTCAAAATAGCCATCTCGCTAACCCCTTTTCGTTTGCTTATTATTAATGTACCAAATCGAACAGGCTAAATAAACCGTTCAGAGAGGGAGATAAATTCCATTTCCTCCTTTTTCTTCTCCTAAAAAATATCCATCATAGTTGCTGTTTCAATATTTTAAAATATGGGTAAATCTGTTGTAAACATTGAAAGGGAGTGGTTTGATGGCCGTTGTTGCTGTTTTTGCGAAAACATCGGAAGCCATTCGCGCCATTCACGCATTGTTACAGGCCGCCCTGCCAAAACATCGTCTTGCGATCGCCACGACGGATGAAGAGGCGGCGAAATATATCCAAAACGAAACAGGCGTGACTGTATCCTCTTCTTTTGACCAAACCCATCTTTTCGAGAACATAAAGCATAGCCACTCAAGAAGCATATTGTTAGCGATTGATGAACCTGTTCATGAGAGCTGGATGGACATTTTGGAAAAATGCGGTGCCACCGTACAAACAAAGGAAAGCCAGGAATTGATCAGCGGCTATATGACGAATAATGAAAAAGACGTTAAGTTGCTCGGAAAACAAATGGAAAAACTGCGAACCAACAAAGAACTACAAGCGTACGGGAAAATACCGGATCCACTGCAATAGCCCAATTTATGGTATGATAATGATATAAACAAAAAGCATCCATCATTCGGCAATGAGGTGAACAGACAATGAACACGAAACTGTTTGACGTCATTCATGAGGAACAGAGCGACAGGCATGTCATCTATGTAAAAGGCGAGCTCGATTTGGCAAGCGCTGAACAATTCCGAAACATCGCCGAACCGCTGGCCAATGATAAAACCAAAACGCTTGCCATCGATTTGAAGGATTTAACCTATATTGACAGCACCGGAATCGGTATTTTTGTATCATTACTAAAACGGCGCCAGCAATTGCAAGCTCCTGTTTTGATTGAGAACATTCCGCCGAAAATACAACGTTTATTCGACCTTACCGGCGTCTCCCGCTTTTTTGCAGCAGAACGTGAAACAACAAAACAGAAAGGACAGAAGGCGAACGATGAAAGAGTTTGAACAAGTTGTGCAGCTATCGATCCCAGCGAAAGCAGAGTTTATCGACTTAGCACGCCTTTCGTTATACGGAGTGGCGGCAAAAATGGGATTTTCCTACGAAGACATCGAAGACATGAAAGTCGCCGTCTCGGAAGCGTGCAATAACGTCGTGCTTCATGCCTATGATGATGAACCCGGACGCATCGATCTTCGTTTTGAAATGCAGCCCGATGCCATCCGCATCATCGTCAAAGACTATGGGAAAAGCTTTAACTACGAACAAGAAGCAAAACAGGCGGCATCCCTTCACCATCAATCATTAGACGCTGCGAAAATCGGTGGTCTCGGTTTGTTTATGATGCAGGCATTGATGGATCAAGTAGAAGTATTAACGATTGACGGAACGGAAGTTATTTTAACCAAATTTCTCAATCGGAACGAAGGAGAGCATAACCATGAATTCATATCCTCCTCTTCCATCCAAGAGCAACCTTAAGCAGCTTATTCGCGATTACCAAAGGACGAAGGCAGAAGAAGTCGCGACCAAGTTACTGCTCCATTTTGAACCGCTGATCATCGCCGCCGCCAAAAAAATGTCGCGCAACCGCCCCGATCTTTACGAAGACTTATTCCAGGTTGGACGCCTTTCTTTTTTAAGGCTGCTAGAGCATTATGACCCAAACCAAGAGACAAACCTGAAGCCGTATGTGATGAAAAGCTTGATCGGCTATATGAAAAACTATTTGCGCGACAAAGCATGGTATATTCAAGTCCCACGGAAAGTAAAAGAAAAAGGCGCCAGAGTGCAACAAGCGATTGACGAGCTAACCATGAAGCTGGAACGCTCTCCGAATGTCGAAGAAATTGCCCAATATTTAGGCTTATCCGTTGAAGAAACGATTGAAATTTTAGCAGGTCGCGAGCATTATCAAGCCATTTCCATGGATGCGCCGCTGCAGGATGGAAAAAAAGACGCGAGCACGATTGGCGAATTCGTCGCCGACGAAACGGATGATTTTGAAACGCTGATTAACCGCCTCGACTTAGAAGATGCGATGCAAAAGCTAAGCGAACAAGAACGGCTCATACTGAAGAGGATTTTCCACCGCGGCGAAACCCAGCGCTCTATCGCGAGCCAGCTTGGCATTTCCCAAATGACTGTCAGCCGCATTCAAAAGCGAGCCATGAAAAAGCTCAAACAATGGTTAGCGGCCACCAATACATTGTAACGGCACAAAAAAAGAGAAAAGGACCCTTTTCTCCTTTTTCTCATTTGCGGCGAAGCAATAGCAATGTCTGATCGTCTTTAATCTCGTATTGGTGATATGCTTTTACTTGTTCATACAAATCATGAATGATTTCTTGCGCCGATTTTGTCGTATCGATTTTCTTCATCATCTCGGCCAATACAGAAAAGTCATCCCCTGTTTCGCTGTCTCGCCGCTCTGTCACCCCATCGGTATATAACAAAATGATATCCCCTGACTCCAGGCGGACAGACTTCGTTTCAAAGGCAAACTGCGGAAACAGCCCAAGCGCGCATCCTTCTGTTGCCAGAGGCACGCATTCATGCGTTTCCGCCCGATATAAAAGGCCTGGCTCATGCCCCGCGCTTGCGTAGGAAAATGTATGGTTCTTTTCATTGTAATTTCCAACAAACATCGTGACAAACATGGACGCCTCCGTATAGTCATACACAAACCGATTTAATAAATCCAAATAAATATGCGGCTGCGTTCCGTAATGAAGAGTGCGGTCAAGAATAAACTTCATTAACGTCATCAGCATCGCCGCCGGGATCCCTTTTCCCGACACGTCAGCGATGCCGACGGAAAAGGACGCCTGGTGAGCGGAAAAATGGTAAAAGTCGCCGCTTAAAATGCGGGCAGGAACGCTTAATACCCCGACATCCACATAGGAAGGCAGTTTCATCTCCTTTAGGTCCTGGAGAAGAGATCGCTGCATGTTGGCGGCCAGCGACAGCTCCAAATCAAGCTGCTGCCGCTCGCGTTCCAACCGCTCCTTTTCTTTTTTCTCCGTCATATCGCGGAATACGACCACCATGCTCGTCAACGTCCCGTTTTCCAACACCGGCGCCAACGTATAGCTCACCGGCAAATACGTTCCGTCTTTGCGGCAGAATTCCTCTTCATCCACGCGGATGACTTCCCCGTTTTTTAACGGCTTAATCAGGCGAATAAGATCTTTGCGGCTCCACACGTCACTTGTCGAGCCGACGCGATATATAAATTCAAACAGCGGCTTATTCCTCGCCTCGGCAAACGACCAGCCTAACAGCCGCTCCGCTTCCGGATTCATCCATACGATCCGCCCTTCCCGGTTTAGCATAATGACCCCTTCGCCAAGGGCATTGGTCATCATTTCAAGCTGTTGTTCGTGCTGCTTCAACTCAATATATGGCTGTTCAATATTTTCTAAGTAAATACCTCTCATGAAATACAAAAAACCGACAGCCTTATAAATATGGGCCCATAGCGCGTATAAATCGTTAACGCCGACATCCATCGCCAGCTGGCATTCGCAAAGGATAAAGAAAAACAAAGCAAGCAACAAATATAACAGCGCTGGCGACCGTCGCTTCCAATAGCGGCGGAATATCCAAATCATTGTCGCGGCGTGAATGAAACATACCGCATATTCCATTCCGTGTTTCCAGAGCGTTGTTCCTTTTCCCTCCACAACGACAGCTGGCAACATCGAAGAATATAAATAAACGGCGACAATCATCGCAACCGTATATACAAACGAAAAGAAAAATGCATGGAGCCGATGGTCGCTCGGTTGCTCTATCACTTCATCCGGACGTGAAAAAATAAACAACAACCCTAACGCCGCGGTACTCCGTGCTAATATCCAAAACCAAACCGACTCATGAAACGACGGCCGCGTTAAAAACGGCGGCATGCCCGGATAGGCCAGCGTATGAAACCAATCCAATATCCCAACGGAAAAAAAGAGCGCCGCCAGCCATAACCGCTGCATCGACAGCGTATGCGGAAAAATCATCCACCCTTGAATGGCGATGGAAAAGGAAACAACAATGCTAATAAACTCTAAAATTAGATGAATAGAAACATAGCTCGTCCCGTCGTAAAACGGCATCAACTGCTCATACCCAACGCGATGCAAAACAAAGAAACAGAGGCTAAAGGCGGCGAGCGATAAATGAACGCGTTCAAAACGATATAAATTTTTCAGACTCACAAATGCGGAAACCTCCATGCCTGTTTATACAATTTATGTATTTATTATAACATAGCACTTTTTACCAAACCTATAAGCATATTTTCCCCATTCAACAGGTAACGGAAAGCGCACGAAACGTTCATGGCGGCAAGCATGATAGATATAATAGATATAATAAATGGCAACATGTAGATAAACTTCCTTTTTCATTACCGATTAGTTTTCCCCTCTTGAAACAAAAAAACCAGCGCACGAAAAGCGCTGGCTTTTGTTTTCTTTTCCCTTAAAACTGTATCTTTTCTTCCAAAAAGCTTTTTAGCTCCGCAATCGGAATGCGCACTTGCTCCATCGTGTCGCGGTCACGCACCGTCACCATGCCGTCCTGTTCGGAATCAAAGTCGTACGTGATGCAGAACGGGGTGCCGATTTCATCTTGACGGCGGTAGCGTTTGCCGATCGAACCGGACTCGTCATAATCCATCATGAAATATTTCGACAGGTCTTCATAAATGCGGCGCGCGCCTTCCGATAGCTTTTTCGACAGCGGGAAGACGGCTGCTTTATAAGGGGCAAGCGCCGGATGCAAATGCATCACCGTCCGTGTCGTGCCGTCTTCGAGCTCCTCTTCGTCATAGGCGTCAATCATAAACGCGAGCGTGACACGGTCCGCGCCAAGAGATGGCTCAATGCAGTAAGGGACGTACCGTTCATTCGTTTCCTGATCGAGATAATGGAAATCTTCGCCGGAATATTCCATATGCCGTTTCAAATCGTAATCGGTTCGCGACGCGATGCCCCACAGCTCGCCCCAGCCGAACGGGAATTTGTACTCGATATCTGTCGTCGCGTTGCTGTAGTGCGACAGCTCTTCCTTCGTATGGTCGCGGAGGCGGATATTTTCCTCTTTCATCCCTAATGACAACAGCCATTGTTTGCAAAACTGTTTCCAGTAATTAAACCATTGCAACTCTTCGCCAGGCTTGCAGAAAAACTCAAGCTCCATTTGTTCAAATTCGCGGGTGCGGAACGTAAAGTTGCCTGGCGTAATTTCATTGCGGAAGCTTTTGCCAATTTGCGCGATGCCAAACGGCAGCTTCTTTCTCATTGTGCGCTGCACGTTTTTAAAGTTGACGAAAATGCCTTGCGCCGTTTCCGGACGCAAATAAATCTCATTGGCGCTCGATTCGGTGACGCCTTGATATGTTTTAAACATTAAGTTAAATTGGCGCACGTTCGTGAAATCATGGCTGCCGCATTCCGGGCACACGATGTGATGCTCTCGAATAAGCTCTTCCATTTTCTCAAACGGAAGTCCGTCGACCACGATTTCGATTCCTTTTTCTTTTAGCGCATTTTCAATCAGCTTGTCGGCGCGGTGGCGCGCTTTACACTGTTTGCAGTCGACCATTGGATCGTTGAAGTTGCCTAAATGGCCGGACGCTTCCCACGTTTTCGGGTTCATTAAAATCGCCGCATCCAAGCCGACGTTATACGGAGATTCTTGGACAAATTTTTTCCACCATGCCCGCTTAATGTTATTTTTTAATTCCGTTCCTAACGGCCCGTAATCCCATGTGTTCGCCAAACCGCCGTAAATTTCTGAGCCAGGAAAGACAAAGCCGCGATGTTTGGCGTGGGCTACGATTTTTTCCATTGTTGCTGCCATCTTCGCTTCCTCCTCCACAATTGCTTTTTTTTCGAAAACAAAACGCCCTCGCCACTAGGCCTGATGCCTAGGGACGAGAGCGTGACTCCCGCGGTTCCACCCTAGTTGATGCGATCGTCTCGCATCCACTTTTTGAACGAGCAACTCCGGACTGCCGTTTCATTAACCATCTTCACCGGGCTTCCACCATCCCCGGCTCGCTAGCGAAGAGAGGGTTAACTACTATTGGTCCATCATCGTTACCATATACCCATTTTGCTAATTATAATAGCAAAATCGCAAAACGCTCGTCAATGGCCCGCCGCATTTTTTACACGCGATTTTGCCGCTCGGCCAGCCTAGATACGATCGGAAACCCGTCCCATATCACTTTGCTGTTGGCGCGCCGCTTTTTCACCTCCGGCTCTTCAAGGAGCAGCCAAAAGTTTTTCATCGGCAAGTCGCCAAGCCCATGCTTTTCACTTAAACGGTTTAAGTACATGCGCCGCTTATCATCCATCTGTCGCGACAAGTTGTCGCCGTTGTCCGCAAAAGCGTACAATACGCTCGCCACCGCGACGCGTTTGACGCGACACGCAGCGGACACGCGTAAAAAAAAGTCCCAGTCCCAATAATGGTGAACATACGGATCGAAGTAGCCAAGACAGTCATGAATCGCTTTTCGGTACAAACTCCCCGACGGCACATAAGTCGAAAATTTCCGCATCGCTTCCCGGTCATATTCATAAGCGAATAAAAAGCGGGCCGTCGGGATGCGCTGATTGTTTTCGACTCGATAATGGAAAATTTCCACATCAGAATAGACAAAATCGGCATCCGCGATTTCCGCGACCATCCGCTCCATATGAGACGGAAGCAGTAAATCATCGTCATCGCAAAGCATGACAAGCTCCCCGTTTGCCGCTTTCACGCCGATATTTCTCGCCTCAACATGTCCGATATTGTCGCGACAATGAATGAGATGGACATCGAGTTCCGGGTATAGCGCGACAATGTCGTCGACGCGCTCGCCGCCGTCATTGACAAGGACGACTTCAAAATGCCGGTACGTCTGCCTGCTTAATGACTCTAGCAGCTCCGCGAGCGGGTGCGGGCGATTATAGGTAGGAACGACAACCGATACAAGGGGACGCAAAGCCTGTTCACCGCCTCTCTTTTTCTCCCCGCAAAAAAGAAGAAGCAATTACCCTTAAGGTATAGCTTCTTCCCTGTTTTGTCAACCGCTATGCCAGTTCTTGCCGCTTTGTTTCTTTGCCGAGCGCCCAGACGGCGATGACGCCGATAAACACGGACAGGCAAAACACCGCGAAAATGGTGGTGATGGCGGCATGCTGGGCGACAAGATAGCCGACAAAAAGTGGGCCTAAAATGCCACCGAGGCGTCCAAATGACGCGGCCATCCCCGCTCCCGTGCCGCGGATCGACGTCGGATACTGCTCCGGTGTGTAGGCATATAACGCCCCCCAAGCACCAAGGTTGAAAAAGGAAAGCAAAATGCCCGAAGTCATCAGCTGCGCAAGGGAATCGGCGTTTCCAAAGAAGTACGCGCTGACAGCGGTGCCGATTAAGTACGTGATGAGCACAAATTTCCGCCCCGCTCGTTCAATGAGCCACGCGGCGCTGAAGTAGCCCGGCAACTGCGCCAGCGTCATCATCAGGACATATTCGAAACTTTTAATGAGACTAAACCCTTTCATCACGATCACGCTTGGCAACCATAAAAACATGCCGTAATACGAAAAGACGACGCAAAACCAAAGCACCCACAGCATGATCGTTTCTTTACGATAAGGAGTCGACCAAACTTTTACGATATTGTCCCATACCGTCTCTTCTCTCCGCATGCTTGCAAACCGCGGCGAATCCGGTAAACCCCAGCGCAAATAGAGCGCGTACAGCGCTGGGACGGTCGCAAGCAGCAACGCCATTTGCCATCCGTATTTCGGAATGACAAAGTACGAAATGAAAGCCGAGACAAGCCAGCCTCCCGCCCAAAAGCTTTCGAGCAGGACAACGACCCGTCCCCTGTCTTTCGCCGGGACACTTTCCGCGACAAGCGTCGATGCGACCGGCAATTCACCGCCCAATCCCATGCCGATGAGAAAACGCAGCACTAAAAACGCCGCCAATGTCGTCGTCAAGGCAGATAGCCCGCTGCCGACGGAAAACAATAAAAGCGTCAAAATAAATACATTTTTTCTGCCGACCCGATCAGCTAACAAGCCAAATAAAAGCGCGCCAACCGCCATCCCGATCGAGTTGACGCTGCCAATCCATCCCATTTGTTCCACCGTCAACCCCCAATCTTTTTGCAACGCCGCCATAATAAACGACAACATGCCGACATCCATCGCGTCAAACAGCCAGCCAAGTCCGGCCACTCCTAACAGCTTCCGCTGCGAAATTGCCTTTTGATTCATGTCAATCCCCCTATTATTACAAGTGTAAAGACACTTTCTTACCTCATTATAGGGGGTTTTAGCTGTTTATTCAATAAAGATTGGGTTGGTTTTATCATGAAAATATGGGCAGTTTTTGATTTTTATAGATGTTTGGATACGATGTTCTGCATGAGCAAAAACATTCCCCAGGCGCCAATGCCAAGGGCAATAGATACAATCAGGGAAAAAGAGGCCTTCAAACATAAGGCTGTGACTAGCAGCAAAAAAGCGGTTGCCGGAAATCCCCATAATACGCCAAATAAAAATTTACTTAAATGTTGTGTTGCTTCCCCTTGAACATATAGCCAACATAAACTGAACAAACTGACTAACGGTAATGCTGCGATCATTCCCCCGAACTTCGGATATATTTTTGCCACTTCTGTGATCACACTAATTAAAACGGCGGAAACGATTACTTTAACTAACGCAAACATTTTTTTGCTCCTTCACTGAGAATCGCAAACGCTTTTCGAATCAGTTCGGCATCGCATGGATCCATTTGTACCAGAACTTTTTTTAATTTTTCTTTGTCTAATCGGGTATGCCGATATAAGATGTGCCTTCCTTCCTCTGTTAACACAACAAATACTTTTCTCTCATCAAGGCTGCCTCTTTTTTTACTAACCAATCCTTTTTTTATCAACCGCTTTGTATGTTCGGAAGCCGTGTTATGAGATACTGCCAAATGTTCTGCTAAATCTCCAATTGTCGCCTCTCCGTTTTTTTCAATATACTGCAATAAGCGAATGGCTTGGTGTGTAAGATTGTCCTTGTTTGTATAGTGCAGCAAGTAATAAATATCGGTCCATTGCTCGTTAATCATTTCGATCATGTCGTCAATCTGCATCTTTATCGCTCCTCCTTTAAATATATCTTAATATACGATATAATCTTAAGTAAAGATATAATAAAAAGAGGATAAGCCATTGACTTATCCCCTAGTTATGCCAGATTATCTTGCAAATACTTCTTTAATTGTATACTCCAGCCACGCTTTCACCGTCGTAAACGCAAACGGAACATTGAGGCGTTCTGTCCACTGATGGGCGTCGCGCCCGACCGGACCGACGTTCAGCACCGGAACTTGAAATTTCGCCAGCGCGTCAAGCGGCAAATCATAGCCGCGGTTCCAGAGCGGCATATTGTCGGTAAGCGCTCGCAAGGAAGCAGGCGACTGCTGCAGACCGGCGTAGCTTAAGTCGGAGATGCCGCCGAAGTAATGCTGCTGCACGAGCGAAACTCCATGTGTTTCTTTCGCATACGTTTTTAGCTTGGCAACGAGCTGCCCGATAAGCGGATCAGCGCTGGAATTGACGGCAGGATAATATGGCGGCGCGTAAAACAGAACGATCACCGGCGCAAAATCTTTGCAAAGCATCGCCAGCTGATCGACAAGTGCGATCGTCTTCTCGCGTTCATCTTTGTTCGTATTCTTCGCCAAAATGTTGGCTTCCAGCTCCTCCACTTTTATCTTTCCAAACATCTCTACCGCTTTTTTTCTTAGCTCGGCAAACGTCCATACATGGACAGCAAGCGATGTTGGCGACGATTGTTCCAGCTTGGCGAAGCGGGATGCCTGAACGTGGTACCGTTCTTCGATTCGTTTCGCCGCGCGCTTAGCCACTTCCACAAGCGAGCTCGTCACGTCATCGAGCGATTTTTGCTGCAAAAATAAATTAAATAACGTCACGGCGCGATGTGGTATTTGTACAGAATAATCCTCCTTTAAATCGGTTTGCCACAAATTCGTTGGCGGCGGGCTGACTTCCCCGCGAAACACTTCACAAAAATCGGTGTTTAGCTCTAATTCATTCACGATTTGTGCGACCATCCAATTAGCGTTAAGACCTGCAAACGGTTCGCCGACATGTGTTTCTTTCCCGTAACAATAAAAGCCCGGAAGCACTTTGCCGATGGAGCCAGTGTAAATGTAATTCGTTTTGTCGCCTGGATAGCGCGTAAACATCGGTTCGGAATTGAGCACAAGTCGATAGGTTAATCCGTATTTTTCCGCCATTTCAACAAGGACCGGCACCGCCGCGCGCATTCCGGCCGAGTTCGCCTCCTCGTCCGGCACCGTTAGCAGCAATAAATTGCCGTTAAACTTGCCGTGGCATGCCTGTTCGATGAGCGCCATATGCAAAGCCAGCCCGCATTTCATATCCATCACGCCGCGGCCAAACAGCCATTCTCCTGCTTCCATGTCCGCCTGCACGTCCGCAGGAAGCTGCGGCTTCTGATCGCAAAACCGCTTCGTCAGCTCCTCTGGCGAAAAGGCGGCATCCTTCCATGCTCCGTAATCTTGCACATCGACGACATCAAAGTGGCTGAGAAGAATGACGGTGTCGCGTACTTGTTCCGCTTTTTTGGCAAGCGCTGTCACAAAATAGCGCCCGTCCTCAGTCGGGTGCAATTGGACAAACTCATTATTTCCCCGGAAATAATCAAGGGTGAGCAATTGGTCCGCTATATATTGCGCCAGCCGCACTTCCGCTTCTGTCCCGCTGATGCTTGGATATTCGACTAAGCGACAAAGCAGTTGTTTCAACTGCCCGGTTGTTTGCCATTTCATACCGATCCCCCATTGCCATCATTATTTCTTTTATTTTAGCAAAAAAATAACGCCGCAACCTATCGTCATTGCGGCGCTACAAACTCCATTTTTGGATGTCGTCATTTTTTCGCTTTTGAAACGCGATGCCCACACCCATAACCATTTTTTCTTTTCCGTCATCCAACACGACGACCGCATTGTTATTTAAAATTTTGTGGATTCTTAATGCCATCATGCCATCCCCCGATCAGCATGGTATTATGCTTTCATCTCTATACGGAAAAGAACCGTTTCCCCTTTTACCGCCGTTGTTTCCGATGATTTTTCTAAACTTGCCACTGCATCGCCGTTCGTCACAATGATCGGGGTGATCGTGCTTTTCGCTTTTTGTTGGACAAGCCCGAAATCAACCGTTAATAAGCGCTGGCCTTTTTTCACACGGTCCCCCGCCTTGACGTGCGCCGTAAAACCTTCGCCGTTCATGGAAACCGTTTCTAACCCGACATGAATCAACAGCTCAACGCCCGCTTCGGAACGCAATCCAACAGCATGCTTTGTCGGGAATACTTGTACGACTTCGCCGTCCACCGGCGCCACGACTTCCCCGCCTGTCGGCTCAATCGCGATGCCGTCGCCCATCATTTTTTGTGCAAAAACCGGATCCGGAACCTCTTCCAGCGGTTTTATTGTTCCTGTCAATGGAGCGACAACATCCTCATGTGCCGATTTTTCTTTTTTGCCAAACCATTTTTTAAACATCGTGTTCATCCCTTTCTTATTCTTGCTCTTCTACTCTTTAATATAACCGCACAAAAAAGACGGGAAACCCTACGGCAGTGCCCGTCTTAGATCTTGCCTGCATGCGCAGTTATCATCCCTGCATGCCGGCTTTTTCATATTCAGAGTAGCTAGAAGCGGCGCATTTGTCAAAGAAAAATGCCTATCCTTTCAAAACCACGCGCTCGCTATGCTAGTTGCTTTAAGCGGCGGCAATTTCCTCCGTTACTTCCCGCGTCGTCGCCTTTCCGCCGATATCAGGCGTTTTCACGCCGTCCGCGGTCACGTCTTCGATCGCCTTTAACAGTACATTGCCCATTTTCTCTTCTCCGAAATAATCGAGCCAGTTTAGCCGTCCAAATTGCAGCCCGTCATCTGGCATCATTTTTCCGTACTCCGTGTAATACTCACAATTCCATGGAAATTCGGTAAAGGTGAAGCGCAGCCCCCGTGTACATCGGCAATCGTCAGCAATACGTTTAAAGCGGCAGGCACGACTTCCTTGCCGATTCCATCTTCGGGAATGACCGCAATCTCTAACTGTTTCCCTTCTATTCGCCACCTATGAAAACATTTCTCCAAAGGCTGGATGCAATCATACATCATTTCTTCATTTGGTTATTCGATATATCGTGCTGCAATTCCTACGCATAAAGCAACATGTATCATCGAAAAAATCGTTTCATGGTAGAATAGAAATACACTATTTCGCATGGAGGAAACGATATGTCTCATTACGATGACCCTTTTCGCAGCAATTTTGACAGCCTAGAAGAGTTTGCCGACCATATTAGCGAACTTTTACAATGCCCGATTACGATTGAAGATGCGAACCATCGGCTGATCGCCTACAGCGCCCACGACGACTATACCGACCCGGCGCGGACGGCGACAATTATCAGCCGGCGCGTGCCGGAAAAGGTAATTAATAGTTTATGGAAACAAGGAGCGATTCCGGCGTTGCTAAGGAGCCGCGAGCCTGTCCGTGTCGCTGCCATTTCCGAAGTCGGCCTTGGTAGTCGCGTTGCCGTCTCGATTTGGAAAAACGATGAAGTGATCGGCTTTATTTGGGCGCTCGAAACCGACCGCACGTTATCGCAAGAGGATATGGAACTGCTAAAAAAAGCAGCCAAAGCCGCGAAAAACAAAGTATTGCAGCTGTATATGCGCAAAAACAAAAAAGAAGAGCGGGTGCAAGAATTGTTTTGGAAGCTGCTGACCGGGCACATGACGACAGAGGAGGAAATTAAAGAAAGCTTTGCGACGATGCAAATCCCGGCTGCTCCGTTATTTTCTGTAATCGTTTTCCGCTTTGCCACCGAAATAACACGGGAAATTGAAAAGCAAATTTCGTACTTGCTGCAGACGACCCAGCAAATCCAGCTTCTTCTCTATACAACCGACCGCAATGATGTCATCTTGTTAGCCGCTCCGAAATCAATGAATCAGCCGTTAAAAGAATTGCACACGTTTATCGAATCATTCGCACTCAAAATGAAAGAGCGCTTTCATATCAACAGTGTCCAAAGCGGCTTCGGCGGCATCTATGAAACATACACGTCCATTGAAAAAAGCTATCAAGAAGCGTTGACCGTGCTGAAAATAAAAGAGAAATTTTCGGAACAAATTTGTTCTATTTATGGATATCAACAACTTGGTATTTATCAATTTTTTGATTTATTGTTGGAAAAAAAGCGGCAAGGGGAGTTCATCAATCCGTCCTTAACCAAATTGCAGGCTTATGATCAAAAGCATCATAGCGATTTAGTGAAAACGTTTGAAGTCTTTTTCGACCACGACAGCAATGTCAATGAAACGGCAAAAGCGCTGAACATTCATCCGAATACCCTCTCCTACCGGCTGAAACGCATCGCCGAGATCGCTGAAATGGACTTGCATGATATGAATCAAAAAGTAAAATTGTATATTGATATTAAATTGGCCAAATATGAAGCGCTTCATTAACTTTGTGGAAATCCACAAAAGGGCGGCGCTTCTTTCTTTTTTCCTAACAAAGCAAAAATAGAAACAACCATTTATACTGGAATTGAGGCCATTTATAAGGAGGATTTTGCTGATGATTATTGGGGTACCAAAGGAAATAAAAAATAACGAAAACCGTGTCGCTATTACACCAGCAGGTGTCATGTCATTTGTTCAGGCAGGACATACCGTGCTGATTGAAAAAGATGCAGGAATTGGAAGCGGTTTCACCAATGAGGATTACGCAAGCGCCGGAGCGCAAATTATCGAACAAGCGCAAGACGTATGGGCAAAAGCGGATATGGTGATGAAAGTAAAAGAGCCGCTGCCAAGCGAATACGGCTATTTCCGTCCGGGATTAATCCTATTCACCTACTTGCACCTTGCCGCTGAACCGGAATTGACGCGCGCCCTTAAAGAAAAAGGCGTCATTGCCATCGCCTACGAAACGGTGCAAGTCGGGCGCACACTTCCGCTGCTTACACCGATGAGCGAAGTCGCAGGACGGATGGCAGCACAAATCGGCGCGCAATTTTTAGAAAAGCCTTACGGCGGAAAAGGAATTCTCCTTGGCGGCGTGCCGGGAGTAGGCCGCGGCAAAGTGACGATCATCGGCGGCGGTGTCGTCGGAACGAACGCAGCAAAAGTCGCTGTCGGGCTTGGCGCGGATGTCACAATTATTGATTTAAACGCCGATCGTCTCCGCGAACTAGACGACATTTTCGGCCACCAAATTACGACGCTAATGTCCAATCCAATGAACATCGCCCAAGCAGTCGCAGAGGCCGACCTTGTCATCGGCGCTGTGTTAATCCCTGGCGCGAAAGCACCAAAACTCGTCACGGAAGACATGGTAAAAGCAATGAAGCCAGGCTCTGTCATCGTCGATGTCGCGATTGACCAAGGCGGGATCGTGGAAACGAGCGATCACGTCACCACGCACGACAACCCGACATATGTGAAGTATGGCGTCGTTCACTACGCTGTCGCCAACATGCCGGGAGCGGTTCCAAGAACATCGACGCTTGCCCTAACGAACGTAACGCTTCCGTATGCGCTGCAAATCGCCAATAAAGGCGTTCACCAAGCGATCGCCGACAACCATGCACTCAAACTTGGCGTCAACGTCGCTAATGGCGAAATTACGTATGAAGCAGTCGCCCGCGACCTTGGCTATAACTATGTCCCAGTAGAAGAAGCGTTAGGAAAACAACTAGCTGCAAACTAATCGATCATACCGGTGCTGCCCGCCTTCCGCAGTGCCGGTTTCTTTATATACCCAATCACTTCTCTATCTTATCGAAATGATTTGTGCTATGATTAAATAATACATAATCACTGATACCACACAAAGGAGGAATACGTCATGGCAATGCCTAAAGCACTGACAATCGCCGGCTCTGACAGCAGCGGCGGCGCCGGTCTGCAGGCAGATTTAAAAACGTTTCAAGAGCTTGGCGTATATGGAATGACCGCAATTACAACAATCGTCGCAATGGATCCGCATAACCATTGGTTTCATCAAGTGTTTCCAGTCGATCTCTCAACCATTGAAGCACAGATTGAAACGATCGTCGTCGGCGTTGGGGTTGACGCAATGAAAACAGGAATGCTGCCGACGACCGATATTATTGAACTCGCGGCAAAAACGATTGAAAAACATCAATTAACGAATGTCGTCATTGACCCTGTGATGGTGTGCAAAGGAGCAGACGAGCCGCTCCATCCGGAAAACACGGTTTGCTACCGCGAAGTGCTCGTTCCAAAAGCGACGGTCGTCACGCCAAACTTGTTTGAAGCAGCTCAGTTAAGCGGACTTCGCCGCATCGAAACGGTGGAAGATATGAAAGAAGCGGCAGGCCGAATTCATGAGCTTGGCGCTAAATACGTCATCGTCAAAGGCGGACGCAAAATTCCGCATGAAAAGGCGGTTGATGTCCTATACGATGGAAAAACGTTCGAACTATTGGAATCTGACCGCATCGAAACAACGTATACACACGGGGCAGGCTGCACGTTCTCGGCGGCCATCACGGCCGAGCTCGCCAAAGGCAAACCGGTAAGGGAAGCGATTGCCACGGCGAAAATATTTATTACCGAAGCCATCCGCCACTCCTTCCCGCTCAACCAATACGTTGGTCCAACGAACCATGCCGCATATCGCCGCTATCATCAACAATAAGGCAGGAGGAAACCTCTCCTGCCTCCCTTTTGCTTTATACAAAAAAACAAACGTGATAATATAAAGACAAAAAATTACAAAAGAAGGATGTGTGATACGATTGCGGGTATCTGCTGTACAATATCATTTGCATACGATCAGTTCGTTCCAGCAATTTGCCGATCAAGTGACCCATTACGTGAAAACGGCGCAAGAATTTGAAGCGGAGTTTGTTTTGTTCCCGGAATTTATGACGACACAGCTTTTGTCCATTCCATCCAATACAGGCAAAACGCCAACGATCGATGACTTGCCAAATTATACAGAACCGTATTACGAACTATTTACTTCACTGGCGAAAGAAACCGGCATGTACCTAATCGGCGGCACGCATGTCATTTGCAAAGACAAAAAATTGTACAATGTCGCGCATTTATTTACCCCCGACGGACAAATCCACCAGCAAGCCAAGCTGCACATTACCCCGACGGAAGTAAAGGAATGGGGCATTGCTCCGGGAGAAAGCGTCAATGTGTTCGAAACGGAAAAAGGAACAATCGCGCTGTTGACGTGCTATGATATTGAGTTTCCGGAAATCGTCCGCATCGTGCGCGCCAAAGGGGCGGACGTCATCTTTTGTCCATCGTGCACCGATGACCGCCATGGGTTCCATCGCGTCCGGTATTGCTGCCACGCGCGCGCCGTCGAAAACCAAGTGTATGTCGTCACGACAGGCACGGTCGGCTCGCTACCAACCGTCGATTTTATGCGCGCCAACTTCGGCCAAGCTGCGGTCATTACGCCAAACGACATTCCGTTCCCGCCGCGCGGCATTTTAGTCGAAGGGGAAATCAACGACGACATGATTGTCACCGCCGACCTCGACTTGTCGCTGTTGTATAAAGTGCGGGAAAAAGGTTCAGTGACGACATGGCGCGACCGCCGCACCGACTTGTACCCAGACTGGAAATAAAGGGAAAGGGACAAACCGATTAATACGTACAAATTACAAACATTCACGAAAACAAAAGTGGAATTGCCGCCGATTTAAACGAAAAAACCCGGGCACGATAACGCGTCCGGGTTTTTTTCCTATAACGATGCTTTGAAATGGTCGAACTGTTCAACAACTTTTTCTTGCGGCTCCTTCGTTAACAAGCTGACGATAACAATCGCCACCAAGCTCGCTGCAAAGCCTGGAATCATTTCATAAAGCAAGCCTTTTAAATATGCTGATTGCGTCCAAAGAATAACGGTCATAGCTCCTGCGACCATGCCGGCAAACGCCCCCCATTTCGTCATGCGCCGCCAGAATAGACTTAATAAAATTACAGGACCAAACGAAGCGCCAAAGCCTGCCCACGCATAGCCGACCAAGTTTAAAATCGTATCGTTTTTCGTGTATGCGAGCGCAGAAGCTACCAATGCGACAAGCAATACAGACAGGCGGCCGACCAATACTAACTCCTTATCGGAAGCAGAACGGCGGAATAATATTTTATATAAATCCTCCGTCAGCGAACTGGACGTCACCAGAAGCTGCGAAGAAATCGTGCTCATAATGGCTGCTAAAATCGCCGCCAGCAAGAATCCCGTGATCAGCGGATGGAATAAAACTTCCCCGAGCCTGATAAAGACAGTTTCCGGATCGCTAAGCTTCGAGCCATGCTCGAAAAAGTAAGCGATTCCAAAAAATCCTGTCAACATCGCTCCGACAACGGAGAAAATCATCCACCCCATTCCGATGCGGCGGGCGCTTTTCATTTCCTTGACCGACGAAATCGCCATAAAGCGGACGATAATGTGCGGCTGTCCGAAATAGCCGAGGCCCCAGGCAAACAGCGAAATAATGCCGAGGAAGCTTGTTCCTTTCCATAAATCGAGCAAATTAGGGTCAATGTTTTTAATGGTAGTAAACGTATCGCCGACACCGCCCGTATGGAAAAGCGTTACGACCGGGACAAGAATAAGAGCAATAAACATAATCGTTCCTTGCACAAAGTCTGTCCAGCTGACCGCTAAAAATCCGCCAAACAGCGTATACGCCACAACAACGCCGGCAACGATCCACAATCCCGCATGATACGTCATGCCAAACGAGTTTTGAAATAAAACAGCTCCAGATACAAGACCGGAAGATACATAAAAAGTAAAGAAAATCATAATAACAAGGCCAGAAATCAAACGAAGCAGCTTGGATGTATCACCGAAGCGGTTTTCCAAAAACTCCGGAATCGTGATGGAATCATTCGCCACTTCCGTATACACACGCAAACGCGGCGCCACATACAGCCAGTTGGCGTACGCTCCAAGCGTAAGCCCGATTACAATCCAGGCTGCGCTTAGCCCTTGCGCATACATCGCTCCCGGCAGCCCCATCAACAGCCAGCCGCTCATATCGGAAGCTCCTGCGCTCAGCGCCGTAACAGCCGGGCCTAACGTTCTTCCCCCCAGCATATAATCGGAAAGGTTAGACGTTCGTTTATACGCCCAATACCCAATCAGCAACATTCCAATCATATAAATTGCAACAGAAATGATAGCCAAAGTAGCCTCTCCTTCCTTTGTTGTCCTTCACTATCATCATAACGGAAGAATATTATTTTTACAATAATAATCATAATTTTCCAATTGTTAAAAACATAAATATAACTATAGATTTTTCAAAAAACAAAACGAATATTCATTTAATTTATAATATAAAAATAAACCAAGCCGTTTCTACTACATTATTTTATAAAAATGAATATTCATTTATTTAAAGAATATTATAAATTGAAATTTAACTAAATAAAATAGGTAAATAAAGGTGTTTATCTACATAATATAAGGAACCAAAATATTCAAATAATTATTTTTATAAATAGTATTGCATAAATGTAAAAATATTGATAGTATGAAAGCGTCTATCATCAATTGCACAAAGGGGGACTTTTTTATCATGGTCAAAAAAGGGGCAATTATCGCTGTAGTGATTGCATTGCTTACAGCGTTGGCTGCATGTGGAAAATCAACGGAAACGAGTTCTTCTTCTTCAGGAGAAGCAAAGAAAAAAGTGATCGTCGGGACAGACGCTGCGTTTGCACCGTTTGAGTATATGGATAAAGGAAAAATCGTCGGTTTTGACGTCGATTTGCTAGATGCGGTAATGAAAGAAGCAGGCATTGAATATGAACTGAAAAATATCGGCTGGGATCCGCTTTTTGCCGCATTGCAAAGCAAAGAAATCGACATGGCAATCTCCGGCATCACGATCAATGATAAGCGGAAACAAACATACGATTTCTCCATTCCTTACTTTGAAGCCACCCAGATGATTATGGTGAAAGAAAATAGCCCAATCAAAAACGCGCTTGACTTAAAAGGAAAAACGATCGGCGTCCAAAACGCGACAACCGGGCAGGAAGCAGTAGAGAAATTGCTAGGCAAAGGCAATAAAAACATTAAAAAATTTGAAACGACGGTTGTGGCAATTATGGAATTATTAAACGGCGGCGTCGATGCAGTCGTGACTGATAACGCAGTGGCAAACGAATATGTGAAAAACAATCCAGACAAAAAAATTAAAGTCATTCCAGATTCGAAACACTTTGAGTCGGAGTTTTACGGCATGATGTTTCCGAAAGGAAGCGACTTAAAACCAAAAGTGGACAAAGCATTGAAAAAACTGATGGAAAACGGAAAATATGCTGAAATTTATAAAAAATGGTTTGGAACAGAGCCAAATCTCGATAATCTAGTAAAACAACAATAAACGCGCAAACATCGGAAAATGCGTAACTGCTTATTTGAGTTACGCATTTTTTATAAGAAAGGTGAGGGCTAATGGATTTTCGTTTTGATATTATTCAGGAATACGCCCCGTTTTTCCTAAGAGGGGTGTTATTAACTATTGGGGTTTCGATCGCCGCCATCATCGCCGGCTTGATTCTCGGTCTTATGATCGGCCTTGGCAAAATGTCAACGAAACGGCTCATCCGTCTCCCGTTTGAATGGTATATTAACTTTTTCCGGGGAACTCCTTTATTAGTACAAATGCTGCTTGTACACTTTGGGGTTATGCCGCTGTTTTTTGCCCAGCCAAGCGCGACCGTCTCGCTGATTGTATCGCTGTCCTTAAACTCGGCAGCGTATGTCGCAGAAATTTTCCGCGCTGGCATTCAATCAATTGACAAAGGGCAAATGGAAGCGGCCCGCTCGCTCGGTATGACACACGCACAGGCGATGCGCTACATTATTTTGCCGCAAGCGTTAAAACGGATGATCCCGCCGTTTGGAAATGAGTTTATCGTTTTAATTAAAGACTCGTCCCTCGGCCTTGTCATTGCCGCCCCAGAACTTATGTATTGGGGAAAAGCAGCTGCAGGAGAGTACTACCGCGTTTGGGAGCCATATTTAACCGTGGCGTTTATTTATTTGCTTTTAACCCTTTCCCTTAGTAAACTACTACATTATTTGGAAAGGAAGTATTCAAACCAATGATTAAAGTAAGCAATTTAAAAAAATCATTTGGCAACCTAGAAGTGCTGAAGGGAATTAATGCCCATATCCGCGAACGGGAAGTCGTCGTTGTCATCGGCCCATCAGGTTCTGGGAAATCAACCTTTTTGCGCTGTTTAAACCTTTTAGAAGACTTCGATGAAGGGGAAATCATCATTGACGGGATCAACATCAAAGAAAAGCAGACAAACATTAACAAAGTGCGCGAAGAAGTCGGAATGGTGTTTCAGCGCTTTAACCTATTCCCGCATATGACCGTGCTAGATAACATCACGCTCGCCCCGATAAAAGTGCGGAAATGGCCGCGCGAAAAAGCAGAAGCAAAAGCAATGGAGCTGCTCCAAAAAGTCGGGCTGCAAGAAAAGGCAAACGCCTACCCGGACTCTTTATCGGGCGGACAGGCGCAGCGCGTCGCAATCGCCCGGGCGCTGGCGATGGAACCGAAAGTGATGCTGTTTGACGAGCCGACGTCCGCCTTAGACCCGGAAATGGTCGGGGAAGTGCTGGCGGTCATGAAACAGCTCGCAAACGAAGGCATGACCATGGTCGTTGTCACGCACGAAATGGGCTTTGCCCGCGAAGTCGGCGACCGCGTCCTGTTTATGGACGGCGGCTACATCGTCGAAGAAGGCACGCCGAACGAAATTTTTGACCATCCGAAACATGAACGGACAAAATCGTTTTTATCAAAGGTACTGTAATCTCGTATTTGCCTCATTGCCGCAGTAAGCAAAGCAACAGTTTTTTATGGACCACAACAGCAAAAAGCACTGGTATGCTGCTTCCATCCGCAAACACATAGCCCTGGTTTTTGTGCCTACAAAAGGCTGGAAACCAGGGCTATATTTATCTTTATACCGAAGCGGCTTGAAGCCGCTTTAATTCCTCGCCTAAAAACTTGGCCACTTCTAACATGCCAAACTTGCCGGCGCGCGCTTCCGCCTCCGAGTTGTAGTTCGTATTGGTGTTGACATCGTACGTAAAAATCGTGCCATTTTGATCGCGGATAAACTCGATGCCGGCAATATGAATATCATTGGCGCGCAAAAATTGCTCGTATTTCTCGAGTATCGGATCGGAAAAACCGTCGATAATTTCAAATTTCGGACGCGTTGCCGTTTCGCCGACCGGACAGAACAAATCGCCGATTTGGCAAGCATCCGCAGGGCAAAGCTCGAACCCTTCCGATGTGTCTACGCGCACGGCGTACATAAATTTGCCGCCGACAAATTCACAACGGGTGATGAACGGCTCCGGCGCTTGAATGTATTCTTGCACCAGTGTAATGCCGTCGACTGAATCTTCAAAAGCAGGGCTTTCAAGATATCGCTGAAGCGCTTCAATGGAATGGAACAATTGCACGCCAAGCCCTTTGCCAGCGCGGTTATGTTTCGTAATAAACGACGGCGCGCCAAGCTGTTTTGCCGCTTCCACAATTTGTTCCTTGCCGACGGCGGCAATCGTTTTCGGCGTGCGGATTCCATGCGCATTTAATGCCATATATTGATTCACTTTGCTTACTTCTAAACGGAGCGCCCGGCTTCCGTTGAGCACCCGGCGCCCATGGCGCTCGAGCCAAGCGAGCACCGCTTCCGTGAGTTCCGGGGCAAAACGATGCGCCCGCGTATGGGATGAGGCACTCATTCGGCTGTAGAATACTCCTTCCGGAGGCGTCGTCGATAAATCGACCATCCCTTTGTCTAAAAACCATTCTTCATAAGGCAGACCAAGTTCGTCCAACCGCCGCGTTAAATGCACAGTCCATTCGCTATTTTCATGAATAATGTAAATTTTGCTCATCTTACTTTTCCCCTTTCGCCACAAACCGATTCCGGCGTTCCTCGACAAGCGGCATCACTTGTTTGGCAAACCGCTCCATTTCCTCTAGCTGAGGTGAAAACTGCAATATCAATAAATCGACCCCTGCATTTTCATATGCCAAAATGCGGTCAGCGATTTGTTTCGGTGTACCAATTAGATTTGGACGCAATCCCCTGTTCGATACAGAATAGTCTTGCAATTTCAATTGCAGTTCAAGCTGGGATTTGCTGACGAAATCATGATATCCTGCATAGCCGCTCGATAATTTAACGTCGGTAATGCGCTTTAATTCCGCCTGCGCCTCCTCCTCGCTGTCGCGGCAAATGACAAACGCCGCCATGCCAAACGAGCGAAACGGCTCTTTTCCTGCCTGTTCGCGGCGTTGTTTCATGTCGGCAACTTTGCGGGCGATTTCTTCTACTGTTCCGCCATGCATCACATATGCATCGCAATGCTCGACAATCGCTTGTTTTCCCCGTTCGCTCTCGCCGCCGGCGTATAAAATCGGATACGGCTTTTGCACCGGTTTCGGCGCTAAATGGGCTCCTTTTACTTCATAAAATTTTCCCCGGAAATGAAATACATCGTTCGTCCACATTCCTTTTAACACTTGAACGAATTCTTCCGTGCGATCATAGCGCTCATCATGTTCGGTAAAAATGCCGCCATATTGACGCGCTTCTTCCTCCCACCATGCCGATACAACGTTCAGTGTAAAGCGGCCGTTGCTAATGTGGTCAATATTGGCCGCCATTTTCGCCGTAACGGCCGGATTATGAAAACCGGGACGGACTGCCGTCATAATTTCCAATTTTTCTGTCACCGCCGCCAGTGCCGCCGCCGTCGACCATGCTTCCAGCGAATCCCTCTCCGGCCCTTTTATATCATTTAAATACAGCTCCGCGACTAATGTTGTGCTATATCCCCATTGCTCTCCTTTTTGCGCCACCGTTTTCGCATATTCAAACGTCGCCGGCATGTTTTCATCCTCAACGTTGCGCAGCCAGCCTCCGAAAATCGGCAGCCAAAATCCATATCTCATCTTTCTCCTCTCCTCCCCTAATAATAAAAATAAAAAACTTCTTCGATAAGAAGAAGTGGTGCGCTTCATCTTATCTTCCAGAACCAGCCTGCGCGAATCAGCGCTTTTCTGACCAATATCAGCGGCTGCCGGGCTTCATTGGGCCATTCCCTCTGCCGCTCTTGATACTATTTATTTTATTTTCTCCTTCTTTTCTTATCTGTTTTATCAGATTTATTTTATCCTACCATAATGTCATTTACAGCGTCAATATAAAAAACCCCGGCTCTTTCGCAGGGAAAGAGCCAGGGGTTTTATTACAGCACAAATGACATCGTCCAAACCGAACCAGCGACAACGACCACCGCGATAAAAAAGCTATATGCCATATTGATCGTTTGAATTTTGCCGCTGTCGCTTTCCGTCATATGCATAAACATAAATAGCTGCAAGCTTGCCTGAATGATAGCAAAAATGATGATGACGCCAATAATCGCTTTCGCCGTTAATCCCGAAGATAGCGCGACCCAAAGCGCAGCGAACGTCAGCACAAGCGAAAGAACAAAACCGACGACATGTTTCCAAGGAAATGATTCATGGTGATTGTTTGCACCCATCCTAGATCACCATCCCGGTCAAATAAACTAATGTAAAGATAAAAATCCATACAACGTCAAGAAAATGCCAATACAAGCTGACGATAAACACTTTTCTTGCCGTCCGCGGCGTAAATCCGCGCTGGAGCAGCTGAATGATAATTAAAATCATCCAGCCAATTCCAAGGCTGACGTGCGCCCCGTGCGTTCCGACAAGCACGAAAAAGCTAGAGAGAAACGCACTTGTTTGCATCGTCGCTCCTTCATGGACGTAATGAATAAATTCGCGAATTTCAAAGGTAATAAACCCTGCACCTAAAAGGAGCGTCACCAACAGCCATGTTAATAAACCGCTAAGGCGATTGCGGCGCATTTCAAAAATAGCCAGGCCGCACGTAAAACTGCTGGTTAATAGAAGCAACGTTTCAATTAAAACATCTTTTACCTCAAATAAGTCTTTCGCAGTCGGGCCGCTTCCCGTACGTTGGAATAAAACAAGATAGGTGGCGAACAAGGTCGCAAACAACGCGACCTCGGCGCCAAGGAAAATCCAAAATCCTAAAATATTTAAACGGCTTTCTTCCGTCCGATACTCGAGCGGCATTGTTTCATCATATCGGTGAGCTGCTTCTGCCATCCGTTACGCCCCCTTCCGTGCCAAACGCTCCGTGTGTTTAATTTCGTCCACGCTAATGTAATAGCCGTCATCATCGTCAAACGAACGGAGAATTAAACCGAGAATAATGAAGATCGCAGCAATAATCGCCAACGTAAACCATTTAAAGACAAGACCAAAGCCCGCGAAGAAAAATGCAATCGAAATCAAGAACGGGCGGCCTGAGTTGCTTGGCATATGAATCGGCTTTAATTGTCCTTCTTTTACTTCCAACCCGTTTCCGTTTTTCTTCATAACCCAATAAGCGTCCAAATCCGTTACTTCCGGAGTGATTGGGAAGTTATAGTGCGCTGGCGGTGAAGCAGTCGCCCACTCGAGCGTGCGACCGTCCCACGGATCTCCGGTCATGTCGCGCTCGCCGTAACGCGCGCTGTAATAAATGTTATAGCAAAGCACGATAAAGCCAATGCCCATCAGCGCCGCGCCAATCGTCGCCACAACGTTCAACGGCGTCCAGCCAAGTCCGGCCGAGTACGTGTACATGCGTCGCGTCATTCCCATTAATCCTAAGAAATACATCGGGAAGAAGCAAACATTAAACCCAATCATAAAGAGCCAGAACGTCCATTTTCCTAAACGTTCGTTTAATAGATGACCGAACATTTTCGGATACCAATAATGAAGCCCAGCAAAACAAGCAAACACCGTACCAGCAATTAATACATAATGGAAATGGGCAATTAAGAAATAACTATTATGGTATTGATAGTCCGCCGCTGCCATAGCGAGCATAACGCCAGTAACCCCGCCAATGACGAAGTTCGGGATAAACGCCAGCGTCCAAAGCATCGCTGTCGTAAAACGAATTTTTCCTTTGCGCAGCGTAAACAGCCAGTTAAATACTTTCACTCCAGTCGGAATCGCAATCGCCATCGTTGTAATCGAGAAAAACGAGTTCACCGCTGGACCGGCACCCATCGTAAAGAAGTGGTGCACCCAAACGATAAAGCTTAAAAAGGCGATACCAACGATCGAACCGACCATTGCTTTATAACCAAATAGACGTTTGCGGGAAAATGTGCTGACAATTTCCGAAAAAATCCCGAAAGATGGCAAAATGACAATATATACTTCCGGATGGCCCCAAATCCAGAACAAGTTTGCCCAAAGCATGGACATACCGCCGTTGGCCATCGTGAAAAATTGCGTGTCAAACAAACGGTCAAACGTCATTAACGCCAATGCGACCGTTAACACTGGAAACGCGAAAATAATGATGACACATGTAATTAAAACCGTCCATGTAAACATCGGCATGCGCATAAGCGTCATACCCGGCGCCCGCATTTTTAAAATCGTCACCAAAAAGTTAATTCCGGTCATCAACGTCCCAATTCCGGAAATTTGCAAGGCGACTGCATAATAGTTGTTGCCAACCCCTGGGCTAAATTCATTGCTAGCAAGTGGAAAATATGCCGTCCAGCCGGCATCCGGGGAGCCGCCGATGACAAACGAAATATTAAACAGCATCGCCCCGAAGAAAAAGAGCCAGAAGCTTAACGCATTTAAGTACGGATACGCGACATCACGCGCCCCGATTTGCAGCGGGACGACAACGTTCATTAATCCAATAATAAACGGCATCGCCATAAATAAAATCATAATCGTACCGTGCGTGGTAAAAATTTCGTTGTAATGTTGCGCATCGAGAAATTTCATATTTGGTGCCGTTAGCTGTGCTCGCATTAATAGCGCGTCTACACCGCCGCGGAACAACATTAATACAGCACAAATAATATACATGATCCCAATTTTTTTATGGTCTACCGTCGTTAACCATTCATCCCAAAGCCATTTCCATTTTTTAAAATACGTCAACACAAAAACAATACCAATAATGGTTAACACAATCGCAACATCCGCTGCATAAATAAGCGGTTCACCAGTGACAAAAAACTCGCTCCACTTCAATTACGGTTCCTCCTTTCCCGCCATTAATGTTCGTGGTGATCATTTTCCATGTTCCCATGGTGATCGCTATGTTCTCCATTGTTCATATGGTGGCTGTTTTGTTTCGCATGGTCTACCCATTCAAGATGCGTATTCGAAAACGTCATCCGCCCGACTAACCCAGGTTTTAAAATTTCCGCATATTTGTCTTTCGTTAGCTTTGGCGCCGTTTGTTGAACTTCTTTTACCCATTTCTCAAAATCTTCTTTTTTCTGGGCAACCACTTCAAACTCCATATGCGTAAACTGTTTTCCTGAGAAGTTCGCGCTCCGTCCCATATAGGAACCTGGCTGGTCTGCTTGCAAAATTAATTGTGTTTCCATCCCATCCATCGCATATTTTTGGCCGCCTAACTCCGGCACCCAAAACGAGTTCATCGGACCGACGGATGTCAGTTTAAACTTTACGGGAACGTCTTCAGGAATATTGACGTAATTCACCGTTTCAATATGTTGGTCCGGATAGCTGAAAATCCATTTCCAGTTTGCTGCGGTGACATGGATTGTTAACGGCTCGACATCATGGCGCTGCGGTTTTTCCAGCGCAAACGTCGCTTTCACCGTTGGAATTGCCAACACAGTGACAATAATAATCGGAATCGCCGTCCATACGATTTCCAAGAGCGTGTTTCCTTCTTCATCCGGTGGCTCATAATCGGCATTTTCCGGCTTTTCCCGATATCGAATGAGCACAACGGCAAACAATACAAATACGACGGCAATAATCAATAACATGAAGCCAATCGACCACATAATTAAGTCGTATTGTACTTTTGCGACAGGTCCTTTCGGATTTAATACCGCTATGTTTTCACTGCATCCGCTTAACAAAAGCAACAAGGACAAGGGAAGCCACGCAAACCATTTTCGCCCCCGTTGTTTTTCCTGCTTCATTCCGCTCGCTTCCTCCTTTTATGGCACATAGTCCAACTATCATCCTCATAATAAATGAATATCGATAACCTATATTTCTACCATATCAAAAGTGAAAATAGTTGAAACCAACAAGAAGGGGATTTCATAAATTCGAAACATATTTGTCACAAACCATTCAACAATTGTTCAATAAATATTCACGGTTATGGCTAAAAAATGAAATTTACCCAGTCAAAGCCCTTTCAAGAAAAATAAACCTTCCCCACTAATCAGGGAAGGTTAAAAAGAACGGCCTAACCGCACCTTAAGCTGTTTGCGCAGACGCGGATTTAACGTTTGCCACATCCATGTTTCATATAGTTCTTTTTTCTCGGTAAATGATAAATAATAGCGCTCACCTGCCTGCTGACGCGCTCTTTCGGTGACATCGTACAGTGAAAGCGCCGCCGCCACCGATATATTAAAACTTTGGACAAATCCATACATCGGAATCATAAACGTCGCATCGGCGGCACGAAGCGCCTCCTGCGACACACCGCTATGCTCGTTGCCAAATAAAAGAGCTGTCGGCCGTGACACATCGATGTCAGAAAGAGGAATCGTCCCTTCTCCAAGATAGCTGGCATACACTTGATATCCTTTTGCCTGCAAATCGCGAATCGCCGTTATAATATCCGGTTTTTGATAAAGCGTCAGCCATTTATCGGCATGCCGCGTCACAAGCGGGCTCGGCTGAAACGAGGCTTTCCCGGTGACGACATACACATCCTGCACACCAAACGCTTCCGCTGTCCGCAACACCGCCGCCTGGTTGTGCGGATCATCGACCGCTTCGGTCAATACCGTCACGTAGCGTGTCCGCTTTTGAAGTACTTCATACATTCGTTGAAGACGCTCCGGTAAAATCATTTCCCAGATAAGGCGATTTTCTTCCGTCAGCAACCCTTCTTCTTGCAGCTGTTCAATGAACGTTTTTGCTGCTTGTTCGTTCATTGCCATCACCTTCATTCCGCATTAATTGATTAGAGCGAATTTCATTATACAAAATGTGAACCTCCCCGACTAAATCAAAAATTCTATTCGGGACATCCATTGTCTTCAATACAGCTGTACTTACGCTGTTTTTAACGTTTTTATCGTGAAAAGTAATGGTTTCCCAAACCCAATCGTTGTTTTTATAAATTTTCATTTGCGCTTGGTTTCGGGATAAACGTTGAAACATATTCCCTTTATAAAAAACGGGAAAAGCATGATGATCAACTCGAAAAGACGGAGTTTTTTTCGTAAACCTCTTGCTTTGGAAAATCGCCTTCATTCATTCATTTTCCCAATTTTCGAGGTTGGAATAATAACTTTTTTACGTCTCCGAACGCCTTCGCAATCGCCGTTCTTCGAAAATTAAGAAGGAAATTTATAAAAATGATCCGTAAAATTATATTTCGGGAAAGGATTGGTTTTGGTTCGATGGATGAGCTTTTCGACTGCCGGGATCACTTGTTTGTTATTTAAATGTTTCAGATGATCAAACTCTTTTTGAATCACATCGGCAATAAACGCCAACGCCTCCCGATAGATGGTTATCGTTGGTTCGAATGTTTTTGCTCCGTGAGAAATAATTTTGTTTTTTATCGTTTTGGTTTTTTCCAAGCTAACTTTTCCTATCAAACAAACCTTTTATCCGAACATTTGTTTTGCGTCTTTATTATAAAATATTTTATATTTAGTTGAAAGAGGTCGATTTTATAAATTTTACATCTTTAAAAAACATCCCTCGACGAACCCCTCCTAAATGTTTAGCATTATAGAAGGGGAATGCGTTGACGGTTTCGGTTCAAGTACGCGGGCAAATTGCGCCCGCAAATTGCCAAAATGAATTCCCCCATGGTGGAGCATACTAAATACAACAAGATCAATAACTACATTCCGATTTTGTTAATTTTATTAATATTATTACAATAATAAAAACAACGACTATTTACCATATAAATACATTTACAAATACTTATAAATTATGTACCATATTCATGTAAGCGTTTTACAAAATGTTTTGGATATAATCACCGTTGTCCTGACGGATGGGAGGAAACAAAGATGCAAATGGCAAAAAATGAACAAAAACTGCATCGCGGACTAGAGGAGCGACATATTTCGCTGATGTCCCTTGGGGCTGCAATCGGAGTCGGGCTATTTCTCGGCTCTGCAAATGCCATCAAACTAGCGGGACCGGCGATTTTACTTGCATATGCGGTAAGCGGCGTGGTTATGTTCTTTATTATGCGCGCGCTCGGAGAGATGGCCGTGGAAAACCCAGTGGCCGGTTCATTCAGCCGCTATGCGCACAACTATCTAGGACCGCTTGCTGGTTACTTAACCGGATGGAACTATTGGTTTTTATGGGTCGTTACTTGTATCGCGGAAATTACGGCTGTCGGCATTTATATGCAGTTTTGGTTTCCGGACACGCCAAGATGGATATGGGCGCTGGCCGCTTTAGTCTTGATGACATTGATCAATTTCCTCGCTGTCAAAGCGTACGGGGAATTAGAATTTTGGTTTGCCCTTATTAAAATTGTTACGATTGTATTTATGATTGTCGTCGGTTTTGGCATGATTTTGTTTGGCATCGGCAATGGCGGAGTCGCCACCGGCATCAGCAACCTTTGGAAACATGGCGGATTTTTCCCGAACGGCATTACCGGCGTATTAATGTCCTTGCAAATGGTAATGTTCGCTTATTTAGGAATTGAAATGCTCGGCGTCACAGCCGGCGAAGTGAAAAACCCGGAAAAATCGCTCACCCGGGCCATTAACACCGTATTTTGGCGCATTTTAATTTTCTATGTTGGTGCACTGTTTGTCATTATGTCGATCTATCCATGGAATGAAATCGGACAAAAAGGAAGCCCATTTGTGCTGACGTTTGAAAAAATCGGCATTCACACTGCTGCGGGGATCATCAACTTTGTCGTGTTAACCGCGGCCTTGTCTTCCTGCAACAGCGGCATCTTTAGCACCAGCCGAATGCTCTTTAACCTTGCCGAACAAAAGGAAGCGCCGCCTTCTTTCGCCAAATTGACAAAACGCGGCATTCCTGGAATCGCACTGATCGTCACAGCCATCGCAATGCTGTTTGGCGTTTATTTAAACTATGTTTCCGAAAAAGTATTTCAATGGGTAACGAGCGTTGCCACATTCGGCGCGATTTGGACATGGGCGATTATTTTGCTGGCGCAATTGCAGTTCCGCAAACAATTAAGTCCAGAAAAACAACAACAATTAAAATATAAAATGCCGCTTTACCCTTACAGCTCTTATGTTGCTCTCGCCTTCCTCATCGGAGTTACCGCTTTGATGGGCTATTTCAAGGATACGCGAATCGCTCTCTACATCGGACCAGCCTGGCTTATCTTGCTCGTTGCCGTCTATTATGCAAAAGGCATGCATAAGCGTCATGCCCGCGCTTCTGAGGAAAAACAAGTCAGCTAAACAACCGTCTCCATCCCTATAAAAGGGATGGAGATTTTTATTTTTCACCTCCTTCTTCATGTTTATTGCTTCTTTTTCTCGATCTGTTATATCGTTATATCATCATTTATTTCATATTGCTCAATATTTCACAAACTATTCAATAATAGATGGTTATAGTCATCAAAAAATGTAATATTGTATAGACGAAAGCTGTTATATTATTTTTATCAGCCTGTTATATTTACAGGCGATTGGGAGGGGATCTGTTATGAAACAAACCACTGTTGTATTAGACCCTTGGCGAAATTTTAAAGGGTCAAAATGGAAAAAGTCCATTGATGTCCGTGACTTTATTTTAAACAACGTAACTGTTTACTATGGGGATGAATCATTTCTAGAAGGACCTACAGAAGCAACAAAAAAACTATGGGAACAAGTGATGGAATTGTCGAAACAAGAGCGCGAAAAAGGCGGCGTTCTCGATATGGACACATCTGTTGTTTCGACCATCACTTCCCATGGACCAGGTTATTTAAACAAAGACTTAGAAAAAATCGTTGGTTTTCAAACAGATAAACCGTTTAAACGCGCATTAATGCCGTTCGGCGGCATCCGCATGGCACAGCAATCATGCGAAGCTTACGGCTATAAAGTAAGCGACGAAATAAAAAAAATTTTTACGGAATATCGCAAAACACATAACCAAGGTGTATTCGATGTTTACACCGAAGAGATGAAATTAGCGCGCAAAGCCGGAATCATCACCGGTCTTCCAGACGCGTACGGACGCGGCCGTATTATTGGCGACTATCGTCGTGTAGCATTATACGGCGTCGATCGTCTGATTGAAGAAAAACAAAAGGATTTGAAAAATACTGGCGCAAGAACGATGACAGAAGACATTATCCGTCTTCGTGAGGAAATTGCTGAACAAATTCGCGCGTTAAACGAATTGAAACAAATGGCATTAAACTACGGTTACGACATTTCCAAACCAGCGCGAAACGCACACGAAGCATTCCAATGGCTCTATTTCGCTTATCTTGCCGCTATTAAAGAACAAAACGGCGCAGCGATGAGCTTAGGACGCGTTTCTACCTTCTTAGATATTTATATCGAACGCGACCTACAAGAAGGTACACTAACAGAAAAAGAAGCACAAGAACTTGTCGACCATTTCGTAATGAAATTGCGCCTCGTCAAATTCGCAAGAACGCCGGAATATAACGAACTATTTAGCGGCGACCCAACATGGGTAACAGAATCGATCGGCGGAATGGCTATCGATGGTCGTCCGTTAGTAACGAAAAACTCGTTCCGCTTCCTTCATACGTTAGATAACTTAGGACCTGCGCCAGAACCAAACTTAACGGTACTTTGGTCGAAACAATTACCGGAAGCGTTCAAAGAATATTGTGCGAAAATGTCGATCAAAACAAGCTCGATTCAATATGAAAACGATGACTTAATGCGCGTTGAATTTGGCGATGACTACGGAATTGCCTGCTGTGTATCGGCGATGCGAATCGGTAAACAAATGCAATTTTTCGGAGCGCGCGCCAACCTTGCGAAAGCATTGTTATATGCGATTAACGGCGGCGTCGATGAAAAATTAAAAATTCAAGTTGGCCCTGAATTTGCGCCAATTACCTCCGAATATTTAGATTACAATGAAGTCATGCGTAAATTTGATCAAGTGCTTGAATGGCTTGCCGAACTTTATATTAATACGCTTAATGTCATCCATTACATGCACGACAAATATTGTTACGAACGAATTGAAATGGCGCTTCATGATACCCACGTTTTACGTACAATGGCAACTGGTATTGCCGGGCTATCGGTCGTCGTCGATTCGTTAAGCGCGATCAAATACGCAAAAGTCAAACCGATTCGCGATGAAAACGGCATTGCCGTTGATTTTGAAATTGAAGGCGACTTCCCGAAATACGGGAATAACGATGATCGCGTCGACCAAATTGCAGTTGATTTAGTCGAACGTTTTATGACGAAATTGAAAAAACATAAAACGTATCGCGATTCGAAACATACGCTATCGATTTTAACGATTACATCAAACGTCGTATACGGGAAAAAGACAGGCAATACACCAGATGGCCGCCGCGCCGGCGAACCATTTGCCCCGGGAGCGAACCCGCTACACGGCCGCGACACAAAAGGAGCGCTCGCTTCGTTAAGCTCTGTCGCGAAATTGCCATATGAACATGCATTAGATGGCATCTCGAATACGTTCTCAATCGTACCGAAAGCGTTAGGAAAAGAAGAACAAACCCGTGTTCGTAACCTTGTCGCCATTTTAGATGGTTACATGGAAAAAGGCGGGCACCATCTCAACATTAACGTGTTGAATCGTGAAACGTTATTAGATGCGATGGAACATCCAGAAAAATATCCGCAATTAACGATTCGCGTCTCTGGATATGCCGTCAACTTCATTAAATTAACTCGCGAACAACAAATTGACGTCATTAACCGCACGTTCCACGAAACGATGTAACTATCTTCCCCCTCCTTCTTGAGAGGAGGGGATTTCTCTTAGGAAGGTGATCATCCTATGAAAGGGTTTATTCATTCGATTGAAACATGCGGTACCGTCGACGGCCCAGGCCTTCGTTATGTCCTCTTTACACAAGGATGCGTGCTGCGCTGTCAATATTGTCATAACGCTGATACATGGGAAATTGGAAAAGGAAAAGAAATGACCGTAGAAGAAATTATCGAGGATGTGAAAACGTACTTGCCGTTTATCAACGCCTCCGGCGGCGGAATTACCGTCAGCGGCGGGGAACCTTTGTTACAAATCGACTTTTTAACCGAGCTATTTAAAGCATGCAAACAACTGGGCATTCATACAGCGATCGATTCATCAGGGGGATGCTACACGACGGAAGCGTCATTCCAGCAAAAATTAAATGAATTGCTTTCCTATACGGATTTAATTTTACTTGACTTAAAACATATCGATGAAAAAAAACATCGGAAACTGACGGGAAAAACAAATAAACATATTTTACAATTTGCTCGGTTTTTGTCCGAAAAAAACGTTCCTGTTTGGATTCGACATGTTCTCGTTCCAACCATTACAGACGACCCTAATGACTTGCGCCGTCTCGCTGCTTTTATCCGTACGTTAAACAACGTCAAAAAAATTGAAATTCTGCCATATCATAAATTAGGAGTATACAAATGGAAGGCACTTGGATTGAAGTACCCTTTGGAAGAGATTGAACCTCCTTCGGAAGAAAGCGTGCAAATGGCACAGCGAATTCTAAATGGAATGGAAAATGGAGTGCCTCTTTAAGAAGTTTTTTCTGTTTATATGTTTAGAAGATCTTCTCATTTCCTTCATTGCAGTGAAACTGAAACATATACATGAAAAAGGATGGCCCGCCACGCTTACCAGCGAGTATATGGACGATCCTCTTTATGGGGGAGGTTGTTTTAACATGTCCACCGAGAAGCCTCCCACCTTTAAACAGAGTGTAGGTGGGGGAGGAATCGGTTGTTTTTTCTCCCAAAAGAAGAACATATGTTCTATACTATTCTTACCCATGATTTGGTGAAAGGAGGACCTACCATGCTTCGTGGGCAAAAAGTGGCCTTCCGGGCATCGAAGGCGGGCCTTGAGCGGCTTCGGGCTTGCAATCGGGAATTGGCTCGTGTCTGGAATGAGTCCCTCCGATTGGCCAAAGAGCATTTCCCTCAACACGGCCGCTGAATCTCAAAAAGCGAGCTGTAAAAACAAACGAAAAGGCGATTCCATCTTCACAGCCAGTCCATTCAAGCCGTCTGCCACCAATACCTCTTCGCCTGGTAATCCGCTCGAGCCGCTATCCAGAAAGGACATCGCCACGTTCGTTATCCGTACAAACACAAGAGATTCTTCAACACCAAATGGGCGAAAGACGGATTCACTATTCATGAAAATGGGAAAATCACGCTGTCCATGGGCATCCATGGCGGAAAACACGAAAAACCGATGATCGTCTACGTCTCACAGCTGCCGCAGGGAACGATCAAAGAAATCGAATGTTGTTATGATCATGGCTGGTATCTTGCCATCACCTGTGACAACGGCCAGGAAGCGAAAGCGTACCAGCCGGGGCATGCGGTTGGCGTCGACCTTGGCGAAATCCATACGATCGGGGCGTTTTGCGAAATGGCCAATCCTTGATCATCACGGGGCGAAAGGTGCGCTCGCTTCACCGGCTGCGGAATAAAAAACTGGCGGAGATCCAGCGGCGTCAATCGAAATGTCGAAAAGGATCACGCCGATGGAAAAAGTATGAGCGGGCGAAACAATACGGGTTATCAAAATCCGAAAGACAGTTGCGCGATGCTACGCCACGTTTTGTTTCTTCCACTGCCAGCTTTGCTAATGCCATATGCTGATTGAGCCCAGCTAACGCCATTTCTTTGACGATATGATTGATCGTTTCTTGATCATAATCTCGAAATTGTTCTAATGCTTTCTGTGCATTAGCAACAAGCTTATCAACCATTTTTACCGCTTCGATTTTTTATTGATCACTCTTTCCCCAACAGCCATACATAGTCTCCTTCCATTGTAAAATATTTCCCAATAAAACCAAAAAAATATAAGATGAGAATATTTCCAGGAAATATTCCCATCTATTACAACCCCATCATAACTAGGCAACGGAATTTTTAGTTTGTCTAATTTGTGAAACATTGATCAATTTGTTCATAAAATGTTCAAAAATTCACTGTTCGTCAAAAACTGTTTCATATCTTTCCTTCCTTACCTATCTTCCATCCTGCCAGTAGTTGTATTTTTCGATAATGAGCTTAGGCGTTATTTTCTTCTAAAACTTGAGGCATCATTCCACATTACACGTCTTAAGTTTGATGCAAAATCAGTATATAAGAAGGCTGCCTTAGGGCAACCTGCGTAGACTATGACAAATTGGGTTTCGATGAATGCCTGAAGTCTAATTTATATATGGAAGCTATTTGACTAACGAATGTTTAAATGCATAAATGACCGCTTGTGTGCGATCTTGTACTCCTAATTTGCTTAATATGTTGCTGACGTGGACTTTCACCGTTTTCACCGCAATAAACAACTCATCAGCGATTTCTTGATTCGTTTTTCCTTGCGCCATTAACAAAAGCACTTCCATCTCCCGGTTTGTCAATTCTTCGTGAGGGAAGAGTTCTTTCTTTTGTTTCATTTTTGTCATCACTTTATTCGTCACTTCCGGTTCCAACACCGATTGACCGTAAAACGTCGCGCGGATCGCGTTGGCAATTTCGTTCGCTTTCGACGTCTTTAGCATATAGCTCGTTGCTCCGGCTTCCAAAGCCGGATACACTTTCTCATCATCTAAAAAGCTTGTAACAACGATAATTTTCGCTTCCGGCCATTGGGCAATAATGTGCTTTGTGGCTTCAATTCCGTCCATCTCCGGCATCACTAAATCCATTAAAATAATATCCGGACGCAGCTCTAGTGCCAGATCTATCGCTTGTTTTCCGTTATCGGCTTCTCCCACCACTTCCATATCCGGCTGTGACGCCAAAAACGCAGAAACCCCGATTCTCACCATTTCATGATCATCGGCCAATAAGACACGGATCACGATGTTCCCTCCTCTATGATTGGCACTTTCACCTCTAACCGCGTTCCCTGATTGGGCACACTGACGATTTGCAGCGTTCCGCCAATCTCCAGCGCACGCTCATGCATATTTTGCAAACCGTACGACCCTGCTTTCACTTGGTCGACGTTGAAGCCGACGCCATCATCTGATACACGCAAAATGACAAGTTGGTCTCGTTTCACTAACAATACTTCCAATTTTGTCGCCTTGGCATGACGAAGCGTATTGGAAATCGACTCTTGCAAAATGCGAAATAAATGGTCTTCTACCCCTTTATCAAGCGGAATGTCTTCCACTTTCCACTCGATATGCATTGGCACTTTTTGCTTTAGCTCCATCAACAACTCTTGAATCCCTTCTTTTAGCGATTTGCCCTTCAGTGCTACCGGGCGAAGGTGAAGCAATAACGCCCGCATTTCCAATTGCGATTGGTGAATCATTTCTTCAATTAAACGAAACTGTTTTTCTTCGCGCTCATCAGAAAACGTTTTTGTTTCATTGATGGCGGAAATAAGCATCGAGGCGGCAAACAGCTGCTGGCTAACGGAATCATGAAGCTCGCGCGCAAGCCGATGCCGTTCCTGGGAAATGATATCTTGAATCCGCTTTTCTTGCTCTTCCGCCTTTTCATTGGCGAGCCGCTGCGACAATTTCACTTGTTCCGTCATCTGCTTTTGAATTTTTTGAACGCGCGCTACTACCGCCGCCGCTTCTTTCAGCTTTGAAGGCTCCAGAGGGGAAACAGGCTGGCCATGTTCAAGCTGGCGCAGTGAATCCATCACCGTCCGCCACTGTTTTTGCGAAAAAAATCCGAACATAATCCCAAACGCTATTCCAGCGGCAACACTAACCCCCGCCATAAATAAAAGGAACGGAACACCCATGATTTCTTTTTCCCATAATAAAGACCAGTTCGGTAATGGATACTTGAGAAATATTAGCACCGCCGCAATGATGGAAACGAACAGCGAAAAGGCAATTCCCGTAACAATGTAACGCTGCACCGTATTCATACATGCTTCACCTCGATTGTTCCAATGATCATCGAGGTGAGTATTTTGACTTTTTGCTCCGCTTCCTCATATCCTTTTGTTTGAAAACAAACGATTTCGTTCCACAAATTCGCTTCCTTTCGCTCAAAAACAATAGCGGAACCATAGATCACCGAATGGTGCAGACGCACTTCCACCTCATACGGCACAAGGATTTGTACGTTCCCGATCAAATGACGGATGACAATGACCGCTTCTCCTCGCGGAAGCACCGTATAGCTTAAATCAATCACCACATCGGAAATCCCGCCTTGAATGTTAATATCTTCCCATTCATAAACACGTTCAGGTGTTTTTTGGCTGCTAAAGAAGCTGTTTTTCCAGCGCGGTTTTCGTTCAAGGAGGGAGGATGTGTCATGCTTTCGCTCGACCATGACTGGCTGTATCTGCACAGGAGCTTTTTTCGATTGCATGTACTGCCAAATGATATACACCAAAATAAAAAACAGGGAAATGCGAAATGTCACCATGCTAGCTAACGAAATGACGAAACTAATGAGTCCAAACCAAAACAGAATAACGCCTGATAGCTTCGGCATCCGCTTTCGTCCTATATACATACAGCCAATCGCAAAGAGCAGAAAGAAAACATCCCCATGTTGAAACAGTAGCAGTTCTGCCAAAAAGAGAATGATGGCGATCATGACAAGCCTAGCGGCAAGATCTGTTTTTTGCTGACGAAACATCTCTCTTCCTCCCTCCTTTATGACGATTGCCGCATCTCCATTATATAGCTAGTGAAAAAAGGGCGCTAATTACGTATACGCCCTTTTAGAATACCACGTTTTCGTTATGAAATTGAATTTGTCTTTTCTGTTTCCAGCTTTTTCTCCAATTGCGCGATACGTGCGTCAATCGTGCTTGCATAATAATTGGCTTTGACGTTTTGTTCCAGGCGTTCTAAGTATTGTTCCATTTCGTGAAAACGAGAATAAGCGGTATCGTTCCATCCTGCCTGCAGCACTTTATCCATTCGATAATGCGCGCGTGCGACATTTTCCCGCCCCATGAGCTGCATGCGGCGAATGTGCATATCTTTTAATTTATGTTTCATTTCTTCATATTTTCTTTCTAACTGTTCCAGCTCGTTTGTTGCTTGCTGGAGCAACTCTTGTATTCGCAATGCTCTTTCTTCATATTTTGCCTGTTCCAAAACGGCAAATTCATATAGTTCATTTTCCCCCGCCTGGGAAGCAATTTGCGCTTGATACTTTCGCTTATCCGCAAGCTCTTTCGCCTGGTTGTATTCGCGCGTGAGTTCTGTCTTCAACAGGTGCTGCCGCTCCAGCAGATGGCGAACCTTTTCGGCCTCCTTTTCGCATTGCCGTAAATATTCATTTAATAAAGCAATTGGGTTTTGCTTTTCTTTTTGATCGATCATCTCATGTAAATCAGCCATGATGATATTTTTGATTCTCGTTAATAAATCGGCCATCACTGTTTTCCTCCTTTTTAAAAGTTTCTTTCTAACTCTGCCCACTGCTTTTCAAAGTGAGCAAACGGGTCATCCATTTCTTTCGGTTTCATCTGTTTTGTTTCATTCCATTTTTTATAAACTACATACAATACATATGCAGCGGCAACTGCAATGAGCGCAGGCGCATTCGAAGCGGAAGCAACGAAAGCGACGATTCCGATCGCGATCCAAAACAGTTTTTTCATCGTTGTTTCCGCTTTCATCCATCGTTTCCATGCGTAATACAAAATGACAAGGCTCACTGCCAAAACAGCGAGAGAACCAATGTTTGCGAAGAGCGTAACCGCCGCAATCGCACCGAGGACAAACAATCCAATCTTTTTCACCTTTTTCCCTCCTTTCTGTCTTCCATCCTACCAACCGTTCCTTATTTCGATAATGAGCCAAGGCGTTATTTTTCTCTAAGACCTAAGGCGTAATTTTCTGATCAACATCCATTATGGTTTCGATGCGCACCATTTCCCAAACATTGCAAAAGACTTCGATACAACATAAAAAAAGAAGGCGGCCTAATGGGCGCCTTCCTATTCCGTTGCTTTCATATACGCTTGTTTCGGATGATTCGGCTGATCTGGATATTTCAGACGGATTTTTCCTTTCTCCAATAGCTTGCCTAAATAGTTGTTTCTTAATCCATCTGGCGTTCTTTCCAACAGAGCCGCTAATTCCTTTAACATTAGCGGCCTTTGCGCACAAAGCTGTAAAATGATATTTTCCATCACACTTGGTGGCAATCGTTTTTTCTTTCTCGCTAGCTCCGCAATATTCCATAATTTCTCGTCGATTTCATCAGAAGGTAACTCTTTATTTACGGAGTTAGACAATTTATTTACGGAGTTAGGTTCGTTATTTATGGAGTTAACACCATTATTTACAGAGTTGGACAGGTTATTTACGGAGTTCGGTCCGTTATTTACGGACTTTTCATCTTTATTCACGGAGTATATTTCGTTATTTATGGAGTTAATCTCCTTATTTAAGAAGTTGAGATCGTTATTTACGGAGTCCGTTTCTTCGTCCATAAATGAAATATCGATTTCTTCCTCATCATGCTGTTTCATATTTTGAGGTATATCTGTTTCATAGGCAGCCGCTGTTTCCGCTGGAAAATGAAATGGATATAGTATAACGATCGTCCGTTCCGGATTCGAATGTTGAATAAATTCTGGCTGCTTCCAGCTCCGATCATTCCAGGTAGCCGCAATATGCTTTAAACCAAATCCGGCCCGCTTGCAAAGACCGATTAAAATAAACATTTTAAATAAATTCGGATTGCGAAGATTGCTCATATGTCCCGAAAGCGCAGAATCGACCGGGATGCGGAACAACCCCGGATTGGCAAAACGAAATATGCCATTTTCTTTTTCGATGATAATGCCGCCTTCTCCTAAATAATCAGCATGCACAATCGCATTAATTAGCGCTTCGTACACCGCTGTTTGCAGCGCGGAATCCATCTCATGGTGCTGAAGCTGTGAGATGACTTTATGATAAAAATCATATAAGTTACCCGACCATGTACCATCCTGCGAGGTAAACCGCGTTGTCCAGTCGTCGGTTACTATACCGTTCAAACTTTCCCGATATTCCAGGAAGTATTGTGGTAAAACTTCCGTGATGATGCGTTCCTCGCTAAACATTAACAATCCTGCTAATGTAACCCCTTCTTTGCTGCTGTCCCGCAGTTTTCCCCATGCACCAATTTTGTATAAAAATTCCTTCGTCTCCAACCCATTCCATGGATGATTAGGTTTTACCGCAGCAAATTTTTCGCGATAACTTTTTACCGATTCAAAATTTAGTTCATTTAAACCGTAATGCTCCAAAATCGAGCTATCGTGCCAAACAGCTGCATTTTCTTCACGGAAACTTGAATATTTATTCACTCCCGATCTTCCTTTAACTATTATTTTTATAAAATATACGTATCATTCTTTATTCCTATTGTATCATCTTTCGTTTTTCTTGCGTGCAATTACCAAAAAGAAAAAGCCGATGCCGTTTTTTACACCTGCCTTTCCGTACACATATTTTCTAATACTGGCGGATAGTTTTTCCCTCATAAGGCCAAACTAATAAAAATACTATTAAAGGAGGCCTGCGTAATCTATGCCATCTCTTCCATCATCACTGGAACCATATTGGCGGACATCTGTCGAGCTGCCTTCGTTTCCAAAACTAGAAGAAGATATTCGTACCGATGTTGCCATTATCGGCGGAGGAATCTCTGGAATTACCACTGCTTATTTGCTTGCTAAAAAGGGGGTTCGTGTCGCTTTATTAGAGGCCGATCGCCTTCTCAACGGAACAACCGGTCATACGACTGCAAAAATTACGGCACAGCACGACATCATTTATGATGAGTTTATTCAACACCTTGGACAGGAAAAGGCGAAGTTGTACTATGAAGCATGCATGGACGCATTGCGTTTTATCCGCAATACGGTCGAGCAGCACGACATCGATTGCGATTTTATGGAACAGGATGCATATATATACACTACTTCTTCTGACTCACTAACCAAATTAATCAATGAATGGAAAGCATATGAAAAGCTCGGCATCGAAGGAGCGTTTGTAGAAACGATCCCGCTTCCGATTCCAGCGAAAGCCGCGGTCGTCATGAAAAATCAAGCCCAATTTCACCCGCTGAAATACTTAATGAAACTAGTCGACACGGTTGTCCAAGCGGGCGGAAAAATCTACGAATACACGCCTGCCGCGGATATCGAACAAGGACAGGCGCTGACCGTTGTCACCCGCGACAAAAAGCGGGTGACGTGCGAACATGTCGTCATTTGTTCCCATTTTCCGTTTTATGACGGCGGTTTCTATTTTTCGCGCATGTATGCGGAACGCTCTTACGTATTAGGCGTGAAAATCGCTGAAACCTATCCTGGCGGCATGTATTTAAGCGCGGACGCCCCAAAGCGTTCCGTCCGCTACACCACCATGAATGGAGAAAACTTAATTTTAATCGGCGGGGAAAACCACAAGACAGGACAGGGCGTTCCAACAATGCAGCATTACGAGTCATTGCAGTCGTTTGCCTCGGAGTTATTTACGGTGACCGACATCCCTTACCGCTGGTCGGCGCAAGATTTAACAACGCTCGATAAAGTGCCGTACATCGGGAACATGACCGCGGACACGCCGAACATTTATGTCGCGACAGGGTACCGCAAGTGGGGCATGACAAACGGAATAGTGGCGGGGCTATTAATCAGCGACCTGATCCTAGGACGCGACAACCGCTACCGTGACTTATATACACCGTCGCGGTTTTATGCCGACCCAAGCGTCAAACATTTTCTTACGCAAAATATCGATGTCGCAAAACATCTTGTCGAAGGGAAAATCGAAGTGGCTGTCCGCAATCCGGAAGACTTGGCCAACGGTGAGGGTGCGGTCGTGACCGTAAACGGAAAGCGCGCTGGCGCGTATAAGGATGAAAGCGGGACATTGTTCATCGTTGATACGACATGCACCCATATGGGATGTGAGCTGGAGTGGAACAGCGGCGACCGCACTTGGGACTGTCCGTGCCACGGCTCGCGCTTCTCTATTCACGGCGATGTCGTCGAAGGACCGGCGCAACGACCTTTAAACAAAATAGAGGACTATCCATCATAATCAAGAGCTGCCCAAATAAGGCGGCTCTTTCTCTATTCCACAACTTTTTACCGGAACTTACGGTATCTATTTATTCTATTTCCGATGTCGAATTACGTTAATATTAAATTGTGAAAGGGCTTACAATAAAAAGGGGGGAACAACGTTGAAACTGCTTGCCATTACTTCATGCCCTAACGGTATTGCACACACATATATGGCCGCCGAAAAACTAGCAAAAGCAGCTGAAAAAATGGGACATGAAATTAAAGTAGAAACACAAGGTTCCATTGGAGTGGAAAATGAGTTAACTCCAGAGGACATTCAATCTGCAGACGGAGTTATCATTGCTGCCGATAAACAAGTAGATAAAAGTCGCTTCTATGGAAAACGAGTGCTCGAGGCATCCGTCACAGACGGTATCCGTAAACCTGAAGAGCTCATTGCTAAATTTGAACGTAACGAAGTTCCAGTATACGGAAAGCCACAGTCCGATACACTCAAAACGATTGAAGAAGTAAAAACAGAAAGAAAACAAAAACAAAGTCCTATTTACCGTAACTTGATGAATGGCGTTTCCTATATGATCCCATTCGTCGTGATCGGTGGGCTTTTAATTGCTCTTTCTCTCGCTATTGGCGGCGAACCAACGGACAAAGGTCTTGTTATCCCAAAAGGGTCTATATGGAACGATATTCTAAATGTAGGAGCAGCTAGCTTTACCTTCATGGTTCCAATTTTATCTGGCTTCATCGCAATGAGCATCGCTGATCGCCCTGGTCTCGCGCCTGGTATGATTGGTGGTTATATTGCAGCAAATGGAAGTTTTTATGGCAGCGAAGCAGGCGCTGGATTTATCGGAGGAATTATTGTTGGATTTTTAGCTGGTTACATTGCAAAATGGATTAAAAGTATTCCTGTTCCGAAAATCGTTCAACCTATTATGCCAATACTTGTAATCCCATTATTTTCCTCGATCCTTGTAGCAGTCATTTTTATTTTTATCCTTGGACAGCCAATTGCCGGCATTATGGAATGGCTTACTTCTTGGCTCAATAGTATGCAAGGAGCTAGCAAAGTTATTCTTGCCATGATTCTCGGAGCAATGATTGCGTTTGATATGGGAGGGCCTGTCAATAAAGTTGCCTTTTTATTTGGTTCTGCTATGATTGCAGAAGGAAATGTCCATATCATGGGGGCGATTGCTGTAGCGATTTGTATACCGCCTCTTGGACTAGGATTAGCCACTTTACTTAATAAATCCAAATTTACGGAAGAAGAACGGGAAGCTGGAAAAGCGGCGCTCGCTATGGGACTCGTCGGTATCACTGAAGGCGCTATTCCATTCGCAGCGCGAGATCCTCTTCGCGTCATCCCAAGCATTATGATCGGTTCGATGGTCGGCTCCGTCATTGCCATGTTAAGCGGTGTTACCGACCATGTACCACACGGCGGCCCGATTGTTGCAGTATTCCAAGCTGTAGAACATGTACCGATGTTTTTCGTATCCATCATTATCGGAATGGTTGTCACTGCTTTACTTGTCAATGCCATTAAAAAAACTGTTTAGTTCGCCTCATTTCAGAATCTCTGCTATAAGCAAAGATTCTCCCTTTTTATCTATTGAAAAAGGAGGTGAGCATTGATGCTTTCCCGCCATAAACAATTATTAAAGCAGTTATTAGCTGCTCATACGCATACTTCGGTTGCAACGTTGGCAAGTCAACTAGTTTGTTCGGAAAAAACGATTCGTAACGATTTAAAAGCACTCGATGAATTTCTTTCTGAGAAATACCCAAACATTGTTATAGAGCGAAAACCAAGTGTCGGAGTCATTATTAGAGGAAAAGAGACGGAAAAACAAAAGCTTCTTCATGATTTGGCCCGGCTTGAAGAAACAAATTCTTCCCAAGATTATCGGAAACTTCAATTAATAAAAATACTTCTCACAGAAGATAAACCGGTAACGATGCAACAGCTCGCCGAACAATTTTATATTAGTAAACCAGCTATTCAAAATGATTTAGAAGAAATCGAACAATGGCTGCAATCGTTCGGCCTCGTACTTATTCGGAAACCTCACCTCGGCATAAAAGTAGAAGGAACCGAACAGGCATGGCGTACCGCCTTATCGCGATTAGTAGAACTTCTTGTAGACCATTCTTACTATATATTCGACGCCAAGCAACTAAAATTAATCGAAGACGTATTGAAGCCATACGAGCTTGCCTTGATTGAAAAAGAAATACGAAAAATGGATGAATGGCTTGAATTTCCTCTTACCGATCAGTCTGTGATCAGTTTAACAGTGCATATCGCTATTGCAATCAAACGGATCAAAATGGGCCATCGTATTGATATCCATACAAATCAATTGCAAGAGTTGCAAACAAAACCAGAGTATCGGCTTGCCGAACAATTGGCAAAACAAATCGAACAATGGATTGCTGTAAAAATTCCTGATGAAGAAATTGGGTATATCACGTTGCACCTGCTTGGCGCAAGATTGCGATATGATCAGACAAATGAAAAAAAAGATATCGAACAACTGTTAACAAAAATGGACAACGAAGCATTGCAAATCGCAAAAGAGCTTATTCATGATATTTCTTTGCATACCGATGAACGTTTACGTAAAGATAAAGAGTTATTAATCGGGCTTACGATCCATATTCATTCTACACTCAATCGATTGCGGAACGGGTTAGCCGTAAAAAATCCCTTATTAAAAGATATCAAACAAATGTATCGCTATCCGTTTGAAATCGTGTTGTCACTGATCCCAAAAGTCGAGAAAAAAATAAATGTTCCAATTCCCGAGGATGAGGTCGCCTATATTGTTCTTCACATTCAAGCGGCTTTGGAACGGATACAGCACAAGAATGAAAAAATAAGAGCGGTTATTGTTTGTGCCACTGGTTCGGGAACATCCCGGCTCATCGAAGCAAAGATATCCGCTGCCTTTCCAAAATTGGAGATTGCTGCTGTTGCATCTATCGCGAAACTCAATGAAATCATTGCTGCGACAAAGCCAGATGTGCTTATTAGTACTGTTCCATTGGAACATCGAAAAATTCCTGTGATCACGGTAAGCCCACTGCTGCCAAAACCAGAACTTGATATGATAGAACAATGGATAGAACGTGTGTCCCAGCCAAGCCGCTATGAAATGTTGAGACAACTAATGAACCCTTCATGTATTTTTCTTGATATATCGGTTTCCAATCGCTTTGAAGCCATTGACTATATAGCAAATGAACTTTGTAAACGAGGATATGTAAAACAACTATATGGACAAAGCGCCAAAGAGCGTGAAGCGCTTTCCTCGACATATATCGGTGGGGGAATCGCCATTCCACATGGTCAAATTCAATGGATTAATCAATCTGTTGTTGCCGCGGCTCGTTTATCTTCACCAATTGATTGGGATGGTGAGCAGGTAAAATTTGTGTTGATGATTGCCCACCGTCTCAACGATAACAGGCAAATAAAAAAACTGTTTCAAGAAATAGCTCTTCTTTCCGAGGACGAACAAATGCTAAAACAGCTATCCATCTGCAAAACAGCAGATGAATTTATCAATTACTTCAAATCTAGAAAGAGGGGAGAAATCGGAAATGAAATTAACAGAATTAATGACTATGGAATTGATTGAGCTACAACTGAAAGGGGAAACGAAAGATGAGATTATGGAAGAAATGGCTACCATGATCGATCGTTCTGGCGCCTTATACGACAAAGAAGCATATAAACAATCGCTGTATCATCGCGAAATGGAAGGAAGCACAGGCATCGGATTTGGTATTGCGATTCCTCATGGCAAAAGTCATGCTGTAAAACAAACGTGTGTTGCCTTCGGGGTAAAACGTGGCGGTGTAGACTGGGACAGCTTAGATGGCGAAAAAGCTCAGCTCATTTTTATGATCGCTGTGCCAGAAGAACAAGCGAGTAACGAACATTTAAAAATTCTTCAATTCTTATCTCGAAAACTTATGGATGATGAATTTCGCGAACATCTTTTACAAGCAAAAACAAAAGAAGAAATCATGCAATTATTCGAACAAGTATAATGTATAATGAAGATATGGCATTCATGTATAACTCTATAAAAGGGGGGATTCCCATGCAAATCGAGCCAATTTTTCTCACTCCTATTTTTCAAGAGCGCATTTGGGGTGGTACAAAGCTAGCGGAACGATTCGGCTATTCGATTCCGTCGCCGCATACAGGCGAATGCTGGGCGGTATCGGCTCATCCAAATGGTCAAACCGTGATTAAAAACGGACCGTTTCAAGGAATGACGCTGGGACAACTTTGGGAAGAGCGCCGCGACTTATTTGGCCACTTTCCATCAGATCGCTTTCCATTGTTGACGAAAATTTTAGATGCCAACGCCGATTTATCAGTACAAGTGCATCCTGATGACGCGTACGCGCAAAAACATGAAAATGGCGAACTCGGGAAAACAGAATGCTGGTATATTATCGACTGTAAACAAGGCGCAGAGCTTGTTTATGGGCATCATGCAAAAACGAAAGAAGAACTGAAGGAAATGATGGAACAAGGACAGTGGGACAAACTGCTTCGCAAAGTCCCAATCAAGCCCGGCGACTTTTTCTATGTCCCGAGCGGCACGATGCACGCCCTTTGCGAAGGGACGCTCGTCCTCGAGACACAGCAAAGCTCAGACACGACCTATCGCGTCTACGACTATGACCGCGTCGACAGCAACGGGAAGAAACGCGAACTCCATTTAGACAAAGCGTTTGACGTCATTACCGTCCCGCATCGTGATGCTGCCGTTCATCCGCGCGTCACACAAATGGACGGCGCTGTCGTTACCACCTTTATCGAAAGCGACTATTTTGGCGTGCAAAAGTGGGAAGTGGACGGGACTGCCGAATTCGAGCAAACGCGGCACTTTTTGATCGTCAGCATCCTTGCCGGACAAGGGGAACTCGTATCCGGAGAACGTTCTTACATACTGAAAAAAGGAGATCATTTTATTTTGCCGCATCAATTTGGCCGCTTTGCCATTAAAGGAGCACTGGAAGCGATCGCCTCATGGCCGCGCGCATAATACCAAAGGGAGCTGTCCGCGTGTAGACAGCTCCCTTTGTATTAATCTTCGTTTACCGCTTTTGCGTGAGAGGTTGGATATTCTTTTTCCCAAAAGTCAGCACCGGTAATACCTAGTTTTACTGGATCAAAGACCGGATCTTTTCCAGCTTTTTTCTGTTGTTCATAGTCCTTAAGAACCTTTAACGCCGGTTTCGTCAATAAAAGAATCGCAATCAAGTTGAGCCAAGCCATGCTTCCAACACCAATATCGCCCAGCGTCCATGCTAGTTTCGCCGTTTTTATGCATCCGTAAAATACGACTGCCAACATAGCCACTTTTAATGCATATTGAAGCCAGTTTGCCTTATTTAGCTTTAATAGGCGGGCCATATATGCGATGTTCGTTTCTGCCATATAGTAGTAGGCCATAATCGTCGTAAACGCAAAGAAGAATAAAGCAATTGCGACAAACGGCGCCCCAAAGCCCGGAAATACCGTTTCCACCGCTTTTTGCGTAAAAATAGGCCCCGGCTCCACATCTCCAAGTTTTTGCACAATCGGTGCTTTTCCTTCCGGTGTGACATTATACATGCCAGTGATTAAAATCATGAATGCCGTCGCCGAACATACAAACCATGTATCGACGTAGACGGAAAATGCTTGAACTAAGCCTTGTTTCGCCGGATGCGACACTTCCGCCGCTGCGGCTGCATGCGGCGCCGTCCCTTGTCCCGCTTCATTGGAATAAATGCCGCGTTTCACACCCCAGGAAATCGCCGCGCCAAGAATGCCGCCAAACGCTGCGTCCATGCCAAAGGCGCTGCGGAAAATTAAACCGAGTACGTGCGGCAGTTCGGAAATATTGGCAAAAACGATAAATAAGGACATTAAGATATACCCTAGCGCCATAAACGGGACAATCCATTCAGCTGCACGTGCAATCCGTTTGACGCCTCCAAAAATGATAACACCTAAAAGAATAACAATGCCAATTCCCGTAACCGTCGGGCTGATCCCAAAGGCATTTTTAATCCCTTCGGCAATGCTGTTGGCCTGCACGCCTGGAAGCAGCACACCGGTCGCCAACACCGTCACAACTGCAAATAAGACCGCATACCATTTCATATTCAAGCCTTTTTCAATATAATAGGCTGGACCACCGCGAAACTGGCCATCTTGCTTCGTTTTATACACTTGCGCAAGCGCTGCTTCGACAAACGCGGAGCCTGCCCCTATAAATGCAATGAGCCACATCCAAAAGACGGCGCCAGGCCCCCCAAATGCAATCGCCGTCGCAACACCGGCGATATTCCCTGTCCCGACCCGTCCGGACAATGCAAGCGACAGCGCTTGGAAAGAGGAAATTCCCGCCTCTGAGCTTTTGCCCTGGAACATTTGCTTGATCATTTCTTTCATGTGCCTCACTTGTAAAAAGCGAGTAAGCAGTGAGTAAAAAAGACCTGTTACAATACAAAGAACGACTAACGCCGGACTCCAAATAATCCCGTTTAACCACTCTACAAATTTCTCCACTTCAATCCCCCTATATCTACTCGTCTAATAACATTTATATTATAAAATATTTTTAATTTTCATTTAATATTAAATTAAAAAAGTCCCTTAAATCGAAGGGACTTTTTACTCCATACTTTTTCCAATTTTGCATGCCGCAGCAATGTTTCGTGCTGCCTTTGTAATATAATATTCTGCGTTTTCAATGGCTTTTTCCAGTGAAATAATTCCCGGGACAATGCTGTAAAGCGCGTCAATGCCGTGGTTTAGTACAACGTCGCTGTCATCGGAAACAGAACCGGCAAGGGCAATAACTGGTATATGGTACCGCTTGGCTGCTTTTGCGACACCGACGGGCGTTTTTCCGAAAATCGTCTGCCCATCGATGCGCCCCTCTCCGGTGATCACAAGCGCAGCGCCTTGAATTCGCTCGGAAAATTTCACTGTTTCCAGTACAATGTCCACTCCGCGCTTTAGCTCTGCGTTCAGAAAGGCAAGCAGCCCCGCGCCTAAACCGCCCGCCGCCCCGGCGCCAGGGATGTCTTTCACTTGTTTCCCTAACGTTCGTTCAATGACAGCGGCGTAGTGCTGCAAATTTTGATCGAGCACCGCGACCATTTCCGGCGACGCCCCTTTTTGCGGACCGAAAATCGCCGACGCTCCGTTTGGACCTGTCAGCGGATTGTCGACATCGCAGGCCACCTCGATTTTGACATGTTTCAGCCGCGCGTCCATCCCGGAAAGATCAATGTCGGCCAATTTAGACAAGCTGCCGCCTCCCGGACCGATTTCCTGGCCATGGCGGTCTAAAAGGCGGCCGCCAAGCGCCTGCACCATTCCGGCTCCTCCGTCATTGGTCGCGCTCCCGCCGATGCCGATAATAATATGCTCAGCGCCTTCATCGAGAGCGGCGCGGATTAATTCCCCCGTTCCTCTTGTTGTTGTCTCCAGCGGGTTGCGCTTGTCCCGTGGGACAAGGTGCAAACCGGAAGCGGCCGCCATTTCAATCGCAGCCGTTTTTCCGTCGCCAAGCATGCCGAAAAAGGCCGACACGCGCTCCCCGAGCGGTCCGGACACTTCCGTTTTGACAATGCGTCCGCCTGTCGCGTCAACGAGCGACTGGACGGTGCCTTCTCCGCCGTCTGCCATCGGCACTTTCACATATTCCGCCTCCGGAAATACTTCGCGGAAACCTTTTTCCACTGCATTCGCTACTTCGAGTGCAGACAAACTTTCTTTAAACGAATCTGGCGCAATAACGATTTTCATCTTCTTTCCCCCCATTGTGATCATGAAAACAAGCGAAAGACACCAAAAATAAGCGTCGAGATGACAGTGAGCGTCAAACCGATCAGCGACTCATACGGAATTAATTTCAGCCGTTCCTTTATCTCCATATGGACGCTGCCTGCCGTCGCATGAAAGAAGCTGCCATGCGGCAAATGATCGAGCACCGTCGTTCCGGCATGAATCATGGCGGCTCCAGCTAATGCAGAAATACCTAGACTCATAATTGTCGGACCGAAGACACTGCTTGCGACGGCGGTTCCAGCAGTCGTCGAAGCGGTCGCCCCGGACATGAAAATTCCGGAAACCGGCGCCAGCACGTAGGCAGGCAGGCCGAAATGATCCAATCCATCGACAATCACATCTTTTAGCGAAGAATTGGCAACAATCCCCGCCAATGTCCCCGTTCCGACCAACATAATGGCAACTCCGGACATTTTCGCTAATCCCGATATCATGAATGTATTTAAATGGGCCCCTTTTTTCATCACCAGCGCACCAACAATGCCGCCGATGGGAAGGGCGATCATCGGGTCAATCGCAATATGAAACAGCGGCCGCAACGCAAGCAATAAAATGGCAGTGAGCGGAGCGATAATGGCCGTGAAAAACGGCGGCACCGATCCATCGTTTTTCCCTTCCCACTCTTCATCGACAGGCGTTCCTTTCCCAACAAGCTTTTTTGCTATTATGTACGTAACAGTAAGGCCAAACGCCGCGGGAATCATTCCTGCCGCCATCAACGACGTTAAGGGAACATGAAACGCATCGGCTGCGGCGATGGCATTCGGGTTTGGCGACATAATGTTTCCCGCCTTTCCACCGCCAATCATTGCGAATAAAATCGCTGTTTTCGAGATATTCGCCCGTCTGGCAATCGCCAAGGCAATCGGCGCGACAGTAATGACTGCAACATCGACAAACACGCCAACCGCCGTCAGCAGCATTGTCGCCGTCGCAAGCGCAAGCAAAGCTTGCGTTTCGCCAAGTTTGCTGACAATCGTTTTGGCGATCGATGCCGCCGCCCCTGATTCCATTAACACTCCCGCCAGCACCCCCGCAGCCAAAATGCGCAAGACGGCGGGAACCATTCCTTTTGCTCCTTCCATCATCACCGTGACCGTATCCGTCACATTAACTCCGCCAACAATCCCACCAATGAAAGCTCCGGCAATCATTCCGTAGGCGGGGGAAACTTTTCGTAAAATCAATACAATGGCAATGATTAATGCTACGATTGCCCCTAATACGCTTACTTGAATATCCATAACAGCTCCTCCTTTCACACGAGCCATGCCCCCCCATGAACATGACTGATTCTCACTTTATCGCCAGAGCCAATAATGTCACCTTCTCGTCCATCACATTCGTATTTCTCCCTAAAATCTTCATCGTCCGTTCACCGATAACTCCTTCGTAAATGGATGCAACGCTCCTCCCCCCTTCTCGAGCATTTTCACAATAATTACATTTTATTAATAATCTATTCAATTTTCTTTTTTATCATAATGATTGTAAGAATAAGAAAAGGGAGTGTCAAATATGGTCCAAACCAAACGATGGCTGACAGGATTCGCCTTAGGTGCAGCATTAACAATAACAACGTACGGAGCTATCACCGCATCCGCTTTTTTCAATAACGAACATTCTCCACAATCATCTTCTACTCAAGGAAAAGCAAAAAATGTTATCGTATTTGTCGGGGATGGAATGGGGGCTGTCCATCGTGATGCAATCCGCTTGGCAACAAAAGGAGTAAACGGGGAGCTGGAAATGGATGATATGCCTTATTCCGGAATCGTCCATACGAATTCCGCCGACAAAAAATCATTTATAACTGACTCCGCAGCTGCCGCGACCGCGATTGCGACAGGGGTAAAATCGTATAATGGCGCCATTGGGGTCGACGTGAATGGAAAACCGGTCCAAACTATTCTCGAACAAGCGAAAGAAGCAGGGAAATCGACAGGGCTTGTTACAACAAGCCAAGTGACGGACGCTACTCCGGCAGCATTCGCCGCCCATGTAGCCAATCGTTCATCCCAAAGCGATATTGCCAAACAATATCTCGAAAACAGCAAAGTAGATGTCATTTTAGGTGGCGGTGAAGATTACTGGTATCCGTCCGAAAATCCAGGGGAACACCCTGATCACCCTAGTGAGGATCCAAGCGAGGCAAGCAAAGGGACGCAAGGAAACCTTGTCGAGAAGGCAAAACAACTAGGTTATACATACGTAAGCAACGCTGACGAATTAAGACAAGCTCACTCGAACAAGCTCCTTGGTCTTTTTGCCAACGAAGAAATGTTCCAGCAACGTCCTGAAGGAGAGGGAGATGTGTACAATCCTGTCGCATCGCTACCTGAGATGACGAAAAAAGCGATTGACATTCTCTCCAAAAATAAAAAAGGATTTTTTCTCCTCGTTGAAGAAGAAGCCATCGATGAAATGAGCCATGAAAATAATGCTTTTCTCATGCTCAAAGCTGGTCAACAATTTGATAAAGCTGTCGCCATCGGAAAAGAATATGCAAAGAAACATCCTGATACACTCGTAATCGTTCTTGCGGACCATGAATGCGGTGGATTAGCAATTGAAACCGCCAATGATACAGATGAGTCAAGAGATGGAAAAACACTTTCCTCCGAAGATGGGCCGCTCCCTGTTGCTCATTCTGAACAAACGTTTACCATCGATTGGACGACAACCGGTCATACAGGTGTCGACGTTCCGCTAACCGCGATGGGACCAGGAGCTGACAAACTAACAGGTGTGCATGAAAATACGCATATTCATGATGTCATCATTCAAGCGATGCGTCGAAAATAACAGCAAACAAAAAGGATTCTTCATCACTCTCATGATGAAGAATCCTTTTTATTATTTTCGCCTTTCTCTGCCGCTTTTTTCATGGTCATCGGTTTCTCTTCCAAGCTGGAAAACGGCACTACCTCAACGTTTCGATACGTAATATGATCAGGATCCAATCCATTTCCTAGCACGCCGTAAACATGACCTTGCCGCGGCTCAATCAGCTCATTTTGCTGATAATAGACTCTCGGCGTTTTCCAAAGCGTGGCCAATGCTTTACCCATCGACATTTCATGATACCTCTCCGGCCACATTCGTTTAATATGCTCCTTCACTAATGGATAATATTTCGAGCTCATTGCTGGAAAGAGATGATGTTCCGTATGATATGAAAAGTGAAAGTGAAGCACATCAACCCACTTTGGCACGGTCACCGAAAGACTGTTCGCTAACGGATCATTCACCGGAACTAACGGATTTAAACGATGATTGGTAGAAATATAGCTCATCACGATAAAATTAGCGATGAACAATGGCAATAAAAAGGCGAAAAACCAACGTTCCCAACCAATGATCAACAATAACCCAATCCACGTAGCCCATGGCAGGCAAAACTGAAGCAATATGACGCTTCGATTTTTCGGCCGAAAATCTTTGAAAAAATACACTAACATCCTGATAGAATGAAGCGTAAACATAACAAACAATGAACTAAAAGCGAAAAACGCGCGAATCGGAAACGGAATTTTATATACCCAGCGTAATAAGCGGCTTTTGGTCAATCTCTCTAAACTTGGCCATGCGTCAGGATCCAATTCTTCATCTTGTGTGTGTACATGATGAGTCACATTGTGCCATTTTCGCCATAGCTTTGGTCCGGTGCATAGCGGCCAAAATGCCATCGCGCCTAGAGCATCGCGCAACCATGGCTTTCGCACGACCGTGCCATGCAAAATTTCATGTCCTAAAAATCCTAATGACGCGAAATTGAAGCCCAGCATAACAGAAATGAGGAGATTCCATATCGGATGAAGATTCAAAAGAGAAACAGCGAGGATGCCGCCGATGGTCAACAATAAATAAACCATCCCCCCAAAAAGACGGGACTTAACAGGTTGAAACGCCTCTTTCGGCAAATACAGGGAAATTTTTGCCGCATACCAACCGAACGTATGAAGTTCTTTCATTCCATAGCTCCTTTCAAAATAATTCCCCGTTTGATAAGCAGCGATGAAGAAACCCTCCCTCATTGATCATCGCGTTCATCAAAGCGCTTAGCTCAACGAAGAACCATATCCTTCTTAACCAAGCGTGCAATTTTTATATATCTAAAAATTAAAATCGCTATTGGTTATTTGGATTTCATGCTAACACTTTTTAGTTTTTCCTGTCAATCATTTTATGACTTGGTCCTACTCTGTTTGCCAGATCTGCTTCTTTAATACATAGAAAAATTATCTTTATTTCGTTTCCTAATAAGGTATTTAGTGGAAAACTGATTAAATACAATAAAATTTCCACTTAACTATTTTTTACTTTAACATTTTTCTTTCTCCAAGGTTTTAAAACTGAAATAATTAAAATAAAAATGGTGACTGCAACTTGAAACATTACGGCATATTGTCTTATTTCATGGTTATGAATAAAAACCGGATTACTTAAAGCCAATTTTTTTTGCGTTTCGAGTAATTCCATATTTGCCACCATCAGTTTGTCCACAACAAAAATCCCAACGATCGTTTGGATTATATAAAGAACAAACTTCACTCCTACCCATCGATGCTTAAAAAAGCCCCAATTTGTAAAAAAACCATAAGTGAAACCAATTAATAAAGTGCCAACAGCACCATATCTTACAACATTATCACTAATGATGATAATGTTTTTATACATTAGATTTGTCTCATCATAATTGGTTAAATCAATTTGAAGGTTTAAGGCTGTTGAACTCAAAATTCCTCCAAAAAACAGAATGACAAAAAAGAGATGTAAAATTTTTAACCATTTTAAACCTTTAGGACCTATTTTCCTCATTTTTATCTCCCCTTTTACTTTAATTAATCCTTTCCTAACATCCAAAAAATTTATATTTGAACTGTTGTTGAACGAGAGAGGCAACCATTTGCTCGTTTCACTACAGAAACGAAAAACCCATATAAAATCCATTACAGGGTGGAGTTCTTTTATAGACCGAAGATTTGCTGTGAAGTATTGAAAGTAAATCAACAAGAATAAACCAAAGGCTTTGCCGGCGCAATGACTCTGATACTTTACCGGCAAATGCAAAAACCAACATTCAAATCGGAACAAATTTAAATATACTAACAAATGTTGTATGGATTTCCAAAATGATACATTGGAAAAGAAAGCGGCTCCCGCAAAAAAGTCTGTAAAATGATGCAAGCCACAAGCACCCATGCCAAGCCAATATTTGTTAATATGATTTGTCATTTGTTATTCCTTTCATCAATATTTCATGGAAACAATGACTAATTACATATTACTAACAAAATGTTGTGAACTTATGACAAAGTATTACGGTTTTGATGAATTTTCTTAAATACATAAAAATCTGTATAATAAATGGAAAATACTTAAAGGGAGGGTTGATAGAATGTTACATAAATTGCTCCTTGTGAATGACGGGGAAAATGTCATCGAATTTATGAAGCCTTTCTTAAGAATTAGAAGGGTTTGAAATTGTTACCGCAAATCTAGTTACCAATGCAATTACCTTTTGGAAATCAAAACTAAAGGAAAGCTGGATTATACGAGTATGTTTAAAACACATATAATCCAGCGCTTTTAACACCTCCATTAAAGAAAATTTTTAAAAACCTCCATCACTTTATAATACGGTTCACCGCAGCCTCTCTAACTGCGAATTTAAAAAAAAGAACCTTTAATCCAAAGGTAGATCAAAGGTTCTATGTTTTATTTTCAATCATATTCTATTATTCTGTAATTTTTATATATATTATCTCTGCTTTATAATCATTGACTTATCAATCTCTTTATCATAGAAACAATTGTCCATTGATAAAAAGTGTTGCTTAAACTTTTTCATTCAATACCTTTGTTTCCGCAGCCAAAGAATTAACTATAAACCGGTTCTTTTTCGTTTACACCAGAGACCGGTTCTTTTCCGCTTAGACCGAGCGTCTCTGCTGTTGAAGTATGAAGTTCTTGGAAAAGATCTGGGTTTTCCACTAGTGACACGCCATAAGAAGGAATCATTTCTTTAATTTTCGGTTCCCATTCATGCATATGTTGAGGGAAGCATTTTTTAATCACCTCAAGCATTACGTGTACGGCAGTAGACGCACCAGGAGAAGCGCCGAGCAATGCAGCGATCGAGCCATCTGCGGCACTAACAACTTCCGTGCCAAATTGAATCGTTCCTTTACCGCCAGCTTCAGTATCTTTAATAATTTGCACACGTTGGCCCGCAACGACTATATCCCAATCCTCTGATTTAGCTGTCGGGATAAACTCGCGCAACTCTTTCATGCGCTTTTCTTTCGTTAACATAAGCTGCTGAACCAAGTATTTTACCAAAGAAAAGTTTTTAAAAGCTGACGCCAACAAAGTTACGAGATTGTGCAGTTTTACGGAAGCAAACAAATCCATATTTGAACCAGTTTTTAAGAATTTAGGCGAGAAGCCTGCAAACGGTCCAAAGAGCAACATTTTTTTGTTGTCGATATACCGTGTATCTAGGTGCGGAACAGACATTGGAGGCGCACCAATTTTAGCTTTACCGTAAACTTTTGCATGATGTTGCTCTACAACTTTTGGATTATTACATACCATAAATAATCCGCTTACAGGGAATCCGCCAATATGTTTGCCCTCTGGAATACCAGATTTTTGAAGCAAGTGCAGACTTGCCCCGCCGGCTCCAATAAATACGAATTTAGCCTTATGGATTTCAACAGAACCGCTATCGAGATCCTTCACTTTCAATTCCCACAGGCCGTCGCTGGTACGTTTAATATCCTTAACACTATGCTTGTAGTTTATTTCGACCTCTTTCTTCTTTAAGTGGTCAAACAACATGCGTGTTAAAGCGCCAAAGTTAACATCCGTACCTGAGTCGATTTTGGTTGCCGCGATCGGTTCATTCGATGTACGGCCTTCCATGATAAGCGGAATCCATTCTTTCAGTTTTTCTGGGTCATCAGAAAATTCCATTCCTTGGAATAATGGATTATTTGATAGCGCTTCAAAACGTTTCTTTAAAAATCTCACATTATTTTCCCCTTGGACTAAACTTATGTGGGGCAACGGTCTGATGAATTCCTGCGGATTTTGTAACAGATTGTTTTTTACAAGGTAAGACCAAAACTGTCTGGAAACTTGGAACTGTTCATTAATTCTTATAGCTTTGTTAATATCAATAGATCCATCCGGTTTCTCGGGCGTGTAGTTAAGCTCGCATAGTGCAGAATGCCCCGTTCCCGCATTATTCCATTCGTTAGAGCTTTCTTCTCCTGGTTTGTCGAGCTTCTCAAACACTTTAATTTCCCATTCCGGTGCCAATTCTTTCAACAGTGTCCCTAAAGTCGCGCTCATGATTCCGGCACCAATTAAGATAACGTCTGTTCTAGTTTGTCTGTTACTCATTTTTCCCATCCTTATCCCCCAATATTTGCAGAAAGGATGCAGGCGCACCTGTCTAAGCTAAAGCTATCCAGGGTCCTCGCCACACACCTTTTCTACAGCAATTATATCTTAAATTAGTATATCATTATTTAATTATAGTATATCATTATTATATACTATATCAACTTTATACAACCAACATAATAATTGGCCATGTTACATTTATATTCCTCCTAAAAACGTAATATCAAATTAATTCTTAATATCTAACGAAGAACAACATCATCATTCTAATTTTAACCATATATTGGTTATCGTTGTCGACAAGTTAAAAACCTCATTTACTTATGATACGGTTCACCTCTATTAATCCGGAACGCTCGGTAGATTTGTTCAAGGAGAATGAGACGCATTAGTTGGTGCGGGAACGTCATTTTGGAAAACGACAACGCTTCGTCGGCGCGCTTCATGACTTGTTTGCTTAAACCGAGCGAGCCGCCGATCACAAACGCCACTTTGCTTTTTCCGTAAGTGGCCAGCTTGTCTAAATCGGCAGCAAACTGTTCCGAGGATTTCATTTTCCCCTCTATCGCCAGGGCAATGACATAGACGTCGCCAGGAATTTTCGCTAAAATCCTTTCTCCTTCTTTCTGCTTGATTTGCTCTTCTTCCAGCTTGCTTAAATTCTCTGGCGCTTTTTCGTCCGGCACTTCAATGATTTCGATTTTGGCGTAGCCTGACAGCCGTTTTACATATTCCTCGATTCCTTGTTTCAAATATTTTTCTTTTAGCTTACCAACAGAAATCACGGTAATATTCACAGTTCATCCCCACTTTACAAACAAAATATCCACAATATTTATCCACATATACACAACACATATCCACATGTTGTGTAAAAACATTAGTTCCCTACTATATATACAGCCTTATTTTCGCAAAAATCACACGATTTACCGGAGTTATCCACAGAAATCAATGAAATATTAGGGGCTTGTTCCGTTTCATCCACATACATATCAATAGCCATATCCACATGTTCTTCACAGCAAATAAACATCGCTTCCACTCCTTTTATTCAGTTGTGGAAAAAGAAGAAGGAGCGTGAATCCGCTCCTTTCCCCATTTCATTCTTGACTAAAAAGATTCTCTTGCCAGCTTCATCGTCACCGTACGTTTTTCCCCGTCACGATAGAACGTCACTTTCATTTCATCGCCAATCGATTTTTTCGTATACAAATATTTACGCAGGTCTAATACATTACGAATTTTATGATCATCTAGGGCAACGATGACATCAAACTGCTTTAATCCCGCTTGTGCCGCCGGCGACATCGGCACAACTTCAATGATCGCCGCTCCTTCCGTTACATTTTTCGGCAAGTGCAGCGTTGCCTGTAAATGATACGAAGGAATGTCACTTAAGGAACGAAGCTCTACCCCCATGTATGGACGGCGCACCTGCCCGTACTTTTCCAAATCGGAAATGATCGGAATCGCTGTATTGATTGGAATGGCAAAGCCGATTCCTTCAACTTCCTCTTGGGCAATCTTCATTGAGTTGATGCCAATCACCTGTCCTTCAATATTGACTAAAGCGCCGCCGCTGTTGCCCGGGTTAATCGCCGCATCCGTCTGCAATACTTCGGCGTTCCAATCAGGCGCACCGTCTTGATCGAAATCGACTTCCACCGTTCGATTTGTTCCGGAAATAATTCCTTGGGTCACCGAACCGGCAAATTGCAAGCCGAGCGGGTTGCCAATCGCAATAACCGGTTCTCCTGGTTTCACGGTATCAGAATTGCCGAACTCCGCCACTTTTTTCACATGCTTCGCATCGATTTCCAGCACCGCTAAATCCATTAGCATGTCACTGCCGAGCAATTTCGCCGGCACCCTCTTTCCGTCCTTTAAGCTTACTTCCAATTGACTAGCATTCTCTACGACGTGATGGTTAGTGACGATAAACGCTTTGCCATTTTCTTTTTTATAAATAACGCCCGAGCCGACACCAGCTTCGCCCTCTTGCGACCAAAAGCTCGCTTCTTGAATATTGACAATGCCAACGACAGCATCTGACACTTTATCAATTGCCGACGTTACTTGGCTTGTCACATCAACGGAAACGTTTTGCTGCACAGAAGGCGTCTTGGCTGTCTCCCTATTTGGCGCCTGTCCATTTTCTTTTGGAACAATATCATAAGGAAGCACGTCCCACCGCGAAAGAGCCGGAATCGAGATCACTACTAAAAACGCTCCTAACACAGCGCCTACTAACGCAGAAACAAACCAGCCGCTGCGTTTCCTTTTTTGAATTTGCCGGTACTGCTCATAATGGTCATCATAGTATCCCATGCGCACCAATCCTTTCCGCAACGAACGTTCTTTCCGATAGGCTATCCATTCCTCATTATAATCATGGATAAGCAAAAAAATCCATTATAAATACGTTTATCTATTTTCGACAAAGTGATAGTCAGACATACACTAACGCTGTTGCTTTTTTCGGATCGGTATCGCATAAATCAAACTGGCCGCCGGCCTCTAGCCCTTTATTTGCCAACACTTGTGCTACTGTCATCCGCGCCAATTCTTTTATATTATTATCCTGACTTAGATGAGCCAAGTAAATTCGCTTTGTACGGTCGCCGATGACATCGGCTAATGCCAGCCCTGCCTCTTCGTTCGAAATATGGCCGACATCGCTTAAAATACGGCGTTTAACATTCCACGGATATTTTCCCATCCGCAGCATTTCGACATCGTGGTTGCTTTCAAAAATAAAGACATCGGCATTTTCAATCGTTCCTTTCATCCGGTCACTGACATACCCCGTATCTGTTATTAGCGCCAGCTTTTTTCCTTCATGATGGAATACGTAAAACATCGGTTCAACCGCATCATGCGATACACCAAACGATTCTACGTCCAAGTCGTCAAACGACTGCACTTTTCCTAATGGAAAAATAAACTTTTGCTCGGTGGGGATTTCGCCAATCATTCCCTCCATTGCTTTCCACGTTTTTTCGTTCGCATAAATAGGCAGGCGGTACTTGCGAGCAATCACGCCCAATCCTTTAATATGATCGCTATGTTCATGGGTGACTAACACGGCGGTGATATCCTGCAGCTGGCGGTCGATTTGCGCAAATAATTGCTCTAATTGTTTGCCGCTTAAACCTGCATCAACCAGAAGCCGCTGTCGCTCTGTTTCTATATAAAATGCATTTCCGGTGCTGCCGCTTGCCAAGACACTAAACTGCATCGCCATTACTTCTCACTCCAACACATTCTCTTCATCGTTAATGATTTGTCCTTCAAAGGCGTTAACAAAATAATCTTCTTTCCCGTCTACGACAATGTGCCACGTTGGCGTTAATACTTGTGAGGCGGTAAACTGCACAAGGCCGTAGTATCCCAGCTCCACTGAGGTAACGCGATCTCCCGGCTGCAAATATCCTCGTTTATATAATGTTTCAATTGCCTTAATGGCGGGAACAATGTCTTGCTTTCTTTCATATTTTTGTAAATCGTCTAACATCGTTTGCTCATAGGAGACTGCTTCGTTATGTTTATTGACATGTATCAACAGTTTGCTATTTTCGTTGTTGTAAATGATCTTTCCGCCATACGTCTGATAGCAAGTAACCGTATTCGATTTTTCATCAAACGTCCAAAACGTATATTTTTGGCCGTCAATAATATGCCGCTGCAAAAACTCCTTCAACCGGTACGGATCCTTAAAATTAAACGATATCGGATGTTCAAATGTTCCTTTTAGTACCGTATCGCCCTGTATGATTATCTTTTGACCAGACAATTTTTTCACTTCTTCTTCTGAAAACTTTTTGCTTTTGCCGCTCACATAAGCCTCTTTTGTGATTTCTTTCGGCAGTTCGACATAAGTAATGCCGTTTGCCGCCAATTGATCTTCAATGGTGGTTTCCAAAATAACATCCAACTGGCTGCTATTTCGCTTTTCCATAAACTGATAACCTAAAAAACAATCGAGGATAAGGAACGTAATAATGAAAATCGTCTTTGTTTTACTCCAATCCATTTACGTTCCCTCCTCTTTTTTCACGATCCTGATTATCTAAAGGTACCTTTTTCCATGTCTGGCCATACAAATAAAACCATGCTGGCTCTAAAATAATCACTTTTTCACGTTCCGGATCTTTCACAAGCTCATAGCCGACTGTAATATCTTTGGCTAGCCCCTTTCTGAATCCTTTTGTCTTTTCCAGCTTTTCGATCACTTCATGGCCGGATAACAACGTTCTTGACACATTGACACGATCGGCAATTTCTAAACGAAACAGAGGCCGTTGATATTTCACAAGGTCACTATCTCCCCATGTTTGTACAATTTCGGACATGCCGTATTCATTAAACACGGGGCGACCGTTAACCGTAAGGCGGAATATAACTTTCCGTTCCTCCTCATTCCATTTTGCAAAATGGTACATATCGGTCCAGCCGCCATGCTCGTTGACAAAATCAATGCTTTTTTGGATTAAATTCTCATTTTGCTCATTCCCGTCCTTGTTTTCTACCCGAGCCGCCGGATTGACGTACAGCAGCATTCGCTGCAGAAAATCGACGTCCATTAGCCGCGACCCATCTGTATATTCTTCGCCAAATGTAATTAAATCTTTTTTTACAAAACTCGGATCACTAAACAACGCCTCTTTAAATTTATCAGGGTCAAGCTCGTCCGTATAATACTGCAGACGATCCATTACCACTTCTTTTTCCGGCAAATAAATTTGCTTCGTTTCACTAACGACGTAAGGAAAATAGCGCGGATGGCGATCGGTTTCCGCGGTTAGTTTGTTTACTTCCGATAATACAACGTCGCTTGCCAGCGCCTTGTACACTTTCCTTTTTTCCGTAGAAATAAAATAAACATGGATCTTATCTTTATTCGCTAATGGAATCACAATGCGGTCAAAATAGACATCTTTTATCCCTTTATCTTTAATTTGAAAAATGGACCGGTACACATCGATGGGAATGCTATCGGGATAAACGAGCTCCAGTCTCTGTTTGTCGTATAAAAACGATAAAAATTTTCCGGTTGGAATCGTCGAAGAAATGTCTTCAAAATCATCGATCGTCCATTTTTTTATTTCTTTTAAAATCTCATTTCTTTCCTCATCCTTGTCGATTCCATAATAGGCGTTATCTTTATGAATCAATATTTGCGAAGGCTGAACAATCATCGCTGTATCTACTTGAGTGTTGCTGACGGAAACATGCTGAATGTATTCGTCATTTTGCAACACATCGTATTTTGGATGGTATGTCCATAATCCGAACGTTAAAATAATGCTTACGAGCACTAAAGAGGTTAACACAATCGTCTTCACCGTTTCATACATCGTACCAGTCATCCTTTTGATCACGTTCTAGCGGTAAAGTAAAGAAAATGGTTGTTCCTTTATGCTCTTTACTTTCCGCCCAAATCGTTCCCCCATGGGCAACGACGACTTCTTTCGCAATCGCCAGACCGAGTCCAGTACCGCCAAGTTTGCGGGATCTTGCTTTATCGACACGGTAAAACCGTTCAAACACTTTCGCCAAGTCCGCCTTCGGAATGCCGACCCCTTCATCGCTGACGCTGACAATAATTTCATCGGCAAGCTCTCTGACACGAAACGTAATTGTTCCGCCCTGTGGAGAATATTTGATCGCATTGGAAATAATATTGTCTAACACTTGTGTAATTTTATCTTCATCTACTTCAATAAAAATGGCTTCCTGTGGAATTTTGCGCACAAATTTAATATTTTCGCTTTTCGTTAATTCAAAGCGATCAATCACTTTATGAAAGTACGCAGAAAAATTGATCCATGATTTATTCAGCTTATAATCTTTACTGTCGAGTTTAGAAAGCTGCAATAAATCGTTGACTAAACGGATCATCCGTTCCGTTTCGTTTTGTACCACTTGAATAAATCGCGGAGCGATCTCCTTATCCTGCCAAGCTCCTTCCGCCAATGCCTCCAAATAGCTTTTCATCGTGGTTAGCGGCGTGCGGAGCTCATGGGAAACATTCGCAACAAATTGCCTCCGTTCCCGGTCGATTTTTTCCTGTTCAGTAATATCATGCAAAACGACAATCAACCCGTTCACAAACCCAGTCCCTTTTTGAATAACCGATAATGAAGCTCGCAAAATATATAATTCCTCATCAGTGCTGAAGTCTAAAATGAGCGAGTCGTGCTCCTCAAGCAACGTTTCAAACGTGTATTGATCACCGATTCCAAGCACGTCAATAATGGAACTCGACAGCACTGTTTCACGTGAAACATTCAAAATGTTCAAGGCAGCGTCATTAATGAGGATCACCTTTCCGCGGCGATCCGTCGCAATCACCCCGTCGGTCATATGCGTCAATACCGACTCCAGCTTGCGACGCTCCCCTTCCGTTGTTGCCTGCGCTTCCTGCAGCTTTTTCGTTAAGTTATTGAATGTCATCGCCAATTGCCCGATTTCATCGTATCCGTAAATTTTTACTTTGCGCGAGAAATCGCCTTTTGTCATTGCCAGCGCCTGCCTGCGCATGTCGGAAATCGGGCGGGTAATCGTGCGCGACAAAAAAATACCGAGCACAGCGGTGATGACAAGAGCAATGCCGGTTCCCGTTGCTAAAATTGTATTAATTTGCTTCATTTGCGAAAATACGTTTTCCATCGAAGCGATGATGTAAATAACTCCCTTTACTTCACCGCCCGACTTAATCGGTGTAGAAGAAATATACATGCGGTGCCCCGTCTTCGGGTCAAGAAGCATGCGGTCAACTATTTCTCCCGTCACAAGCGAACGCTTTACATAAATTTCTGTCGTTCGCTTTCCTACAATATTTTGCATATAAGGGTTGGATGTTGCCAATACTTTGCCTTTGTCATCAATGACACGCACTTCTGAAATATCCTGGGAAACAAAATCGTGAAGAAGGGAGCGAATATCTTCTTCCAACATCGGACTTTTCGCGTCTCTTTCTCTATTGATCGCCTGCTCCACATTATATGCCAGCAGCGTAACCCGTTCGTTCAAAGAGTTTTTAAAGTTTTGCACTAGCTCTGTTTCTAGCTTTCTGACAAAATACACACCGATGATTTGCATCGCGATCAGAATCAATAAAACATATATAACAACAAATTTAAAGTGGATCGAACGAAATGGACCTACTTTTTTCATCTGCTTTCGCTACTCCTGTTCTGGGTTGCGTAAATAATAGCCGACTCCCCGACGCGTCACAATCCATGACGGATGTGATGGATTATCTTCAATCTTTTCACGAAGACGGCGCACCGTGACATCGACCGTACGAACGTCGCCGTAATAATCATATCCCCATACCGTTTGCAACAGGTGCTCCCTTGTCATCACTTGTCCAATATGTTTAGCCAAATAATGAAGCAATTCAAACTCCCGATGCGTTAATTCAATCGTTTCTCCTCGTTTTAACACGATATAGGCATCGGGACGAATGACGAGCGAGCCAATAATGATCTCGTTCGTATCACTCTCTTCCTCCTGCGCCGCTGTTTGTGAATGACGGCGTAAATTCGCCTTGACCCGCGCTAGCAATTCTCTTGTGCTGAACGGCTTCGTGACATAGTCATCTGCTCCTAATTCCAAACCAAGCACTTTATCAATCTCGGAATCTTTCGCGGTTAGCATAATAATCGGCATATCGTATTTTTTTCGCACTTCCCGGCATACTTCCATTCCATCTCTTTGCGGAAGCATAATATCTAGCAAAATAAGGTCAGGCATGACTTCCTCGACTTTTTGCAACGCTTCTTCGCCATCGTATGCGCAAATCACTTCATATCCTTCTTTTTGTAAGTTAAATTGCAAAATATCCGCAATCGGCTTCTCATCGTCAACAACCAAAATCCGCTTTTCCATCTTCTTCACATCCTTTCTTTAGCGATGGAATCAGAAATTAGATTTATCAATATTAATTTATCATGTTATCAAAATGAAATCACTCATAACCGTTTACCATTTAAAGGAGAAACAAAAAGAAAAGCATAGATACATCGCTGCATCTACGCTTTTTCTATAATTATTATACATATTTTACGCATATACGCTACGAACTACGTTTGTTTGCGAACGGTCCGGACCGACGGAGAAAATCGACAGCGGAATCCCTGTCAACTGCGAAATGCGTTCGACATAATGGCGGGCGTTCGCCGGAAGCTCGTTCAAACTTTTTACCCCGGTAATATCTTCAGACCAGCCTGGCAGCTCTTCATAAATCGGCTCGCATTCCGCCAATACCTTTAAGCTGGCTGGGAACTCTTCCAATACTTTTCCCTTATAACGGTAGGCAACGCATATTTTCAGTGTTTCAATACCTGTCAATACGTCAATCGAATTGAGCGATAAATCAGTAATACCGCTGACGCGACGCGCATGGCGGACAACCACGCTGTCAAACCAGCCGACGCGGCGCGGGCGGCCCGTCGTTGTTCCATATTCGCGCCCGACCTCGCGGATGCGGTCGCCGATTTCGCCATGCAATTCGGTCGGGAATGGACCGTCGCCGACACGAGTCGTATATGCTTTCGCCACACCGACGACATGTTTGATTTTCGTTGGACCAACTCCGGCGCCGATCGTTACACCGCCAGCAACCGGATTCGAGGAAGTGACAAACGGGTACGTTCCCTGGTCAATATCAAGCATGACACCTTGCGCCCCTTCAAAAAGAACGCGGCGTCCTTCATCGAGCGCATTATTTAACACTACAGACGTATCACAAACATATTTGGCGATTTGCTGCCCATACTCATAATACTCTTCGAAAATATCTTCTAATTTGAATCCTTCCACGCCGTACACTTTTTCAAAAAGGACATTTTTCTCTTGCAAATTGCGCGTCAATTTTTCTTCAAATACTTCGCGATCCAACAAATCAACAACGCGGATGCCGATGCGCGCCGCCTTATCCATATAGGCTGGCCCGATTCCTTTTTTCGTTGTGCCGATTTTGTTAGCCCCTTTACGCTCTTCTTCTAATTCATCTAATTTTAAATGATAAGGCAAAATAACGTGCGCACGATTGCTAATGCGTAAATTATCGGTTGAAATGCCATGATCGTGCAAATATTTCAACTCCGCCACTAACGCTTTTGGGTCAACGACCATTCCGTTGCCGATCACACAAATTTTATCTTTATAGAAAATCCCAGACGGAATCAAATGCAATTTATACTTCTCTCCGTTAAAGACAATCGTATGTCCGGCATTGTTTCCACCTTGATATCTTGCAATGACTTCCGCATTTTCTGATAAAAAGTCGGTAATTTTTCCTTTCCCTTCATCGCCCCATTGTGTCCCGACAACGACGACTGACGACATGGCGAGCACCTCCACTTAACTCGATATAAACATTGTAAGTGTAGCAGTTTTTGCTAGAAAAGTCAATAAAAACACGAACATTTTTGTTTTCCAACATTTAATTTATTCGTATTTTAAAAGCATTGTCCAATAAAATAATGAAGAAGGTGTCAGTGAAAAATGACACCTTCTTTTCGTTACGCCCCTGGCGGAATTTGCGCATCATCAAAACGGCGTTCTAGGTTTACGAACTTATTGTATTCCTTAATAAAGGCAAGCTGCACTGTCCCGACCGGACCATTGCGCTGTTTAGCAATGATAATTTCAATAATATTCTTGTTCTCCGAATCTTTATTGTAATAGTCATCGCGGTATAAAAAGGCGACAATGTCTGCATCTTGCTCAATGCTTCCCGATTCGCGGATATCGGACATCATCGGCCGCTTATCTTGGCGCTGCTCGACACTTCGCGACAGCTGTGATAACGCGATAACCGGCACTTCTAATTCACGGGCTAACGCCTTTAAAGAGCGGGAGATTTCGGAAACTTCCTGCTGACGGTTTTCCCTGTTTCTGCCGCTTCCTTGAATAAGCTGCAAGTAGTCGATTACTATCATGCCGAGTCCGCTTTCTTGCTTTAGGCGGCGGCATTTGGCGCGAATATCGCTGACGCGGATGCTTGGCGTATCATCAATATAAATGCCGGCGTTCGATAAACTGCCCATTGCCATCGTAAGCTTTCCCCAGTCTTCCGGGGTCAGTTTTCCTGTCCGCAAATTTTGCGCGTTAATATTTCCTTCTGCACATAACATCCGCATCACTAATTGCTGGGCGCTCATTTCCAAACTAAAAATCGCGACGTTTTCATTCGTTTTTGTCGCTACGTTTTGCGCAATATTTAAGGCAAATGCCGTTTTTCCTACGGAAGGGCGAGCCGCGACAATAATAAAATCGCTGCGCTGAAATCCGGACGTCATGCGGTCGAGCTCGGTAAATCCGGTCGGGATCCCCGTTACTTCGCCTTTTCGGTTATGAAGCATTTCAATATTATCATACGTCTGCACAAGAACATCCTTAATATTTTTAAATGTTCCCGAATGTTTCCGCTGCGAAATCTCCATGATTTTCCGCTCTGCTTCATCAAGCAAAACGTCCACTTCATCTTCTCTTGTGTAGCCGTCTTGTGCAATCGATGAAGCGGTGCGAATCAAGCGGCGCAGCACCGATTTTTCTTCCACGATGCGCGCATAATATTCGACGTTGGCCGCCGTCGGCACCGAATCAGCAAGCTCACTTAAATACGAGACGCCGCCGACTTCTTCCAATTGCTGTGTATCAGCGAGCTCGGCCGTCACTGTAACTAGATCGACTGGTTCTCCTTTATCGGCGACACGAAGCATCGCATGGAAAATTTTTTGATGGGCAGCGCGATAAAAATCTTCCGGAATTAAAATTTCCGAGGCCAGCGTTAAAGCGGAAGGATCAAGAAATACGGCGCCGAGCACAGCTTGTTCCGCTTCAATGCTTTGCGGAGGAATCCGTTCCGAAAATAGTTCGCTCATGCCTTTCACCACCTTTTCCCCCGTTTTTCCTGTCATAAGAAAAATGTGATTATATGAGGAAAAACTCCCCATAAAATCACATTTATTCTCATGTATCCTAATATACTGCTTCCTTTTCCGCTGAAAACGAAACAGAATTGGTCAACGACTACACCGTTATTTCTGTTCTGTCACATGCACCTTTAATGTCGCTGTAACTTCCGGGTGCAGTTTGACAGGCACATTCGTATACCCCAGGGAACGAATGGCATCCTCGAGTTCGATTTTGCGCTTATCGATTTTGATATTGTGCTGAGATTGCAGTGCTTCGGCAATCTGCTTGCTTGTAATCGATCCGAATAAACGGCCGCCTTCTCCGGCTTTCGCCGCTAATTGCACCGTAATTTGTTCTATCTGTTCTTTCAACTGCTTTGCCTTTGCCAACTCCTCTTCCGCCTGGCGCTGTTCTTTCCGTTTTTGCGCTTCTAGAGCCTTGATGTTTGCCGGCGTTGCCTCAATGGCAAGCCCTTGTTTAAAAAGGAAATTGTTTGCATATCCGTCCGCAACGTTTTTAATTTCTCCTTTTTTCCCTTTTCCTTTGACATCTTTTAGAAAAATCACTTTCATGACGGTTTACCTCCTTCTAAATAGTCATCAATCGCGGCGCGCAATTGCTGTTCCGCCTCTTCGATGGTGATATCGGAAAGCTGGGCAGCAGCATTCGTTAAATGCCCACCGCCTCCTAAGCGTTCCATAATCAATTGCACATTGATGTCTCCTAACGAACGGGCGCTAATGCCAATCGTCTGATCCGCCCGCTTCGAGATCACAAACGAAGCGATAACTCCGCTTAAAGTAAGCAGCGTATCGGCCGTCTGCGCAATCAACACCTGATCATATGTTTCGTTTGGATCTCCTTTGGCGATAGCGATGCCCCTTGAATCGATGGATGCATTTTCAATCATTTTCGCCCGTTTAACGTAATTGTTGATGCTTTCTTTTAACAATTTTTGCACTAACACGGTATCCGCGCCCTGCGCGCGTAAATAAGAAGCGGCGTCAAACGTCCGCGAACCGGTGCGAAACGTAAAGCTTTTTGTATCGACGACAATTCCCGCTAGAAGCGCTGTCGCCTCGAGCATTGTCAATTTCAACCGTTTTGGCTGATATTCCAATAACTCTGTCACCAGCTCAGAAGTAGAAGACGCATACGGTTCCATATAGACGAGAATCGGCGCATCAATAAATTCTTCACCCCGGCGATGATGGTCAATGACGACGATATGGTCGGTGCGATACAATAATCTCTCTTCGACCACTAACGAAGGACGGTGCGTATCGACAACAATTAGCAGCGTATCTTCCGTTACTAACTCCAGCCCTTGCTCCGGCTTAATACATCTTGACCATAGCTCCGAATGTGTTTTTAATTCTTCTATTAAGCGTTGGGCTCCAGCATCCGTTTTCGCTGTATCAATCACGATATATCCTTCTTTTTGATTAGACTGGACGACTTTTAAAATTCCGATCGCGGCGCCAAGCGCATCCATATCCGGATATTTATGCCCCATAATCAGCACTTTGTCGCTTCCCGCAATTAACTCTCTAAGCGCATGGGAAATGACGCGGGCGCGGACCCTTGTACGTTTTTCCATTGGATTCGTCTTGCCGCCGTAAAATTTTACTTTTCCGTTCCCTTGTTTAATGGCCACTTGGTCGCCGCCGCGGCCCAATGCTAAATCTAAACTGGATTGGGCTAACGCTCCTAATTCTGGGAGCGACGATACACCGGTACCAACTCCAATACTTAACGTCAACTGGACATTATATTTCATCGTCTGTTCGCGAACTTCATCCAAAATCGAAAACTTGCTTTTTTCCAATTGCTCGAGAATATGCTCATTAAGGACGGCGATAAACCGGTCCGAAGAGGTACGTTTCAAAAATATGCCATAATCATTGGCCCATTGGTTCAATATCGATGTCACATGGCTGTTCATCTGGCTTTTTGCTTGATCGTCCATTCCTTGTGTAATTTCGTCATAATTGTCAAGGAAAATAATTGCCAATACTAATCGTTCCGCTTCATATCGTTTTTGCAACTCCACTTGCTCTGTGACATCGAAGAAGTAAAGAAGCTTCTCTTCCCGACGAATGACGACTTTAAATTGTTTTCCATGGATATTGATAATTTCTTCATTGGCCTGCCCCTGTTTCACAAAAGCGACCAATGAATCCGCAAGATCATATAATGAATAACCGACTAATGTCTGCTCTTTAAAACAGGAGGCTAAAAATTGATTCGCCCATTCTACCTTATAGTCATCATTAATCAGCATAATGCCAATCGGCATTTCCATTAACGCTTCTTCGCCGACTTTTTTAATTCGATACGACAAATTAGAAATATATTGTTCCAGCTCCACATATAATGATCGCTGTGAATGAATCACATAATAAAGTACAAATCCAAGGAGCAACAAGCTGACTATCCCTAAAATCCATTGAAAATAAAGCAAGCAGATGGCAAATGCAGTCGATAACAAAATAAAGATATATAAGGGATAGCGATAAGCCTTCCTTTCATAAAAATGAGACATTCAAGTCAGCTCCTACACCAAAAAAATAATCTACCTTATCTAATAATTATATGCGTTTTCGCAAATCAAATCCTAAATCAATTATACCTAATATTGCGATAAGATAAAGTAGAAAAGGCAGGAATAAACAAAAGACCGTTCCACCAATGACCATCCCTTTTGGAATATTCTTTTTATTCGCCACATGATACAAAAAGGAAAATCCTTGTACCATCAAAAGCAGCTGCAATACATAATATACGTTTAAAATAGCGATATAGGCAAACGTTCCTTTTTCGAATGGAATAAAAGATAGGGCTAGCACCAATACATAAATCCATAACAAGCCTTTTGGCAACGTTACCTCCCGAAACGGCGGCCATGTGCCGACCGGCAGTTTCAATCGTTTTAAAACTGGAATAGAAGCGATGATCGTTATGTAAGCAAACAAAAAAGAAGCAAGGACAAACAATGTAGGAACGATATATTTTACCAGTTCCAATCCTTGTTTAAATTGTTCCTGTAACTGCGGCGACGGCTCCTGCCCCATCCCTTTCATCATTTTCATCGCAGTGTCAAATGATTGGCGAAATGTGGAGATCGTTTCCTGAATGATATCCATCTGCAAAAATTTTACGGAGATGGCATAATCAACGACTATGTTAATAAGAAATATAAGCGCGCTGATCAGTAAAATCATATGACGGCTTTTATTTTTGGCAAGCATTCCCCCAATCGCAATCCCTGCTGTTCCAAACATTAACGCCACCGGCAAGGAAAACAGCGAGCCAATCAACATAGAAATAATCAGCGAAGCAGCAAGCAACAACAGCGCATAAGCATAACCATGCCTTATCGTAAAAATAATAAACGGCAGCGCCAAAAACAATGTCGCAATTACCCCGATAAGCGGCACGTATAAAGCAATCAAAAATAACACTGCAAACAAGGCTAACTGAATGGCCGCCTCCGTGATCATATATGTCTTGCGCACCAATCATTCCCCCCTTTCTGTAATGCAACTATAAATATAGAAAAAGCAGTAAGGACAATCCCCCTTACTGCTTTTTTTCTTATTCGTCTGCTACATATGGTAATAACGCCATTTGCCGAGCGCGTTTAATCGCAACCGTCAATTTACGTTGATATTTTGCGCTTGTTCCTGTCACACGGCGAGGTAAAATTTTGCCGCGTTCGGAAATGAATTTTTTCAGCAAATCAACATCTTTATAGTCAATATGCGTAATTCCGTTCGCCGTGAAATAGCATACTTTCCGACGTTTTGCACGTCCGCCTTTACGTCCTGCCATTTCATATCCTCCTTTCCTTTTCTCCTTTATCCGATTAAAACACCTTTTGCTTGCAACTAAAACGGCAAATCATCATCCGAAATATCGATCGGTTGACCGTCGTTAGCAAAAGGATCTTCATCTATGCGACTGAAATCTCTTTCATTCGGATTGCGATGGTTCTGATCTGGTCCAAATGGGAATGGCTCCCCAAAGTAGCCGCCTGTTGCCGTCCCACGCTGTTCAGTGCTACTTTTCGGTTCAAGAAATTGGACGCTATCAGCAACCACTTCCGTTACATATACACGTCTTCCGTCTTGACCTTCATAGCTGCGGGTCTGTAAACGGCCATCGACTCCGGCTAAACTTCCTTTTTTTAAGAAATTCGCAACATTCTCCGCTTGACGTCGCCAAACGACACAGTTGATAAAATCTGCTTCCCGTTCGCCTTGCTGATTGGTAAACGGGCGATTGACAGCAAGCGTAAACGTAGCAACAGCCACCCCACTTGGAGTATAGCGTAATTCCGGATCTCTCGTTAATCTCCCAACGAGAATTACGCGGTTAATCATCAGAACCACCTCTTTAACATGGAAAAAAATTATTCTTCTTCTTTCACGACGATATGACGGATAATATCTTCGTTGATGCGCGCTAAACGGTCAAACTCTTGCACCGCTTTTGGCTCAGACACGACATTAATAATCATGTAATGGCCGTCACGGTATTTTTTAATTTCATATGCTAAGCGGCGTTTGCCCCAATCCGTCACATTTGTAATTTCCGCACCATTTTCTTTTAAAATAGTATTGAAACGTTCTACTAGAGCTTGTCTTGCTTCTTCGTCCATATTTGGGCGGATGATGTACATGATTTCGTATTTTCTCACGTTCGTCACCTCCTTTTGGTCTAAACGGCCCTTTCGATAAAGGGCAAGGAGCAATAAAACATTACTCACGTTTTTTGATTATATCATGGCGTGGAAGGATAAGCAATATTAAACATTAAAGCGGAAATAAATAATATCGCCATCCTGCACTTCGTAATCTTTTCCTTCGAGGCGGATTTTTCCAGCTTCGCGTGCCGCTGCCATCGATCCCGCCGCCACTAAATCTTCATAGGAAACCGTTTCGGCGCGAATAAACCCGCGTTCAAAATCGGAGTGAATAATTCCTGCGCACTCCGGTGCTTTCATGCCTTTCCGGAACGTCCAGGCCCGCACTTCTTGTTCCCCTGCGGTGAAAAATGTCGCCAGGCCAAGTAAGCTGTACGATGCGCGAATTAATTGGTCGAGCCCTGATTGTTCAATGCCAAGCTCTTGTAAAAACAGCTCTTTTTCCTCATCGTCCAATTGCGCGATTTCCTCTTCAATTTTTGCACATACGACAATGACTTCCGCATTGTCGCTTTTCGCAAATTCGCGGACTTGCTGCACGAACGGGTTGCTGTTTGGATCCGCCACGTCTTCTTCACCGACGTTAGCTACATATAACATTGGTTTAATCGTTAATAAATGAAGCTGCTTTACCACTTTCATTTCTTCTTCTGTAAAGGAAAGCGTACGCGCCGGTTTTCCAGCTTCAAACGTTTCTTTTAAGCGCAATAAAATATCATATTCAAAAGCGGCATCCTTATCTTTTTGTTTGGCGATTTTGCCGACGCGGTCGATCCGTTTATCCACCGTTTCCAAATCGGCGAAAATTAGCTCTAAATTGATCGTTTCAATATCCGCAAGCGGATCGACTTTTCCCGCTACATGGGTGATATTTTCATCTGTAAAACAGCGGACAACTTGACAGATCGCATCAACTTGGCGAATGTGCGATAAAAATTTATTGCCAAGCCCTTCTCCTTTGCTTGCCCCTTTCACGATGCCAGCAATATCGGTAAATTCGAACACTGTCGGTACCGTACGCTTCGGCTTAAACATTTCCGTCAACACTTTTAGACGTTCATCCGGCACTTCGACAATGCCGACGTTTGGCTCGATTGTACAGAAAGGATAATTGGCAGACTCTGCTCCTGCCTTCGTAATCGCATTAAACAGCGTCGATTTCCCGACGTTTGGCAACCCAACAATTCCTGCTGTTAACCCCATAATTTCCACTCCTCTTTTCCGTTCACATCTTTCCTCATTATAGTGAGTCCAAAAGAAAATGACAAGCGCCTTCGTGCGCTAGTCATTTTCCACCTTTTCAATATCGACTAAACAGTCGTATAACGTGCTGCCGCATCCGTTGTCCGATTCGCGGTCCGATGTTAACACATTGACCGCACCGCCAAACTTCGCCCATTGTCCTTCATCAATATTGATCGTTTTTGGATGCGCTTTGGCAAGGATTTTTACCGTTCCTATTAATTCGCCGCGGTCGTTGAACACCCTTGCCTTGTCCCCTTCTGACAGTCCTTTTTCTTCCGCAACATCTTTTGCCACTTCAATTTTCACCGTTTGAATCGCCCCGACAAGATGGTAATGCTGCGAGTGATTGGAACGAAGCGGGTGAATGGTCAACAAACGGTACGGATATTTTTTCGCTAATAACGGATTCGCTATTTCTGATTCGGCTGGATACGTGATTTGCAGCTTGCCATTCATTCCCTTTTGCTTCGCTAATGCGGAAGTAAACTCATATTTGCCGCTTGGCGTTTGGAAACGGTAATCGCTCCATGGGACAGGCTGAACTGGGAGAAGCAGATGCTTTTCCGCTTTCAGCCGTTCGAGTGTGATTCCGTATTGTTCCAACGACTTTAACCCCATTTTTAAAAACTCTTCCCTTGTGTAAGCAAAATCAGCGCCAAAACCAAGCCGTTTCGCCAGCTCCGTCCAAATCCAAAGATCGGATTTTGCCTCGCCCGGCGGTTCGACGAGCTTTGGCCCATAGTTGACATAAGCGTGGTACATGGACGAATAATAAATATCTTCTTCTTCAAATACCGTTGTTACCGGAAATACATAATCGGCCAACTCTGCCGTATCGGTCATGAATTGTTCGAATACAACGACCGTGTCCACGGACTGGAACGCCTTTTTCACTAAGTTCGTGTTCGGCACTTGTGTAAGCGGATTGCCGCATGTCACAATAATCATCTTAATATCCGGGTTTGTCGCCCGTAAAATGCCTTCCGCCTGCTTCATCATCGTAAACGTGCGGGAAACTGTTTTTCGTTCTGGAAGCGCGAGCGCGGCAATGTCAAAACATTGACCGACTTGCAGATTGCCAAAGTTCGCCCCACCCCCCGGAATGCCGATATTGCCGCTTATCGCTACCAGCGCGTCAATCCAGCGAATCGTGTTGCCGCCATTGGCATATCGCTGCATGCCAAGCCCTAAATAGGTCGCAGTTGGACGATTTCCGTAAATAACGGCTAATTGCGTCATCACGCCGCGATCTACTTCAGTAAGCCGCTCAATTTTTTCCATCGTTATGCTTTCCAGCACCGCTTCGACATCGGCAAACCCAACGGTATGCTGTTCAATAAATGTGCGGTCTTCCAAACCTAGGCGCAGCATTTCCTTAATAATTCCCATCGCTAAAAATGCGTCCATCCCCGGTTTGACCGATATATACATATCGGCGATTTGCGCCGTTTGCTGGAACAGCGGATCAATGACGATGATTTTTGTCCCTCGTTTTTTTGCGGCGAGAAGATGCTGAAATAAATGCATATTTGTCCGCGCCACATTCCGCCCCCAAATAACAACGTGGCGGCTGTTTTGAATATCTTCCGGAGCGTGGCTATACGAATTGCCGAAATCCCACGTTTGCGCTTCAATGCCGGAGCCCCAGCATAAGCTGCCCGTCAGTTCGGTTACGCCGCCGTAGCAGTTAAAAAAGCGCTGATCCAAATTTTTCAACAATCCATTATTAGCGTAATCATGGCTATGGAGGACCGCGGTCGTCCCGTAACATTCCTTGATTTTCCGCATTTTTTCCGCCACTTCATCGAGCGCTTGCTCCCATGAAATACGGATAAACTGGCCATTAACCTTTTTTAACGGATACAAAAGGCGCTCGCTTGAATTTGTCCGCTCTTTGAGCATACGGCCGCGGGAGCAAATTTTTCCTTGCGTAATCGGATGTGTTTCATCCCCGTCCACTTTTTCCACTTTTCCATTCTGAATGGTCACTTTTAATCCGCACACATCCCAGCAATTTAACGGGCACGATGTGACGCGCGTTTCTTCCATGACTCTCCTCCCCTTTTCGTTATAAGAAAGAGCATGAGGAAACTACTCCTCATGCTTCACCAGCACTTTTTTCAGCTTTCTTACAAACTCTTTGCGCGGAAGAAGCACGCTATGGGCACAGCCTTCGCATTTGATGCGGATATCCGCGCCTAAACGGATGACTTTCCAGCGGTTCGTGCCGCACGGATGCGGCTTTTTCATTTCTACGATATCATATAATCCAAATTCTTTATTTTCCATTGGCTCACCCCTGTCTTTTGTTTAGACGTTTTCTTTGACTTGCTGAACAGATTGTTTTTCTTGCTCATTGCGATTATGAAGAACGAGGCGTGGATATGGAATTTCGATTCCCTTTTCATCTAAATGCATTTTTACCTCTTTTCGAATCGCTCTTGCCACAGAAACATGACGCATCGGTTTCGTTTCGCAGACGATGCGCAGCACTACTTCAGAACTAGCTAAATTTTGCACGCCCAACAATTCAGGCGGAGCAACCATGTCTTCGTATTTTGCCGGCAATTGCGGCAGCAGTTCGCGAATCGCTTCTTCTACTTTTTCAATATCCTCTTCATACGCAATGCTGACATCGACTACAGCAACGCTATTGTTGAGGGAGTAGTTTGTCACTTGCGTAATGCTTCCGTTTGGCAAAATATGAATTTCTCCCGTCCAGCTTTTAATTTTCGTTACCCGCAAACCGATTGCCTCTACATATCCTTCAAAATTGCCGATGCGCACATAGTCTCCTACCGCAAACTGATCTTCAAAAATAATAAAAAATCCGGTAATGATATCCTTTACTAAACTTTGCGCGCCAAAACCGACAGCAAGTCCGACAATTCCGGCGCCCGCCAAAATCGCTTGTACTTTCGCTCCCAACGTATCTAAAATCATAATCAACGCAATAAAATATAATACATACTTAATCACATTATCGAGGAGCCTTAACAATGTTGCTTCCCGCCGCTCGGAAATGCGGATCGGCGCCTTTTGCCGCACTTTGAAAATATTATGGACAGCTACTCTCAACACTTTTTTGGCAACGACGCATAACAATAAAATCAAAATGATTTTTAATGTTCCTGCTCCTAAATTGACCCAAAACTCCTCATTTGTGGCAAATCCAAACAACCGATCCTTTTTTACCATATCCAATGTTGTCTACACCTCTGCATTATTTTTCGCTTTATATCATTATTTATTTTAACAAGATTATCAATCAATTTGTACTAATAAACGTATAAAACAAGACACCTATATGTATATCATGTTCGTTTTTTCCGTATACTGTTAATACTTTGAATGGGAAACCGGGAGTGAATCAAATGAGCATACCATCTATTTTTTTCTCTTCGAAAGATGAGAGGGAACGTATTTTTCATGATGAGCAAGGAGCTTCCACACTAATCGCGCTGCGGCTTATTTCATTGCTTCCTGATCGGTTATCGCAGCCTGCCGCCATTGTTTGCATCGGAACAGACCGTTCGACAGGAGATTCGCTTGGGCCGCTTGTTGGCACCATGCTGCAAGAAAAAACTCTTTCCCACTTTCACGTATATGGAACGTTGGAAGAGCCAATCCATGCCGTTAATCTGGAAGAAAAAATCAACGCTATTCGCTCCATTCATCATGATGCATTTATGATTGCCATCGATGCCTGCTTAGGACGACTGAAAAGCATCGGCGCAATCACAATCGCGAAAGGCCCAGTACGGCCTGGAGCCGGGGTCAATAAGCAGCTTCCTCCTGTCGGCGATATCCATATTACAGGAGTAGTCAATGTCAGCGGCTTTATGGAATTTTTCGTTTTGCAAAACACCCGCCTCCATCTCGTGATGAACATGGCGAAAACGATTGCCAACGGCATTTACGAAGCCGACCAACAGTTAAGCCGGAAAAAGTTTTTGACAAATACAACATTCTCTAAAGATCATCGTCATCCATTGTAACCAATCCCCTCTTTGTTGCGATACACAAGAAGGGGTGTTTTTTTAAAAAAAGTAAATAATGGAAACCGCAAAAGCAGTAACAATAATGCTAGGGAGCAGGTTGGCGACTCGTATGTTGGTAATGCCGAGCATATTCAAGCCAATTGCAATAATTAAAATTCCTCCTGTTGCCGTCGATTCAGCAATGAATGAATCGACAATTTCTTTTGGCACCCATCGTTCAATTTGGGTAGCGAGCAGCGCGATGCCCCCTTCATAGATCATGACAGGAATCGCGGAAAAAATAACGCCAATTCCAAGCGTTGTCGTTAAAATAATGCTTGCAAAGCCATCCAAAATTGATTTCGTATACAGGACGCGATGGTCTCCGCGCAATCCGCTGTCAAGCGCCCCGACAATCGCCATGGCGCCGATGACAAATAACAAAGTGGCGCTGACAAATCCCTTTGCGATATTTCCTTGTTGATTTCCTCCTACCTTTTTCTCCACCCATTTACCAAGCTGATTCAGCTTTTTATCCCAATCCCATATTTCGCCTAGCACGCCGCCAAGGACAAGGCTGAAAATAACAATAAGAAACTGTTCACTTTTCATCCCCATTTGAATTCCCAGCAGCGCCACCGCTAGGCCGATTCCTCCCATCACTGTTGCCTTTACTTGCTCAGGAATACGGTGGAATAGTTTCCCTAACAATGACCCTATTGCGATGCATATTCCGTTAACAATGGTCCCTAACAGTACCATGGCGAGTTTCCTCCTAAATAATAAAAAAATAAACCATCGTCATATGATGGCCGCTCTATTCATCCAATCGCACATCCAATAACTCTAGTATTCTTTCTAAATCTTCCGAGGAAAAAAACTCGATTTCGATCTTCCCCTTTTTTCTCGTTTGCTTAATCGTTACATTCGTTCCTAACTTTTCCCGTAATAATGACTCGCTTTCCTTCAAAAAAACGCTTTTTTCTACTGGTTTCCGTTTTAATGTTTCACGTGGAACATTTTGATTGATTTGCTGAATGAGTTTCTCCAATTGGCGGACATTCAGCTGTTCACGAATCACGCGCTCAACAACCAATTTCATTTTATTTTTCTGCTTTAATCCTAACAGAGCCCGTCCGTGTCCCATCGACAGTGTTCCATTCATAATCAGCTTTTGTATATCCTTCGGCAATGACAATAAGCGCAGATGGTTAGCGATATGAGGTCTGCTTTTTCCCAAGCGGCTGGCAATCTCTTCTTGGGTAAGCTGCAGCTTTTCCATCAGCATTTTATAGGCTGTTGCCTCTTCAATCGGATTTAAATCTTCCCGCTGCAAATTTTCCAACAAAGCAAATTCCATCATTTGCTGGTCGGTCAGTTCGCGCACGACCACCGGAACAGTTTGTAAATTTGCTTCTTTGGCAGCGCGATACCGCCGTTCCCCCACAACGATTTCAAACCCTTTTATCGTCTTGCGGACGATCAGCGGCTGCAGTATTCCGTGCTGCAAAATCGACTGTTTTAATTCTTCAATCGCTTCCGGATGGAATGTTTTTCTTGGCTGGTAAGGATTCGGATATAGATCGTGAATGCTCACTTCTTGAATGATTTCCTCTTTTCCTGCTAAAGCCAAATGAGAAAATAGCGCATCAATGCCTTTGCCAAGACCTTTAGCCACGCTCTAGCACCTCCTTCGCCAATTCTAAATACACTTGCGCTCCCCGCGACTTTACGTCGTACAAAATAATTGGTTTTCCATGGCTTGGCGCTTCGCTTAGCCGGACATTTCTCGGAATAATCGTGTTATATACTTTTTCGCGGAAGTATTTTTTTACCTCCTGAATGACTTGAATACCTAAATTCGTACGGGCGTCCAGCATCGTTAACAAAACGCCTTCAAGACGCAAATCATGATTTAAATGTTTTTGGACAAGCCGGATGGTATTCAATAGCTGGCTCAGCCCCTCAAGCGCATAATATTCGCATTGTACAGGAATAAGAACGGAATTCGCCGCCGTTAACGCATTTAGCGTTAATAATCCCAACGAAGGAGGGCAATCGATAATAATAAACTCGTATATTTCCCGTAGAGGTTTAAGTGCATTTTTTAAGCGGATTTCTCGGGAAATGACCGATACAAGCTCAATTTCTGCTCCTGCTAGTTGAATGGTCGCTGGAATGATATGTAAATTTTCAATATTGGTTGGTCTTATGACATCTTTCGCTTTTAAATCACCGATAATGACATTATAAATGCATTCATCGACATCCCCTTTTTCAATTCCGATCCCACTTGTTGCATTGCCCTGCGGGTCTATATCTACTAATAATACCTTTTTTCCAATATGCGCTAAACAAGCGGCCAAATTAACCGCTGTTGTCGTTTTTCCGACTCCGCCTTTCTGGTTTGCAATTGCAATTACTTTGCCCACGATGCCACCTACCTCTAATTCGTACTCATATTGTCTATTTTATCATGAAACAAGTAAAATGAACTTGTTTTCTGTTTGCCCTCGAAAGAAAAAACCCCATCAAAAGCAGCTTGATGAGGCAAGACATCCTTGTGTCTATTACTTTTTCGGGATGCGAATCGTAATTTGATAATAATCGTCAAACTCTTCTTCCTCTGAATCAACCGCCACACCGCTGTTGGCTACCATCGTGAGCGATTGTCGGATGGTGTTGACAGCAATTCGCATGTCCCTGCTGAATGCTTTTCGCTTCGGCTTCGGCTTGCGGTTGGCCGATTCTAACATTTTCAGCACCCGATCTTCTGTTTGTTTGACATTTAATTGTTTATCAATAATTTCTTGCAGCAATTTTAATTGCTTTTCTTTATCTTTTAGGACGATTAAAGCACGGGCATGGCGTTCGGTAATGGTGCGATGCAACAGGGCTTCCTGCACTTCTTGCGGCAGTTTTAATAGACGCAGTTTGTTGGCAATCGTCGATTGACCCTTTCCAAGCCGCTGCGCCAGCGCTTCCTGCGTTAAATGGTGCAGCTCGAGCAGCTTCGCATACGCCATTGCTTCTTCAATCGGTGTCAGCTCTTCCCGCTGCAAATTTTCAATTAATGCAACTGAAGCGGTTTCTTTGTCGTTTAAATTTTTCACGATCGCCGGAATTTCCGCCCATCCGAGTTTTTGGACGGCCCGCCATCTTCGTTCACCAGCGATAATTTCAAACTTTCCATCCTTGCACTCGCGGACGACAATTGGCTGAATAATGCCGTGCGTACGAATCGTTAACGCTAGTTCTTCAATTTTTTCCTCGTCAAAAATGGTCCGCGGTTGGAAACGGTTTGGAATAATTTTTGCAACTGGAATTTTTCTTACCTCTTCTTTTTCCTGTCTTTCGCTTAATTCTTCCTGTTCCTTTTCTCCAAAGCTGAAAAAGCGAGAAAAAGGATGCTTCATTCCCCTACACCACCTTTAAAAACTCTCCCCTAGATTATTGAATCGGTTGTTTGTTTGGCAATCCCGGTTTGCGAGGATATTTGCTTGGCGTACTTTTTACTTTTTTAATAAAAATAATGGCTCGTTCACTTTGTTCCATCGGCAGCGTAAACTGTTCGACCGCGGAAATTTCACCGCCAAGCAGAGCGATTGCTTTTTTCCCTTCTTTTAATTCCTCCTGTGCCGAAGCGGCTTTCATCGCGATAAACGTGCCGTTGACTTTCACGAGTGGAAGGCATAGCTCGCTAAGCACCGGCATTCGCGCCACCGCCCTGGCCATCACAACATCAAACGATTCGCGAAATTCTTTTTTTCTGCCAAACGTTTCAGCACGGTCGTGATAAAAGGCGATATCCGTCAGAGCTAATTCATCTGCTAAATGCTGTAGAAAAGTAATGCGCTTTTGCAATGAATCGACAATCGCCAATTTCAAATGGGGAAAACAAATTTTTAACGGAACGCTCGGGAATCCCGCCCCCGCCCCTACATCGCAAAGCGATAAAGATCGGGAAAAATCATAATAAAAAGCTGGAGAAAGAGAATCAAAAAAATGTTTGAGATACACGCTGGGCTTGTCCGTAATGGCAGTTAGATTCATCCTTTCATTCCATTCAATTAACAGTTCATAATACCGTTCAAATTTTTCTAGCGCCTGAGGAGGAAGGAAAATTCCTTTCTCCTCAAGCATAGCCTGAAACTGTGCTGTATCCATACGCCAATCCTTTCCCTAATTTTTATTCATTCGACACGCGTGCGATTCTTCCTTGTTCTAAATACACTAATAATATCGAAATATCGGCAGGATTTACACCGGAAATGCGCGAAGCCTGCGCAATCGACAGCGGCCGCACCTGTTTCAATTTTTGCCGCGCTTCTGTTGCTAAACCATGGATCGCGTCGTAATCGATATCTTCCGGAATCTTTTTGTTTTCCATTTTTTTAAGGCGTTCCACTTCTTGCAGCGATTTTTGGATATATCCTTCATATTTGATTTGAATTTCAACTTGTTCCGCTACTTCCGGTGAAATTTCTTCTTCCGCCGGAGCGAGTTTTTGAATATGTTCATAGGTCATTTCCGGACGCCGCAGCAAGTCCGCCGCACGGATGCCGTCTTTCAGCTCGCTGCTGCCGGCTTCGCGGATAACTTTCTGCACTTCCGGGGTTGGTTTGATAATAAATGTTTGCAGCCGTTTTTTTTCTCTTTCGATCGCCTCTTTTTTCGCCAAAAACTTTTGATATCGTTCTTCAGAAATGAGGCCGATTTTATAGCCAAGTTCTGTTAGACGCAAATCCGCATTGTCATGACGAAGCAGCAATCGGTATTCAGCGCGGGACGTTAACAATCGGTACGGCTCATTCGTTCCTTTGGTGACAAGGTCGTCGATTAACACGCCGATATACGCATCCGAACGACTTAAAATAATTTCTTCTTTTCCAAGCGCCCGGTGCGCCGCGTTAATCCCCGCCATAATTCCTTGCCCTGCTGCCTCTTCATATCCGGATGTTCCGTTAATTTGTCCGGCCGTATATAAGTTTTTCACCAGTTTTGTTTCCAACGTTGGCCATAGTTGCGTTGGAACAATTGCATCATACTCAATCGCATAGCCTGCCCGCATTAACTGCGCTTTCTCAAGGCCAGGAATGGTCGCTAACAGCTGGCGTTGAATATGTTCCGGCAAGCTTGTCGACAACCCTTGCACATATACTTCTTCCGTCTCTCGTCCTTCTGGCTCTAAAAAGATTTGATGGCGCGGCTTATCGTGGAAACGGACGATTTTATCTTCAATGGACGGACAATAACGCGGACCTGTCCCTTTGATCATTCCGGAATACATTGGCGATAAATGCAAGTTTTCGTCAATAATGCGATGTGTCTCTGCCGTTGTATACGTAAGCCAGCATGGCAATTGATCGGTAATATATTCCGTCGTTTCATAGGAAAACGCCCGCGGCACATCGTCCCCTGGCTGAATTTCCGTTTTGCTATAGTCAATCGTACGGCTGTTGACGCGCGGCGGTGTTCCTGTTTTAAAGCGGACAAGCTCAAAGCCAAGTTCTTCTAAATGCTCGGACAATTTAATGGACGGTTGTTGGTTGTTTGGACCGCTTGAATATTTAATGTCGCCGATAATAATTTCACCGCGTAAAAATGTCCCTGTCGTAATAACAACCGTTTTTGCATAATAATGTGCTCCCGTTTGGGTAATAACCCCTTTGCATACGCCGTCTTCCACGATTAGGCGTTCCACTTTTCCTTGCAATAATGTAAGATTTTCTTGATTTTCAAGCGTTTTTTTCATTTCCCGCTGATACAGCACTTTATCGGCCTGTGCCCGCAATGCACGTACCGCCGGGCCCTTGCCTGTATTTAACATCCGCATTTGGATGTACGTTTTATCAATATTTTTCGCCATTTCCCCGCCCAACGCGTCAATTTCGCGGACGACAATCCCTTTCGCCGGACCGCCGATCGACGGGTTGCATGGCATAAACGCGATCATATCTAGGTTTAGCGTAATGACTAACGTTTTTGCACCGATGCGCGCTGCCGCCAACGCGGCTTCACATCCTGCATGGCCGGCGCCGACGACAATGACGTCATACGAACCTCCATGATAGTCCATATATAATACCCCCTTCATTATTTCCCTAAACAAAACTGAGAAAACAACTGATCAATCAAGCTTTCATGCACCGTATCGCCAATAATTTCTCCAAGCAGTTCCCACGCTCTTCTTAAATCGATTTGTACCAAATCGACTGGCATTCCTGCTTCAATGCCAGAGATCGCATCCTCAACCGCCTTTTTCGCTTGCTGAAGCAAAGCGATATGGCGCGAATTGGAAACGTACGTAAGGTCTCCCGCTTCGACTGAGCCGCTAAAAAACATTTCCGAAATCGCTTTTTCCAAATCGTCAATTCCTTTTTCCTTTAACAATGAAGTAGTAATAATCGGGCGGCCATCTGCTAGTTGTTTGACTCGATCCATATCGATATTTTTTGGCAAATCCGTTTTATTAACAATTACAATAAAGTCCATTCCTTTGATCATTTCAAACAGCCGTTCATCTTCTTCTGTCAACGGCTCATGATAATTAAGCACAAGCAAAATCAAATCCGCCTGTTTTAACATTTGCCGCGAGCGTTCAACCCCAATTCGCTCGACAATATCTTCCGTTTCACGGATTCCCGCTGTATCGATTAACCGCAGCGGAACACCGCGGACATTGACGTACTCTTCAATAACATCGCGCGTCGTTCCCGGAATATCCGTGACAATCGCCTTATTTTCGTGAACGAGCGCATTTAATAGAGACGATTTTCCGACATTCGGTCTGCCGATGATGACAGTAGCCAACCCTTCGCGCAAAATTTTGCCCTGCTGCGCGGTTTGCAGCAGCTTTTCAATTTGTTCCCGCACATATTGCGCTTTTTCAAGCAGCAGCCGCGGCGTCATTTCTTCGATGTCATCATATTCTGGATAGTCAATATTTACTTCTACATGGGCAAGCGTTTCTAAAATCGTCTGTCGTAATTTGCGAATTAACTTCGACAAACGCCCCTCTATTTGCTGGAGCGCCACGGTCATCGCTCGATCCGTTTTCGCCCGAATCAAGTCAATCACCGCTTCCGCCTGTGATAAGTCAATCCGTCCGTTTAAAAATGCCCGTTTTGTGAATTCCCCTGGTTCGGCTAGCCGCGCTCCGTTTGCTAACACAAGCTGCAACACGCGATTGACGGAAACCAGCCCGCCATGGCAGTTAATCTCGACGACATCTTCCCTCGTAAACGTCTTTGGCGCCCGCATCACCGACACCATAACTTCCTCGACCGTCTGCCCGTTGTCCGGATCCACAATATGACCGTAATGAATTGTATGAGATGGCACATCTTTCAGCCGTTTTCCGCTCAGACTTTTAAAAATGCGGTCGGCGATCGCAATCGCCTCATCCCCGCTCAATCGGACAATCGCAATGGCTCCTTCTCCCATCGGCGTAGAGATCGCAGCAATCGTATCCAAATCCGTCATTTTTTCACCTCTTTTTGCTGGCAAAAAGCGAATCTATCTATAGATTAGACAACTGTGGTTGCCGATAACGATCTATCCACAAATTTTATATAATCATTTCAATTTTAACTTATCCACATGTGAATAACAACATGAAGTGCTCATTCCCCAACCTAAAAAATGTAAGAACAGGCAATGCCAATCCTGTAAAAAAAAGAGAAAAAAGAGGCCGTCTCCGTTTCCTTTAGAGATAGCCCCTTTTCATCAATATTAATTTATTGTGCAGAAGGAGATACGACGATATAGCGATGCGGCTCTACACCAACTGAATAAGTAACGACTTTTTTATGGTTCGCTAATGCGCTATGAATAATTTTCCGCTCATGTGCCGGAAGCGGCTCCAGTTTGACTTCTTTTCCTGTTTCTACTGCTTTTTCCGCCAATTTTTGCGCCAGCTGTATCAGTGTTTTTTCTCTTCGTTCCCGGTAGTTTTCCGCATCAACGACAATAGAAACGTACTCCTCTGCATAACGGTTAGCGACAAGCTGCGTGAGCAGTTGCAAAGAACTTAACGTTTTTCCATGTTTTCCAATCAATAAACCTACTTGTTCGCCTGTGATCATAAATGTCACTTGCTTGCCATGCTGCTGCTTCTCTATCGTTGCCGCATTTACTCCCATTTGTTGTATCACTTTTTTTAAAAACAGCTCCGCTTCTTCGATTGGATCTTTCTTCAAAATTGCTTTCACCACTGCCGGCTTGTGTCCGAAAATGCCAAACAGCCCTTTTTTTCCTTCATCGAGCACAACAATTTCCACACGATTTTTCGAAACACCAAGCTGTTGCAGCGCCGACTGCACAGCTTCATCCACGGTCGCGGCGGTCACAGTTACTTCTTTCACTTTTTCGTTCCTCCTGAATGGGTGGCGTCCATCGTCGGCCCCTTAATCAAATACGTTTGTACAATCGAGAAAATATTCCCTACAACCCAGTAGAGAGACAAAGCAGCAGGAAAATTAATGGCAAAAATGACGATCATAATCGGCATCATCCAAAGCATCATGGCCATTTGCGGATTTTGCTGTCCGGCGTTGACCATCATTATTTTTTGTTGGATAAACGTTGTAACCCCTGCTATAATCGGCAAAATGTAATATGGATCTTTTCCACCAAGATCGAACCATAAAAAGTCGTGTTCGGCAATTTCTCTTGTACGCATAATGGCATGATAAAATCCGATCAAAATCGGCATTTGGATAAGGATTGGGAAACAGCCTGCCATCGGGTTGACGCCGTGTTTTTGAAACAGCAGCATCATTTCCTGCTGGAGCTTTTGCTGGGTTTGCATATCTTTGGAACTATATTTTTCTCGAAGTTTTTGTATTTCCGGTTGAAGCGCTTGCATCGCTTTCGCATTTCTTGTTTGCTGGATCATTAACGGCAGGATCAATAAACGAATAAAGATAGTTACGACAATAATCGACAGTCCAAAACTTCCGCCTAAAACGTGGGCAACATATTTAATTAGCCAAGAAAGCGGATAAACGATATACTCATTCCAAAACCCTTTGCTTTCCGGAGTGATTGGTTCATTGATTTGCGAGCATCCTGATAGGACTGCAATCAATGCAACGAACCCAACGATGAACCAAATTCGCCTTTTCACCTTCTTTTTCCTCCTATATTTACGAATTCGTATTATCCTAAATATGTATTTTAACATCATTCTAAACATAATGGGTGTACTTTTTTACGAAAATATTTGCATGACAGGAAAAAACAACCTAATTTAACCGTTTTATTTTTCCCTTTTTTTCAAGACTCCCGCCTTTCGCAATACATGAATCAAGCTTTTCTTTACCTCAAAAAAATCCATTTCCGCAACCGGTAGCCTAGCAATAACGACGTAATCTTTGCCGGGCATGATCTCCTCTTTCATTTCCAGGAAACATTGGCGGATGTAGCGCTTGATTCGATTTCTTACCACCGCTTTTCCAAGCTTTTTACTCACCGATAACCCGATCCGAAAGTACGGTTGTTCCGGCCTGTCCAGTATATAAATGACAAACTGCCGATTTGCCATCGACGTGCCGCGCTGAAATACCTCTTGAAACTCTTCGTTTTTCTTTATGCGGTACTTTTTCTTCATGTCCCGGAAACACTCCATCTTTTTCAGTATCTATTCACTCTATCCTTGCGAAAAAAGACCACTGAAATTTCAGTGGCCTATGCAGATAATACTTTTCTTCCTTTACGACGACGGCGCGCGAGCACTTTTCTACCATTTCTCGTGCTCATGCGTGCGCGGAATCCATGGACTTTGCTGCGCTTCCGGTTATTTGGTTGATATGTTCGTTTCATCTATGACACCTCCCTAGGGAATAACTGTTACGGGCAGTCTTTCTCATTATATTGAACAATCTCATAAAATGTCAACCGCTTGGAATGTTTCTCTCACTTTATAAAAATTGTGGATAATTTTTTTAGACATAATCTGAATATCCACATTATTTATCGACATTTTTTTCACACTTTTCACTATGTGGATAATTAAGTTTTTCACAACACTTTTGTTTTGTGGATAATTTAAAAATCCGTTGCAACATGCCATTTTATTTGCTATTATTATTGTGTTTTCACTATGGATAATGGTGTGGATAAAGAAAAATATCCACATTTTGTGGATATGTTGTGGATATATTTTTTCACAGCCTGTTTATAATGTTATCCACAAGTGGTGAATTTTGTCGAAAAGCCGCTTTTTTCCTTATTATATGTTATTTCCACAAATTTATTTTTTAAACAGATTATTATCCTCTGAGTAAGGGAGGGGCAACGGTTGGAGAATATCCATGATTTATGGAATCGCGTGCTCGGGGAAATCGAAAGAAAAATTAGCAAGCCAAGCTTTGAAACTTGGCTAAAATCAACAAAAGCCCACTCTTTACGAGGTGACACGCTTGTCGTCGTAGCCCCAAACGAATTTGCAAGAGACTGGCTGGATTCCCGCTACTCTCATTTAATTGCGGAAACGATCTACGATATTACTGGTGAAGAACTGTCAATTAAGTTTATTATTCCTCCTAATCAATCAGAAGATGATTTTGAGTTTCAGCGGCCCTCGAAAAAACAGCGGAAACCATATGAAGATGCATCAGATTTTCCGCAAAGCATGCTGAATCCAAAATATACGTTTGACACGTTTGTCATCGGTTCTGGCAATCGTTTTGCCCATGCGGCTTCTCTCGCAGTGGCGGAAGCCCCGGCAAAAGCGTATAATCCGCTTTTTATTTACGGTGGAGTCGGCTTAGGGAAGACTCACTTAATGCACGCGATCGGTCACTATGTTATCGAACACAATCCGTCGGCTAAAGTTGTTTATTTATCTTCGGAGAAATTTACAAATGAGTTTATTAACGCGATTCGTGACAACCGTCCTGACGATTTTCGCAACAAGTATCGAAATGTCGATGTTCTATTAATTGATGATATTCAATTTTTGGCTGGAAAAGAACAAACGCAAGAGGAATTTTTCCATACATTTAATACATTGCACGAGGAAAGCAAACAAATCGTTATTTCCAGCGACCGGCCGCCGAAAGAAATTCCAACGCTAGAAGACCGTCTTCGCTCACGGTTTGAATGGGGGCTTATTACCGATATCACTCCTCCAGATTTGGAAACGAGGATTGCTATCCTCAGAAAGAAAGCAAAAGCGGAAGGATTTGATATTCCGAATGAAGTGATGCTGTACATTGCCAATCAAATTGATTCCAACATCCGTGAGCTAGAGGGTGCCCTTATACGCGTTGTCGCCTATTCGTCGCTGATCAATAAGGAAATTACCGCTGATTTGGCTGCAGAAGCCTTGAAAGACATTATCCCAAGCACAAAGCCGAAGGTCATCACGATCCAAGATATTCAGCGCGTCGTCGGCCAGCACTTTAATATCAAACTAGAAGACTTTAAAGCGAAAAAAAGAACGAAATCTGTCGCTTTTCCACGCCAGATTGCCATGTATCTTTCCCGCGAGCTCACAGACTGTTCATTGCCAAAAATCGGAGATGAATTTGGAGGACGTGACCATACGACCGTCATCCATGCGCATGAAAAGATTTCAAAACTTTTGCAATCGGATGTACAGCTGCAAAAGCATATAAAAGAAATTCAAGAGAAATTGAAACAATTGTGAATAATAGGCGCAGATTTATGCACAGCCTATCCACATGTGGACAGGCTGTGCTTCCTTTACTTCATTTACTTATCCACATTTCAACAAGCATTATTACTAGTATTACGATTTTGTTTTTTATGTTTTACTATAAAAAAATAATTTATTTCCCTAATCATTTTAGGAGGCATTGCAAGATGAAAATTGCCATTGATCGAGAATCGCTAGCCAAAAGCGTTCAAGATGTGATGAAAGCCGTATCGCCACGCACAACTATTCCAATTTTGACAGGAATTAAAATTACTGCGACTTCACAAGGAGTAACATTGACGGGAAGCGATTCCGATATTTCTATCGAATCGTTCATTCCTGTGGAAGAAGAAGGTAAACTGCTTGTTGAGGTAAAAGAGACTGGCAGCGTCGTACTGCAAGCGCGCTTTTTTGCCGAGATCGTTAAAAAATTGCCGCAACAGACAGTGGAGATAGAAGTAGGACCAAACTTTTTAACGGTCATTCGTTCCGGCAAAGCGGAATTCAACTTAAACGGTCTTGATCCCGATGAATATCCAAGATTGCCGCAAATTGAAGAAGAAAATATATTTAAAATCCCAACGGATCTATTAAAAACGATCATTCGCCAAACGGTATTTGCCGTTTCAACATCGGAAACGCGGCCGATCTTGACAGGTGTCAACTGGAAGTTTGAAAACGGAGAACTTACTTGCACGGCGACAGACAGCCATCGTCTGGCGTTAAGAAAGGCAAAAATAGAAACGGAGAATCCGCAGTCGCATAATGTTGTTATTCCGGGAAAAAGTCTAAACGAATTAAGTAAAATTTTAGATGACAGCAATGATCCGGTTGATATTGTCGTTACGGCTAATCAAATTTTATTTAAAACAAAACATTTGCTGTTCTTTTCCCGCCTGCTTGATGGAAATTATCCGGAAACTGCCCGCCTTATTCCAACGGATAGCAAAACCGATATTATCGTGAACGCAAAAGAATTTCTGCAGGCGATCGACCGCGCCTCTCTATTAGCGAGAGAGGGAAGAAACAACGTGGTAAAACTAACCACACTCAATGAAGGCATTATCGAAATTTCTTCCGTTTCTCCGGAAATCGGGAAAGTAACGGAAGAAATTCAAAGTGAATCCGTTGAGGGAGAGGAATTAAAAATTTCCTTTAGCGCAAAATATATGATGGATGCGCTTAAAGCGCTCGATGGCACCGACATTAAAATCAGCTTTACTGGCGCAATGCGGCCGTTTTTGCTTCGCCCTTTGCATAACGATTCGATGCTTCAGCTTATCTTGCCGGTAAGAACGTATTAATAAAGAAAGCTGCTACCGTAATAGCAGCTTTCTTTGCTAGTATGTCATTTTTTCGTTAAAATAAAAAAATGGGCAGTTTTAAGAAAGTGAGCGATGAACAGATGGAGAAGAAAGTAGCAATCACAACGGAAACGATTACGCTTGGACAATTGCTCAAACTTATTCAAGCCGTCAGTACAGGCGGTGCAGTGAAATGGTTCCTGCAAACAAATGAAGTGTTGGTCAACGGAGAAAGGGAAGACCGGCGCGGCCGAAAGCTAAAAAATGGCGATAAAGTCGAAGTGGAAGGATTGGGCACGTTTATTGTAACGAAAGCAGAGTAGGTGAAGGGCCGTTGTTTTTAACGCACTTATCATTAAAAAATTATCGTAATTATGAAAGCCAAACGTTGGAATTTATGAACAATGTAAATATTATTTTGGGGGAAAATGCTCAAGGAAAAACAAATATGATGGAAGCTATCTATGTATTGGCGATGGCGAAGTCGCATCGCACGACAAACGACAAAGAGCTTATTCGCTGGAATGAAGACTATGCTAAAATAGAAGGAAAAGCAGTAAAAAAACACGGAGCGTTATCGCTTGAGTTAATCATTTCCAAGAAAGGGAAAAAGGCGAAATGCAATCATATTGAACAGCAGCGGCTAAGCCAGTATGTCGGTCATTTAAATGTTGTGATGTTCGCCCCGGAAGACTTAAATTTAGTGAAAGGAAGCCCGCAAGTAAGACGCCGTTTTATTGACATGGAAATCGGGCAAGTTTCCCCCGTTTATATACATGATTTAAGTCAATATCAAAAGCTTCTGCAGCAGCGCAATCACTATTTAAAAATGCTGCAGACGCGCGAGCGGCAAGATGAAACGATATTAGATATTTTAACAGAGCAGCTGATTCCGCTGGCGGCGAAAATTACGATGAAGCGCCATGAATTTTTGTTTTTGCTCGAAAAATGGGCAGCGCCCATTCACCATGAAATCAGCCGCGGATTAGAACAGCTGCAAATTCAATATGAATCGTCTATAGATGTATCAGAAAAGGTAGAATTGTCGAGAATAATAGAAGCATATAGCGAAAAGTTTGCTACAATAAAAGAAAGGGAAATCCAGCGGGGAATGACGCTTGCTGGCCCGCATCGTGACGATATTTCATTTATTGTAAATGGGAAAAATGTGCAAACCTTTGGCTCTCAAGGACAACAACGCACAACAGCATTATCCATCAAATTAGCGGAAATTGAATTAATCTTTTCTGAACTTGGCGATTACCCCATTCTTTTACTTGATGATGTGCTATCGGAACTGGATGACTATCGGCAAACCCACCTCCTTGATACGATCCGGCGAAAAGTACAAACATTTGTGACGACGACAAGCATTGACGGGATTAAACATGACATCATTAAGGAAGCAGCCATTTATAAAGTCCATTCCGGCTCCATAACCGCCCCTTCCTGTCATTAATGTTTTGAACGTTTGGAAAGAAAGCGTAGGTGATTGGACATGACAATGGAACAAAAAGTCGAACATACGTATGATGCGAGCCAAATTCAAGTATTAGAAGGGCTGGAAGCAGTCCGAAAACGACCGGGGATGTATATTGGTTCCACTGGCCCAAAAGGGCTGCATCATCTCGTATGGGAGATTGTCGACAACAGTATCGATGAGGCGTTAGCCGGTTATTGTACGGAAATAAACGTGACGGTCGAAAAAGATAATAGCATTACGGTTACAGATAACGGTCGCGGCATCCCTGTTGACATTCAAGAGAAAATGGGACGTCCGGCTGTTGAAGTGATTATGACCGTTCTGCACGCCGGAGGCAAATTCGGTGGCGGCGGTTATAAAGTATCGGGTGGACTGCATGGAGTTGGCGCTTCTGTTGTCAATGCTTTATCAGAGGAATTGGAAGTATATGTATACAGAGACGGAAAAATACATTATCAAAAATATCAGCGCGGCGTTCCTTGCACTGATTTGCAAGTGATTGGCGATACAGATCGGACAGGCACTACCGTTCATTTTAAACCTGATCCAGAAATTTTTACAGAAACGACCGAATTCGATTATGAAACGTTGGCAACTCGTCTCCGTGAGTTAGCTTTTTTAAATCGCGGTCTCAAAATTACGCTTGAAGATAAGCGGGTAGAAAACCGAAAAAATGAATATTGTTACGAAGGCGGTATTCAATCTTACGTTCAACATTTAAATCGGACGCGTGAAGTGCTTCATGAAGAGCCGATTTATATCGCCGGCGAGCGCGACGGCATTCATGTCGAAATTGCGCTTCAATACAATGATAGTTATAGCAGCAATATTTATTCATTTGTGAATAACATTCATACGCACGAAGGCGGAACGCATGAATCCGGTTTTAAAATGGCACTGACGCGCATTATTAACGATTACGCACGCAAACAGCAAATTTTTAAAGATAATGATCCAAATTTAACTGGCGAAGATGTCCGCGAGGGGTTAACAGCAATCGTTTCGATTAAACATCCGGCTCCGCAGTTTGAGGGACAAACGAAAACAAAGCTTGGAAACAGCGACGCCCGGACGGTTACTGATGCGGTTTTCTCGGAACAGTTTGAAACATTTTTATTGGAAAATCCAACGATAGCAAGGAAAATTGTGGAGAAAGGAATGATGGCGGCCCGAGCGCGCGTAGCGGCAAAAAAAGCACGCGAACTGACGCGGCGAAAAAGCGCGCTTGAAATTTCTAACTTGCCTGGAAAACTAGCGGATTGTTCCTCAAAAGACCCTTCCATCAGTGAATTGTATGTGGTCGAAGGAGACTCTGCCGGCGGTTCGGCCAAACAAGGACGGGATCGTCATTTCCAAGCGATTTTACCGTTGCGCGGGAAAATTATTAACGTTGAGAAAGCACGCCTAGATAAAATTTTGTCGAACAATGAAGTTCGTGCCATTATTACCGCATTGGGCACGGGAATTGGTGAAGACTTCGATATTACAAAAGCGCGCTACCATAAAATCATTATTATGACCGATGCGGACGTCGATGGCGCCCATATTCGCACATTGCTGCTTACGTTCTTTTACCGTTATATGCGCGAATTTATCGAGCGGGGATATGTATACATCGCCCAACCGCCGCTTTATAAAATTGAGCAAGGCAAACAAGTAAGGTACGCCTATAACGACCGGCAGCTCGAGAAAATTCTTGCGGAATTGCCAGAAAACCCAAAGCCGATGATTCAGCGTTATAAAGGTCTTGGCGAGATGAACCCAGAGCAGTTATGGGAAACAACGATGAATCCGGAAACAAGAACGCTGCTTCAAGTTAGTTTGCAAGATGCAATTGAAGCTGATGAAACGTTTGAAATTTTGATGGGAGACAAAGTAGAACCACGAAGACAATTTATCGAAGAAAACGCAAGGTATGTAAGAAATTTAGATATTTAGTTTGGAGAGTGTTGAGCAATCACCCTCCCCACTCCAAATTTTTTATAAGGGAGGTTTTCTTGAATGGCAGAAAATCAACATCCGCGCATCCGTGAAGTCAACATTAGCCAGGAAATGCGTTCCTCGTTTCTCGATTATGCGATGAGCGTCATTGTATCGCGGGCATTGCCTGATGTGCGCGACGGGCTAAAGCCTGTGCATCGCCGTATTTTATATGCCATGCATGATCTTGGCATGACCGCGGACAAACCATACAAAAAGTCGGCCCGCATCGTCGGCGAAGTCATCGGGAAATATCACCCGCACGGCGATGCAGCCGTATACGACACGATGGTCCGCATGGCGCAAGATTTTAACTATCGCTACATGCTTGTCGATGGACACGGAAACTTCGGATCGATTGACGGCGACGCAGCTGCCGCGATGCGTTATACAGAAGCGCGCATGTCCAAAATCGCGATGGAACTGTTACGCGACATTAACAAAGACACGATCGATTATCAGGATAACTACGACGGTTCGGAGAAAGAACCAGTTGTTTTGCCGTCGCGCTTTCCTAATTTATTGGTAAACGGCTCATCCGGAATCGCCGTAGGGATGGCGACAAATATTCCGCCGCATCAGCTCGGCGAAGTGATCGACGCCATTTTGGCATTAAGCAAAAATCCTGATATGACGGTGGCCGATTTAATGGAATACATTCCAGGGCCAGATTTTCCGACGGCGGGGCAAATTATCGGCCGCAGCGGAATCCGTAAAGCATACGAAACAGGGCGCGGCTCGATCACATTGCGTGCGAAAGTTGAGATCGAACAGCAGTCCAACGGAAAAGAAACGATCATCGTCCGTGAGCTTCCTTATCAAGTCAACAAGGCAAAATTAATTGAACGCATCGCGGAGCTTGTCCGCGAAAAGAAAATTGACGGCATTACCGATTTACGCGACGAGTCAGACCGGAACGGAATGCGGATCGTCATCGAAGTGCGCCGCGATGCCAACGCTAAAGTCATTTTAAACAATCTATATAAACATACAGCATTGCAAACAAGCTTTGGCATTAACATGCTTGCGCTTGTTGATGGTCAGCCGAAAGTGTTAAATTTAAAAGAATGTCTGGAGCATTATTTGGAACATCAGAAAGTAGTGATCCGCCGCCGGACAGCTTACGAGCTGAAAAAGGCAGAAGCCCGCGCCCATATTTTAGAAGGGCTTCGCGTTGCTCTTGATCACCTTGACGAGGTGATTAGCCTAATCCGTAGCTCACAGACGACGGAAATCGCTAGGGAAGGGCTGATGAAGCAGTTTTCGCTCAGCGAGAAACAGGCGCAAGCAATTTTAGATATGCGTTTGCAACGGTTAACTGGATTAGAACGAGAAAAAATTGAACAAGAATATCAAGATCTTGTCCGTTTCATCGCTGAATTAAAAGCGATTTTAGCGGATGAGGAAAAAGTGTTGCAAATTATTCGCGATGAGCTAACGGAAATTAAAGAGCGGTTTAACGATGAACGGAGAACGGAAATCGTCATTGGAGGAGCCGAAGAATTTGACGATGAAGATTTAATTCCGCGCGAACATGTCGTCATCACCCTCACACATAAAGGGTATATTAAGCGTTTGCCTGTTTCTACGTACAGAAGCCAAAAACGTGGTGGACGAGGCGTCCAAGGCATGCATACGACCGAAGACGATTTTGTCGAACATCTTTTGATTACGTCGACTCATAACACCATTTTATTCTTTACGAATAAAGGCAAAGTATACCGGGCGAAAGGATATGAAATTCCGGAATACAGTCGGACCGCGAAAGGACTTCCGCTTATTAATCTTTTAGAACTGGATAAAGATGAGTGGATTAATACGATTATCCCTATTCACGACGAATTTGACGACAATTTATATTTGTTCTTTACCACAAAACAAGGCATTGCCAAGCGTTGTCCACTTTCTTCCTTCGCCCATATTCGAAACAACGGTTTAATCGCAATCCATCTGCGCGAAGGGGACGAGCTTATTTCGGTTAAGCTAACGGATGGATCGAAACATATTATTGTCGGGACGAAAAACGGAATGCTTATCCGTTTTCCGGAAACCGATGTCCGCACAATGGGACGGAGTGCAACGGGAGTGAAGGCGATCACGCTTGATGAGGATGATGAAGTAGTAGGCATGGAAATTTTAGAGGATGATTGTGATGTATTAGTCGTGACGAAAAACGGATATGGCAAGCGCACCCCTGCCTCTGAATATCGTCTGCAAAACCGCGGCGGAAAAGGAATTAAAACATGTAATGTGACGGAGAAAAACGGTCCGGTTGTTGCGGTGAAAACGGTCAACGGGGACGAAGACTTAATGCTTATCACGACAAGCGGTATCCTCATTCGCATTGCTGTCAGCGATATTTCACGAGTAGGAAGAAATACACAAGGGGTAAAGTTAATTCGTCTATCGGAAGAAAATGAACATGAATATGTTGCTACGGTAGCGAAAGTTCCAACAGAAGAAAAAGAGGAAGAGAGCCAAGAGAGGCAAGAGAGTTATTCATTATAAATAACAAAGGTGTCCGAAAGCTTTGTTTTCGTGGCACCTTTCTTTTTTATATACGCATAAAGTACTACAACTAATTTCCTAATAATGTTAGTATAAAATTACATGAATAAAACATGGGAGTGTATAGCGATGATTCGGGTAAAGCTTCGCCAGTTGCAAGAAGGATGTATTCTTGCTGAAGATGTGCTGGGGAAAACGAAAAAACCAATTATGCTAAAAAATACGGTAGTGACATCAACGTTATTAAACATATTAGAAAAATTTTTAATTGAGGAAGTATGTGTCGAGCCAGTTTTGGCGAACGGCGAGCCGTTCCGCCCGACAGAATTGCCTGAAGCGCACCATGACGGTTCTATAAGCAACGAACATTCGATATCTCTTTACCTGAAAGCGGTTCAAAAATATAAAAAAGCGTTTCAATCATGGCAATCTGGTTTCCCGATTGACATCGCCGAAGTAAGAAATATGATTATTCCATTGTTAGACAAATTTATACACAATAAGAGAGAGTTGTTAATATTATACCGTTATGCGACAGACGAAGATTATTTATATCACCATGCGGTTAGCGTCGGGTTGCTAGCAGGTTTTTTAGCAAAACAAATGGATTATAGCAGAGGGGGGTGTTATCAAATCGCGCTTGCGGGTGTATTGTCCGACTGTGGAATGGCAAAGGTCGATAAAAGGCTTTTAATAAAGCGGTCCGCACTTACTGCTAGCGAATACAAAGAAGTACAGCAACATACCATATTTGGCTATCGAATGGTGCAAAAAATAACAGCTTTAAAACAAGGGACAAAGCTAGCAGTATTGCAGCACCATGAACGCATTGACGGAAGCGGCTATCCGTTTGGAATTCGCGGTCAGCAAATTCATCCATACAGCAAAATATTGGCGGTAGCGGACATGTATCATGCGATGACTTCCGAACGCCTTTATCGACGCAAACAGTCGCCCTTTAAAGCGCTGGAAAAAATGCAAATCGAGCAATTTGGCAAATTAAGCATGGAGGCAATAAAAGTACTGCTAGATCAATTAGCCAACTTTCAAACAGGGACGGTGGTTAAATTATCAAACGGCGAAATAGGCAAAATTATTTTTATACAGCCGGAAGAACCGACAAGACCAATTGTTAAACTAGCCAACAAAGAGAAATTTCTTTCTCTAAGTGAACATCGAGATATATATATCGAGGAAATTATTCATTAATAACGCTGGCGGATAAATATTTTTTCTTAAAAAAATACTGTTGAATATGAAAGACAAACATGATAGAATCAATTTTGCTTGATTCAAATGTGTTTTGATAAATAATTTGTAAAAAAGTGTTGACTTTTAATTGTCTATGAGTTATTATTTAATAGCTGTCATCTTTAAGAGATGAAAGTTCCTAAAGTTCCTTGAAAACTAAACAAAACGCAAGCGTCAATCAAGAAAAGCGGAGGCTCGCAGCTTAACCGCGACGGGCAAATGTTCTTCGCCTGCAGGGATGCTTGTCACCCCGAAGGCGAAGGTTATTTGACCCCGAGCGGTTGCGAGCCGAAGCTAGACAATAAGAAAGGTGGAGGCACCGCGTCACCTTGTGTGTCGGTGCTGAAGCTAAAAATCAGCCAATCAACTTTCTATGGAGAGTTTGATCCTGGCTCAGGACGAACGCTGGCGGCGTGCCTAATACATGCAAGTCGAGCGGACCGAACAGGAGCTTGCTCTTGTTTGGTTAGCGGCGGACGGGTGAGTAACACGTGGGTAACCTACCCGTAAGACCGGGATAACTCCGGGAAACCGGAGCTAATACCGGATAACACCAAAGACCGCATGGTCTTTGGTTGAAAGGCGGCTTCG